>NZ_CP011794.1:0-792315 GCF_059935335.1 Blochmannia endosymbiont of Camponotus quercicola | reverse complement strand
AGTATAACCTCAGCATAAGCAAACAACAACTTCCAGAGGAAACGAAGAAGCAAAGATGTCAATAACATGGCAATTTTTTCTTTCCAACAACAAATTCATTAACCGCAAGCACAAGAGCCAGAACTAGGCAGCAACCTACAACCTGTCCCTTCCTTCGTCAAAAAAGCACAAACCCTTCTTTCTCTCTCCTCCCTCTCGCAACACATAGACTACAACATATTTGGAGGGGGGGGGAGGTTATCTTATTTTCTTTTTCACCCGCCCACCGGACATTCTAATAAATATATCAAAACAATTGAGAAATTCAATAGTAAATATTTAATCTATTTTTGTTATTAAAATGTTGAAATAGTGATAAAATTCAAAAAATGAAAAATTGAGGTTATTGTTGTCTATTGATGTTTTCTTTAGTGATTAGACTTACAGAAGAACTTGAAATAGCATTTCAAATCATGTTATCGTGAAAAAAGGTAATTCGTATTATATTATGTAAAGCGAGCGCATGCTTTTTACACACGCTCGCTCTTTAGTTAAATGAGTAAGTATAGTTTAACGATTACAGCTGTAGTACGCATATTATAATACTGTATTTAAAAGATTATGAAAGAAGATAAGTTTAATTATTTAAATCATATACATATATTAGGCTTGTAGCTCAGTTGGTTAGAGCGCACCCCTGATAAGGGTGAGGACGGTGGTTCAATTCCACTCAGGCCTATAATATTAGTGGTAATTATTATAGTATATTCGTAGAAAAAAAAGCATAGCCATGGAATCTTGGTCACATGAATAAACTTAATAAGATTTGTATGTTATTGGTTTTGTATATGTGAGCCGTATGATGGAATGTTATGAATCATGTATTATTATCTATATAATTAGATGTATAATAACAACTGTATCAGTAATTTTTAACCGGATTTTATTTTTGTATTTTATTAGTATGTGTTTATAAAATTTTTGTTAATTATTATTTTATCTTTATGATGATTCATGGGAAGTTTGTAATATGTGCATAGGTAAAATAGATAATCTGAAATTAAATAAATTTAGTTCATACGTATATAGATCAAGGTTACGACATTATGCCAGTTCGGGTATTAGACGAATTGCCTGCGGTAAAGTTTTTGCAGAACGAAGATATTTTTGTCTTGCAAAAATCACGAGATACTTTTAAAGAACATCGTTCTTTAAAAATATTAATTCTTAATTTAATGCCAAAAAAAATTGAAACAGAAAATCAGTTATTGCGTTTATTATCAAATTCTCCTTTACAAATTGATATTCAATTATTGCGTATAGATGATCATATTCCTAAAAATACACCCGTTGAACATTTAAATAATTTTTATTGTAATTTTTCAGATATTCAACATCAAAATTTCGATGGTTTGATTGTAACCGGAGCTCCTCTGGGATTAATTGATTTCGTAGATATAACCTTTTGGCCTCAAATTAAGCAATTATTTTTATGGGCAAAAGAACATATTACTTCTATATTATTTGTTTGTTGGGCGGTACAGGCGGCTTTAAAAGTATTATATAATCTTCCTAAATTTATCCGAAAAAATAAATTGGTAGGAATTTATCAACATAATACTATTCATTCTCATGTGCTCTTAACGAAAGGGTTTGATGAAATCTTTGCAGCACCTCATTCTCGTTATTCAGATTTTCCTAAGGATTTAATTTATCAGAATACGGATTTAGAAGTTTTAGCAGAATCTGATGAAGCAGGTGCATATTTACTTATTAGTCAAGATAAACGTTTAGTATTTATAACTGGACATCCAGAATATGATGCCCTGACATTATCTCAAGAGTATTATAGAGATTTAAAATTAGGATTAAGTCCGATGTTACCGGATCATTATTTCCCCCAAGATAACCCTAATCTAATTCCCAAAATAAGTTGGAGAAGTCATGCGTATCTATTGTTCTCTAATTGGTTAAATCATTATGTATATCAAATGTCATGAAACATTATTTTTTTTGTTTAAATAGAATCGGATAAATAAATAGTATGATTTATTATGTGCACTTAAAACTACAATTTTGGTTTTCGTCTTTATTGCGCATGAATTCAATATACATATTTTTTATTTTTTAATTTAACTAATAATCAGAATATGTATTTCATGCAAAGTATGTATTTACATTTAGATAATAATTTTAATTTAAATAAATACGGTTAATGTATATAATATTGTTATGAAAAATAAAAAATTGTTCGGTATGTTTAGTATTGTGTTCATAAATTTATATTTATATCCATGCATGTTTAAAATATAATGCAGTGATTTTATATATATATATTATTAATAAATTACATTCAACTGATGAGTCGTTGGTTTTGGAATTTAACTCCTGTTCACTTTCTTTTATGATAGAGCATAAAAAATGAATTATGAAAAATATCAATCCTAGCCGTACACAAGCTTGGAAGCATCTAAAACAACATTTTTGTGATATGAAGGACGTATCAATTATTGATTTGTTCAATCAAGATAAATGTAGATTTGCCCACTTCTCTAAAACATTTAATAATGAAATTTTAGTGGATTACTCAAAAAACTTAATTATAAACGATACCATCATTAAACTGATATCTTTAGCCATAGAATGTGATTTGATGGGAGCTATTTCAGATATGTTCCGTGGTGCAAAAATTAATCGTAGTGAAAATCGTGCTGTATTACATATAGCTTTAAGAAATGTAAAAAATATGCCAATTTTAGTAGATGGATTGGACGTAATGCCACAAATAAATGCAGTATTAAAGAAAATGAAACAATTTTGTAGTAGTATTATTCAAGGTAGTTGGACAGGCTATACAGAGAAAACAATTACAGATATTGTTAATATAGGCATTGGAGGTTCTAATCTTGGTCCTTATATGGTTACTGAAGCATTAAAACCATATAAAAATCATTTGAATATGCATTTTGTTTCTAATATAGATGGCACTCATATTGTTGAAACATTAAAAAATTTAAATCCAGAAAATACGTTATTTATAATAGCGTCAAAAACTTTTACCACTCAAGAAACTATGACTAACGCACTCAGCGCGCGTAGTTGGTTTTGTAAAGCTACCTCTAATAAACAACATATATCAAAGCATTTTATAGCGTTATCTACAAATACGACAGAGGTGCTTAAATTTGGTATTGACCCATCAAAAAATATGTTTAAGTTGTGGGATTGGGTAGGTGGTCGTTATTCATTATGGTCATCGATCGGTTTACCTATAATGTTATCATTGGGAGTTAATAATTTTGAATTGTTGTTAACTGGAGCCCACGATATGGACATGCATTTTCGTTATACACCTTTAGATAAAAACATACCAGTAATTTTAGCGCTTATTGGTATTTGGTATAATAATTTTTTTCAAGTAGAAACTGAAGCGATTTTTCCTTATGATCAATATATGCACCGTTTTACAGCATATTTGCAGCAAGTAAATATGGAATCTAATGGGAAATGTGTAGATCGTAATGGGCATCCCATTACCTATCAAACTGGCCCTATTATATGGGGAGAACCTGGAACTAATGGACAACATTCGTTTTATCAATTACTTCATCAAGGCACTAAAATGGTTCCGTGTGATTTTATAGTACCAGCAATAAGCCACAATCCTATATATGATCATCATGAAAAATTAATATCGAATTTTTTTGCTCAAACTAAAGCGCTAGCTTTTGGCAACACATATGAAACATTAATACAAGAATTTAAAAAATCTAAAAAAAATTATGAACATGTGCAAGATGTAATTCCTTTTAAATTATGCAAAGGAAACCATCCCAGTAATTCCATTTTAGTAAAAAAAATTACTCCTTATACTTTAGGTACTTTAATTGCCTTATATGAACATAAAATATTTACACAAGGTGTCATCTTGAATATTTATACTTTTGATCAATGGGGAGTAGAATTAGGAAAACAATTGGCTGATAATATTTTACCAGAGTTAAAATATAAAAACTTTATTTCTAAAAATCATGACAGTTCAACTCGTGGTTTAATAAATTGTTACAAATCTTGGTGCAGTTAATATTATGTTTAAATTATAAAAGCCATGTCTGATTACAGTGAGATGTTTAATAATTTGTATTAATTAGTATTTATTCATAAATTCTTTGATTTTCTTGTAAAAAGATAACATTCGATACTTCGAGTAGTTTTTTTTCGATACAAGAACCAATGACTAGGAATTGTATTAATATTAAGAACATTTTTATTTTTTGAGGTTTCTATATAAATCCATGATTCTTCTTTAAATAGATTATACTGTTCTAATAAAATAATAATCTCAGGTACAATATTATCTTGAAAAGGCGGATCAAGAAAGATTATATTATAAGTCATACTCCTGCTCGTCTTCGATTGACGCAACCAAGAACGACAATCAGTGCATATTATCTCACTATTATATTCCGAAAAAGACTTGATGATGGTCTTTAGTGCTGCAATACAAATACGATTATTATCTAAAAAAGTTACTTTGTTAGCACCTCTAGATAATGATTCTAAACCTAATGCACCGCTTCCAGCAAAACAATCTAAACATACTGCGTTATAAATAATAGGACTAAGCCAACTGAATAGCATTTCACGTATACGATTAGTGGTTGGGCGTATCTTAGCATATTGAGTAACTGGTATGTTTCGTCCTTTCCATTTACCTCCAATAATCTTGATTTTTCTAAATGCGCTTAAATGAAGTTTGTTTTGCATATATCTACTATATTCTGTATTCTAAAATAGTAACTTACAAAAGATTTTTTATTTTTAACGTGAAAGCGTTGTTACTATCAACACAACAATGTTAACTTGTTTTATCTTATTGTATTCCTGATGACTTATATCTAAACTATAGATATTCTATATTTATTAAAAAAATTACAATTGTATCCGAAGCTGTAGTTATAATTATAACTACATTATTATCTTATATTTCATATATTCACAACCCATTCATTTCTTGTTATACTTTTGATTAACCATATTCGTATTATGTAATTAGTGTAGTGTTATATTAGTTATTTTATGTCTTTCTGAAGGGATACAGATCAAACATGTTTATTAACATTAATTGATAAATTATTTTGTAAAGAATACAAAAATAAAAAAATAATATTCATATATTAATAGTGATTATCGAGGTAGTACACATGAATTGTGCATATAATTTGTTTAACAAACTAAAACAAAGTTTATCGAATACTCGCAAAAAAATAGGCGATAACATAATGGAGTTAATACGCGCTAAAAGTCTTGACTCTAATGTGTTAGATAAAATTAAGAATCAATTATTAGTAGCAGATATAAGTATACAAACTACTCAAAAAATTATTAACAATTTGAGACATTACATTAACCTTAACATTACTTGTGACGAAAAATCTTTTCATGATGCTTTACGTAATGAAATGTTAAAAATAGTTATACCTATCGATAAGCCATTATTTGTACAAGAAAAAAAACCATTCGTTATATTGATGACGGGAGTCAATGGTGTTGGCAAAACTACTACTATTGGAAAATTAGCACATTATTACCGATTAGAGAATAAAAGTGTAATGTTAGCAGCAGGAGATACTTGCAGAGCAGCAGCAATAGATCAGTTAAAAATCTTAGGCAAACGTAGTGGTTGCGTCGCAGTAATCACAAAACACTCTACTTCTGATTCTGCTTCAATAGTTTTTGATGCTATTAGAATAGCTAAAATCAAATCTGTTGACCTACTCATTATAGACACTGCAGGGAGATTACAAAACAAAATATATGCAATGGAAGAATTAAAAAAAATTATTAAAGTAATAAAAAAAATTGACGCGGAAGCACCTCATGAAACCATGTTGGTTCTCGACGCTAATATTGGGCAAAATTCTATAAATCAAGTACGTATATTCAATGAGGCAATTAAAATTACAGGAATAATTATGACCAAATTAGATGGTAGTGCCAAAGGAGGAGCGCTTTTATCTATTGCTGATCATTTTTTAATCCCAATACGATATGTTGGAATAGGACAAAATATTGATGATTTACAACCATTTAAATCACACAATTTTATTGAAGCTATTTTTAAATAATAAACTTAATAAACACAACATACCACTTATAACTTATATAAATATTTACCTAAAGGCCATTAACCTAAATCATGAGGAAAATGTTTTTATAAATAATTATTGTAAACAATGTTATTAGCGTTTATGATGCTTGCGAGGTGTTCGTAACAAAGCGATTTGATTCTAAGTGTACAGAATATTAATTGAAAATAAAATTAATAATGCAATCGCAAACAAAATAATTAGACAGATGCATTGTAGTAGTAGTAGTATATATGTTAAAAATTTCTGTCTTCTATATGATCTACGTGTTATCAAATGTTAATTTTTTGAATTCAGATTTGTGTTAAAATTATTGTATATAAGCATAAGCCATTTGGTGTTATTAAGCGTAGTCAATTTAATTATAATAAGTAACTTTATGGTATTCTAATTCCGTTAAATTATTAGAAAATCAGCGGCATAATATGTATTATATGCATATATCATGTTATGTAAATGATGCTATCTATTACTATAGATATAAAATTACCTACATATGGTTTCCCAGGATTATTTATATACAGTACAATAATGGTTTAAATAATTATATGCGTACATATGATTGATTTAGGAGAATAAATGCCTAAATATATACAAAAAAGTATAACTTTAGTCCCTCAAGGAAACTTGGAGGCTTATATAAGAGCGGCTAATGCTTATACTATGTTAACAGCAGAAGAAGAACGAGCATTAGCTGAACGATTATACTATCATGGAGATTTAAGAGCTGCAAAAAAACTTATTGTATCACATCTAAGATTTGTTGTTCACGTTTCTCGCAATTATTCTGGTTATGGATTACCACAAGCCGATTTAATACAAGAGGGTAATATTGGTTTGATGAAAGCTGTACGGCGATTTAATCCAGAATTAGATGTTCGTTTAGTATCATTTGCTGTGCATTGGATTAAATCAGAGATTCATGAATATGTTCTAAAAAACTGGCGTATTGTAAAAATAGCTACTACTAAAGCACAACGTAAACTGTTTTTTAACTTACGAAAAGCTAAACAACATTTGGGTTGGTTTAATGCAGGAGAGATAGAAATAGTTGCAAAAGCATTAAATGTAACTAGTAAAGATGTTCGTGAAATGGAATCTCGTATGTCAGCGCAAGATATGACTTTTGAACAATCTTCAGATGAGGATAACCGAGGAATATTAATAGCACCTATGTTATACTTACAGGATAAAGCTGCTATTCCCAATGAAGAAGACGAATGGATTGATCAGGTTAGCGATAAATTAAATACGGCTATAAATACTCTGGATAAACGTAGTCAACATATTATTCGCGCACGATGGCTCAATGTAGATAATAAAAGTACACTGCAAGAATTGGCTAATCAATACGGTGTTTCTGCTGAAAGGGTACGTCAATTAGAAAAGAATGCTATGAAAAAAATGAGATTAATAATACAAAGTAATTAAATTTTTTTATGCGTTTTACTTATTAAAAATTAATATAACCTGTTAAAGCCATATATATTTATAATTTAGTTCATTTAACTGCAGGCAAGTGTAGTAATTTTATATTAGTTTGCATAAACTATAAATTATTGATGCTATATGTTTTTGTTTATGCCAATAGTTATATATAAATATATGGTTACAGCGTTTAATTTTTAAAGTTTGTTTTGAAGCATCCGGATTGATTTGTTAATAACTACAGTGCTTTTATTTTTTAAAAAAACATTTTTTATCTAAATTTTTTTAAATACTTCATATAACCAAAATAACTCATGGAGTAAATTATGACAATTGTCGGGCATACATTAGGATTTCCTCGTATTGGCTTACATAGAGAACTAAAGTATGCTCTAGAGCATTATTGGGACGGAAAAATAGAAGAAGATAAATTATTAGAAATAGGTCGTGTATTACGTATACGTCATTGGAAACAACAGAAAGATTCTGGTATGGATTGGATCCCAGTAGGTGATTTCGCATGGTATGATCATGTTTTAACTGCTAGCTTGATGTTTAATAATATTCCAGATAGACATCGTATTTATCAGGAAAATATTAATTTAAATACATTGTTTAGAATAAGCCGAGGTTATTCTTTAAATGATATACCAATACCACCCTCAGAAATGAAAAAATGGTTTAATACCAATTATCATTATATAGTACCCGAATTTGTTCACAATCAAGAATTTAAATTAAATTGGACTCAATTATTTGATGAAATAGATGAAGCTCTGTCCCTGAAATATAATGTGAAACCAATATTACTTGGCCCGCTTAGTTATCTTTGGTTAGGAAAGGTGAAAGGAAAAAAATTTGATCGACTATCATTATTGCCTGCTTTATTATTAGTATATCAAGAAATATTAAATATTTTGTCATCAAAAAATATCGATTGGGTGCAAATTGATGAACCTATACTAGTTTTGGAGCTACCATTGCAATGGATAAAAGCATATTTGAGTGCGTATGAACAACTGCATGGCATAGTTAAATTGTTATTGACTACTTATTTCGATGGTATCTATCATCAATTAGATGTCATTTCACAACTGCAAGTAGATGGCTTACACGTCGATTTAGTTTCTAGCTCTGATAATATACCTTTGCTGCATGCCCGACTACCAAAGAATTGGATATTATCGGCAGGAGTGATTAACGGACGTAATGTGTGGAAAACTAATTTACATAGTTGGTTTCAAAAACTATATCCCTTAGTAGACGAGCGTAAATTATGGATAGGTTCGTCTTGTTCCTTATTGCATACTCCTATTGATTTAAATATGGAAACAAAATTGGACAAACACACTAAAGAATGGTTTGCTTTTGCGATTCAAAAATGTTATGAAATAAAAGTTTTATGCGCTGCATTAAATACTAAAAACACAAATGACTCGACATATGAAGACGTACTCAGTGAATATTACGTTTCTAACAGTTTAAGATCTTATTCCAGGACAGTTCATGATATACGTGTTAAAACGCGTCTCGGACACATCGACAAAATTTCGCATTATCGATCCGCTCCATATGAAACACGGGTTACATTGCAACACAAAAAGCTTAATTTGCCATTGCTACCAACCACTACTATTGGTTCATTTCCTCAAACTGAAGACATTCGTAAACTTCGATCAAACTTTAGAAATAACCAAATCAGTAAAGAAGATTATTGCGTTGGTATTAAGAGTTACATTAAACAGATTATTACAGAACAAGAAAAATTAGATTTAGACGTTTTAGTACATGGAGAACCGGAACGAAATGATATGGTAGAATATTTTGGGGAAAATTTAAACGGATTTATATTTACTCAGAATGGATGGGTACAAAGCTATGGTTCTCGTTGTGTAAAACCTCCAGTAATTATTGGAGATATTAGTCGCTCACAACCCATTACTACAGAATGGATAAATTATGCTCAGTCATTAACTAATAAACCGGTAAAAGGTATATTAACGGGACCTATAACTATCATGTCTTGGTCATTCCCGCGCGAAGATATACAACGCAAAACAATAGCATTACAATTAGCATTATCAATACGTGATGAAGTGATAGATTTAGAAAAATCTGGTATTGGAATAATACAAGTTGATGAGCCGGCTTTACGAGAAGGATTGCCTTTAAAATCTTCTGATCAAAAACAGTATTTAGAATGGGCAGTTAATGTCTTTAAAATGACTGTTTCATCAGTGAAAGATGATACTCAAATTCATACTCATATGTGTTATTCTGAATTTAATGATGTTATTCATGCTATTTTAGCATTAGATGCCGATGTAATCAGTATAGAAGCATCTAGATCAGATGAAAAAATGTTAAAATCTATACAACGTTTAATAGGGAATTTAAATGAAATTGGCCCAGGAATATATGATATTCATTCTCCAAATGAACCAACTCAAGATGATTTTATCGAAAAAATTAATCAGTTATTAAAATATATTCCAAAACAACGTTTATGGATCAATCCTGATTGCGGGTTAAAAACAAGGTCATGGTCTGAAACTAGAGAATCATTAAATAATATGGTATCCGCGGTTAAATTATTACGCAAGCAGTTTTATTTATCATAAATATGGCTAAATAATTTAGTTGATTAATTGTGTAGTATTTGATATGATCAATGTCATTTACAATAATTGGTATTATTGCATTATAAGTTGCTTATAAATTAGTTATGTAAGGATGGTTATTGAATAATTAAAAAATTTATTATTATTTCATTTATAAAAATAAAGAATTTTGAAAAAACTTTTCAACTAATTTTAGTTATAAAACGGGTCTATAATGATTCCTAGAGTATTAGATAAAGTTTTTGTGTTATGACTATTATGACTAATAATGTATTTCATTTAGGTTTAAAGGTTGAGGATCTGCAGGGTGCAACTTTGGCTATTCTCCCAGGGGATCCTAGTAGGGTAAAAAAAATTGCTTTGTTAATGGACAAACCAGAATATATTGCTAATTATCGAGAATTTACTACTTGGTCTGCAAAAATTAATGAAAATAAAATAATTATTTGTTCTACAGGTATAGGTGGGCCGTCTACTTCTATTGTGGTGGAAGAATTATCTCAATTGGGTATACGTACATTCTTGCGTGTAGGTACTGCGGGAGCTATCCAAAAATACGTAAACACAGGTGACGTATTGATTGTTACTGCTGCTGTTCGCTGTGATGGAGCCAGTCAACATTTCGCTCCATTAGAATTTCCGGCAGTAGCAGATTTATCATGCACTATGGCTTTAATTAAAGCAGCTAAAAAAATTGGTGTTAAATCACATTTTGGTATAACTGTATCTTCAGATACATTTTATCCTGGGCAAGAAAGACAGGATACATATTCTGGGCGAATTATTCAAAAATTACGTGGTTCTATGGAAGAATGGCAGAATATGGGAGTGATGAGTTACGAAATGGAATCCGCAACACTATTGACTATGTGTGTGACTCAGGGATTACGAGCAGGAGTAGTCACAGGTATTATTGTAAATCGCACACAAAAGGAAAGCCCAAATGTTGCTTTAATACATCATGTTGAATATATGGCAATCAAAGTTGTAATAGAAGGCGCTCATATTCTTCTGAATGAAAATAATACCCTTATATAGTTGTGAAAATAATATTAAATTATTATTATTATTCTGTAAATGTATTCGGGATTCATTCTAGTATACTCAGTTTTATAAAAGTTTTATAAACATATTACTTTATTGAAATATACAAGTCTAAAATATAATTTTACATTATTATGTTACTTAAATAGTATATTGTTGTTTCCAACATGATACACGTTTTGCGTACTTTATTCCTAAATCATTATACGCAACCGTATTATGATCATAATAAGCAATTATTATAGCATTAATTTATAAATATATTTTATAGCAGAGAATATATGATAATTACTCCGTTTTATTTATGTAATGCAATTAGCATGTCCGTGGGTTTTTTAATATCTGCAATATTTTTTAAAATTATAGGAAAACGTTGTATTAAAAAATATAAAAATAACTATACGGCTCATGAACACGCTTTATGCATAGCTACACAAAATTTAAAAAATGAATCTACCTTACGTCATAATATTGAACAAAAATTGCAGACCAAATCACAAATAGTATATGAACTACACGGTAAACTATCTACCGCCGAAGAACGTTTAAAATTACTAGATCATTATCATCAGAAATGCGAACAACTAAATAATCAATTACATATACAATTCAATTTAAATCATGATCAAGAATTAAAATTACAGGAATTAAATATTCGTTTAGAAGAATATAAATTAGCAACAGAAGAAAAACAGAAGTTGTTTATCGATAGTGAAAATAGATTAACTATGCAATTTGAAAATTTAGCAAATCGTATTTTTGAACAAAATGGGCATAAGGTAGATAAGCAAAATAAAATAACTCTTGACAGAATGTTATATCCATTACGAGAACAATTAGAAGGATTTAAAAATCAACTACAAAATAGTTTTGAAAAAGAAGAACAAACGAGACATACTCTGACATACGAAATTCGTAACTTACATCAACTAAACTCAAAAATTACTCAAGAAACTATTAATTTAACACAAGCATTAAAAGGAAATAATAAAACACAAGGCAGTTGGGGAGAAATAATTTTAACTCGCGCATTAGAGGCTTCTGGTATGCGTGAAGGTCATGAATTTCATGTACAAGTCAGTATAAAACAAATAGATGGCAATAGATTGCAACCTGACGTAATTATACATTTACCCCATGGCAAAGATGTAGTTATTGATTCTAAAGTATCTTTAGTGGCTTATGAACGTTATTTCAATAGTGATAACGAAGAAGATCAACGGTTAGCTGTGATTGATCATGTTCATTCATTACGTGCTCATATAAAATCATTGAGTAAAAAAGATTATCAAAAATTATTTGGATTAAATACGTTGGATTATATTTTAATGTTTATTCCTATTGAATCAGCTTTTATGTTAGCTATTCAAAAAGAATCATCATTATTAACAGATGCTATGCAGTCTAATATCATGTTAATCAGCCCTACAACATTATTAGTAGCTTTACGCACCATCAACAACTTGTGGCGTTATGAATATCAAAATTGTCATGCTAAAAAAATCGCTGATAAAGCAGGACGATTATACGACAAACTACGGTTGTTTATGGATGACTTGAATAAAATTGGTCTCTATTTGAATAAAGCAGAAGTTATCTATAGTGCGGCTAAAAATAAATTTTGCGAAGGAAAAGGTAACATTATAAGTCAAGCAGAAAGTTTTAGAGCACTTGGGGTACAAATAAAACAACCGATTATTACTAATGCAATTTCAGTGAATTCTATGTTCTTGTGTGATAAAAAAAATATTTCTTCTGCTTCATCTAATTTTGAAGATAATAGTACTCAAAACACATGTCACGAAGCTTTATCAAATTCTTGATAAAGTATATTTCAAATATATATGTCGATGAAAATGAAACCATAATACTATTTTGTTAAAATAGTGTTTTTTTGATCAATGGAAACCTAATGATAACATCACTATAATAAATACGTATGAAGAACAAATATGATAAAGACATGACTCATTTCGGTTTTCAAAATGTTTATAAAGATAAGAAAGCATCGCTAGTGTCCAATATATTTCATACTGTAGCATCAAGGTATGATTTAATGAATGACTTAATGTCATTCGGCATACATAGAATGTGGAAGAAATTCATGATTTATCACAGTGGAGCATATGTCGGATGTAGTGTACTTGATCTGGCTGGAGGTACTGGAGATTTAAGCATTCAATTTTCCCGATTAGTAGGTAATACAGGAATCGTGGTATTAGTGGATATTAATGACTCCATGCTACGTATGGGTCAAAAGAAATTACGTAATTTAGGTATATTAGATAATGTTATATATGTACAAGCTGACGCTGAAGCTTTACCTTTTTCTGAGAATACTTTTGATTGTGTTGCCGTTGCTTTTGGATTACGTAACTTTACAAATAAGGAACAATCATTGTTTTCGATATATAGAGTGCTAAAACCTAGAGGAAAATTGTTAATTTTGGATTTTGGTGTGCCTATTTTTAAAATATTGAATTCAATATATGATTTATATTCATTTCATATTTTACCTAAAATTGGTGAATGTATAACTCAAGATTCTAATAGTTATCGTTATCTTGTAGAATCTATTCGTATGCATCCAGATCAAGAAACTGTAAAGAATATGATTCTACAAACAGGATTCAACAACGTTGAATATTTTAATATGACTGGTGGAATCGCTGTACTACATTGTGCATATAAATACTAAAACAAAAAATATTTATATTAAACAAATTATTAAGATTAACATCTAACTTTTTTTGTTCATTATCACTGGAAGCTATTGATATTTATTATTAAATGTTTACAAAAAATATTTCATTTAGAGCCTATAAAACTACAATATTTGATTTATTTTATTTTTTGATAAAGAACAGTTACATATTTTTAAGTATTTATAAAACAAATTAAACACAAATACACATATAGTACTTGTTATTATTTGAATAAATGAGTTTGTAACAGTGCACAAAATATGCTCGTTTTAAGATAGCGGGAATTTAGAATTAACATACAATTTAATTAAACGTTTAGATAATGTTTGGTTTAACATTACTAACATTTTCTGCATTTAAATCAACTGTGTTCTATCAAAAGGATTAAATAATATAATTCAAGTTTTCTATTTTCCTATTATACAAGAAGTGAATATTTATTACAAATATTTAAATTTAGTCATACTCGATGCGTAAGAATACATTCGCAATCTATTTGAATTAAAGTGATTTAATAGAAATATACATTATTTAAATATACAATCGGGTATTTACATAACTATTTAAATGAATTATAGGAAATCTGATGTTTGTTGATGAGTTATATCGACTTTATTCCATAATTAAAACCATACTAAATTATGGATTAAGTGATTTTGTCCCCACTCATCGATTAATTTTTCCATTAAGAATGGGTAGTAGATTTTTTTTACGTATTTTAAATAAGCATTCTCAACTAACTTTAGGGGAGCGCTTTCGTTTAGCATTACAAGAATTAGGCCCGATATGGATTAAATTTGGTCAAATGCTTTCCACTCGGCGTGATATTTTTTCAGATTCTGTTGCGGATCAATTAGCAATACTGCAAGATCGTGTAGCGCCTTTTGATGGAATTATTGCTAAAACGTATATCGAACGTGCTATTGGTAATTCATTAGAAACATGGTTTAAAGATTTTCAAGAAGTACCATTAGCATCTGCATCTATTTCACAAGTACATTCTGCTAGATTAAAAAGAAACAACAAAGATGTAGTGATTAAAGTTATTCGACCAGGTCTTTTACCCATTATTAAAATAGATATATGTTTAATGTATAGATTAGCTAATTGGATTTATAAATTTCTACCAGAAGGACGGAAATTTAAATTTTCAGAAGTTGTTTCAGAATATGAAAAAACTCTTTTTAATGAACTTAATTTGCTGAAAGAAACAGCCAATACTATTCAGTTAAGAAGAAATTTTAAAAAAAGTAAAATATTATACATACCGAAAGTATATGTAGATTTTTGTAGTGAAAGCGTTATGGTGATGGAGCGTATTTATGGTATACCCGTGTATGATATAGTTTCATTAAAAAAACAAAAAACTAATATGAAATTATTAGCAGAACGTGGGATAGAAGTATTTTTTACGCAAGTATTCCGAGATAGTTTTTTTCATGGAGATATGCATCCTGGTAATATCTTTATTAGCTATAAACACCCAGAAAATCCAAAATATATTAGTATCGATTGTGGTATTGTCGGGTCCTTAAATAAAAAAGATAAATACTATTTAGCAGCAAATTTTATTGCGTTTTTCAATCGTGACTATCGTAAAATAGCTGAATTGCATCTTGATTCGGGTTGGATACCTATGGATACCAACATTGAAGATTTTGAATGTGCTATGAGAACAGTATTTGAACCAATTTTCGAACAACCATTAGAAAACATTCCTTTTAGCAAAATATTACTGTATCTATTTAATACTGCACGATATTTTAATATGGAAATACAACCTCAGTTAATTTTGCTGCAGAAAACTTTGTTGTATATTGAAGGAATTATTAGACAATTGTATCCTGATTTAAATCTTTGGAAATCTGCTAGACCTTTTTTAGAAAAATGGATGCAAGATCAATTAAAATTTTCAACAGCAATATGTACTTTAAAAGACAAAATACCTTATTGGATAGATAAGGTGCCGGAATTACCCACTCTATTATCTAATGAATTTAAACGTTCTTGCATATTACAAAAAAAAATAGAAATGTTAATAACAGAATTAAGAACACAGCGTGCTAGCCACAGTCAAGCATTATTTTTATTCGGTGTCGGCGCAACATTAGTTATTAGCGGTATTTTTTTGTATATAGAGGATAAATATTTAAAAGTTTTTTCTATTTTTTTATTTATAGTTGGAATTTTTATTTGGACAATAGGTTGGAAACGTATTATGTAATAATAATTATGTTATTATTGTCCATCTAATTTGGTTTTTAATAAAAGATTGTTTGAACGATACAAAGAAATATTTTATTGTTTGAATAAATATTTAATATATTACAATGATAACTGTGTAAATATAAATTACAAAATTATACTTAATTATAACATGTAATGCTTATAAAATGATCTCTATCATGAGATAGTGATATTCAATTAAATTATTGATCATAAAACATTTAAATTTTTTGTTAAAAGGCCATGAAATACAAAGATTTGCGTGATTTTCTTAAAATTTTAGAGCGAAAAGGAGACTTGAAAAAAATTACATTCCCTATTAATCCTGATTTGGAGATAACAGAAATTGCTGATCGTACTATTAAATCTGGTGGACCAGCACTTTTTTTTGAAAATCCTAAAGGATTTTCAATGCCTGTTCTTTGTAATTTATTTGGTACTCTTAATAGAATAGCTTTGGGTATGGGAAAAGAAAGCATTTTATCATTACGTGATATTGGAAAATTACTTGCATTTTTAAGAGAACCTGAACTTCCGACAGGAATGCGTGATTTTTTTTCTAAAATGCCTCATTTCCGTAACATTTTGAATATGCCTATTAAGCGTGTCAGTACAGCTCCATGTCAAGAAAATATTTGGTGCAACAAAGATGTAGATATTACACAAATGCCAATCATGCGTTGTTGGCCTCAAGATATATCTCCTGTAATTACTTGGGGTATTACAATAACTCGAGGTATAAAAAGCAAACGACAAAATCTTGGAATTTATCGTCAACAAGTAGTATCAAAAAATAAAGTTATTATAAGATGGTTGTCTCATCGCGGTGGTGCGTTGGATTTTCAGGAATGGCATAAGAATACTTCAGAGAAAAGATTTCCAATTAGTATAGCATTAGGCGCTGATCCAGCTACTTTACTAGGAGCAGTAGTCCCCATTCCTGATACATTATCAGAATATGCTTTTTCTGGTTTATTAAGAGGTAGTAGAACTGAAGTAATTAAATGTATTTCATGTGATTTAGATGTTCCGGCTAATTCTGAAATTATACTAGAAGGATATTTAGAGCGAGGTAAAATGGCAATCGAGGGTCCTTTTGGAGATCATACAGGGTATTATAACACTACTGATCAATTTCCGGTGTGTACTATTACTCACATTACCCAAAGAAGCAATCCAATTTATCATTCTACATATACTGGCCGTCCGCCAGATGAGCCTGCAATTCTTGGAATGGCGATGAACGAAGTATTTATTCCTATTATACAAAAGCAATTTCCAGAAATTACAGATTTTTATTTACCTCCTGAAGGCTGTTCATATCGATTGGCTATTGTGACTATAAAAAAACAATATATTGGACATGCTAAACGTATAATTTTTGGAATATGGTCTTTTCTGAAACAATTTATGTATACTAAATTTATTATTGTGTGCGATGACGATATTAATGCACGAGATTGGAATGATGTAGTATGGGCGATAACTACGCGCATGGATCCAGCTCGGGACACCATAATAGTGAAAAATACTCCAATTGATTATCTTGATTTTTCTAGTCCAGTTTCTGGTTTAGGGTCTAAAATAGGTATGGATGCAACAAATAAATGGTTTGGAGAAACTGAAAGAGAATGGGGTATTCCAATTAAAATGCACGACACAATACGACATTACATTGATAGTATTTGGGATGAGTTAGACATACTTTACAATAAAAAACAATGCAACTCAAACACTATATAAGAAATCACTGAATACATTATGCTTATATTGAAAACGGGGATCTATATATATAACTTCTCTGTTAATAACAATCTGACACTCATATTATTAATTAATAAATAATAATGATAATCATTTTAAAAACAATTTTGTATTTATCTAATGTACTCACTAAAAACATCTGTATATGTATTGAATAGTTTTAATGTAAAAATGAGTTACTTTATGATGCTTTTGCATGTTATTTAAATAATTTTTTAACTGACTATTATATTAGTCAGTTAAAAAATTATTTTTTATTCATTATCACACCGACTTGATACAATAATTATAAATTTTATATCTTATAAATGATTACATGAATTTCATATGTATACCATATTATAATACATATTATAATTAAAACTAATATCAACAATTAAATTAATTGAAATATTACTAAATGAAAAGAGTATTTTATTATAATAAAAAATATTTATATTCTTATATAAATGTTGATGTGGTTATTGGGAGGGAGTATGAAAAAATTACATCTTATTTTGATAGTAATTTCTTTAGTATTTTCATGTAAAAGCATTTCATCTGCAATTATTGAAGGAAGGCAATATATTCGATTAAACAAACCTATTCATAATGCACCTCAATTGCTAGAATTTTTTTCTTTTTATTGCCCACATTGTTATCAATTCGAACAAATTTACCATATTTCTAATAATATAGAACAAATATTACCCAAAAATATAAATTTTTATAAATATCATGTGAATTTTTTAGGTAATTTAGGAAAACAATTAACACATGCTTGGGCTGTAGCAATAGCATTGGGAATAGAAAATAGAATCAGCCCTATATTATTTATAGCGATACAGAAGCAACAATCTATTCACACTATAGAAGATATTCGTGAAATATTTATTAAATCTGGTGTCAATTCAGAAGAATTTGATGCTGCTTGGAATAGTGTATTAGTAAAATCTTTAGTTATAGATCAGGAACAAGCAGCAATAAATTTTCGTTTGAGAGGTGTTCCATCCATATTTATTAATGGTAAGTACATGATAAAAAGTGAAAAATTAGATATATCATCAGTAAATGCTTACATCAAACAATTTTGTGAGTTGTTAAGTTTACTCATAGATAAAACATAATAATTATATATTTATATAATTATTATGTTTTATCTTTATAAATTTTTGTTTTTCTTGTTAAGAATAATTCTAGGTGTGTCATAGTGTATTCACAGCTACTTTGCTGTATAAACCAACTTCATTTGATTTTATTATTTTGTTGTTTATAATGGAATGTATAGCTCATGGGTTTTAATTATACAAGTGTCTAATAACATTCTCTTATATTCTCTGTAAGATTAAGTCGTATTTAAAATGTCATTATGGGTACAATTGTAAACAATCCTATAATTTTAGTGGATGCTTCTTGTTATATACATCGTGCATACCATGCATTTCCGCCATTAACCACTAGTAATGGCAAACCAGTATGGGTGATATACGGAGTAATCAATATGATAAAAAGTCTGTTGATGCGATATCAACCTACCCACATGGTATTGATTTTTGACGCAATGGGAAAAACATTTCGTAACAATTTGTTTGAAAAATATAAAGCTAATCGTGCTAAAATCCCTAAAGATTTATATATTCAAATCGATCCATTGTACGAGATTATACAAGCAATGGGGTTGCCAGTGCTTAAGGTGCCTGATGTAGAAGCAGATGATGTAATAGGTACATTAGCTATGTCTTGCGCACGATTAGGTAATTCTGTGTTAATTAGCACAGGAGATAAAGATATGGCACAGATAGTATCATCTCAAATAACTCTCATTAATACTATGTCAAATATTATTTTCACTCCTAAAGAAATAGAAAAAAAGTTTGGAGTTTCACCAATTTTAATGGCTGATTATTTAGCATTGGTAGGGGATCGTTCTGACAATATTCCTGGAGTTCCTGGAGTAGGCAAAAAAACTGCGCAACTATTGTTAAATAAAATAGGTAATCTAAAAGTATTATATAATCATTTAGATAAAATCAGTGAATTGAGTTTACGTAGGGCTAAAACAATACAAAATACATTACAAATTAATAAAGAAGTAGCATTTCTTTCTTATAAACTAACATCTATTAAAACAGATGTTCCTTTAAATATATCTAATTGTCAATTGTTAATACAACAGGCGAATATTAATACTTTATCATCGTTATTTAAAAAATATGAATTTAAAAATTGGTTGATGGATTTAAAATCAGGAGTGTGGTGTGACAAATACCAATATTCGAAGAATGTATCACCAAGCCGATGGTTAAATAACACACTTTTGTTTCAAAAAAATAATTTATCATCAGATTATTTTAGAGAAAAAAAAATTATCAGAATAATACATAATGTTGACACTCTTTATCATTGGGTTGAAAAAATTAATATAGCCAAATTTTTTGTATTTAGTATACGTACGGATATATTTAATGTGTCTACAGCTAATGTCATAAGTATATGTTTATCTATAGATACTAAAGAAAGCGCGTATATTCCTATAAAAACTGATTCCATTGATAATCGTCAGGATTTTTTATATCTTGAGGAGATATTGTTAGCTCTGCAGCCAGTTTTAGAAAATTCAAAAATAAAAAAAGTTGGTCAACATCTAAAATTTAGTTACGCTATCTTTAAACGTTATAATATCAACTTAGTTGGGATGGTGTTTGATGTGATACTAGAATTATATATACTGTATGGTACTTCTAATTATCAAGATATAAAAAATTTTTTAGATCAAGACACGTTTAATGCTGTTATAAATTTTAAAAAAAATTATGATAATTATAATAAAAATAATATCATTGCAGACTTAGAGAATATACAGTTACAATCCTTATATGCTGCCAAATTTGTTAAATCCTTATTTAATCTGCATTATGTTTTATGGCCAAAAATAGAAGCAAATAGTAAATTGAAAAAAATATTTGAAGAAGTAGAGATGCCATTAATTTCTATCTTATCTCGTATAGAAAGTTATGGCGTATTAATTGATAAAAAACTACTTAATGCTCATTCTCTAGAATTAGATTATCGACTTAATGTATTGGAGTTAGAAGCGTATCAATTAGTAGGAGCTCCTTTTAATCTTGCTTCGACTAAACAATTACAGGAAATATTATACAATCAACAAAAATTTCCAATTTTAAAAAAAACACCTAGTGGCGCTCCTTCAACCAATGAAGAAGTATTGAAGAAATTAGCAAAAAAATACTCAATTCCAAAAATTATTTTGCAATATCGTGGTTTGGCTAAATTAAAATCTACTTATACTAATAAATTAATTGCTATGATTAATAAAAAATCAAATCGCGTGCATACCTCATATAATCAAACTAGAACTTCTACAGGGCGGCTTTCTTCTACTAGTCCTAATTTACAAAATATTCCAAATAGAAATTATGATGGAAGAAAAATACGTCAAGCTTTTATTGCTCCAACAAACTTTTTAATTGTAGCGGCAGATTATTCACAAATAGAATTAAGAATTATGGCGCACCTTTCTCAAGATATCAAATTAATTAATGATTTTCTTTCCGAAAAGGACATTCATACTGCAACAGCTTCTGAAATCTTTGTTACTGCATTACACTTAGTTACTGATGAACAAAGGCAGCGAGCTAAAACTATTAATTTTGGATTAATTTATGGAATGAGCGCATTTGGATTAGCACGGCAATTATCGGTAACATGCAAGGAAGCACAAAATTATGTAGATCGCTATTTTAAACGTTATCCTGGCGTTATGAAATATATGCAACATATTCGAGAATATGTCAATAAATATGGTTATGTTTCTACATTAGATGGAAGAAAATTATATTTACCGGATATTTATTCTACTAATATCCCTCAAAAAAAAAGCGCTGAAAGAGCAGCGATCAATGCTCCTATGCAAGGGAGTGCTGCTGACATTATTAAGAAAGCAATGATATCCATTGATGATTGGCTACAAAGAGATGCTATTCCAGCGCGCATAATTATGCAAGTGCATGATGAATTAGTATTTGAAGTACACCGTGACATCGTAGATTTGGTTGTAAAGAAAATTAAAAAATTAATGGAGGAATGTTTTATTATAGACGTACCATTAAAAGTAGATATCGGTATTGGAAAAAATTGGGAACAAGCACATTAATATTATTAATCTAATATATACAAAATACAGCGAACATAATGTTTAAAATTGTTTATCAGATAATTTATATAAATCAAATCATAAATTATCTTTAAAAAAAAGATATACAAATAATATAATTAAAAATTGTTAAAATATATTACTTTAATTATTTTAGCCAATTATTAAGGATTTTTTGTAATGATTTTATTCCATATTTTTTAATAGCGGAAAAAGGTTCAACTTGTATATGTGTTTTAAACATTATATTCATATTTTGCATTATTTTTTGAGATGTAATTTTCAAAATATTTTTAGAAATTTTATCTGATTTACTTAATAGAGTAACAATCGGAATATCTATAGATAGTGCGTTTTTAATTATTTTTTGATCTAAATTTTTTACTGGATGTCTGATATCCATGATTAATATTAATCCTTTTAAATTTTTTCGTTTTTTTAAGTATTCACATATAATATCATCCCAGTAATTTTGTCTTTTTTTTATTCTCTTATTCTTAGCATAACCATATCCGGGAAAATCAATCAGACGAACACCCGGACTTATTTCAAATAAATTAATAAGTTGCGTACATCCTGGTGTTTTACTTACTTTAGTTAATTTTTTTTGATAAGTTAAAGCATTAATAGCGCTAGATTTTCCGCTATTAGAATAACCAACAAAAGCTACTTCCATACCCATTTTTTCATTAGGTAGACAATAAACTTCTGGTGCGCTTATTAAGAAATGAGCAACACGATAATTATATATCATAATATATGTATATATATAGTTATAATAATATGAAAATGAGTTATTTAAATTTTAAATAAATTTTAATAATTTATTTAATAAATCCTGTAAACAACTTCATATATATATAAAAAACAATTATCTTTTGATATCTAATATAATTTATTGAAATATTATAAACGAAATTAATACTGTATATGCATATATTTTATATACTATAAAATTTTTAAACACTGTAATATAGATCAAATTCTAAAGGATGCGGAGCAGCGCGTACCAGTTTGATTTCTTCTTGACATAATAGAATATATGTATTGATATAGTCTTGAGTAAAGACATTGCCTCGTGTCAAAAATTTATGATCTTCGTATAAAGATTGTAATGCTTCATCCAGAGACCTAGCCATAGGTGGTATAGATAATGCTTCTTTTCTAGAAATAGTGTATAAATTTTTATCTATAGGTTCTCCAGGAGAGATTTTATTGATAATGCCATCTAATCCAGCCATAAGTAATGCGGAAAAAGCCAAATAAGGATTAGCGGACGGATCAGGAAAACGAACTTCAATACGACACGATGTGTTGTTTTGAGATTTTTTTCCTATACCTGATGGAATACGGATCGCGCTAGAACGATTGCAAGCAGAATAAGTTAACATTACCGGAGCTTCATAATTTGGAATTAAACGTTTATATGAATTAGTAGTTGGATTAGTTATAGCGTTTAATGCTTTAGCGTGACGTAAAATACCTCCGATATAAAACAAAGCGACGTCAGAAAGATTACCGTATTGGTGGACATCTTCAAATAAATTAGTATCTTTTTTATGTAAAGATATATGACAATGCATACCTGATCCATTATCATTCATAATGGGTTTTGGCATAAAAGTTGCGGTTTTCCCAGAATTATGAGCAATATTATGTACCACATATTTATATAGTTGTATTTCATCAGCTTTTTTAGTAAGAGTATTAAATCTAGTTGCTATTTCATTTTGACCAGATGTTGCGACTTCATGATGATGAGCCTCTACAATTAATCCCATTTTTTCCATTGTTAAGGACATAGTAGATCGTAAGTTTTGAGACGAATCTATTGGAGGAACTGGAGCATATCCGCTCTTTGTTTTAGGGCGATGACCTTTGTTTCCGTCTTTATAAATTTTGCCGCTATTCCATGATGATTCTTTATCATCAATAATTACGTAAGACCCTGATATTGTTGTTTCAAAACGAATGCTATCAAATAAAAAAAATTCTGGTTCAGGACCAAACATTGCAATATCAGCGATACCAGAGTTATATAAAAACATTTCTGCCCGTTTAGCTATGGATCGTGGATCCCTATCATAATTTTGCATAGTGCTGGGATCAATCACATCACAACGAATAATTATCGTAGTATCTTCATAAAATGGATCTATGACATAACTAGTAGGATCAGGCATTAATATCATATCTGATTCATTAATATTTTTCCATCCTTTGATAGAAGATCCATCAAAAATTTTACCATAATTAAATAAATGATCATTAACCTGGGTTTTAGGGACAGTAATGTGTTGTTCTTTCCCCTTTGTATCGGTAAAACGTAAATCTATAAATTTTATTTTATTTTCATTGATAATAGAAAAAATTTTCTCAATGTCTGTCATATTTATTCTCTTAATTATTATGAATCGTGCGATAGAAAAGCTATAAAATAGTACATTAAAAACATATTATTTACGAGCTTCATGATGATTATTATTTGTCAAAAACACTACTAAAACTATTTAATTAAAATATACATACTGGCGTTTACCTCAATTGTATTATATCAGCATGTAATGTATTTAACTAGATTTGTTGCTTTTATGAAATATAAAATTTTTTAATTTAACAATCGTAGTGCTAGATTATTTGCTTAAAACCATAGCAGTCTAATTTAATATAAAATAAACACATGCATACTCATAATTACTATCAATTATTTTTTTCGATATTATGTAATTCAATATAAGAAGCTGGTTATTATATTATCCTGATAAATAATAAATATTGTAAAAATCAATAGTAGATACGCTTTTGTGTACATTATGTAACAAATGCAACAACAGTATAAATATCAATAGTAATATCAAATCAAAGACGGTTTTTGTGTACCAATGCAAGATACATTATAGCGGTAATGCTGCTGAACTAGCAAATAAAAATGTATGTACGGCATCAATGCTAAAACTTATATAAAAATAAAATAATCTTCAATTTTATTTATTTTTATTTTTTTTAATATTTATTCTGTAACAGATGTTATTTTATAAATACAATTTTATAGTTCAGATAGTGTGATTTTATTGTATATAAATATGTGTTTATATTTATTTAATTATCAAATCTTCTTCTATCTCCCTGAGAGCAAGTACAGTATATTTGTCATTATTATTTTTATTAATCAACGTTTTTGTTCCGCCAATTTGAAGTTGTCGTGCACGTCGTGCAGCAACTAATATCAAATCAAATCTATTACCAATTTTTTTTACAGCGTTTTGTACAGTTATACGTGCCATTTAATTCACCATAGTATAGATTTTATTTTATTAATTTCAATTGATATCAGATTGCATATTACATATCGTAATATGTGTTATATATTATTTGTTACTTATGTGTCTGGCAACAATAAATTGTTTATTAATGTTGCGTAGCGTATTTTTTGATGTGCTATTCTTAATTGCGCGGATAACATAATTGACTGTAAATGTATTAAAGCGATATCAAAGTCGTCGTTTACAATAACATAATCATATTCTTTAAAATGCTTAATTTCATCTATTGCTTCTTCCATACGCACGGTAATACTTTTTTCTGTATCTTGTCCTCTCAGATACAATCGGCGTGCTAATTCTTTTTTGGATGGAGGTAAAATAAAAATAGTATAAATGTTATTTGGCATTTTGCTTCTAATCTGTTGCGTTCCTTTCCAATCAATATTTAATACAACATGTATACCAGCGTTTAGCATAGCTTCAATGTTATTTTTTGCGGTACCATAATAATGATTAAAATTTTTGGCATATTCAAAAAACATATTTTTATTTATCATATGTTTAAATTCTTTTGTTGAAATGAAATAGTAGTCTTTTCCATGTGTTTCTTCAGGTCTTTTAACGCGTGTGGTATAAGAAATAGATAATTTAGTTTGATAAATAAAATGATCATATTGCATTAAAGTGTGAATTAACGTAGATTTTCCTGTACCGCTTGGTGCGGATATGATACACAACATTCCCGAATTTTTCATTATGAAATGATATATGCATGCTTGAAAATGTAAATAGTTAAAATTTATAAATATATTGTATACTTACGCATAATTGTGGATCTTAAGTTTATTATATAATTACTCTAATTTATATAAAGATCATTATCTGAGCAAATATAGTCGTATTATTAATTAATTTTTTTTTAATAAAAGATCCTCAGTAAGAGGAATGTTGTCATTTAATGATGTTAAAGCTGCATTGTCGTTATTAAATTGCTTAAAACTTATTAAGTTGTACTAAGGATCTTTTATTGTATTTATGAAAATTTATTATGTAAGATACTATGTGGCAATTGTATGTTATCGCGCCATGTTATTTTTTTGTTGTGTTTCAAGTAAACTACATACTTCTCTAAAACTTCTAAGTTGTGCATCAGACAACAGGGAAAACATGCGATCTAAAATAATATTATGTGTATCTTCAGCAATATGCAATTTATCGCGTCCTTTTTCTGTAATATATACGTATTTAACTCTACGATCTGTAAAACTTTGTTGCCGACGTAACATTTCATCTTTTTCCAGTGCGTCAAGAACTGTTACGACAGTTCTTGAAGAAAATCCCATATAATTTTTAATGTCTGTCGCGCTAGTTTTGCCGGTAGTAATAAGATGTAAGATCTTCATTTTGGACATTGAAAGACCTTCATTAATTAATTGACCATTTATTTCTTTACGTAAACGGTGATAAATACGGGATAAGGATTCTACCATATTTGAAATATTT
Organism: Blochmannia endosymbiont of Camponotus quercicola; assembly: GCF_059935335.1. Lineage (NCBI taxonomy): Bacteria > Pseudomonadati > Pseudomonadota > Gammaproteobacteria > Enterobacterales > Enterobacteriaceae > Candidatus Blochmanniella > Blochmannia endosymbiont of Camponotus quercicola. The sequence continues at coordinate 765,480 of NZ_CP011794.1, read as the reverse complement.
GTTAATCTGTTCATAATTATGTGTCTCTATATTGAATCGAACAACGATAATAGGACTGTATTTGACAGTATTAGTTAATAATAGTCTAAAATAGAAATTATTATTTGGAGTATTTGTTCATGAAAAATACTCACTTTTAGCTAATTGTTTACATCTGACAGTCAATTATATTTTTTATTAACTATTGCAGTTTACGCCTCCTAATTTATTGTAATTTCACTAAATTAATATTTCGGTATTTATTAAAAATACGGATATTATTAATTCAAGAATATATATATTCTAATATTTAATTTGTATTATTTACTATTTTTATTTTATCGGAGTTTTTTTAAATTTGAAATATTACTATTGGAAAAAGAAAATTTCTGATAGATTTATCAAAAAACAATTTTTTTATTTTTTGTGATTTATTTTTAATTTTAAAGTTATATATGACTGCGAAGTATATGGATTAAATCGTAAACATAAATAATTTTATTATAAAACATAAAATAATTTTTTATTTTTTTATAAGAATAAAAACAAAAAATTATTTTTTATAATAAATAATATTTTATGGATAATCATATATTTGTGTTTAGGTTTGTATTAATTCATAAAAACGATGACTATTAAATTGATATATATCAGTTAATTTATGGTAAAATATTAAGTATATAAATTTATAGGCATGTTAATAACACAGATATAATATATAAAGTCATATAAATTAATTTGTAAATATATTTAATAAAAAATTAAAAAATTTTATAAACACCTTATATTAAAAATAATAATAAAATCTATTTTTAAAAAAAATGAATCTGCTTTATATTATAAATAATATGCATAATACTGGTCATGGTTCTTACATGATGAAAATATATATATTATATACACAGAATTTGACTTTATTTGTAATTAAAGTAAGTCATTAAACTAGGTGTATCATTTTATACGATATACTGTGATTAAGAATCGTAATAGTAATAATACTATAAGAAATATATGATGTGAATATAACAAAGTTTGGAGCTATGATTTTTTTGATAAAAATATGATATCAAATGTTTTGAGTTATAAATCAAATTGTATCTAATCAGCATGAACTAATCGTGCAATTTATATAAAATAATTTTTCAAAATTAATAATAAAATTAATAATTAAACACGTAATATTAACATACAATCTTTTTTATATTTCATACATCATATGTTATCTTGTATGGATTACTCAATGTTCTGAGTTTGCTCTCGTATCTGCTCAATAAACATTTTTAAAGAAATTGCTAATTGAGTGATGTGTGAATTGATAGATTTGGAGGTTAATGTATTAGCTTCTCTATGCAGTTCTTGTATTACAAAATCTAGTCGTCTACCAATAGATCCTTTTTTATCAAGGATACGGTGCATCTCTTTAATATGAATTGTTAGTCGATCTACTTCTTCTGAAATATCAACTTTTTGAGCTACTATTAATAACTCTTGCTCTAATCGTATTGGATCAGTATAAATACAAACATCCTTCATTTGTTCCAAGAGTTTTTTTCGTTTCCATTCTAATACATTAGGAATATATTGACGGATTTTATTAACTTCAGTATACATTAGATGTAATCGTTCTGTAATTTTATTTTTTAAAAAAATACCCTCTCTTTCTCTATCTTTTATTAAATTACATAATGTTTCTTTAAAACACATTAATAATTCGGAATGAACATTATTTATGCTATTTATGTTATTTTGTTCATATGTTATTACTCCAGGCCAAAGTAAAATATCTAGCGGATTAATTTCACCTTCATTAATTAGTGTTTTTATCCATTTTGCGTATGAAACAAGATGATGAATCAATTGTTTATTGATAGTAAATGTATCTCCCGCATTATCGAAATTATTATTTATTTTAATACGTAAAGTACACTCTATTTTTCCTCTAATAAGAGAATCTTTAATATTTTTGCGAATTACCCATGATAAACCATCAAGATATTTAGGTAGATCGACATGAATATCCAAATAACGTTGATTTAAAGAACAAATTTCCCAAGTAACATTACCCCATGTATATTTTGCTTCATGTCTTGAAAAAGCAGTCATACTGTGCACCATAACATCACCTGAATTTTATTAATATGTGATAAAGATAGATTTTAAAAATATAATAATTCCATCTTGTCATCCATTCTTAAATTATAATTTTTTATGTACTTAATATACTCGATATGATTTTTAAATAATTTTTTATAATTTTTTTTTTAATGCTTAAAAATTTTTTACTGTTAATTAAATAAATAGTAGTATATTTTTAGCATAAATAATAGTGATTTATACAAATCTTGTATACATCAAAATAAAATAAAAACAGTCACAGTAAAATCCGAAATTTTTATGAAAAATTGATTTTTTTTTCATTTAATAAAGCATTATATTTTGTACTTTAAGTATTAAAATATATACATAACACTGCTGTTTTTATTAAAAATATAATTTATGCATAAATTATATTTTCTAATCTTATAGAAGGCTATGTATGATTGATATATCTCATATAATCTATCTGTTAATTATTAATATATACTAAAAGTAATCAAAAAATTGTTTGTTTTACATAAATCATCATTGAGATTTGTATCAATAATCAATTATTTGTTAATTAACAGTTATAAATATTTATTATCGAATCAATAATATTGATTAACAAATTTAAATATATAAAAAATAAAAATACCTGATAGTATAGGTTATTGTTAGTAATAAAAATGCTATTTTAATGTTTACTATAAAAATATAAATATTTTGCGTAATCAACCACAATGGCATTATTGTTATATGTACAAATGTTAATTATATATTTAAGATTTTTTACTGTATCGAAAATATACATACATATTTGTGTTTCACAAATACAATACAAAAAAAATTACTATATGTAATTAACAATATTTTACATCGAATGCCCAAAACCATTTGTCCCGCGTTCGGTAGGAATAAATGATTTAACTACAGAAAAACTAACTTGAATTATTGGTATAAAAACTAATTGTGCTATCCGTTGCCCAGGATGCACGATATACTTTTTTGATCCACGATTCCACAAAGATACTATCAATTCTCCTTGATAATCTGAATCAATAAGTCCTACCAAATTACCCAAAACAATGCCATATTTATGACCTAAACCCGAACGAGGTAAAATGACACCTGCTATTTTTGCATCAGAAATATGCACCGCAATGCCAGTAGAAATTAAATGAGTTTTTCCAGGATAGAGGACCAAAGGTCTATCTAAACAAGCTGATAAATCTAATCCAGCAGATCCTAATGTAGCATATCTCGGAAGATGAAAATGATTATAAACACGATTATCAATAATTTTAATATTAATTGTTTTCATTATAGCGATTAATAATCTCATTAATCAGTTGTTGTGCTAGCAATTTTTTTTTTCTCAAGGGTAATATAGTACTTCCTTTATTCCAAAATAAATACAAGGCATTATTATCACTGTTGAATCCTTGATTCATATGAGAAATGTTATTAGCACAAATTAAATCTAAATGTTTACTAATTCGTTTATCTTGAGCATATTTTTTTATATTATTAGTTTCAGCAGCAAATCCAACAACATAAGGACGTTTTTCATTTAATGATCCTACTTCTGCCACAATATCAGGATTTTTAATCATAATTATTTTTAAAGTATTTTTATCTTTCTTAATTTTTTCAAGAGAAGTGTGATAAATACGGTAATCTGATACTGCTGCGCAACCAATAAAAATTTGTTGATTTCTAATGTCTTGCATCACAGCTTCTTTCATGTCTAATGCAGAAACAACATTAATACGCTGTACTTGAGTAGGTGTATGTAAATTTACTGGACCTGCAATTAACGTGACTTTTGCTCCTTTATCTGCAGCAGCCTGTGCGATAGAAAATCCCATTTTTCCTGAACTGTAATTAGTAAAAAAACGCACTGGATCTAAAGCTTCATGAGTGGGACCGGCAGTAATCATGATCTTAAGATGGTTTAAAGAACTACCATGAGAAAAATGGTGTTCTACATGTTCAGCGAGTATTTTTGGATCCGTCATGCGTCCATAACCAATATCATCGCAAGCTTGACATCCATAATCTGGGCCCCATATTAAAACCCCTCTGTTGCGCAGAGTATCTAAATTTGTCTGAGTTGCAATAGCTTTATACATTTGTTGATTCATGGATGGAGCAACAGCAATGGGAGCTGTTGTGGCTAAACATAAACTACATAATAAATCGTTAGCTAGCCCTACAGATAACCTAGCTAATAAATTGGCTGTGGCTGGAGCAAGTAAAACTAAATCGGCCCACTTAGCTAATTTTATATGAGGCATTGTAGTGTCTATTTGAGGGGTAACAAAATTATCTAAAACTGGATGACATGATATTGTTTGCAAACTTAAGGGAGTAACGAATTTTTTTGCAGATTTTGTCATGATCACTTTAACTTCTGACCCTCGTTCTTTTAAATATCGTACAAGATCTATAGTTTTGTATGCAGCAATACCACCACTTATTCCTAATATGATATGTTTATTGATTAAGCCTGTCATATTATATTTCACATAATTTTAATGATTGTTTATCTTGTGTGTTATACCATAAAAACCGATTGTTTTTGTTAGTATAAACAAAAATTAATCAAATTTTTATTGAGCGAATGTTTCAGTAAAATCACATATATACATTGTATATAGCATATAAATCTTCATATAATATGTTTCAACGATTATGTATAAAACAATGTATGTATATGATATATATAAATAATCATAAAACTAAATTTATGATTTAAATATATTGTATTTAGATATTGTCATTTATTAGATGGCTTTTGTAAAAGTTACTTATTACTTGTGTTTAATAGTGAGGCGTGAGGATTTAAGTAAATAATTATAGTATAACGTATAATTATAAATCAGACGGTAAATGATGTCAGTACTTGTAATTTATATATAATTAATTTAATCAAATTAAAAAATAATTTTTATTGTGCTCATTTTAAATAGTATTCACAGTAATCATTAGGAGGAGGAGCAGTATGGCTCGAGTATGTCAAATTACTGGAAAACGTCCTATGAACGGGAATAAACGTTCTCACGCAATGAATGCAACTAAACGTTGGTTTATACCTAATGTTCATTCGCGTCGTTTTTGGGTTGCAAGTAAGCAGCGTTTCTTTTCGTTACAGATATCCACTAAGGGTATACGATTAATCGACAAGTTAGGTATTGAGTATTTTCTTTCTAAAATATACCTTAAAAACAAATAACATTGAACAGGAATAACATAATGGCTAAAGAAACACGAGAAATAATTCGTTTATTTTCTTCTTCTAAGAATGGACATTTTTACAGCACCACAAAAAATAAACGTACTAATCCCGAAAAAATGATATTAAAAAAATTTGATCCTATTGCGCGAACACATGTAACATATATAGAAAGAAAAAGTAGTTAAGTAAATAGCAACAAGTAAATATGAAACAAAATTACTAGAATATGACTTGATGATATCAAGTGGTATTTAGTATTTAAAATATAGGTTTGGGTGCTATACTTTAAGTACCCAAACATGCAATTATACTGTGTTTCTTTATATGTATTATCTATACAGAATCAATAAATAATCATTGTGATCTTGATATATGACGCATGTAATTATCGCATGTGTGTAATCACAATTTTTTAAAGAAACGGGAAGTTTTGTTTTTTTTTGAAGCGTTATACAATTTTTCCATGACTTTTTCGGCGATAAAATTAGGCATAAAATGATCTATTTTCCCTCCATATTGAGCGATTTCTTTTACTAATTTAGAAGAAAGATATGTCCATATGCCTGTAGACGTCATAAATATAGTCTCTATTTCATCTGAGAAATAATTATTAATTTTCGCAAGTTGTATTTCATATTCAAAATCTGATCTGGTTCGTAGTCCACGAATTAAAATATTCACTTGTTTTTTTTTCATCACGTTTATCGTCAAATCATTGAACCCAATTACTGTTACATTAGTTAATGTTGCAGTTGCTTGTTTTGCAAATATTACACGTTCCTCAAGACTAAATAGAGGGTGTTTTTGTGGATTTTCAGCAACTGCTAAAAATATTTTATCAAAAATTTTATGAGCTCTAATAATTATATCTAAATGCCCATAAGTCAATGGATCAAAAGTGCCTGGATACATAGCCCGAATTATCATGATATATTAATAATTATATTTTTTAGTAATTAAAAACAATAGACCATAAATATATATATTTATTTTCAAATAACTACATTTAATGTAGTTATTTGATAATTTATCACGTGTTTCACATTTAAATATTTGACTTGTATACAATAATCATATGTCAAAAACAGCCTGAGAGCATACAGTAGACCATCAAAAAGTTTTTTGTAATTAAATTGTTTATATATATATTCCTATATATTTAAACTGTTTTTTCTAAAATTCAATGAATATTTATTAAACATGAAGTATGGTGACTGTTCGATTGTCATAAAACTCTAAATGAGTATAACGACGACTATTTAACAAATCTAATAGCATGTTATAATAATAATGTATCTAAGATACAACTGTTTCAGTTGTATAGCGATTAAATGTATTGTAATTACAATCAAGATAACACTATTTTTATTAGTGAAAATAAGTAAGTAAAATTATTGTTCATTAGCATCATCCGTTGATAATAGTGTGATTCCATTAAATCACATTGTAATGTTTTAACTATTTCGGTGTTTGGTTGTTATTCAATTTTTATCTTGTAATTAGGTTTATATAAGCGGGATATTTTAAAATTTTAATATTTAATACGTGTAACTATTTATAATAATATCCAAAATGTTACATAGTAAATTGTCTTTAAATTAACAAATAATTATCTAATAGACACAATAGCTGTTGTAGTGCTCCTTGATTGTGTTTCAACACCTTAATAGCTCTATATCCATAGTTTAAACGACACTCTTGATTTGAAAGTAACATAGTCACAGCCTTTACTAAGGATTCTGTATCAGTCACGGTAATTAATCCATCTGATTCATACAACTTAACACAAATATCATGAAAATTAAAAGTATACGGTCCCATAATCAATGGAATAGAATGTGCTGCTGCTTCTAGCGGATTATGTCCTCCGTGTTTTACTAAGCTACCTCCAACAAATGCTATATCTGAAACACCGTATAGCAACATTAATTCTCCTATAGTATCATTAATAATTACTTGTGTTGCTTCAGATGGAGCGATCCCATCACTTCTCATGATATAAGAAAATCCAGCTTGTTCGGTAATATTTTTCACATTAACAAAACGCTCTGGGTGGCGGGGAGCTAGAATCATCAGTAAATTAGGAAACCGTGTTAACAGATGTTTGTGTGCTTGCAATAATAACATTTCTTCCCCCGCGTGAGTACTGCTCGCTATCCATACTAAGCGTTTTTTAATCCAAGTCTTTTTTAAAAATGAGATTTTATTTAATAAATCCTGGGTCATTTCAACATCAAATTTTAAATTGCCTGTAACAAATAATTGATGTTTTTTTAATCCTAACTTAAGAAATCGGGAAGCGTCTTCTTTATTCTGAGCAGCAATTAAAGTAATACGTTGCATAATCAATGAAATAAAACAACTAAACCTTTTGTATCCGATAAAAGAACGAAATGACAACCGAGCATTAGCAATGATGAAAGGAATATTGCGTTGATATAGTATATTAATAAGATTTGGCCATAATTCGGTTTCCATGGCAATAACTAATCGGGGTTGAACTTGATCTACAAATCGTTTCATAGCTCCAGGTAAATCGTAAGGTAAGTAACTACAATGTGTGTTATGACTAAATTTAGATCGCGCTAACTCTATCCCTGTTGGAGTCATCGCGGTTAGTGTAATAGTTATTTTTGGGTAACGCTGCTGTAAAGCACGTATTAAAGGAATAGCTGCTAATGTTTCTCCGAGGGATACAGCATGTAAAACAATACCATTAGATTTGATAGGTTTTTGATAGAATCCGTAGCGTTCTAGCCAACGTTTACGATACGATGGCGACCTTCTGCTGCGCCATAATAATCGTATCCATATTATAGGTTGAGCAAAATACATCATAGTATTATATATTGTAATATACAGCGCAAACATATAATATCTCAAAATAATTAGTTAATATACTCATTACTACTAATTCAATTATTGTACATGTATTGATCATATATCAATATCGTTATATTGCATACAATATATTTTAATGACAATGCCTATATAAATTGAAATAATTTATTTGAAAAAATTGTTTTTATTTTCTTTGCTGTTATTTAGTAATTATATTTGTAAAAAATATCTTTTTACTTAAGAACAAGAAATAATAAATGTATCAATATTTTTTAAAACCGTATTTATATGGATAAAATGATAACTATTGGTCGTTGATTCAACACTTATTCAATAATTTATGAATTTGCTAGTAACAATCGTATCGGATTATAGGTCATGTTATCGAAATTATGTTTATAAAAAAATAGATTATGTAAATTATAAATAATTTATTATTTTGAAAAAATAAAAACATTACACATTATAAATATAAAAATGATATATGCACCATATAAATAATTTTGTTATCATGTCAAAAATCTGTATTAAAAACATGATGTATTTAATTTAAATTAATAATTTATTAAGTAGTTATTAATATTAACAACTTGCAATAATTGTGTAATATTGTATATATGTGTTGTTTTAATTGAAAATGATTGAAAAATAATTTTTTATCACTTTATCTTATTTTATAGTTAAATTTAAATTAATTTTCCCAAAATTTATAAAGATATAAAAAATAAAAATATTTATTTTTATATAACTATGATGTAATCATATTATATACTCTGCTATATTTGATATTAAATAACAATTTTAGTTTTATAATATTAAACAATATTTTTATACAAAAAAAATAATAATATAAAACTGACGCATATATCTTGATTTGCTCAATTTCATCAATAGAATTGAGTTCTAATGAAGCACTATATATTTACCTATTTTCATCGCAACGATAAATAATATACTGTTCATTTAGAATATATGTATCACATTAAAAATAATTTTGTTACCAGAATTTTTAATATTTAAAGAATTTAACTTTATTTGTAGTACATATTTGTATTTAATTTAAAATCATAAAAAATAATTTAATATAATTTTTACTGCACGCAATAGGATGTATTTTAGTTTTAGGGATTGTATTTTGTCATGTAAAAATATTTATTTGTATACTATAATACGTCTGAATTACTACGTATATAACAATCTTTCATTATAATCGTATAATTATTGATTATAACATTAATCAATAAAAAGCATTTATATATACTTTGCAGTCAAAATAAATATTAATACTTATATATTTACACCAATATATTGTATATATTTATATCGTCTATACATAGATCATTATTTGGATCTAATTAATTTTTATTTATTTTAATAAAAAAATAATAATCTCATTTAATTTAACGTTTTCATATTAATAAATAAATTAAATTTATCAGCTTTACCAAAAAATAATACTTTTGATTATATAAAAAATTTTTTATTTTTTTAAATAATATTAGTTGATTTAAAATCATAAGCATATGTAATTAATAATGCTTAAAAATTTAATATTCTTAAATGAATTTAAATTTATACAATCAATGTAGTTACGAGGATATGACAGCACTGAAATAATGAATATGTTTTCATAATTTTTTATAAAAATATCTATAATGTACTATTAAACTTAATAATTCAGAACAATTTATAATCATGTGTTAAATTACTTTTAATTTAAAATGATAGTATTTATCATAAATAATTTGATATCTGAAGAGGTCAAGCTTATATAGAATGAGTGCATACTCATATTCTATATAAATACGACAATCACAATGAATAGTACGTAATTTTAATAACCCATATCGATTTATAGTTAGATGGTAAAATTATTTGTAAAAATTATGATAAATAGGTTTATAAAATGTTTTTAAGCTATTTCGATTTTAAAATTTTTTGTAATGTTTTCCAAACATGTATAGGAGTTAGGTGTTCCATTTTTTTAGTTGAAGACTGTAAAATAATTTGGTTTTGTCCATACGTTCCAATTAATTTAGGATTAGTTGGGCCATATAATGTCACATTAGGACAATCAAGTGCTGCGGTTAAATGACTGAGTCCAGTATCAACAGAGATTGTTGCTGTTGCTCCAGATATTTGAATCGCGATCTCTTGTAGTGTCAATTTTGATAATATTATTATTTGACTATAGTATGATGATGCTAACCGTTTGGTACGCAATTCTTCATGTTTTGTCCAAAAAGGTAGCTTGATATGATATCCTGCATCAATAGCATACTGTGTAATAATACTCCAATTAAATTCCGGCCAATGTTTTTTAGCTTTAGTAGTAGAATGAAAAAATATTAAGTAAGGATCGTTATGTTTTTGAGGTGGAAATAAATATTTAATATTATATTTTCCTCTGTAAGGGGGTACAGGATACTTTAAGCTGAGGGCAAAAAGTTGTCGAATACGTTCCACAGCATGTTGATTTTTGTTGATGCAGTGTCGTGTATGATAAAACCAAGAACTAATGGGTTCCCGCGCACTTATGTAGTCCATACCGTGTTTTGTGCCCCGTGTCATACATGTTATTAACAATGACGTCTTCAATAAACCCTGAGCATCAATAATTACATCGTATTTTTTTTTTAATTGCATAATACATTCACGATATTTTTTCCATGAAGAAAATTCATACCAATTTTTTATCCAAAATCTAAGATTTATAGGAATAATTTTATGTATTACCGGATGCCACCTAATAATCTCGGAAAAAGTTTCTTCCACGACCCAATCGAATAATATTTTTGGTAAAGCATTTGATGCATCAGTAACCGCAGGTAAAGTATGTATGATATCTCCCATAGAAGAAGTTTTTATAATTAAAACCTTCATAATGACGATCTTGTTTAAATTCATTAATTTAATAATTTTTTTAATGTCTTTAAAACCTGCTCCGGAGTAATGTCTATTAGACTATTGTGATAACCATATAAATTGTCATCATTGCACACTGAATAGTATCTTTGAATACGGCGGAGCGCAATAGATTGATGAGATAAAGGTGGAGTAAATTTTGGATCACTAGGCCCATACAGACCTACTACAGGACGTTTTAATGCACAAGCTACATGCATCAAACCAGAATCGTTACTAACAATTCCCTTGCATGCTGCAATAATTGTAACGACTTCTCCTAATGAAGTGGCTCCGATGAGATTGCTACAGTGTTTTTTCAATTGTGTGAGAATACTATTTTCAAACAATTTATTTATTAATTGATCCTTAGGTGATCCCAATATAGCCACATGATATCCACAACGAATCAATTGAATGGCGAGCGTTATATAATGATAATGGGGCCAACTTTTAGCTAAACCAAATTCTGTACCTGGGCATAAACCAATCAGTAATTTTCTGTGATTATATAAATTAAATTTATGTAATGCATCTACAATGTCTTTTTTGTTTACATTTAATTGCGGCCACGGGAGTGGATAGGGTAAATTATAAAAATGTTTTACAATATCACGATCATATGCTAAAGCGGCATAACGTTGTACCATTAACGGAAATAATGTTGCATTCAATATTCTTAAATCATTTAATAAACCATACCTCATTTCTCCGCGCCATCCAGTTCGAATCGGGATATCTGCAAAAAATGGTATCAAAGCGGATTTAAATGAATTGGGTAATATTATTGCTTGCTGATATTTCTTATTTTTTAAAAATTTTCCAAGACGATAACATTTTGACAATTCTAAAACTCCATGTTCGTACGGAATAAATGATGTTTGATTAATTTCAGGCATATGACAAAATAAATCTTTACACCATATTGGAGTAATAACATCAATCTGTATATTAGAACAGTACCTCTTAATAAGCAAACGGTACATACTATGGGACATCACGGTATCGCCGATCCATGAAGGACCAACAACTAATATTTTCATAATAAATATTTTGTTTATTTTAGGTCACACTGATCAATATCAGTGTATGATAACCAATTTAAATACTGATGTACACCTTGGTTAATCTTAATGAATTCCTTACTATAGCCTACCTCTCTTAATTGATAAATGTTTGCTTGAGTGAATATTTGGTAATGATTGCGGATTTTTTTTGGTATGGAAATATATTTGATAATTGCATTTTGGTTAAAAAAACTAAATACAATGTTAGTAATTAGCTCAAATGATTCAGCTTTTCCAGTTCCACAATCAAAAATTCCAGATATATTATTATTCCAAACCCAAAGATTTATATCAATGATGTCTTCGATGTGTATAAAATCTCGTTTTAATTGTTTACTACCAGTAAATAATGTTGGATGTTTTTTGTTTTTAATTTGTTTATATAATTGAAATATTATACTAGCCATACTACCTTTATGCGTTTCATAAGGTCCATAAACATTAAAATACCTCAATCCACAAACTTGAGATGTCACTTTTGGCAATATAGTGCGCACATATTGATCAAATAAAAATTTAGAGTAACTATATATATTTACAGGTTGTTCGTATTTTTGAGAGTTTAAAGACACACTGGTGTCCTTTCCATATACTGATGCGGAAGAAGCGTATATAAAAGGAATGCTGTGTTTAACGCAATATAATAAGAGATCTTTAGAATATTGATAATTATTCTCCATCATATACTTACCATCCCATTCAGTAGTCGAAGAGCAAGCTCCTTCATGAAATACTACGTCTATATCTTTAATATAAGAATTAATAGGACTGTCAAGTATATGTTTCATAAAGTAATATTTATCCATATAGTCTGAAATGTGTAAATTTATTAGATTTTTATATTTTTTTCCATTCTTTAGATTATCTACTACTAGAATATTTTTGCATGATATTTTATTTAATGCTTTAATAATATTGCAGCCTATAAACCCTGCTCCGCCAGTAACTATAATCATACACGCTCACATAATTTCATATGTACTAAACACAATTAATCAATAATTCAAATTTTTAGTTTATTTATTATATATGTATTAATTATGGTTGATAATTATTTTATCATATTATTTATATATCATTACAAGTAAATAAACATTAATGCGATCAATTATTTTTTATGTATAATTTATAAAAAGACTAAATATTAAGAGTATTATGATATAATACTTAATCTATTGATAATTTTCATAAAAACTTATATTAGTCTGTCACTAATGCACAGACTAAACGGTCATTTTATGATCTCTTGACAACATGATGTATATGTTTCTTATGATTGTTCAAATATTTATTTTTATTAATTTTATATAAAATATATAAGATTACAAATGTATGTTATTGTAATTTTATAATAATTATTTAGAATGTTACTGATTTCATTAAAAATTACACAATACCCTCAATATGAACACATATTATACTTATAATATATATTATTGTCTTTAATTAGGGTTTACGGCCCATGTGCATACAAAAAATAACAATATTTTTACAACAACATATGATACTCAGTATTGTATGGATGCTTTTATTGATTATAGCATTATATACTACAATTAGTAGTTGGTTATTCAGATCCTCTGAAATATTACGCGATAAAGCAATTTATCTAATGAACAAGAAGAATGCGATAGTAATAGATATTCGTGATCAAAATGATTATCACGAAGGGCATATAATAAACAGTGTTAATGTTTCAATAGAAGCAATTAAAAATAATAATATTTGTAAATTAAAAAGGTTTAAAAAATATCCCTTAATTGTTGTACATGACAATAATGCATTAGCCCATTCAATTAAACAGCGTCTATATAAATTAAAGTTTGAAGAAGTATATGTGCTTCATGGTGGTATAATTGGTTGGAAAGATAATAATTTTCCTCTGTCACTAAAAAATAAAGTATTGAAATAACGAGAATAAAAATGGCTTATATTGAAATTTATACAAAAAAAAACTGTCCTTATTGCGATCGTGCTAAAGCGTTGTTAACAAAAAAATCTCTGGATTTTAAAGAGATTTCTGTAGATAATAATGAGTTATCAGATAGCGCAGGCATGGAAATGAGACAACGATCCGGTGGTTGTGTCACATTGCCACAGATTTTTATAGATGGTATACACATTGGAGGATCGGATGATTTAGTATTTTTGGATGACCAGGGAAGGTTGGATCTAATTTTAATGAATAAAACTATTAATAATAAGTAATAGTGATTACCAAATATTAAATGTAGTAGGGTTCTTTTTTTTGTGTTAGAAAGAAACAGTATCGTGTGTTATTTCATGCGAAAAGAATTTATACCAAGATATTTCGTTTGAAGCAGTGAACACTCCTTGATTTTTTAAATAACTTGGAAGCCAAAAATTAAAGAAGATTTAAATACTAATTCTGAGCATATCATGTTTACCGTATACTAAATAGTGTTGTGTATACTGCTACTTCAAAAATTAAGGAAGATACAGATTTTTATATCAAGTAAAACAAGCTGGAATTTTTTAATATTTCAGGATTGAGCAAAAACGCAAATGATATATTGTCTTAGCGTGCATTGTCCAGGTATTTTACTTGCTTGTGTTAGTGAATGTATATAAGTAATCAAGTGTCTATAGGAACTTTTCCGCAACTTAACTTAGATCCAATTAATTTTAATATTTTATTTATTAAGTCTTTGGGAGATAAATATGATGATACGCTTAACAGCTAATATTCTAAAATAGTTAATTTTAATATTGTGTCTATTATATCTCCCACCATAACCATTATTGGAGCTGGTTCCTATGGCACAGCAATGGCTATTGCATTATCCAGAAATGGCCACACTGTATTATTGTGGGCTCATAATGCTACCCATGTTCAAACACTTAAAATTAACCGATGTAATGAAGCCTATTTGCCAAATATCCCATTTCCACCATCATTACATTTAGAGCAGTCTTTATCTTTAGCTTTGTCTACTTGCCGAAATTTATTAATTGCAGTTCCAAGTCATGTATTTGGTCATGTTTTAACGCGGGTAAAATTAGACTTAAAAAACAACACTCGCATCATCATAGCATCTAAAGGTTTAGAACCTAAAACCGGCCGTTTGTTACAAGACGTGGCGCGTGATATTTTAGGAAAAGATATTCCTATCGCGATTATATCTGGTCCGACTTTTGCTAGAGAACTTGCTATGGGACTACCTACTGCTATAACATTAGCGTCCAATGATGCTATGTTGTGCCGTGATCTACAAAATATGCTGCATTGCAGTAAAAATTTTAGAATATACAGTAATACAGATACTATTGGCATCCAAATAGCTGGAGTAGTAAAAAATATAATTGCTATTGGAGCAGGTATTTCTGATGGCATAGGGTTTGGAGCCAACGCGCGAACAGCATTAATTGCACGTGGTTTAGTAGAAATGTCTCGCCTTGGTGTGGCGATTGGAGCAACAGCAGATACCTTCATGGGATTAGCTGGATTAGGAGATTTGATATTAACTTGCACCGATGATCAATCACGTAATCGTCGTTTTGGGATATTATTAGGACAGGGCTTAAATATACATCATGCCAAAAAAAATATTGGGCAAGTGATTGAAGGATTCAATAACATAAAAGCAGTATATATGTTGTCCATTAAACATAAAGTAGATATGCCTATTACTGAACAAACATACCAGATACTATACCAAAACAAAAATGTTCATGATGCAGCTTACTCTTTATTGGAACGCACGCAAAAAGAAGAAAAAATTAATAGTTAAAATAATCAATAATAGACTTGAATTATTATGTGTACTACGACGATCAGGTAAATTTATGTCTTTAAATATATTAGAAATAATTTGGAACAACATTAAGGTCGAAGCGCGATTATTAATAGACTCTGAGCCTATATTAACTAATTTCATATGTACGACTCTGTTAAGCCATAAAAATTTTAAAGATGCATTAATTTATATATTATCTAAAAAATTAACTAATGAAGATATATCTACAGTTGATATAACTAGGATATTAGAAGATATATGCAATGTTGACGAGAATGTAATCACTGTTGCTGCACAAGACATTTATGCGATACGTTTAAATGATCCCTCCGTAACTAAGTATCTTACTCCTTTGTTATATTTTAAGGGATTCCATGCATTGCAAGCATATCGTATTTCTCATTGGTTATGGCATCATAATCGTCAAGAATTAGCTATGTATTTATATAATCATATTTCCATTACTTTTAATGTAGATATTCATCCTGCTGCAAGTATCGGATATGGTGTTATGATGGATCATGCAACTGGAGTAGTAATCGGAGAAACATCAGTGATAGAAAATAATGTATCCATCATGCAATCTGTGACTTTAGGTGGCACTGGAAAAATAAGTGGTGATCGTCATCCCAAAATTAGACAAAGAGTAATGATTGGAGCTGGTGCTATTATTTTAGGTAATATTGAAGTAGGATATGGAGCTAAAATTGGAGCTGGTTCTGTTGTATTACACTCTGTACCACCTTATTCTACAGTTGCGGGAAAACCTGCGAGACTTATAAAAAAACTTAACAAATTGTAGTAATTTACCGTATAAAAATAAATATATGAAGTATTGCGTATGCATATATTATTAAATGCAGTCTTTAAATACTACCATATTAAATATCTATACAATTAGTATTATTAATATGCAGTTTTAATTATCTTAAAAGTTTTATATTTTTAAAAATTAAATCGATAATATATACTGAAAATAAAGATGATTACAATTAATATATGATGTAATTAAATATGCATATACGATAAATTTTTAATACCTTTTAAATGAAATCAAATTAATCTTATATTTAATATATCAACTATATTGATCACAAAGTGTATATTTAATTCTATATTTTTAGACTTTAAAAAATAATTTTCATTATATGATTTGTATAATTTAAAGTTGTTGCTAATATAATTAGATTAGAATAGAATCGGAATATTATAAATTTGTAAAAATTAACTATTTTATTACCGATAAATATAATATGTTATATTTATTATAAATAAACAATTAAATCAATAGAATTTTAATAATTCAATGTTTAGAAGATATTACTGATTATATTTTTTATAATTTAATCATAAATTTATTGAATTAAAAATTTGCTGTGATTTT
The DNA here is from genome assembly GCF_059935335.1 of Blochmannia endosymbiont of Camponotus quercicola. Lineage (NCBI taxonomy): Bacteria > Pseudomonadati > Pseudomonadota > Gammaproteobacteria > Enterobacterales > Enterobacteriaceae > Candidatus Blochmanniella > Blochmannia endosymbiont of Camponotus quercicola. The sequence goes on along the minus strand of NZ_CP011794.1, from coordinate 748,230 downwards.
ACATACAATTACATATTCATATGTAGTTTTTTACCATGTCATATAACAGACATATTTTCTATTATCATAATATTTTATATAAAAGTATAGTTATGGTCTAATATTAATAACAACATAATAAAGTCGTGTATTTATGATAAAAAAAATAGGAGTACTAACAAGTGGTGGTGATTCACCAGGAATGAACGCGGCGATTCGAGGTGTAGTGCGGGCAGGCCTTTCTGAAGGGCTAGAAGTTTATGGAGTGCATGACGGTTACTTGGGATTATTTCAAGATCGAATGATACAATTGAATCGTCGCAGTGTTTCAGATATAATAAATCGTGGAGGAACTTTTCTTGGATCCGCTCGTTTTCCTGAATTTAAAGAAGACCCTATTAGGGCAATAGTTATTAATAATATAAATCAACGTAACCTTGATGCTCTTATAATAATTGGAGGGGATGGGTCTTATTTAGGCGCTAAGAGATTGAGTGACGTAGGATTTCCTTGTATTGGATTACCTGGGACTATTGATAACGATGTCGCTGGAACGGATTATACTATCGGTTATTTCACAGCTTTAGAAACAATTGTTGATGCAATTGATAGATTGCGAGATACATCTTCTTCACATCAACGTATTTCTATTGTAGAGGTAATGGGGCGATGTTGTGGCGATTTGACCATGGCAGCAGCAATAGCTGGGGGTTGTGAATTTATTGTGGTCCCTGAAGTAGAATTTAATGCACAAGATCTAGTAAATGAAATTAAATCTGGTATTTCTAAAGGCAAAAAACATGCAATAGTAGCCATTACAGAACGTATTTGTAATATATTTTATTTAGCAAGATATATTGAAGAAAAAACTGGTAGAGAGACCCGTGCTACTGTTTTGGGGTATATTCAGCGCGGAGGTAAGCCAGTCGCTTATGATCGCATTTTAGCATCGAGAATGGGAGCATATTCTATTGAATTGTTATTACAAGGTTATGCAGGACATTGTATTGGAGTACAAAACGAAAAATTAGTACACCATGACTTCAACGATGCTATGCAGAATATGCAGCGTCCATTTCGTAAGGATTTGTTAAAAACAGCCAAAAAACTATTTTAAATTTAAGTTGTTATAGTAGTAATTTATCTTATTTATAAATATCATTATTACAAATTGTCTATACATCTATACATATTATCATCTGTATTTACTACGTAGATTATGTTCGTTGTCATTTGTTTAGTATTTCAGATTGCTAATGCATATCTATATATGTGATATACAATATAACTGCCACATATATGTGCATTATTAAGAATGATATGGTTTCTTGTGTTTTTCTGCTGTTCGTACAATCATAGAAAAACTATCTGAGTTCAAAGAAGCAGTCCCTACTAGCACGCCATCAATGTCTTTTTGATTAAAAAATTCAGTAACATTTTCTGATGTCACAGATCCTCCATATTGAATTATTATGTTGTCGGCTATAGCCATATCATAACTTGCAATATAGTTTCGAATTGATTCATGAATTATTTGTACATTTTTTGGAGATGCACTGATACCACTTCCTATGGCCCATATAGGTTCATAAGCAATAACCGCATTTTTAAACATCTCTATCCCGAATAATTCGATGACCTTCTTAATTTGATTAAGACATACTGATTGGGTGTATCCAGCATCGTATTCTTTTTTATTTTCTCCTATACATAAAATAGGAATTAATCCGATCTTTTTTAAGATAAAAAATTTCTTAGCAATATATGCATCGTTTTCCTTATGATATATTCTCCGTTCAGAATGACCTATAATAACATATCGTGTCTTCAAATCTTGTAACATTGCTGCAGAAATATCACCGGTAAATGCTCCAGATAAATTAATGTCAACATTTTGCGCGCACAACTGAATTGGGCTATTCAGCAAATAATGGTTGACTACATCTAAATACATGACAGGTGGAGCTACGGCCACACTACATCTGGAAATACTAGAAAATGTATTAACTAATGTAATAATTAAATTAGTTATGGTATGCTTGTTGCCGTTTAATTTCCAGTTCCCTACTACCAATAGACGTCTCACATCATTTCTCCTATACAAATCACTCTGTATAATAATTATAATATATATCAACAATAATAATGATAAATAAAATCATGTTATATTGTGCTGTTGAAATTATGTATATTTAAAATTCATTGGTTGTGAGTGACAAAATTCTGACATTAAAAAATTGCAATTTTAATAATCACTAATTCGTAATACACTGTAAGTTACAACATAGAAATGGTAAATTTATCTTACCAATAACGCTCTTGAGTAACATGACCTGGTTTGCGTCGTAAATGATCTTTCATTCCATATTTTTTATTCAATATTTCTTTAGTGTCATGTATCATCTGTGGATTTCCACACAACATTACATGACTATTATTTACATCTAACTGTAATCCTATTTTATTTTCTAAAGAATCATTGGCTAGTAGAGTAGATATACGCCCAAAAAGTGAATTAGAAGATTCCTCTTGACTGGTAATGGTTTGAACATGTAATTTGCCACTATAAAAATTTTGTAGTTTTTTCATTTGAGATAAATAATTTAAATTTTTAGAGAACCGTGCTGCATGCACTAATACAATATTTGAAAACTGATCAAGTCTTTGGTCATGATCCTCAAGTATTGACAAATATGGACCAATTCCTGTCCCGCTAGCCAACATCCATAAATTTTTTGTATAATTTGGAATTTCATTTAACACAAAACGTCCATGTGCCTCTTTAGTAAGCATAAGAGTATCACCGGGACATAAAGTACATAATAATGGAGTAAATTTCCCGTCTAACACAGTAGCTATATAAAATTCTAGATTTGGGTTATGAGGAGCATTAAGATACGAATAAGCACGTTGCATAATTACATTATCTATATTTATCCCTATTTTAGTAAATTGACCAGCAACAAATGTATTCACTGGAGCTTGTACAATGAGACTAAATAACCGATCTGTCCAGTGTTTTATATCAACAATTTTTCCGGTGACCCAAGTAGACATAGAGCATACCTATTATATTCAATAATATCCCATATTCAATCTTATTAAATTATCACTGCATTGATATATAATAAGGATCAAGATCGCAATATATGCATATATTGCGATCTAAAAAAAAGTTAACACAAAAACATTTATAAATTGTTTATTTATTTACTGAACCACAATTTTATGATACTTCACATTATATACTTAATCAGGTGTTTTAGTGTTATATTTTTCCTTAAAATCATCTATGTATGAAATCTCTGATTAATAAGACTAAATATATATATACAATATAGTAATTATTATACTACATACATTGTTAATGCATGTAGTAATCTCTTTGAGAATACCCGTATAATACTCTACAAATTAATTATCATTTTAAATTAAAATGTAATCTAGTATATCTGTTATAATTTTTTTGTAAAATTTATTGCTATAAAGAGTTTTGTATTCTTATGTCTGCCAATACAAAATCGTGTTGTGAGGATATGCGACAATTGTTGTGAGTTATTTAACAAAATTAACTGATATAAATGGCAAAATAATATGCTTTACTGATATTGGAAGTACAACTATGCTGTGTGTTTTTATTATCTGGTATACTAATGGATAAATGGTTTATTTTAAGTGTTTTGTAACAAAGTTTAATAATTCATATAGTATTGTTTCGGTTTATAAGTCAATTTTATATTATTTCTGAGAGTAAATAAGTTTTTATACTAATTAGATAAAATTGATATTATTTGTATAATAATATATGTTGCGTTTGTTACAAGATTAATGAATAAATTATTGTCTATTTTATTTGAGCATCATATGGCCGATGACAGTCATATGTTGATGTCTTGTATTGGTTGATTTTAAAGATTAGAAAAAATTATTATTTATTTACGCAATTATACTCATAAATAAATATTTGAATTATTAAAGTATTAAAATATTAGGAAATTTTTTTTGATGAACATAATGCATTTTAGTATAGTTATATGCACAAACTCAATGGGTTATGATAATAATGTTGTTTATAACAACAGTTTAATTGCTAATTGTATCTGTGTGACAGATACAATTAAGTGAAAAAGCTTTATATTAGAGGTTAAATGTGTAGGCTTTTAATTCTTAGAGTCGTTCAATAACATAATAGATCATAGATGAATTTTGTTTATTTGATAGAATATCCCTTATTTTTAGATACATGTATTTGTAACGTAAATGCAACAAATATCGTGAATTTATATAAAATTTTACATGAAATGGAAGGTTCATACGCATGTATGTTAATATCGAGGGTGTAAAAATTTTCATTTATCTACGTCATCGATTTTGTTATATCGTATACAATTAAATAATTAATGATGGGATCGTTTGTTTAGTAGTGTACAACATGATATTTAGTTGTTAAGTGCTACGAAATAAATTTATATTTTACATTTTTATGATATTTTGTTAACTTCAGCAATGTAGTGTTACTTAATGTGAGATTATTATCATGAGGAAAAATATTCACCCAAAATATAGCAAAATATCTGCGTATTGTTCATGCGGAAATGTTATCAACACTAGATCTACTTTAGATCATGACTTGAATTTGGATATTTGTAATTTATGTCACCCATTCTACACAGGCACACAACGTATAGTGGATACACGTGGACGTGTAAATATTTTTAACAAGCGCTTTAATGTTGCTGTTAATGCTGATTTTTTACCTATTAATAAAAAATTAAACAAAAAATAAATATAGATGTTATTTAAATACATATACGCATGGATTATAACATGTAAATATGAAAAGTATAAATACTATAAAAAAAAGAATGTAAGTTATTATATTTTATTACTGTGAATAATTTGTATCAACATATGTATAACAATTTCAATTGTTATGAGTGATCTATATGTGATATATAGATTATGGAATAAATTTATATTAAATTCAATCACGCAAATATTGTATATATAAATTCTATATCTATAAAAAATTAATAGTGTTTATAAAAATATAAATGAGTTAAAATTGCTTTTATGAATATAAAAAAATCTACGATTAGCGTGAGAAGCGGTTTGAATAGCGATGAACAGCATGGATGTGTTGTTCCACCTATTACTCTTTCAACGACTTATAATTTTTTTGGATTAAATCAGCCTCGGCCTTATGATTATTCACGGCGCAAAAATCCTACTCGTGATGTAGCTCAACAAACTTTGTCAGATTTAGAATACGGAAAACATGCAATTATGACAAGCAGCGGCATGTCTGCTATTTATTTAATATGCTCAGCTTTACTCGAACCAAATGATTTATTAATAGCACCGTATGATTGCTACGGAGGCACTTATCGATTGTTGGATGCATTAAACAAAAAAGGTGCATGTAAAGTACTATTTATTGATCAAAATGATACGCAAATATTGCTGAAATCGTTAGCATATAAACCGAAATTAGTTTTTATAGAAACTCCAAGCAATCCTATGCTTCGAATAATAGATATACGTGCTATTTGTAATTTTGACAAAGATATCTTATTTGTTGTAGACAATACATTTATGACCCCAGTATTTCAAAATCCATTAATTTTAGGCGCAGATTTAGTAGTACATTCTTGTAGTAAATATTTGAACGGACATTCAGATTTAATAGCAGGAGTAGTAGTATCCAAGGATACATGCGTTTCTGATAAATTAGCTTGGTGGGGAAATACGCTTGGTATTACTGGGAGTGCTTTTGATAGCTATCAATTGTTGCGGGGTATGCGTACTTTAATGCCTCGTGTTTATCAACAACAAAATAATACCAAAAGTATTATTGCTTTTTGTCAAAAACAACCTCAAATTAATACGCTATATTATCCAGGTTTATCTACTCATCCTGGATATGATATTGCTTGTAAACAACAAAGTGGATTTGGGTCAATATTTAGTTTTGAACTCAAAGGCACTAAAAATGTATTACTGAAATTTTTGAGATCATTAAAATTATTTACATTAGCAGAATCGTTTGGAGGGGTAGAAACTTTAATTGCCCATCCAGCTACTATGACACATGCTGCTATGCCAGAACATGCGCGAAAACGCGCTGGCATCAATGATATGTTGCTTCGTGTATCAGTAGGACTAGAAGATAGCGATGACCTTATTGCTGATTTAGAGCAGGCATTGGAATCAATACAATAATGTAGATACACCATGTTGTTATTATTATATATACATGAATCCATTATTATAAATTTGCTGACTAATTAAATAGGCGCAAAAATTTATAAATATATATTGATTTATATAGGTACCTGTTTTTTGAGTGAAAACTTTATCTATTCAGATCTTATTTAGAGCATAAATGAAAATAATAATTTCTTGAGCTAACGTAATATAGTTTTAATTATTGATTTAAAAGGTATTACACAATAATAATTTTTATTAAAAAATAAACATGTAGTATACATAATTATTTACAGTATGGTTAAATATGTACTTTATGTACATCTGTTTTATAGATTTACGAGGGGAAACTATGAGCATGTTCCATGCAACTCAACAAGAAATATTAAATCAATATTTGGCTGAGTTACATGGAAGCATTAATGTTTCATTTGAATTTTTTCCTCCACGTACTGATGAAATGGAAAAAACATTATGGAAAACTATAAATAAATTAAGTAAATTAAATCCTATTTTTGTTTCTGTAACATATAACGCTAATTCTGGAACACGAAATCATACTGACAAAATAATTAAAGACATAAAAACACGTACCGGGTTAATAGCAGCTCCTCATTTAACGTGTATTAATGAAACTCCTCAGGCATTACAAATTATTGCTCAAGAATATTGGAATAATGGTATTCATAACATTATTGCGTTAAGAGGTGATCAAATAAAAAAAAATCATCAACCGTCTATGCATGCTTCAGATTTAGTGTATTTATTAAAAAAAATTGGAAATTTTGATATTGCAGTAGCTGCTTATCCAGAAGTACATCCGGAAGCAAAAAATGCGCAATCAGATTTAATTAATTTGAAAAAAAAAATAGATGCTGGGGCTAATCGCGCAATCACTCAATTTTTTTTTGATGTAGAACAATATTTAAGATTTAGAGATCTTTGTGTATCTGTTGGAATTGATATAGAAATTGTTCCTGGAATATTACCTATTTTTAATTTTCGTCAATTACAACATTTCATTACTTTTACTAAAGTAAGGATACCACATTGGATGTATGTAATTTTTCATGGATTAGATCGTGACTTAGAAACACAGAAAATGCTTGGCACATTTGTAGCAATAGACATGATCAGAATTCTTCTTAAAGAAGGGGTAAGAAATTTTCATTTTTATACTCTTAATCGGTCAGACTTAACATATGCAATATGTCATACTTTAGGAATAAAAAGTAAAAAACAACATAATGTAATGCGCGAATAATATTTTTAATATTTTTCGTATAATTAAATCACCTGCCACATATTATAATAGTATTGTTTTAAAAACAAATATTTTTTGATATTGAATTGTATTCTTAAATTCACTTAGATATATATTTGTAATCTTTATTTATATAAAAAACTATGTATTGTATTAGTAATAATTATTAATTAACAGATAAATATACTAATATTTATTTAATGATAAATAGCATTCCAAGGAATACATGTCTACAGGTGTTTGTTTTAAAATACGATAATTATATTTAATACAGTGATGTTACATAGAATATAAACATCATTAAATAAAAAATATATACTCTACATACAGATCAAATTATCAGACATTATAACTTATATGTATATCCGATTATATGTATATATTATATACGGCATATAAAACAAATAATTAATAAAAATATATGACTTACTTTTTTCAAAATACACATAGACAGCCAACAATCTTAATATTGGATTCTGGAGTAGGTGGCCTATCTATCTATACCGCGATACGCAAATTATTACCATACGTATGTTATCTATATTTCTTTGATAATCAGGCTTTTCCTTATGGTGAACACTCAGAGTTATTTATTATAAATCGTGTAATTTCTATAATTAAAGCTGTACAAAACCAACATCAATTAGATCTTGTAATAATTGGTTGTAATACTGCCAGTGTGGTTTCATTAAAAATCTTACAAAATCATTTTATATGTCCTATTGTTGGAGTAATACCCGCAATTAAATTAGCATCTAAATTAACTAAAAATGGCATTATTGGAGTATTGGCCACACATCGTACTATAAATCATAATTATACTTGGGGTCTTATAAAACGTTTTGCAAACAAATATAAAGTCATGCTATTAAGTGCATCTGAGTTAGTAAATTTGGCCGAATCTAAGATACATGGTGAAAAAATATCAATATCAATGTTTCGTAATATTCTTACTCCTTGGCTAGAGATGCAACAACCTCCTGATACTATAGTGCTTGGATGCACTCATTTTTCTTTATTGAAAAAAGAATTAATTGCAGCATTATCTTCAGATAGTTATTTGATAGATTCGAGGCATTCGGTTGCTAAACATAGTTTACGATTACTACGTAAGAACATCAATGGTCCTATAAACAATTTTTATTATTCCAGACCAAACAAAATCTATTGTTCTATGAACACAGTAGAAGCTATCAAATTAAAATCTGTTTTATTATCTCATTATAATTTTTTTTCTTTAGAAGTTTTATCAGTATAAATTGAATTATATCATATTTTTTAATATGAAACTCGTATGTTTGTCAGTTGTGAACAGGAATTAAAAAATTCAACTGTTGTATTTGTAGATATAAACACACACATTTATATGTAATTATTATTATAATAATAATAATAATTTTTTTGTTATTATCATTATATTACTTTATCAGATTTTATTTTTGATATATAAATATTTTATTTATATATTTAAATATTTATATGAATTTGATGTACAATATATGTCTGTTAATTTTAATTTAATATTACTGACAGATGATTAATAAATTTAATCGAAACTTGTAATTAACGTTTAACAACAATGTGATTATTTATTTAATTATATTAGTATACTTCATTATCACTAATTTTAATATATATATATAATATATAATCGATAATATTTATATATCTTAAAAAATTAAAACATTATTTAAAGCTATTTGATTTTTGGACAATCGAAAATCGTAATTATATTATTTTGTGTTTGCATCTTTGTTTGAAACTCGTTACAATGTGGTCGGTTAGCGTGGGGCTATAGCTCAATTGGGAGAGCATCTGTTTTGCACGCAGAAGGTTAGCGGTTCGATTCCGCTTAGCTCCATTACGAGTGCGGTAGAGTATTATAATGATAGTTTATATGTGCATCGTTAGAATTATATATATTGATGAGATATATAAAAAATTTTTTTAATAATGCTTTTTAACCAAAATTAGTATATTGAGTAATTGATTATAAGAATATATAAATAATGCGGTGCGGTAGTTCAGATGGTTAGAATATCGGCTTGTCACGCCGAGGGTCACGGGTTCAAGTCCCGTCCGCACCGCATTATTTATCGATAAAGGGGTGTAGTTCAAATGGGTAGAACGTCGGTCTCCAAAACCGGGTGTTAGGAGTTCAAGTCTCTTCACCCCTGTCAAACATAAACATCCAAATATAGACAATAACATTAAAACTCGTTTTAAGTTAATGTGCATACTGTATCGATGTTTGTGTAATTTCTAAGAAATAAACGGTTAATATACTTATATTTATGTTTTATTTTTATATTTTACAAAAAAAAGTAATATTTTATGTTATATATAAATATATATGTTTATTTTTGATTATATATCACATAAAAATGTGATATGTAATCTGTTGAACTTATTTGCTGTTTTTATCTTTATGAACTATTCATAGTTATATCTTTATAGGTTGTTGTTACGAACGATTTACAAAAAACTAATTATATGAGTTAATATTGTAAATATTAGAAAGTATGGTAACGATCAGGATTTATATATTATTCTGTTTTAAATAAATAAAATTTATTCATTAAATTTTTGTAAGCGTAGATATTTGGAGTTAGTTATATACAAAAATTAACAAGGCTTGTCCCCAATAAGAGAATCAAATGATTTATAAAATTAGATATCAACCACAATTGGTGGTTATATGGGATGGTATTTTTAAAAACATAATTGTTAAGTTTCGGTATCTATGGTACTTAAAATATTTGAAAAGTTATAACACTATACATTTAACTAAAAAGTGTACTGCGTCTTAGTAAAAATTATCTATTACATTAAGAATAAAACCAACTTAACTGGTCTTTTGATATTAAGATAATTGAAATTTTTTATGTCTTTTTTTTAGTGTAATTGTGTGCACAGTTTTATTACGAAATAGATGCATCAGTACTATAAATAATGCTAATAGTAATGTTATTAATATTTTAACGCTTAAAAAATACGGAAATTACTTTTTTTAAAAATTATTGTTATTTTTTAATAAAATATATAATAAAATAGAAGTTTCGAAAAATTAATCATTAATGATTACATAATATAGAATTTATCTATAAGTAATAAATATTTCATATAAACCAGAAATATTGTTCTATTTAATTTTTTTTTGCATAAAAAATAAAATAAATTTTTTTTTATATAGTTAATGCATGATCAAAAAAACTTGCGTCTATATTGAAGATATAGATTTTGCGTAATCATTTTATTAAACAAAAACTACTTTAACATTATATTATACTATATTTTATAGATATTTCAAATCTACTTGAATCTAATAATAATATGGTAATTTCCGTGTACTTATGATTGATTTAAAAAATCGATTTTTTTTTGACAATAGATAATTTAATTAAATTATTGGTTCATTCATAAACATCATATGAGGAAATAAATATGAACGGAGCTCAGTGGATAATAAAAGCACTGGGAGATAAAGGTGTAGAAATTATTTTTGGTTATCCGGGCGGGGCTATTATGCCGATATATGATGCTTTATTTGATTCTGAAGTAGAGCATTTATTGTGTAGACATGAGCAAGGAGCAATTATGTCTGCCATAGGATATGCTAGAGCTACTGGAAGAATTGGTGTATGTTTTGCGACTTCTGGCCCAGGAGCTACTAATTTGATCACTGGATTAGCTGATGCTTTATTAGATTCTATTCCCATAGTGGCTATTACTGGACAAGTAGGGTTAGAATTTATTGGTACCGATGCATTTCAAGAAATAGATGTATTAGGGTTATCCTTAGCTTGCACTAAACATAGTTTTTTAGTTCATTCATTAAATATGCTGCCTAATATTATCGATGAAGCGTTTTTTATTGCTTCTGAAGGAAGACCAGGACCAGTGCTAATAGATGTACCAAAAGATGTTCAGTTGTCTACTGGTAAATTAATATCGAACTACCGTATTAATAAAAAACATATTTATAGTATTGAAGGTGATATAGAAAAAGCTCGCGTATTAATGCTTCAAGCATATCAACCGATACTTTATGTAGGCGGAGGTGTGGGTATGGCTGGAGCAGTAACTTCGTTACGCACATTTATTTCTAAAACAAAAATACCTACCGTAGTAACGCTAAAAGGGCTGGGTGCTCCAGATTATACAGAAGACTGTTATTTAGGAATGTTAGGAATGCATGGAAATCAAGCAGCCAATTTAGCGGTACAAAAATGTGATTTATTGATTGCGATAGGAGCTCGATTTGATGATAGAGTAACTGGACGATTGCATACTTTTGCTCCACAAGCAAAAGTAATTCATTTGGATATTGATCCTGCAGAATTTGGTAAATTGCGTCTGGCTCATGTTTCTTTGTCGGGAGATTTAAACGATTTGTTATCTTCACTAACACAATCTTTATCTATTAGCGCATGGAGGCAAAAAGTAAAATCTTTAAAACTGAAGTACTGTTGGTCTTATCAATCATCTGATGAAAAAATTTATGCCCCAATTTTGTTACGAGCAATTAGTGAAAATGCTCCTCACGATACTGTAGTTACTACAGATGTTGGACAACATCAAATGTGGGCCGCTCAACACATGCAATTTAGTCGTCCAGAGAATTTTATTACTTCTGGAGGACTTGGAACCATGGGGTTTGGAACACCAGCAGCCATTGGCGCTCAAATTGGCCGACCAAAGCATATGGTGATATGTATTTCTGGTGATGGATCGTTTATGATGAACATACAAGAACTCGCCACTATTAAGCGTAGAAATTTGCCAGTTAAAATTGTTTTATTAGATAATCAACGTTTAGGAATGGTGCGTCAATGGCAACAATTATTCTTCAATAAACGTTATAGTGAAACTACATTAACAGATAATCCCGATTTTCTTGTTTTGGCTAAAGCATTTGATATTCATGGAATGTGTATTACTTATACATCTCAAATGTTTGATGCAATTAATACATTGTTTACACATACAGGACCTTTTTTGCTACATGTGCGAATTAATGAACATGAAAACGTTTGGCCATTAGTGCCGCCTGGATCTTCGAATGATGCTATGTTGGAGCAGCAAGTAATATGACACATTATTCCTTGTTTATCAAAGCCAGATTTTGTCCGGAGGTGCTTGAACGTATTCTCCGGGTTATTCGTCATCGCGGATTTGAATTACATACATTAAACATGTTGTCGTATAATAAGTTTAATGAGAAAAAAATAAATATTTTATTGACTGTTTCCAGTAATAAAGCAATATGTTTATTGTCTGCGCAACTAAATAAACTAATAGATGTATATTATATTAAAATTAAATGAATTAACATCAGCATTAAATTTACATTTTCTCGACTATATTACCAAGGAAGATCTCAGATGAATACAGAAAACTTTATTTGGTTTAACGGGGATATTGTACCATGGCGAGAAGCTAAAGTACATGTAATGTCTCATGCTTTACACTATGGATCATCAGTATTTGAAGGCATAAGGTGTTATAATTCATATAAAGGTCCGGTTATATTTCGTCATCGCGAACACATGCAGAGATTGTATAATTCTGCAAAAATTTATCGTATGCCTATTTCTTGGGGTATTGATGATTTAATGCAAGCCTGTAGGGTTATTTTGTGTAAGAATAATTTAATCGATGCTTACATTCGTCCTGTGGTATTTATTGGAAATGTAGGTATGAAAATTGATCCGACTCCTGGATATACTACTGATGTTGCTATAGCAGCTTTTTCGTGGTCCCCTTATCTGGGAGAAGATTCTTTGAAACAAGGGGTTGATGTTATGGTATCTTCTTGGAATAGAGTTCCAGCAAATACTCTTCCAAGCACAGCTAAAGCTGGAGGAAATTATTTATCATCTATGTTAATTAGTAATGAGGCTCATAGAAATGGGTATCAAGAAGGTATAGGGTTAGATATATACGGTTATATTTCAGAAGGTGCCGGTGAAAATTTATTTGAAGTTAGAAATAACATTATTTTGACGCCGCCATGTGCTTCTTCTATATTACCTGGGGTTACACGTGATGCTATTATTACGTTAGCAGTAGATATTGGTTTAGAAGTACAAGAACAAGTGTTGTCTCGTGAATCTCTGTACATAGCTGATGAGATATTTATGTCTGGTACTGCCGCCGAAATAATCCCAGTACGTAGTGTAGATAAAATTATAGTAGGTACTGGTACGTGCGGGCCCATTACTAAAAAATTACAACACTTATTTTTTAATTTATTTACTGGAATAACTGAAGATCGATGGGATTGGTTAGATCCAGTTCAACAATAATATTGATTAATATTTTTCATATTAATTATTAAATAATTGCATATCCAACAATATATAAGATACTGGAGTTTAAATATGCCTCAATATCGCTCTACTACTACTACGCATGGTCGTAATATGGCTGGTGCTCGAGCATTATGGCGTGCTACAGGTATGACTACTGAAGATTTTGATAAAATGATTATTGCTGTAGTTAATTCATTTACCCAATTTGTTCCCGGGCACGTACATTTACGAAATGTAGGAAAATTGGTGTCTGAACAAATTAATATTAATGGAGGAGTTGCAAAAGAATTTAATACTATAGCAATAGATGATGGAATCGCCATGGGTCATAGCGGTATGTTATACTCTTTACCGTCTAGGGATCTTATTGCTGACTCTGTAGAATATATGATTAATGCCCATTGTGTTGATGCTATGGTATGTATTTCTAATTGCGATAAAATAACACCTGGGATGTTAATGGCAGCATTGCGTTTAAATATTCCAGTTATCTTCGTATCAGGAGGTCCAATGGAATCTGGATCAATAAATTTATTTAATCAAAATATTAAATTAAATTTAATTGACGCAATTACTTCTGCTGCGAACCCCAGTATCTCTGATACTGATCAACGAAACATTGAATTAGAAGCGTGTCCTACATGCGGATCCTGCTCAGGGATGTTTACTGCGAATTCCATGAATTGTTTAACAGAAGCATTAGGATTAGCTCAACCAGGTAATGGGTCGTTGTTGGCTACTCACTCTGATCGTAAAAAATTATTTTTAAATGCCGGTAAATATATTGTTCATTTAGCTAAATCTTATTATGAGGATAATAATTATTCTGTTCTACCGCGTAATATAGCTAATAAATCTTCTTTTGAGAATGCAATGATGTTAGATATCGCAATGGGTGGCTCCACTAACACCGTATTGCATTTACTTGCAGCTGCGCAAGAAGGAGAGATAGATTTCACTATGGCAGATATTGATAGATTATCTAGAAAGGTACCACATTTGTGTAAAGTAGCTCCAAATACTCAACGATATCACATGGAAGATTTTCATCGAGCTGGAGGAGTAATGGGTGTACTTGGAGAGCTTTATCGTTGTGGTTTATTGCATGGGGAGACGCGTAATATATTGAATAAATCTTTATCAGAAACATTAGTAAATTACGATATTGTTTCGTGTAATAATTTTGAATCAAAAAATATGTATGCTGCAGCACCAGCAGGAATACGTACTATACAAGCATTTACTCAAAAAAACAGGTGGACTTCATTAGATACAAATCGTTGTTCTGGTTGCATTCGTTCTCGTGAGTATGCTTATAGCCAAGATGGTGGTTTAGCGGTATTATATGGCAATCTTGCTGTAGATGGATGTCTTGTAAAAACAGCTGGAGTTCATATAAACCTTCAAAAATTTAGTGGACCAGCTAAAGTTTATGATAGCCAAGAAGAATCTGTTCAAGATATTTTAACGGGAAATGTGCATTCTGGAGATGTCATCGTAATTCGATATGAAGGCCCAAAAGGTGGACCAGGTATGCAAGAAATGCTATATCCGACATCTTTTCTTAAATCTATGGGTTTAGATTTGTGTTGTGCTTTAATTACAGATGGTAGATTTTCCGGTGGAACATCAGGGTTATCTGTTGGTCACATATCCCCGGAAGCAGCTAATAAGGGATTAATTGGATTAGTGCATAACGGAGATATAATTAGTATTAATATTAGCGCACGTAGTATTATATTAGAAGTATCTGAACACATATTAAAAATACGACATGCAGAAGAAATTGCGCGAGGGATTAAAGCGTGGACCCCAATAAATCGAAACAGAAACGTATCTACTTCTTTAAAAGCATATGCTCATTTGGTAACAAGTGCGGATAAAGGCGCGATTCGTGATAAGTCTAAATTATTAGGATAAAATCCTAAATGAATAAATTTGATTCTTTTGCTCATGAACCATGTCCCGCGGAATATCTACGTACTGCTTTGCGTTCTCATGTATATGAAGTAGCTCAAATAACTCCATTACAAATTATGAATAAATTGTCACAACGATTTAAAAATACGGTGTTAGTGAAACGTGAAGATAGACAGCCAGTACATAGTTTTAAACTACGTGGAGCTTATGCTATGATTTCGAATCTTAATGAAACACAAAAGTCTTCTGGAGTTATTACGGCATCAGCAGGCAATCACGCTCAGGGAGTGGCTTTTTCTGCGACTCATTTAGGTATTGCATCTTTGATTGTCATGCCTATAAATACTGCTGATATAAAAATAGATGCAGTACGTAATTTCGGAGGAAAACCATTATTATGTGGATCTAATTTCGATGAAGCTAAAGTTAAGGCTATGTATTTAGCTGATAAACATCAATTAACTTTTATTCCCCCATTCGATCATCCCACAGTGATTGCGGGTCAAGGAACATTAGCGATGGAATTATTACAGCAGGATGCTCATTTAGATCGTATTTTTGTTCCAGTAGGAGGAGGTGGTTTGGCCGCAGGTGTTTCTGTGTTAATTAAACATTTAATGCCCCAAATAAAAGTTATAGGTGTTGAATCAGCAGAATCAGCTTCCTTGTGTGCTGCATTATCAGCCGGTATGCCAGTATTACTGCATGAGGTAGGATTATTTGCTGAAGGAGTAGCTGTAAAATGCGTTGGGAGCGAAACATTTCGTTTGTGTCAAGAATACTTAGACGATGTAATTACAGTGGATAATGATGCAATTTGTGCTGCGATAAAAGATTTATTCGAAGACGTACGTGCTATTGCTGAACCTTCAGGCGCTTTAGCATTAGCTGGAATGAAGAAATATATTCAACAATATGCAATTCGTGGTGAAAGATTAGCTCATGTGCTTTCAGGTGCTAATATAAATTTTCATGAATTACGTTATATTTCAGAACGTTGCGAACTGGGAGAACAACGAGAAGCGTTAATGGCGATTACTATCCCAGAAAAAAAAGGTAGTTTTTTAGAGTTCTGCCAAATATTAGGAAACAGATCGGTAACAGAATTTAATTATCGTTTTAATGGATCTAAAAATGTTTGTGCGTTTATCGGCATACGTTTGAAAAACGGACATTTTGAAAGGAAAATGATAATACAAGAAATACTTGCTAATGGTTTTCACGTTGTAGATTTATCTGATGACGAAATGGCAAAATTACACGTGAGATATATGGTAGGAATAGGCGCGCGTTTATTCCAGCCTTTACAGGAGCGAATTTTTAGTTTTGAGTTTCCAGAAGCTCCGGGAGCATTATTAAAATTTCTTCATACTTTAGGTGCTAATTGGAATATTTCTTTATTCCATTATCGCAATCACGGCACTGATTATGGACGTGTTTTAGCCGGATTTGAATTATCTAATCAAAAAAAATCAGAATTTGAACAATATCTATCTAAGTTAGGATACGAATGGCATGATGTTACAACTAATCCGGTGTTTGAGGTATTTTTAAATTAACAACAACATTCTTATTAAAAAATTATTTTTTTACATTATTAAAAAAGAGATATTTTATGGCTAATTATTTTAACACATTAACTTTTTTGCAAAAATTAAAACATTTAGGAAAATGCCGATTTATGAGTCAAAATGAATTTTCTAACGGAATTCAGTCGTTATTATCTAAAAAAGTAGCTATAATAGGCTGTGGGTCCCAAGGTTTAAATCAAGGTTTAAATATGAGAGATTCGGGCGTAGATATTACATATGCTTTACGCCGTGAATCTATTATTAATAAACGAGAATCGTGGTCAAGAGCAATACGGCATGGATTTCCTGTAGGAACTTATGAAGAAATTATTCCAAAATCAGATATTGTTATTAATCTAACTCCAGATAAATGTCATACATCAGTAATACATCAAATAGAACCTTTAATGAAACATGGATCTACACTAGGTTATTCACATGGATTTCATATTGTAGAAGTTGGAGAAACAATCCGTAAAGATATTACGGTCATAATGGTTGCTCCAAAATGTCCTGGGACAGAAGTGCGTAAAGAATACCGACGAGGTTTTGGAGTACCTTCTTTAATTGCTGTGCATGAAGAAAACGATGCATACGATATAGGTATAACATTAGCAAAATCTTGGGCATTTGCACTTGGTAGTCATCGCGCTGGAGTATTAGAATCTTCATTTGTAGCAGAGGTTAAATCAGATCTTATGGGGGAACAAACTATTTTATGTGGAATGTTACAAACCGGATCAATTATTTGTTTTGACTATATGATTAGCAATGGTATTGAGGCTAAATATGCAGGAAAATTCATTCAATATGGCTGGGAAACTATAACTGAAGCTTTAAAACAAGGAGGTATTACATTAATGATGGATCGATTATCTAATGCTGCTAAAATACGTGCTTTTGTGTTATCTGAAGAGTTAAAAAATATATTAAAACCAGTTTTTGAAAAACATATGGAAGATATACTTAATGGAGCATTTTCTACAGAAATGATGTTGGATTGGAAAAATAATGATTCTAAATTACTTGCTTGGCGAAATAAAACCAGTCAACTTGCATTTGAACAAGCGCCAAATTGTCAACAAGAAATTCCGGATCAAATGTATTTTGATCACGGGATATTAATGGTAGCTATAATAAAAGCAGGTGTGGAACTATCTTTTGATACAATGATAAAAGCTGGAATAGCACCGGAATCAGCATATTATGAGTCATTACATGAATTACCTCTCATTGCAAATACTATAGCTCGTAAAAAATTATATGAAATGAATATGGTGATTTCTGATACCGCAGAATACGGTAATTATTTGTTTTGCCAGGAAGTGGTACCTTTGTTAAAAAAGACTATAATTCCTAATTTAAAAAAAGGAGATTTAGGGATATCATCGACAAACATTAAAATAGATAATGTTATTTTGCGTAATACTAATGAAACGATTAGAACTCATGCAATAGAAAAAGTTGGAATTAAATTAAGAAGTTATATGAAAAATATGAAAAGTTTGTCATGTATTAATGATTAGACACAAGAACTGTGATTATCTGCGATCGCAGTTACCTTGTTATTATTATGGTGCATTATTTAGGCGATGACTCAAATAGTTTTAATGTGTTGTTGAGCAGCAATCATAAAAGTTCTATTTACATGACTAATTATATCAACAACCTTAAAAAAATTAGTTAATTTATATATATATAAAATAAATAAATATAATAAACAATGGATAATGATTATAAGAAAATAAGTTATAAGGAGGATAAATGAATCATATTATTGCGCATTTGACGGATTCTAATTTTAAAGAAAAAGTGTTAAATTCTATCAATCAAGAAAGTAAGCTATTTTTAGTTGATTTTTGGGCCGAATGGTGTAATCCTTGTAAAGCAATGACACCTATTTTAGAAGACATAGCTGTTGAGTTTAATGATACATTAAAAGTAGTAAAATTAAATATAGATGAAAATCCAATAACTACTAAAAACTACGGCATTAAAAGTATCCCAACTTTATTATTGATTCGCCATGGGACAGTGTTATCTAGTAAAGTAGGATTGTTATCTAGACAACAATTACAGGAATTTTTAAAGACATATATATAATTATAATATTTGTGTGTTTAACATCTGTAGATTTTAAAATTCTTTTATATGTTAGTAGACGTTTCCGTAGGATTACAGTAGAATGACGATGTGTTGTTCATGATTAATATAAATACTTAATTTACAATAAAAGCTAATTATTGTTACCACTACTATAATAGTGGTAACAATAATTGTGTTATATAATTATAAACAATAACATAGACGTATTTCCAAAATACTTATGAGATGACTGGTAGATTGTTATAAATCTATTTTTATGCGATATTTCGATAATAAGTGACATTTGACGTTTATCCGTGTTCTATATTGTTAGGAATGGATAAGTAATAAAGGTTGTGTTATAAAGGAAATTATTACGTTATATTGTATATACATCGTATATTTGTAATATCAACAGTATATATAATTCCAATTTAAGAACCCATAATTATGAATCTTACAAAATTAAAAAACATACCAGTTTCTGAATTAGTACATCTTGGAGAAAGCATGGGTCTAGAAAATTTGGCGCGTATGCGTAAGCAAGATATTATTTTTGCTATATTTAAACAACATGCTAAAACTGGAGAAGATATTTTTGGGGATGGTGTATTAGAGATCTTGCAAGATGGTTTTGGGTTCCTTAGATCTAGTGATAGTTCCTATCTTGCCGGTCCAGATGATATTTACGTGTCTCCCAGCCAAATTCGTCGTTTTAATTTACGCACAGGAGATACTATTTCTGGAAAAATTAGACCCCCAAAAGAAGGAGAACGCTATTTTGCATTACTTAAAGTAAGTGATGTAAATTATGATAAACCAGAAAATGCTCGCAATAAAATTTTGTTTGAAAATCTTACCCCATTACATGCCAATTCCCGGTTACGTATGGAAAGAGGGAACGGTTCCACAGAAGATCTGACCGCAAGAGTATTGGATTTGGCATCACCCATTGGACGTGGTCAGCGCGGTTTAATTGTGGCTCCTCCTAAAGCCGGAAAAACCATACTGTTACAAAATATTGCACAAAGTATTAGCCATAATTATATAGATTGCGTTTTAATAGTACTTTTGATCGATGAACGTCCAGAAGAAGTTACTGAAATGCAACGCTTAGTGCATGGAGAAGTAATTGCGTCTACCTTTGATGAACCAGCATCTCGTCATGTGCAAGTGTCCGAAATGGTAATCGAGAAAGCTAAGCGATTAGTAGAACATAAAAAAGATGTTATTATTTTATTAGATTCTATAACTCGATTAGCTAGAGCTTATAATACTATTGTACCTTCATCTGGAAAAGTATTAACAGGAGGAGTTGATGCTAATGCTTTGCATCGTCCAAAAAGGTTTTTTGGAGCTGCTCGTAATATGGAAGAAGGAGGAAGCTTAACTATCATAGCTACTGCCTTAATAGATACTGGATCAAAAATGGATGAAGTAATTTATGAAGAATTTAAAGGAACTGGTAATATGGAGCTGCATTTATCTAGAAAAATAGCTGAAAAACGTGTTTTCCCAGCTATTGATTATAATCGTTCTGGAACTAGAAAAGAAGAACTATTAACTACTCAAGATGAACTACAAAAAATATGGATTTTACGCAAAATCATTCATCCAATGAGTGAGATTGATGCAATGGAATTTATGATGAATAAATTATCTATGACCAAAACTAATGATGAATTTTTTGACATGATGAAGCGCTGTTAGTTTACGTAATGTTATACGTAAAATATTATATTTTCACAAATAGACTATTCATCATAGCTTCCTATATTGACAGTTTATCGGGTTTTTATATAAATTTATTGAAGCAATTATTTACATTAATTTTTTTTGAATTTTGTATTTCAAAAATGATTGGTGTCACACATATAACTTTCATGTCATTTCTATTTTGTATGCTTTAAATTACTAAAGCGGTATAAAAAAAATTATATAATTATATATTTTTAATTGTTTTATGTATTAGTAGTGATTAATTATTTTTATTTTTTAATATATATATATGTGATATATGAATGTTAAGTGTCGATGACATATGCATTTATGTAAATGTTAATAATATTTTCACTCTATTTATTTAATCTATTATACAATTTTTATGAATACATTATCTTTACAAATAATTGTGTATTTTCATAATCATTGTTGATTGCATGTTGTTTTCACTAAAGCATTGTGGTGAATTCATTTTCATGTAAAAATGATGATTTGTACGATTAATTACACATATCTTATTGACATAAATCTAAATTAGATATATACGCTAAATTCGTAGCGTCCGTAGCTCAATTGGATAGAGCATTGCCCTCCGGAGGCGAAGGTTTCAGGTTCAAATCCTGTCGGACGCGTTAATTTGGTTTAAACTTTTATGATGAAAAATTGAAAACTAGTTGATGGTGATTGTAGCTCAGCTGGTAGAGCTCTGGATTGTGGTTCCAGAAGTCGTGGGTTCGAGTCCCATCAATCACCCATAAAAAAATAAAAGAATAGAAAATAACACAAAGCGAAGGTGGCGGAATTGGCAGACGCACTAACCTCAGGAGTTAGTGTCTTTACAGAGAGACGTGAGGGTTCAAACCCCTTCCTTCGCAAGAAAATAGATAATTAAAAAATTGATTATATAAATGATGGTTTAATTGTTAGATCCAAATATTTGACGGTAGCATATATATATTGCAGTTATAATTATGTGAAAATCAATAAATCATCCATCGGCGAGTGGCGCAGTTTGGTAGCGCTCCTGGTTTGGGACCAGGAGGTCAGAGGTTCAAATCCTCTCTCGCCGATTCTTACAAATTATATGAGAATAATTAAATGTTTTATTGTTGTGTTCCCTAAAACTTATATATATACATTATGAATTTTGAACTAAAATATGAGTTAGTACGTCGTTATTTGCCGAGCGAGCTATAATAATATTCGTCCAACCTAAATGTTTGGCTAATTTAGCTAAACGTAGACTTATTACTACTAATCTACACCGTATTAACCAAGATGTACGATAAAATGTAGGAATTAAATAATATAACTGTTTTAGTATTTCTCCAGAAGTGACGACTACCGTTTTAATATTCAATTCCAATAATTTGCATGATTGCTCTTCTCCATTATATTTTAATGGTTGTCTACTATAACATTCGCAGGATAAAACTAACACTCCTCTTCTTTGAAGAGTATCGTCTAAAACAGTAAGTCCATTATTACCTCTCAATATAAGAGCACGTTTTCCATAACTATAAATTAATGCGGGTAGTCGTAATAAATTTTCACTGGTTTCTTGATCTGTAGGATATCTTACTGATATTCCTGATAATTTTCGCATCTTAATGCTAGTGGCGCGACCAATAGAATAATATGCTAAATTAGTAGGCCAAGATATTCCTGCGCTAAGTAACTGGCTGTGAGCATATTTAATTGCATGTTGTGATACAATACATAAAAGATCTCCCGCAGAAAGTAGATTTAATCGTTGTTCTAACGACGATAATGTTTTTCCTGTAGAAAAACAAATTAACGGTAAATGATATGCAAATTTACCAAAATAAAGTAGTTTTTGTACCAATTCTTCTCCGTATGGAGAGGGGCGAGTAATTAAAATATTCATAATTATTAAGTATATTAAATTTCATTGGTATATATTGTTATATTAATTTCAATGAAATATGTTGTTGTTTAAGCTTAATTAATAAATCTTCAGCAAGTATAAAACCTAATTTTTCCGATTGATCTAAAGGTGCTCGTCCTTCAGTACGAATGATTTTACTACCATCAGATAACCCAATAAGCGCTCGGAGCCATACTTGATCTCCTTCAATTTCAGCATAACTGGCAATGGGTAAATGACAATAACTTTCTAAATAAGTAGTCACAGCACGTTCTGCTCTAACACGTAATGAAGTTTCCTGATGATGTAAAGGAGATAATAACGACAAAATGTCAGTATCAGCTGAGCGACATTCAATAGCTATAGCACCTTGTCCCATAGCTGGTAATAGATCAGACGGATCGATATGAGCACGAATGTACTTATGCAGCTGTAATCGTTTTAATCCAGCCACAGCTAAAATTATTGCATCATATTGTCCATATTTTAATTTTTTTAATCTAGTATCTATGTTGCCTCGTAAATCACCTATATTTAAATCTGGACGTTTCGCTCGTATTTGGCATTTTCTGCGCAAACTTGATGTACCTATTGTACTACCAAGGGGTAATGTATCTATACTAGGGTATTTTAAACTAACAAAAGCATCCCGCGGATCACTGCGTTTACATAAAATTGGAAGAGTTAATTCATTTGGTAAAGGCACCGTAATATCTTTCATGGAATGTACAGCGATATCGGCACGAAAATCTATTAATGCATGTTCTAGTTCCTTAATGAATACACCTTTTTTAATTATATTTTTTGAAGCAATATTTAAAAATTTGTCTCCTGTTGTTATGATAGGTATCAATTTTATGTGTATAGTTGGATGATAACGTTTCAATTCGTCACCAACATATTGAGCTTGATAAATAGCAAGTCGGCTTTTTCGTGTAGCAATTCTTAAAATTTTAGTTTTATTCATTGTAATTATGCTAGAATATACTATTCTATCTTCAATTGATTTAATGTTTTTTGTATATATATATATAACTATATTATATACACGTATATTATAAAATCGTTAAAATAGACGATACTTATCAATTAATCGATTAAAATGATTTAAATGATTAAACAACGAGAGTGATTTATTGAGTAAAAATTTTTAGTTTATGTCATTTATAAATAATATTTTCATGTAAATCATCAGCGAATTATACATATATAATCATATGGAACTGTAAAAGTTTGATACTAACAAATAAATATTAAAATATCGTTCATTCAAAAAAAATTATTGCTGTATGTTAATGTTATTATCTATAATATTGTAATGTTGCTGCATTTACAATTTTAATTTTTTATATTATGTTCCTTTTCTAACTGTTTAAAATAAAGAGTGCTTAGAATATAATTCAATATTGTTGAATACACAATCGGTTTGCTTATTTATATGTAATATTTTGATTTTGGTTAAAAATAAAGAAGACAATAGTATCAAAAAATTATCGCATAGGTTGTCAATACATCTTTATATAAAACATACTTTTTTATTTATTAAGTAACAATGTTTTTATTTTTGTAGTTATATTTAGAATATTATCAGTTTTTGCCAATAGACTGAAAAGACACTTTATTGTAATAAACATTGCATTTGCGTTAAAAGTTCATACTTTTTTTACAAATACATGTTTCATCAATAAGCACAATATAATAAGGTTATTATTAATGCAATTAATATAAAAAGTTATTTTTATAAGTATATTAATCATTATGTAAATTTTTTAGAATAGAAGTCATAATATTATTTATTCTGTTTTTAAAACGTAACCAACAGTATTACATTGCCTTCATACATTGACATAAATGTAAAAAATAAATAATAATTGAGTTTTTAAGATACTAAACAATTTTTAAAAATCAGTAATGTGTACCAAATTTTGTTTTTGATATTATATGAGGAAAGCATGCGATTTACAAAAATGAATGGGTTAGGCAATGACTTTGTCATCATAGATGCTATAACACAAAATATACGTCTTACTTCTGAAAATATCAGATATTTATCGAATCGATATTATGGTATCGGGTTTGATCAATTACTAATAGTAGAACCCCCTTATGATCCAACAATAGATTTCCATTGTCGAATTTATAATGCGGATGGAACGGAAATAAATCAATGTGGCAACGGTATCCGCTGTTTGGCACAGTTTGTTTACTTAAAAAAATTAACTAATAAACAAAACATTCACATTAGTACTCGTACTCATCATATGATATTATCTATACTGAATGATAATCGCATATCCGTTGATATGGGTCCACCTATCTTTGATCCAAAACTTATTCCATTTTATACATCGAAACATCAAAAAATTTATATTTTATTTTTGTCTACACAAATAATACTATGTGGTGTAGTATCTATGGGTAATCCTCATTGCATTATTTTAGTTGAAACAATAAAAACCGCTCAAGTTACTTTATTAGGATCAGCTTTAGCAGATCATCATTGTTTTCCGGAACGAGTGAATGTAAGTTTTATGCAAATTATTAATCATAATAATATTCGATTACGAGTATACGAGCGTGGTGTAGGTGAAACTCAAGCCTGTGGAACTGCTGCTTGTGCAGCAGTTGCTGTAGGTATTCAACAGGGGTTATTATGCGAATCAGTAGAAGTAAGCTTACCCGGAGGTACTTTATCGATAAATTGGAAAGGTGTGGGTAATCCAGTCTACATGATTGGGTCAACATCATATGTATATGATGGATGTATTAATTTATAATGCGTACAATGTTAAAGAATTATATTGTTTGTAACAGAATTCATCTTGGAAAAATATTACTTGTTAAACCATACAAATATTAAATATTTGAATTTTACTCATTATTTAATTTTTTAGATGTATTGCATTTATACTAGAACAAGATAATAAGAATCTAAGTATTTAATAGAAATTAACATAATGATTGTGTATATATAATATGCAAGGTGTAATTTATGCATTTTTACCATGTGCTACAGCCTATTTATGCTATAACTTTAGATTTAGATAACACATTATACAATAATTACCCAGTAATAAATCAAGCTGAAGAAAAATTAGTGTTATTTTTGAAACAGTATCATCCCGCATTATCTAAAATACAAAAAAAGGATTATTATCAATCGCGTCAAATACTTCGACTTATAGAACCAGATATTTATCATGACGTAAATTATTGGCGTTGGAAATCTTTAGAAATAACTTTACTACAAGCAGGATTGAGTAAGAATGAAGCTCAATCAGGTGCTGATTATGCTATGGAAATTATTATACATTGGCGAAATAAAATTAATATTCCTATTAGTACGCACAATATATTATCAGCATTAAGTTCTAAATGGCCATTAATCGCAATTACTAATGGCAACGCAAATCCTATTTATTGTGGACTACAGAAATATTTCCAAGATGTACTACGTGCTGGAATCAATGGCCGCGCTAAGCCTTATAAAGACATGTATTATTTGGCTGCAAAACGTTTTGGAATATCCTGTAAGAATATTTTACACGTAGGAGATGACTTAGAGACAGATGTGAAAGGAGCAATATATGCTGGGATGCAAGCCTGTTGGATTAATCAATATAATCTAGATCAATTTCGTTTAACCGATACAAAACTATTGCCACATTTGAAAATTTCAAAATTAATATCATTAACATGTTTATTATAATGTTAATGATAGTTATTCAGATACATTATTTAAATAACGATCATTAACATACATCATATGTATCTTATGAATATTTATAATATTTTTGACTAACTCAATGATAAATAACAGCAGCATTAACCTTATAATGATAAAAATGCATTGGTGTTATCTGGAGCTGGTAGCGTTGGGGAAAACTCGAGTATTAGTAATTGTGGCATTGTATTTGGTTATAATTAGTAAAATAGTGTAACCTCATGGTTAACAATAGCGATTACTTTTACGAATAAAGTCGCTTCATCAATACGTGAGCGCGTACAATCTTTAATTGGTGTTCAAAATAGTGACATATGGATTAGCAAATTGGTTATTACATATTTATCACTTAGATTAGATGTAGATTTACCATTTTACATCCTTGATAACAGGATCAAATTTGACTTTTAAACAATCAATATCTTCATTTAAGTCAAACGCAACTAAATATAATAATGTACATCAATCATGCATAATGTCAATATAGAAAAGGGTAGTGTCTCAAATACTCAAAATATAGACATCGATAGAAATGCAATAGAAATGATGTAGTTCCAGATCTATTAATTTTATCAAGACATATGTAGTCGTTCTGAATTAGTAGATTTAATGAATTATTAAAACGTGCATATATATTTTATGTGTAAATTGTTCAAATGTTTTAGTTTTTATCAAAAACAATTTATTACTATCCTAAATAGATGAATTCTAATATATTAATAAGTCTAATATGCTTGCTATGTTTGTGATAAAGAAAAAATAATAATTTAAATGATTATTGGTGATGACGATCAATTTACTTATGATTAGAGAAGAAGAAGCTAAAGTAAAAATTTTCAACGATTTTTAGTAGATTTTACACATGTACGTATTATTGCATTGGAAGAGAATTGTCGTTTTACTAATAATATCTTAAAAACCGCTGATACTGTTATTTGTAAAAATAAAATACATCTTAAGAAAAATTTATGGATACTAAAATAAGGGAGATGTTATTTCTTTTTGTTGTGTTTTTAATGTAATAGAAATAGGTTTTGTTTATAGCAAATAACTTAATAAATTGGTGAGAACGACACGGTTTATGTAATGATTGTGCCATTTTATATCGAAATAATTTCCAAACTTGTTTGATAGAAGAAATTTTATTAAAAAATATATCTCATCAAATACATGGAGGGGTGTATTTTTTTAAGCATAAAAATGTGTAAATGTCCTAGCATATTTAAAATTTATTGTCAATCAGAATAATGATATGCACTTATATGCGATTATTAACATGTTTAATAGAAGGATTAATCGACGTATCTTATAAATTATTAGTAAATACGCTAATTTAAGTCATTTAATTTTGTTGGAAAGTAGTTTACTAATTTTAAAGAAAGAGATTACTAAAGGAAACATGCTATTACTTTAAAACAATTTATTACGGGTTGATATGGATTCATTAAAAACATGGTAATTATATCACCCTTATCCACACAAAATTATTATATTATTAGGCAAGTCGTATTATGAAGTATGTGTGAGAAAAATATATCAAAAACACATATCACGAGTGTATTTAAAATATTAAAGAATTGATAGCAATGGGTAGCAATACTTCATTAGAAATAACAACAAGTGTATATAGTTACGATAATTTTATCATATATTTTTTATAATTTAAAGAAAGTTCATCTAATTTGTATTCAGATGTGGTGCAATTAATGACGTTGTATGTTTCAAAGAGATTGGAATATTTTCAAGTATTTTATTATAGGACTAAAAGAAGGGTTTTTTCTAAATTACGTTGCCTTAACTAATGAAGAATTATTAGGAGAAAACGTAGATTAATTTACGGTGGTGTCATATGTGCTATGTATAAAAAATTAACAATTAGTTACTCAGCAATTCGTTATATTTATGGAAAAGAGATGGTAATTTAATTACATCTAAGTTTGTTAACGAATTACTGATAGATTACTTGGAAGTATGTTAATGTTCTTCACTAAGAATAAGTGCCGATTACTTTTGTAAATTCAGCTCATATTTCTATTTTATTGATTTTTCAGAAAGTTACCGTTCTAATCTTATTAGGTGATTATATAATTAGACATACTGTGTGCTTATTATTATTAAAAAAGATTTATAAACATTGACAACCTTTTTATTCTAGGCGTAACATGCGCGCTCTAATTTATGCGGATGACATTATAGTATCTCAGTAAGAACACCATATCTATTGAGTGAGTATTTAATTAACTATTAATTATTATAATAATTATATTTATCATCAAACAGATAAACACCTACGAGTTATTTGAATCGTTATAGATATTTGATATTGAATGACAGTTTATATAACTATTCTAGTATACAGAGCATATTTGTAAATTACATGACGTAAAAGTAACCATTTATTATCACTAATTTAGTTGTTGTGATCTAATGTGTTTTAATTTGTATTCTTTGAGGAAGTAATGATATATGTTTAACATATTTCAATTAAAAAATAATCATTTATTTCGTGTTAATGAAAAAGATGAAATATTATTTAACAATGATATTATTTGGGTTGACATAATAAAGTCAAATAACGATGATCATAATTATATACAAAACATATGGCTTCATCAAAAAATAAAATTTTTTGAATTAAAAGATATCAATAAGACTACACGTTTTTTTAAAGATAAAAATGGATTGCATATTTGTTCTTTTTTCTTTTCATATAACAATCAAGAACAAATAAATAACTCTATTGTATCCTTCACCATCTACGATGGATGTTTATATACTTCACGTCAAGAAGAGTTTCCAGTATTTTGTATGTATCAAGAATATTTACATAACCATTTGTTAATTAATGGCAATGCCTATGAATTATTATTAAACTTATTTGAATTAAAACTTGATGATTTAGCAAATAAAATAGAACATATTTATTCTACGTTAGAAACATTGAGTTCTGTTATTATGAATGGACAACAAATCGATGATTATGATCATGCGCTTTCTGATTTAGCTATATTGGAAAATATGGGTTGGAAAATTCGCGTTAATTTGTTAGATACCGAAAGAGCAATAAAATTTCTAATACGTAAAGTCAAATTACCTGTAGCACAACAACAATATGCTAATGATATTTTAAGCGATATTACATTATTGTTACCCCATAATGAATATGTGTTTCGTCAGGTGAGTTCTTTAACCCAATCAGCAATGGGATTTATTAATATTGAACAAAATAGAATCATAAAAATTTTTTCAGTTATTTTTTTACCTCCAACTTTAATAGCATCTAGTTATGGAATGAATTTTGAATTTATGCCGGAATTACAATGGTCGTTTGGTTATCCTAGTGCTATTATTTTAATGATTTTAGCAGGACTTGCTCCGTATATTTATTTTAAACATAAAAACTGGTTGTAAATATTATCAAGATCATTATCATTACATACATTACTTTTAAGAAAAATACTAATTTAGTAGTGTTTAAATACTTTAAATTAAATGCTTATATACATCTTTATGATATGAGGTATAGCTAAGCTAAATATATTTAATATTTTAAAGGTTATTGCTAATCATAGTTTTTAATAAACCGATAAGAATATTTGCAATATTAATAATATTATTTTTGTAAAAAACTTTATTATATTAGTAGTGTATGAAACAAGTTATACAAGTAAATTAGTACTTGTAATAGTATCTGCAATAATAGTCAATTTTTATTGACACTATATTGTAACTATTGGTGTATAATCGTTATTATTTTTATTTTAAAACAATAAGCGAGGTAATAAATGTTTCGAATCGTTGCGTCTGATTTAGATGGAACCCTTCTTACACCAGACCACCGATTAACATCTTTCACTAAAAAGATTCTGCAATTGTTAACTGCTCGTGATGTGCATTTCGTTTTTGCCACTGGCCGCCATCATACAGACGTCATACAAATGCGTGATAATTTGAAAATTAATTCCTATATGATCACTTCTAATGGATCTAGAATTCATAATGCTAATGGTAAATTAATTGCTTCTTATAATATAGATACAGAAATTGTATCTGACTTGTTATGTATAGCACATTATGATTCTCAAATTATTACTAATATTTTTTGCAACGATCAATGGTTAATTAATAGATCAATATCAGAGCAAAATTGTTTCTATAACGGATACGGATCTAATTATCGCATATATCAAAAGGATACATTACCTCTAGATGGTATCTGTAAAGTATATTTCACTAGTAATGATTACCAGCGATTATTGTCTTTAGAAAAAGAATTAAATGAACGATGGGATCATCGTATCAATATTAGTTTTTCGCTCCCTACATGCCTTGAAGTAATGCCAGAAGGAGTGTCTAAGGGACATGCTTTAGCGCAAGTAGCTAAATTATTAGGATGTCAACTTAAAGATTGTATTGCATTTGGGGATGGAATGAATGATAAAGAAATGTTAGCAATGACAGGAAAAGGATGTATAATGAGCAATGCGCAACAGCGACTCAAAGACACCCTTCCATCGTTAGAAGTTATTGGTAGCAATAAGGATGATGCAGTTCCTCGTTATTTGCAATATATTTATCTTAACAAGCAGGTTGATATACCATTCCATTAAAAATAATTAATTTTTAATTAATATTTTTATTAAAATACTATGATTAAAATGCATTACATTATTTGAACTAATAACCTTACAAATTCATATTAATTAAATGTAAATGCATTCTGTTCGTGTGTCAAAATATTTATTTATATAGTGTTAATTCAGAATAGTATTATTTTCGTTAAAATAGCGAGTTTGATTTTAATTAACAAAATTTTTTTAAAGAAAATCATTTTCAGAATGTAATATTATATAAAAATAA
This sequence comes from Blochmannia endosymbiont of Camponotus quercicola, assembly GCF_059935335.1. Classification (NCBI taxonomy): domain Bacteria; kingdom Pseudomonadati; phylum Pseudomonadota; class Gammaproteobacteria; order Enterobacterales; family Enterobacteriaceae; genus Candidatus Blochmanniella; species Blochmannia endosymbiont of Camponotus quercicola. Next base: position 716,696 of record NZ_CP011794.1, on the reverse strand, counting down.
CAATTAACTAATTACAGTTTTTGGAATTGTATATATTTTTTGAACAAAATTAAATTAATTTAAGATATAGATTCGACCTTATATATTATATATAGGTTATTATTTTGTATACTGCATTATAGTAAAAAGTCACTTCTTTAATCCTAATATAAATAATTAAATAAATTAATAAATTTTTTATATTTAATTCTTAAAAATATTTGTTGGCAGTTAATTTAACCAAATTCATGAATAATTAATATTAAAATATCCGAATATATTTTTATAAAAATAAATAATTTTTTATCATCATAATCATGATACACATAAATAACTATGTATCCCATCAAGTAACATTTGAGTAGAAATCATTACCAATAACAAACCCATTAGTCTTTCTAACGCGCTGATACCTTTATTACCTAATAAACGAGAAAATATATTAGATAACATCAAAATTAACATGGATAACCCCCAAGCGACAATTAATGCTAAAATTAAAAAATTGATTTGCTGAGGATATTGATGAGACAATAATAATAACGTTGCTAGAATTGAAGGACCTGCAACCAAGGGAATAGCAAGTGGAACTAAAAAAGGTTCTTCTCCATCTGAAAATCCGGTGTTGTTTCCTTCTTCTGAAGGAAATATCATTTTTATAGCAATTAAAAATAATACAATACCTCCAGAAATTGACACTGTTTCTGTGTGTAAATTAAGAAATTTTAAAATATGTTCGCCAATAAATAAAAAACCTAACATTAATAATAAAGCAATTATCATCTCTCGAATTATTATAATTTGACGGCGTTTTGGTTCTAAATCTTTAAGTATTGACATAAAAATAGGTAAATTTCCGATAGGATCCATAATTAAAAATAATAGAACTGTAGCTGATATCATTTCATTCATTATTATTTTCCCAGAAGTTATTCATATTGTATATACACCACGCTTTTTATAAAGTAAATTATAAATATTATTATCAATATATTACATCATATTACTTACGATACACGCAGAACATGATATATGCGTATAATTCCTATATAATATACAGCATATTTTTAATAAATGTTCAGTATCTCATAATACTTGCGATACATATATTTTTTGATACACAGTACTGAATAATAAATAAGAGACTGATAATGAAAAATATTGGGTTTGTTGGTTGGAGAGGAATGGTAGGTTCAGTGTTAATGAATCGTATGCAAGAAGAACATGATTTTAATCATTTTTATTCAATCTTTCTTTCTACATCTCAAATAGGAGAACATGCTCCAAAAATTCAAGGATCACAAGAATTATTTTTACAAGATGCTTGTAATATCGAGCTTTTGAATTCATTAGATATTATTGTTACATGTCAGGGTAGTGCATATAGTAAAATTATTTATCCAAAATTAAGAAAAATTGGCTGGGCAGGATATTGGATTGATAGCGCTTCATTTTTAAGAATGAATGATGATGCGATTATTATTTTAGATCCTGTCAATCAAGAATTTATAGAACAAAGTATAAATAGTGGCATTAAAACATTTGTAGGTAGTAATTGTACGGTAAGTTTAATGTTAATGTCTCTGGGTGGATTGTTTGCTCAAAATTTGATCGAATGTGTTTTTGCTTCTACTTATCAAGCAGCTTCTGGATGTGGAGCGCGTGCCATGCGTGAGTTATTAATACAAATGGGACAGGTGTATAATACAGTAACTGATTTATTAAAGTCCCCTAAAACAGCCATTCTAGATATTGAGCATGCAGTTACCAAATTTAGTAGAACTGATTCTTTGCCGGTAGATTGCTTCAAGGTACCTTTAGTAGGTAATGTTATTCCGTGGATAGGCGATTATATGTGTAATGGTCAAACTCAAGAAGAATGGAAAGGCCAAGCAGAAACTAATAAAATTCTCAATACTTCTGAAATTATAACAGTAGATAGTTTATGCGTACGTGTCGGCTCGTTACGTTGTCATAGCCAATCATTTGTTTTAAAACTCAAGAAAGATATTTGCTTAACAGAAATAGAAGAATTACTTCGATCTCATAACAATTGGGTAGAGGTAATCTCAAATGAGATTACGCAATCGTTAGAACAATTAAATCCTGTTATGGTATCCGGAACACTTAAAGTACCTATCGGGCGATTACGGAAATTGCATGCAGGTAACAAATATATTTCAGCTTTTAGTGTAGGAGATCAATTACTTTGGGGAGCCGCTGAGCCATTACGTAGGATGTTACGTCAATTACTATAAACTTACTTTATTTATTTCAAAAATTGAATTACGCGCAATATATATAATGTAAGAACACAACAAAACAGTAAAATAGGATACAAGAATTATAAATAAACCAAATATTCAATGAAGTTCATAATTATTTTCACTAAAAATTTTATAAACTAAACATACATAATAAAGTTCTAATAAAAAGAGTGCGTTCCACGTTGGTGTTGAGTAATGTCTAATACCCCTTTTAATTCTGGAAAAACACGTCTTAAGGTAGTTTCTATGCCCTCTTTTATAGTATAGTTAGCCATCGCGCAGCCGTTGCATCCTCCGTAAAATTTTATGACAGCTAATAAATCTTCAGTAATATGCATTAGAGATACGCTGCCTCCATGCATCTCCAACTGCGGATTAATTTGAAATTGTAATAGACGTCTAACTCGTTCTTCTAGCGAATCATTGTTGATATTATCTTCTGTGTTATCGCATGCATTAGTAGCATTAGTAGCATTAGTAGCATTAGTAGCATTAGTAGCATTAGTAGCATTAGGAGCTTTAATAGTAAGTTGAGTATCTAATCCATTAATCATAACGTCAATTTTTGCATCTTTAAGGAAAGAGACATATAGCCGATCTATGCGTATAGAAAGAAGCTTAAATTCAATGACAATATCACTGGATTTAAATTCCTCTGGAGGGCAAAAACAAATACCACATTCTGCATTAACCATACCCGGATTAAGTATAAATACTCTTATCTGAGTACCCGGCTTTTTATCAGATAGAAGCCTAGCAAAATGTTCTTGTGCAATAGAAGTTACATAAATCATATAATATATATACAAATCATTTAACAATAAAATAACCTTTCAATTTTATTGTTCACATACTACGTAAACTATTCGAGGTAGCTTATATGTATTCTTATACATTTTCAATATATATTATCATTATTTTTATGTATATTTTATGATAGAGTGTATTAGAACATTACATATAATTAATGTGTTATGCAAAATTGTAATTTACAATTTTGCATTCATTACATTTAAAGTTTTTTAATTTATGATAATAAATTCACTTCAAAAAAAAGTAAAATCATGTAAAGGCAGTAAAATGGATATAAACCAACGCATATGTAAGAATGATATATATTTATGTGTATAATATATCCAGTGCTTAACAAGTCTATTCTATCTTAATAAACATTAATACGTATTTAATTTCAAAAAAAATAATAGCAAATATAAAAAAATAAAATATATAATATAAAAGGGTCCAAATTATATTTTTAGCGCATAATTATCACTTTATTCAAAATTCAAATGTTAATAACAGTAGGAATATTAATTCGTAATTAAATGTGATAATAAAAAAGCCGCGATGGTTACGTTTTAACTATAAATAACAATTTTTATAATACAAGAAACATGGTATAACTGTTGAAAATTTCATTTATTTATTTTTTATATTTTCCTAATCTAATAAAACAATGAATTCTAGAAATATAGTTATAGATGTTACTAGATATAAATTAATAGAAGTTTTAAATGAACTAATGTTTTAAATTTTAATTTGTTTTTTTATTAATAAAATTTAATGACGTCCTTTTTAGGCAGTAACATTAATGTACTAATGCTACAGAATCCTTTAGTTGTAATACCTATAAAAAGGATCTATCAGCATAACAATTAACCATTATTAACATGCTATGATTCATATATTATTCTATGGGCTAGCCACTAAATTACTGTAAATTATAAAATATAGATACTTATTATTTTGTGTATCCAATAACAGATATGTATATATGAGCTTTCAACTATATGAAAATGTACATATTAATATAGTTGAATAATGAGAAATATATTGTATTTGTGCTAACAAATTATATGGGATTTAATATTGTTTGGTGTTAGTTATTTCGGTGAATATTAATTATTAAAATATGGAAAAAAATCTGCATACATAATTTTTATGAACAATGATTTATTTTTTTATACGAGCATCATGTTTGATATCCCGAAACAAAAAATATTATGATTGCTAATACCAATAAAAATGATATAAACGGAAAAATAGTTCTATTTATCTCTATGGAATTGAATTATATTTGTGCTGATATTTAATCGAAATCAATGTGCCCATTGTTAATGTTTCTTTTTGATATAAGAATAAATAAGTTTCTGAGTTGTATTCGAATAAAGATTTATATTACAATGACAGCACGTTGTTATATATCAATAATTAATAGTTGTTATTATATCATTATATCAGACGTATTGTGATAAAATACATCTGATATAATGTTTCATGTTTTTGTAATCTATACATGTATGGATTAGTCGGGTCTTCATATTAAAGTAATGAAGTGTATACAATGAAGAAATCATTTTCCTATAATAATATGTTAAAAAAATATAATATTTTTTTAATTGGTCCTATGGGTGCCGGGAAAAGTACTATTGGGCGTCAACTAGCAAATCAATTAAATATGGAATTTTTTGATTCTGATCAAGAAATTGAGACTCGTACCGGCGCAAATATTAGTTGGGTCTTCGATGTAGAAGGAGAAACTAGGTTCCGTGATCGTGAAGAAAAAATTATAGATGAATTAACAAAAAAACAGGGAGTTGTGTTAGCTACAGGAGGTGGTTCTGTTAAATCGCACATAACACGCAATAATCTTTCTGATCGTGGATTAGTAGTGTATTTAGCAACGACTGTTGAAAAGCAATTAGTTCGCACGCAGTATGATAACAAAAGACGTCCATTGCTACGATCGTCATCGGTATCAGGAAATATCCGAGAATTATTGGAAATATTAGCTAAAGAACGAAACCCATTATATGAAGAAATCGCAGATATAAAGATTTCCACTGACAATCAAAACATCAGGGTTGTTATGAATAAAATTATTGTTTTTCGCAATCAGAGCAGTGTATTATAGTATAATATACAATATAATAAATGAAATTATTCAATGTTACAGTTTTTACGATTTTTATTATGGAAAAAATTATCATAAAATTGTATAAAAGAACTTATCCAATTATTATTTCAGAAAAATTATTCGATAAATTTTCATCTTTTTGGTCATTAAATATTGGTGACAAAGTAGTATTGATCACTAATGATCGAGTAGCACCAATTTATTTAAACATATTACGCAGTTTATTGACTAGATCAGGTATTATTGTTGATCAACTAATCTTGCCAGACGGCGAGCAAAACAAATCCCTAAGTACATTAAATACAATATTTACTAAATTATTGAGACAAAATTATGATCGTAATACGATACTTATTGCTCTTGGTGGAGGTGTCATAGGAGACATAACTGGATTTGCAGCTGCTACATACCAACGCGGAATACGTTTTATTCAAGTCCCCACAACATTACTTGCACAAGTAGATGCGTCGATTGGGGGTAAAACTGGTATTAACCATATACTTGGTAAAAACATGATTGGAGCTTTTCATCAACCTGTTGCAGTTGTTATCAATTTAGATGTCTTGCGTACATTAACTATGAAAGAATTTTCTTCTGGATTAGCCGAAGTAATTAAGTATGCTGTTGCTCTTGATTCTAATTTTTTCAGTTGGTTGGAATTGCATTTAGATGATTTATTGATTTTACATTCCCCATCTTTAATATATTGTATTCGTCGTTGTTGTGAATTAAAAGCATCTATAGTTACAATTGATGAACGAGATCAAGGAGTTAGAAGTTCATTAAATCTCGGGCACACCTATGGTCATGCTATAGAATCATACTTGAATTATTCACAATGGTCTCATGGTGAAGCTATAGCTGCGGGTATTGTGATAGCAGCAAATACTGCTTTGCGTTTAAATCAGTTTAATCCCGGCGATGTGAAACGTATAAAACGGTTGTTAGTACGCGCTGGATTGCCTGTGTGCGGGCCAAAAGAAATGACATCGGATAATTACTTAGAATATATGATGCGCGACAAAAAATCAATATCAGGACAACTCAATTTAGTTTTACCCGTTTCCATGGGATACGTGAAAACTGTTTTCAATGTAAATCGAGAGTTGGTGTCTGCATCTATTAAGGATACTAATAATTAAACGAATCATATTAAATACATCATATATTATATGATGTATAAATATTTTTGTCAAAGATAGTACAATTTAATCATAATTAAATACTGGTATTTGTAGATTTTATTCCAATCCAATTATCTAGAGATTCATATCTACAATATACGATATAAAGCGAGCGGTATAAATAAATCTGAAAAGCATGCATAGCTAATTGCTCTGATATCACAAATTATACAGAGTATAAATCTTGTTGAAAAATTATTCTATTTTTGTGTATCTATACAAATAAATATTTTACGTAAGAGATAGTAATATAATTCTTCCAGGATTGTATAATTATTATTATTTGATTTGGTTTAATTAAAGTTAATAAATACAATTTTTAAATTAAATTAATATTTTATGGTATTACAATTTTAATGGAAATTTCATGAAACGTTTCTTCATAGCTCCATCTATTCTGTCGGCTAATTTTGCTAAATTAGGAGAAGATGTTACTAATGTTATATCTGCTGGCGCGGATATTTTACATTTTGATGTTATGGATAATCATTACGTTCCTAATTTAAGCATAGGATCCATGGTGTTGCAGTCATTACGGAATTATGGCATTAGTATCCCTATCGATGTCCACTTGATGGCAAAACCAATAGATCGATTAATATCGGACTTTGCAGCTGTTGGAGCAAATTATATTAGTTTTCATCCAGAAGCAACAGAGCATATTGATCGTTCATTACAATTGATTAAAGCGCATGGATGTAAAGCAGGATTAGTTTTTAATCCTAGCACTACTCTTAATTGCTTGGAGTATGTGATGCATAAAATTGATCTGATTGTATTAATGTCAGTAAACCCTGGTTTTAGCGGACAATTATTTATTCCTATGATTTTAAATAAAATACGCCAAACCCGTAAATTAATAGACAATACTAATCCTAATATTAATTTAGCAGTAGATGGAGGCATTAATATAGAAAATATACATTCAATTTTAAAAGCCGGAGCAAACATGTTTATTATAGGATCAGCTATCTTTAGATCTTCAAATTACTACGAAGTTATGAGTGTTTTTCGCTCTATTCTATCAAATCAATGATGAAAAGATACTTAGTATTTTATTTAGAACAAAATAATTAAAGAATATATTATATTTGTTATATAGTTATCTATTTGAGTCAGATCTTATTTGATACGTTTATATTCTATAAGATAATTTTATTTTTTGATTTATACAGTTTGTATGATAATAAATTACATTTATGTATAATTTTTATTATGTAAATTTTAACGTAACAACATTTTATTTATTTCATCTTAACACTACGGAATATATTTGTATGAACAAACCAATTGTATTTAGTGGAGCTCAACCATCAGGTGAGCTTACTATTGGTAATTATATCGGCGCAATACGTCAATGGGTTAAAATGCAACACGATTATCAATGTATATATTGTATAGTAGATTTACATTCGGTTACAAACCGAAACAATTTAGATCAATTACACAAAACATCATTAGATACATTAGCTTTATATTTAGCATGCGGCATTGACCCGAATAATAGTACAATATTTATTCAGTCTCATGTGCCAGAACACAGTCAATTAAACTGGTTATTAAATTGTTATACGTATTTTGGAGAACTAAATCGTATGACTCAATTTAAGGAAAAATTAGCACAACAAAAAGAAAATGTTAACATCGGATTATTTAACTATCCAGTACTAATGGCATCAGATATCTTATTATATCAAACCAATTTAGTCCCAGTAGGTTCTGATCAGAAGCAACATTTAGAGTTAACACGTAAAATCGCTGAGCGTTTTAATTATACATATGGCACAATTTTCGTTATTCCAGATGTATTTGTTCCTACATGTGGTTCTCGTATAATGTCTTTGTTGGAACCAAATAAAAAAATGTCTAAATCAGATCATAAAACCGATAATATGATTACTCTTTTAGACGATATTAGTATGGTATCAAAAAAAATTAAACGTGCTGTTACCGACGCCGATCAACCCCCAAAAATTAGGTACGATCCTGTTAATAAACCTGGAATCTCTAATCTATTAGAGATTCTCTCCGGAATAAGTGGGCAATCTATCATTTCTTTAGAAGAAATGTTTAAAGAAAAAACATACTCTCAATTAAAAAATGAGGTTATTCAATCAATATCATCGGTGTTGATAGAACTGCAAAAACGTTATTATACTGAACGTGCTAATGAAGACAGATTACGTAATATATTGAATATAGGAGCAAAAAAAGCACGAAAAAAAGCTAATGTTACTTTAGAAAAAGTGCATAAAGCGATAGGGCTACTTAATTACAATAGTTAAGGTCCACCACTATTAAAGTATAATAGTGATAGTATATTTAGGTATATTATAATAGAATATTGTTTAAATTTATAGAAATATGCATTATAAATAATTATCTATTATTGTAGCTTATTGATACAAATTCATTGTATATCTGTTATGTAATACATACAAAAAAACTAATCATTTTCGTTAATTTCTAATTTTAGAATATATAATTACAATAACATGAATAATTACGATTATATTTAATTTTTATTATTTTATATAAAAATAGGTTATATATTTTAATTATTTACGTTATTTCTTTGAATATGATATGTAGATATATTTAAAAATTATTGATATAGTTAATATTAATACAAATTAAAGCTATGTTTAATACTATTTTAAAGTATATTAACATAATTAATCAATCACTCAATATAGTTATATAACCATAAAATGAACAAAATTCTTATTATTGATAATTATGATTCCTTCACTTGGAATCTTTATCAATATTTTCGAGAAATGGGTGGTATAGTGGAAGTTAGAAGACACGATGCTTTGAATATTATAGATATTGAACAATTATCTCCAGAACGTTTAGTTATTTCTCCGGGGCCTGGTACACCAGAGAACGCGGGTATTTCTTTAGATGCGATTTATTATTTTCATACTAAGATCCCTATTCTTGGAGTATGCCTTGGGCATCAAGTTATAGCTCAATTTTTTGGAGCTAAATTAAAATATGCACAAGAGATAATGCACGGTAAAACTTCTTTAATCTATCATAATGGAAGCGGAATATTTACCGAAGTAATACAGCCTGTAAGTGTAGTACGGTATCATTCATGGGTAATAGATGCAACTACTATTCCAGCGTGTTTAGAAATAACTGCATGGAGCGGGAGCGAATATAGTGATAAATATCTCGAAATTATGGGTATTCGTCATCGTAAGTTAGCTATAGAAGGTGTACAATTTCATCCAGAAAGTATATTAAGCGAACAAGGCTATCAAATGTTGGCTAATTTTATGAGATATTAACTTAAAATTTACAAATTTATTGAGAACCTAAAAATTAAAAATGGTTTGTTTTTGTTTTTAAAAACTAAATATTATTGCGTTAATATCCAAAAAATAATATTAAATAAAATAATTTTAAACAATTAGACGGTAATTCGATATATTTTATCATTTATAGGTGAAATTCATTATAACTTTAAATATTAATTTAAATATAATTTATTTAGTTAACTGCGTATAATTTTTTTTATTTCTTACATTATATTTTGTATTCATGCAATATATATATATCGCTTAATTACAATATTTATAAGTTTAGAATGTTAATCATACTATTTTTTCATGGAGATTATATATATTAAATGTTAAAAGTTTTACTATAATAAATGATAGCAATTTTGACATAACACAAGACATATTATAGTACAGGTATTATAATAGTAATATAAATAATTTTCTCATTATATAATTATATATTTGCTTATAATTTATAATAAATTGCATAATTCATAACAATGAATATTTTCATATTTTTTGAGACAAGCAACACAATATCTATCTAAAATAACTTATAAACAATATAAAAACTGTATATATAAATATTTTCTAAAAACATGAATTTTTATTATTGATGCTAATCATTAAATACATATTTTTATGAAAAAATTTATAATTTCAATTTATAAATAACCAAGGCAACTACAGAAATAATTTAAGAATTAATATTTCTAAATTATATAAGTATTGATAACAAATCAAATTACATCAATTCGTAATTTTTAATAATATAATCATACCGCATAATATATTATTATGCTAATAATAAAAAGTGTTATTGCGAGTTTAATGGCGAAACATCATAAATATATAAAATTTAAAATAAAATTTTTTATAATCTTTAATTGATACAGGAATACAACATTTAACAATTTTTCGACATCTATTTTACAAGATTTCAGCTCGAAAATTATAAGTACTTAAATTCAATTATTTAGATAATGTATAGACGTCATATATCATATTAAAATTTATTAAAATTGAAGGTTTGTAAATTTTTATTCATTACTATAATAAACTATAAAAATTTTTTAATGAATCTAAATATATTAAAATAATTAATGTTAATCTAATATTGTTAAACTATACAATTGATATATAAATATTATTAAAAATATATAATTTAATGTTAGGTTATGTATCTTTTATACAAAAAATATACTAAGAATTACTAGTTATACAATATAGCCGTAACTATATACAATAAAAATTGTCTTTAAAAAGGGTAAAAATTATGAAACCGTTATTTATTAAATTCATTTTATTCATTTGCATTATTTCTCTTGCCCTTACTGGTATTATTTGTTAATGTTAAAAAAAACATAAGGAAATATTTATAATAATTTATGTTTAAATGTGATATATTTTATATTGATATAAATTTCAAAAATTTGCACGTATTTCCATATAATAATTGTTAGAATTATACGTTACAAGTTTGAGGTTGTCATATAAAATTTTATGAAAAATGCAATTTATCTAAATATATAATTATTATATGAATAATAATTATTATCATGACGTAGCAACAATCTAACGATCATGATATGATTACCTTAATTATCTTCAAAAATAGAATACAATATTGTAATAAAATGTTATACTTTTACTAACTGATGCAGTACAATATATAACTGGTGCAATTAGTCATAACATTTTCTGTTGCTTGTTATGATAATGAAAACCGTTAAATGTAATGTCTTAAAAATTAGCTCAAAAAGGTAGATGTGTTTGGAGTTAAATTTATGTGTATAAAGTACTGAAATTTTATACATTCCACTTAATAGATAAGCAGATTATATCTATTATAGTTTTTTCTTGACTTTGCAATTCTATAATTATAGCATCATGAGCCGTTGTTTGAGTTAAGGAAGAAAACATTCAGGTAATTATATTTTATATGGTGTATTTCAGGATAAAAGATTGGAGAATTTAGTTTAGTGATGACAACAGTTAATCAACTTGTTCGTAATGCGCGTTCTACAAGGACTTTTAAAAGTAACGTACCAGCGTTAGGATCCTGTCCTCAAAAAAGAGGGGTATGTGTGCGTGTATATACTACCACCCCAAAAAAACCAAATTCTGCATTGCGAAAAGTATGTCGTGTTCGATTGACTAATGGATTAGAAGTGACTGCTTATATCGGAGGAGAAGGGCATAATTTACAAGAGCATGCTTCAATTTTGATTCGCGGAGGTCGAGTTAAAGATTTGCCAGGTGTTCGGTATCATGTTGTTCGTGGAGCTCTTGATTGTGCAGGAGTTAATTCCCGTAAACAAAGTCGCTCTAAATATGGAACAAAAAAACCGAAATAATAGCATAAAAAAGTAATAAATACAGTAGATTTATTATTTTTTTATTTATTTTGTGATTTAAGGCAAATTTTAGGAATAAGGCGAGATATGATTAACTACAAACACAAAAAATATTAATGGTTTACTTCGAAATTAAATATCAACAGTTAAATAGGAACTACAATTAATGCCGCGCCGTCGTGTCGTTATTAAACATAATATTTTTCCAGATCCAAAGTTTGGGTCCGATCTTTTGGCAAAATTTATTAATATATTGATGTTAAATGGGAAAAAATCTATCGCAGAAACAATAGTATATTCTGCCTTAGATATTTTATTTAAACGGTCTAAAAAAGACTGTTTAGAAGCATTTGAAATTGCTTTAAATAATGTACGCCCAATTGTAGAAGTAAAATCTAGACGTGTTGGTGGTTCTACTTACCAGGTACCAGTAGAAGTACGTCTTGTGCGTAGAAATACTTTAGCAATGCGGTGGATCATTGAAGCTGCTCGTAAAAGAAATGATAAATCTATGGAGTTACGTTTAGCGAATGAACTTTTAGATGCTATAGAAGGTAAAGGGTATGCTGTTAAAAAACGTGAAGAAATACATCGTATTGCAGAATCTAATAAAGCCTTTGCCCATTATCGTTGGTAATAGCATCTTATTGAATAGGTATCATCTGATTTTTTTTTCAAACCCTTAATAAAACTTAACTATTAAGTGTCGCTTATTTGAGTTATTTAAATAAATTTGCATGTTACTTAAAAATGGTCTTTATCAAATATAAAAAAATATTTTTGTTAAATCATAATAATATTATTGAGGACATCGATGATTCGTGTCACACCGATTGTACGGTATCGCAATATTGGTATAAGCGCACATATTGACGCTGGAAAAACTACTACCACTGAACGAATTTTATTTTATACAGGTGTAAATCATAAAATTGGAGAAGTGCATACTGGTTCTGCAACTATGGATTGGATGGAGCAAGAGCAAGAACGGGGAATAACAATTACTTCTGCAGCTACCACTTGTTTTTGGTCAGGTATGGCCAATCAATTTGATTCACACCGTATTAATATCATAGACACTCCCGGGCACGTGGATTTTACCATTGAGGTAGAACGCTCTATGCGAATACTCGACGGTGTAGTGATGATTTACTGCGCTGTAGGAGGAGTACAACCCCAATCTGAAACGGTATGGCGGCAAGCAAATAAATATAAAGTACCACGTATTGCATTTATAAATAAAATGGATCGAGTAGGTGCAGATTATCTACGAGTTGTAGAACAATTGAAAAGTAGATTGCTTGCTAATCCTGTACCTATTCAATTAGCTGTAGGTTCAGAAGATAAATTTACTGGAATTATCGATTTGATTAAGATGAAAGCGATTCATTGGAACGAAGCAGATCAAGGCGTCACCTTTGATTATAGTGAAATACCTGACAATTTAATAGAGTTATCAAATATATGGCGTAAGCATTTAATAGAGTCTGCTGTTGAAGAATCCGAGGAATTAATGGATAAATATTTATCTAACAGTAATCAACTGACAGAACAAGAAATTAAACAAGCGTTACGTCAGAGAGTATTAAATAACGAAATTATATTAGTGACGTGCGGATCCGCTTTTAAAAATAAAGGGGTACAAGCAATGTTAGATGCTGTTGTAGAATATTTGCCGTCTCCAAGTGATGTAACATCTATTACAGGTATATTAAAAGACGGATCTACGCAGCAACAAATCAAACGTCATGCGAATGACAATGAACCGTTTTCAGCCTTAGCTTTTAAAATTTCTACTGATCCGTTTGTAGGAAATTTAACTTTTTTTCGAGTGTACTCAGGTGTCGTTAGCTCCGGAGATAGTGTTTTAAATCCTATAAAAGAAAAACGTGAGCGATTTGGTCGGATAGTACAAATGCATGCAAATAAACGAGAAGAAATTAAAGCTGTACATGCAGGTGATATTGCGGCAGCTATTGGTTTGAAAGATGTCGACACTGGAGATACTTTATGTGATCCATATTCGCCAATTATACTCGAACGCATGGAATTCCCAGAACCAGTTATTTCTGTGATGGTTGAGGCTAGAACTAAATCAGATCAAGAAAAAATGAGTTTAGCTTTAAATCGTCTAGCTCAAGAAGATCCATCATTTCGCGTATGGATTGACAAAGACTCTGGACAAACTATCATCGCTGGGATGGGTGAATTGCATTTAGAAATTATTGTAGAACGTATGAGAAGGGAATTTAATGTTGAAGCTAATGTCGGAAAACCTCAGGTTGCTTATCGTGAAACTATTCGTACTAGTGTAAAACAGGAAGGAAAATTTATTCGCCAATCAGGAGGTAGAGGTCAATTTGGACATGTTTGGTTACGAATTGAACCTATGCATCCACATGGAGAAGGTTATAAATTTTTAAATGAAATAGTAGGAGGAGTTGTGCCTAAGGAGTATATACCTGCTGTAGATAAAGGTGTACGAGAACAAATAAGCAACGGTATTCTTGCCGGATATCCAATTGTAAATGTTTGTGTGGCTATCTTTGATGGTTCTTATCACGAGGTTGATTCTTCAGAAATAGCGTTCAAAATAGCAGGGTCCATAGCATTTAAAGAAGGGTTTATGAAAGCTCATCCTGTATTGTTAGAACCTATTATGAAAGTAGAGGTCGAAACCCCTGAAGATTATATGGGGGATGTTATTGCAGATTTAAATCGTCGACGAGGTATAATTAGTGGTTTAGACAATTCTAAAATTAGTGGAAGGATAATTTGTGCTCAGGTTCCTTTATCTGAAATGTTTGGTTATGCTACTGCTTTGCGCTCACAAACTCAAGGACGTGCTTCCTATTCTATGGAATTTTTAAAATATAATGAAGTGCCCAACAATATAGCGCAAATTATCATAAATTCTCGTCAAATTAAGCAATAGAAAAATAATATTTAGGTTTAATTATTTTTAAAAAACTATAAAAAGACCTAAGGAGTTTAGAGGTGTCTAAAGAAAAATTTAAACGCGTAAAACCACATATTAATGTAGGTACTATTGGTCATGTGGATCACGGAAAAACTACTTTAACTGCTGCTATAACTACTGTTTTATCCAAACAATATGGTGGCTATGCTCGTGCTTTTGATCAAATTGATAACGCTCCAGAAGAAAAAGCACGAGGAATTACTATAAATACTTCTCATGTTGAATATGATACCGCATATCGGCATTATGCACATGTTGACTGTCCTGGACATGCTGATTATGTAAAAAACATGATAACTGGAGCCGCGCAAATGGATGGAGCAATTTTAGTGGTCGCTGCTACCGATGGACCGATGCCTCAAACTCGCGAGCATATATTATTAGCTAGACAAGTAGGCGTGCCTCACATTATTGTATTTCTTAATAAATGTGACATGGTTAATGACGAAGAATTACTAGAATTGGTTGAAATGGAAATGCGAGAATTGCTATCTCAATACGATTTTCCAGGAGACGATACACCGATCATTCGAGGATCTGCTTTAAAAGCATTAGAACATGATGAAATATGGTCTAATAAAATTTTAGAATTATCAGATGTACTGGATAATTATATCCCAGAACCTAAACGCGCTATAGACCAACCATTTTTGTTACCTATTGAAGATGTGTTTTCTATTTCTGGACGTGGCACAGTTGTAACAGGTCGTATTGAACGTGGTATTATTAAGGTAGGAGAAGAAATAGAAATTGTTGGTATAAAAGATACAATAAAAACTACGTGTACTGGAGTAGAGATGTTTAGGAAATTATTAGATGAAGGACGTGCTGGAGAAAATGTTGGTGTTTTATTACGCGGTACAAAACGAGATGAGGTAGAGCGTGGTCAGGTATTATCTAAGCCTGGATATATCAAACCGTATTCTTATTTTGAAGCAGAAGTATATATTTTAAATAAAGATGAAGGAGGAAGACATACACCATTTTTCAAAGGGTATCGTCCTCAATTTTATTTTCGTACTACAGATGTTACTGGCACCATTGAATTACCAGAGGGAGTAGATATGGTGATTCCTGGTGACAATATTAGAATGATTGTTAATTTAATATCCCCAATAGCTATGGATGACGGCCTTAGATTTGCTATTAGAGAAGGAGGTCGTACTATAGGCGCTGGTGTTGTGTCTAAAATTATATCTTAATTATATAATTTAATGAACATAATTGCATAATTATATAATAGCCATATATATATATGCTAATATAGCAGTGTGTTGGTATGCATGTAAAAAATAAAAGAAAAAAAAAAGTATATGTATTAGAAGCAATTAAATGGATTAGCATTATAGGATTAGTTTCAACATCTATTATTGGAAATTACCTATATCGTAATTATAATGTTTTAGTAAGAGGCGCGGTAGTATTTCTTATTATTGTAGCTTCTACATACATTGCATCAACTACTAAAATAGGAAAATTAATAGTTGTGTTTGGAAATGAATCACGTGCTGAGTTGCGAAAAGTGATGTGGCCTACTTATAGAGATGGGTTGAATACTACCCTAATTGTGATGGGAGTAACTATATTTATGTCATTATTGTTATGGGGATTAGATACTATTTTAGTTTATGTGATATCATTTGGACTAAGGTTGTAATATGATTGATACTTTGAAGAAACGTTGGTATGTTGTTCAAGCATTTTCTGGATTTGAAAATCGTGTAGCTCATTCCTTACGTGAGCATATTAAATTACATAATATGGACACAATGTTCGGTGCGATCATGGTACCAACAGAAGAGGTGGTCGAAATGCGAGCTGGGCAACGTAGAAAAAGTGAACGTAAATTTTTTCCCGGTTATGTATTAGTACAAATGATGATGAATGATTCTAGTTGGCACTTAGTAAGAAGTGTTCCGCGTGTTATGGGTTTTGTCGGAGGCACATGCGATAAACCTGCTCCTATTGGGGATAAAGAAGTTGATGAGATAATTCATCGATTGCAGCAAATAGGAGATAAACCTCGTCCTAAAACATTGTTTGAACCCGGCGAGCTGATTCGAGTTAGTGATGGGCCTTTTTCTGATTTCAATGCTGTGGTAGAAGAAGTAGATTATGAAAAAAATCGGCTGAGAGTATCAGTATCTATTTTTGGTCGAGCCACTCCAGTAGAACTAGATTTTTCTCAAGTTGAAAAATCTTAATTATAAATTAGTATATTAAACAGAATATCTGTGAAATATGCACGATAGAACAACAATTATTTTTTTTTGCAGGTGCAATTGTTTGTAAATCAATTAAGATCAAAACCAGAAATATTATTTTTCTAGGACGATTAATATGGTGATAAAAAAAGTAAAAGCGTGTATTAAACTACAAATTTCTGCCGGAGCGGCTAATCCTAGTCCTCCTGTTGGGCCTGCTTTGGGTCAACAAGGCGTCAATATTATAGAATTTTGCAAGGCATTTAATGAAAGCACTAAAAACCTTGAAACAGGGCTCCCAATTCCAGTTATTGTTACCGTTTATGGTGATCGTTCTTTTTCATTTATTACTAAAACTCCTCCTGCTTCAATATTGTTAAAAAAAGCCGCAAATATTCAATCTGGCTCCGCAAAACCAAATATAATAAATATTGGTAAAATATCGTACGCTCAAATTCATGAGATCGCAAAAATTAAAGCTGTTGATATGACAGGTGCTAATATAGAATCAATATCGCGTTCTATCATAGGTACAGCTCGTTCTATTGGAATAAAAGTGGGAGATTAATTTTCATATGGTTAAATTAAGCAAAAGAATGCGTATGATACAAAATTATTCGGATACATCTATACAATATGATGTGGTAGATGGATTAGAATTATTAAAGAAAATGACAAGGGTTAAATTTGTTGAAAGTATTGATACTGCCATTAATTTAGGAATTGATGCACGTAAATCAGATCAAAATATACGTAGTAATGTGATACTACCGCATGGTATTGGGCGTAATATTCATGTTGCTGTTTTTGCTCAAGGCGAAAATACAGTATTAGCTAAAAATGCAGGAGCTGATGTAGTTGGATTAGAAGATTTATATGATCAAATAAAAAATAGAAAATACAGACCAGATGTGATTATTGCATCTCCTGATGTCATGAATGTAGTAAGTAAATTAGGTCCTATTTTGGGTCCGAGAGGTTTAATGCCTAATTTTAAAATGGGTACGGTATCTCATGATATAGCGGAAGCAGTAAAAAATGTTAAATCAGGACAAATACGTTATAAAAATGATAAAAACGGTATTATTCACTCTACTATTGGGAAAATCAATTTTAATACCATGCAACTCAAAGAAAATTTAGAAGCGTTGATAGTGTCTTTAAAACAAGCTAAACCAGTTGTATACAAAGGAACATATATTAAACAAGTAACTATTTCTACTACTATGGGCAAATCTGTATCTATTGACCGAAATAGTTTATCTGTTATAATTAATTAATTAATATTGAGTATTGTATTGATAGATTCTTTACATGATTTATGAAGTAGTTTAGAATTCTTAGAATAGTGTGTTTATTATTAAATTTTGATATCTATTTATATAGATGTATAAATCTAAATAAAAATAATATAAATACAGATTTATGGTGAACTTTATAACATTTCACCATATTGGTTGTATTATGATGGTGTAGTGTACGCGCATTTCTGTACAATTGTGATTAAAACTAATTTAAATATAGTATGAATCGCTATATCATGAATACATAAACAATAACATTAATAAAAAATTTTATATTTAAAATTAAAATTGTAAATCGATTTATAACATGTGCAGAAGTTTGTAATTAGGAGTTTAATACATATTAAATTTAAAGCACGGTGTGATTAATGACATTAAATCTCCAAAA
The DNA here is from genome assembly GCF_059935335.1 of Blochmannia endosymbiont of Camponotus quercicola. Lineage (NCBI taxonomy): Bacteria > Pseudomonadati > Pseudomonadota > Gammaproteobacteria > Enterobacterales > Enterobacteriaceae > Candidatus Blochmanniella > Blochmannia endosymbiont of Camponotus quercicola. The sequence goes on along the minus strand of NZ_CP011794.1, from coordinate 697,823 downwards.
AAAAGAAGAAATTATTTATAAGATTCGCGAAACAGCTAAAAAAGCTTTATCTGCTGTTGTAGCTTCTTTAGATGGTGTTACTGTCAATGAGGTAACAAAATTGAGAAAGGAAGCGCGTGATGTTAATGTATGTGTACATGTTATTCGAAATACATTAATGCGGAGAGTAATAAAACATACACCTTTAGAATGTTTACGGAAAGTTTTAACAGGACAAAATATTATTGCATTTTCTGTATGTCGACCTCGTGATTCTGCGCAAGTTTTTATAAAATTTACTAAAAATCATGAACATTTTAGAATAAAAGGCGCAGCCTTTGAAGGCAAATTTATTTCTACATCAAAAATAAATCTTTTATCTGATTTACCTGATCATAAAGAAGCTATTTTTAGATTAATGACGATTATTAAAAAAAGTAGTATAGGAAATTTTGTACAAATTTTATATGTATTATCCAATCAAAAAAGATAAATTATTATTTAGTAAAAAATATTTAAAATATTTTTTACTAAATAATAATTTGATTATATAATATTTTAATATTTTATATTTTGGAAATTTTTATGTCTCTTACAAAAGAACAAATTTTAGACGCTATTTCCAACATGTCTGTTATGGATATAGTGCGGTTGACTTCTATGATGGAAGAAAAATTTGGTGTATCCACCGCTTCATTAACTACTGTTGAGCAACCTGCTGTATCAGAAGCAATAATAAAAGAACAAACCGAATTTAATGTTTTTTTAACTGCTATTGGTAATAATAAAATTCCTGTCATTAAAACTGTGCGCAGTATCACTGGATTAGGGTTGAAAGAAGCCAAAGAATTAGTAGAGTCTGCGCCTGTCATGGTGAAAGAATCAATAGGTAAAGATGATGCTGAAACTCTAAAAAAGACTCTAGAAACAGTAGGTGCTTCTGTCGAAATTAAATGAATGAGAACCAATAATAAATTATTATTGGTTCTCATTCATAAGATTTAGTCTCTATGTAAATAGAGACTAAATTGAGTATTCTTAAATAATAGAATTATGATATTTCAACATTCTATGTGCATTAATAATAAAAGTGCATAAACACCTTATATATATATCTGAGTTAAAACAATGTATGTAGTAAATTATACAACCATTATATTGTATAACAGTCAATTTGTTCTTGAAAAAATAGTCCATATTAACTAATTGAGGAACTTTATGGTGTATTCTTATACTGAAAAGAAACGTATTCGTAAAGATTTTGGAAAACGTCCTCAAGTTTTGGGTATTCCATATCTTCTTTCTATTCAGATTGATTCTTTTCAAAAATTTATTAAGCAAGATCCAGAGGGACAATGTGGCTTAGAAGCAGCTTTTAAATCTGTTTTTCCTATAAAAAGCTATAATGGTAACGCTGAATTACAATACATTAAATATCATTTGGGAGAACCTACATTTGATGTAAAAGAATGTCAGACACGTGGAGCCACTTTTTCTGCGCCGTTACGCGTGCGTTTATGTTTAATTGTTTATGAACGAGAGGGATTAAATAGTGTAATAAAGAACGCTAAAGAGCAAGAAGTATATATGGGTGAAATTCCGCTTATGACTAATAATGGTACTTTTATTATAAACGGTATTGAGCGGGTTATTGTTTCTCAATTACATAGAAGTCCGGGTGTATTTTTCGATAGCGATAAAGGCAAAACACATTCATCTGGTAAAGTATTATACAATGCCCGTATTATTCCATATCGTGGATCTTGGTTAGATTTTGAATTTGATTTAAAAGATAATTTATTTGTCCGAATTGATCGACGACGGAAATTGCCGGTAACAGTAATATTAAGAGCTTTAAATTATACTACTGATCAAATATTAAATATATTCTTTAACAAAGTAGTATATGAAATTCAAAATAGTAATACATTATATATGCATCTAGTTCCTGAAAGATTACGCGGTGAGACAGCATCTTTTGATATTGTTGTTAATGGTATTACGTATGTAAAAAAAGGGCGTCGTATTGCAGCTAGACATATTCGTCAATTAAAAAAAGATAATATTTCAAAAATTGAAGTACCCATAGACTATATAATTGGTAAGGTTGTTATCAAAGACTATTGTAATAAAAATACAAATACGCCTATTGTTACAGCGAATACAGAAATATCTGCCGATATATTGCGTAATTTAATTCAATCAGGATATAAGTCCATAGAAACATTATTTAGCAACGATTTAGATTATGGTAATTATATTTCTGAAACTTTGCGCATTGATACTACTACAAATAGATTTGATGCGTTGGTAGAAATTTATCGTGTAATGCGTCCAGGAGAACCTCCTACTAAAGAAGCTGCTGAATATTTATTTGAAAACTTATTTTTTTCGGAAGAACGGTATGACTTATCTGCTGTAGGAAGAATGAAATTTAATCGTTCGTTACAACGAGTGCAAATAGAAGATTTAGGAGTATTAAATAAAGATGATATTGTTGATGTAATAAAAAAGTTGATTGATATTAGAAATGGTAAAGGGGAAGTGGATGATATCGATCATTTAGGAAATCGACGAATTCGTTCTGTAGGTGAAATGGCAGAAAATCAATTTAGAATTGGATTAGTTAGGGTAGAACGTGCGGTGAAAGAACGATTATCTTTAGGTGATTTAGATGTGTTGACTCCGCAGGATTTGATTAATGCTAAACCAATTTCTGCTGCGGTAAGAGAATTTTTTACTTCTAGTCAATTATCTCAATTTATGGATCAAAACAATCCATTATCCGAAATTACGCACAAACGTCGCATATCTGCTTTAGGGCCAGGAGGTTTAACTAGAGAACGCGCCGGATTTGAAGTGCGTGATGTCCACCCCACGCATTATGGTCGAGTTTGTCCAATCGAAACACCGGAAGGTCCAAATATAGGTTTGATTAACTCATTATCTGTGTACGCTCGAGCTAATGAGTATGGGTTTTTAGAAACTCCATATCGTAAAGTCCAAAATGGTATTGTTAGTAATGATATTCATTACTTATCTGCAATTGAAGAAGGTGATTTTGTTATTGCCCAAGCAAATACAAATTTAAATTCAAAAGGAGAATTTATTGCTGATCTGGTAACTTGCAGAAATCAAGGTGAATCTGGTCTTTTTAAGAAAGACCAAGTAGATTACATGGATGTATCTACTCAACAAATAGTTTCGGTTGCTGCCTCATTAATTCCTTTTCTAGAACACGATGATGCTAATCGTGCTCTTATGGGTGCAAATATGCAACGTCAAGCTGTTCCTGTCTTGTGCAGCGAAAAACCGTTAGTAGGCACTGGAATGGAACGCGCAGTAGCTATAGATTCCGGTGTTACTGTGGTAGCTAAACGCAGCGGTATCGTTAAATATGTAGACGCATCACGTATTGTAATACATGTTGACAAGAGTGCAACACATACTGAAGAATCAGGTATTGATATCTATCACTTAACAAAATATATTCGATCCAACCAAAATACTTGTATTAATCAACGGCCTTGTGTGTCTTTAGAAGAACTAGTAGAACATGGAGATGTTATAGCAGATGGTCCATCTACCGATTTAGGAGAATTAGCTTTAGGTCAAAATATGCGTATTGCTTTTATGCCTTGGAATGGATATAATTTTGAAGACTCAATGTTAGTTTCAGAACGTGTGGTACAGGAAGATAGATTTACGAGTGTACATATCCAAGAGTTAACTTGCATATCTCGTGACACTAAATTGGGCTCTGAAGAAATCACTGCTGATATTCCAAATGTAGGAGAAACAGCTTTATCTAAATTAGATGAATCTGGAATTATTTACATTGGCGCAGAAGTGATAGGGGGGGATATCCTTGTCGGAAAAGTTACACCTAAAGGAGAAACTCAATTGACACCAGAAGAAAAATTATTGCGTGCTATTTTTGGAGAAAAAGCTTCTGATGTAAAAGATTCATCTTTACGTGTACCTAACGGGGTATGTGGTACTGTAATTGATGTACAAATATTTACTAGAGATGGTATTAGCAAAGATAAGCGTTCATTAATCATCGAATCTGCGAAATTAGAACAAGTTAAAAAAGATTTAAGTGAAGAATTACAAATTTTTGAATCAGCTTTATTTGATCGTGTTTATGATATATTAATTGCCAGTGGTTTTGAAAAGGAGAAATTATTTGAAATTAACCGCAATTCTTGGTTAAATTTGGTATTATCAGATGCAGAAAGACAATATCAATTATCCCAATTAACTAAACAATATTTTGATTTAAAACACACGTTTGAAAAAAAAACTGAAATTCAACATCGTAAAATTACTCAAGGAGATGAATTAGCTCCTGGTATATTAAAAATAGTTAAAGTATATTTAGCTGTAAAACGCCAGATACAACCTGGTGACAAAATGGCAGGACGACATGGAAATAAAGGAGTAATTTCTAAAATTAACCCCATTGAAGATATGCCGTATGATCAATACGGCGTACCAGTAGATATCGTGCTTAATCCTCTCGGCGTACCATCTCGGATGAATATTGGTCAAATTTTAGAAACCCATCTTGGTATGGCAGCAAAAGGTATTGGAGATAAGATAAACTGCATGTTGCAACAATATAAAGACGCAAGTCAATTAAGAAAATTTATTCAACAAGCGTATAATTTAGGAGAAAGATCGCGTCAGTATATTGATCTCAATAAATTTTCAGATGTAGAGATATTAAAATTAGCTAAGAATTTAAAAAAAGGTATGCCTATTGCTACTCCAGTGTTTGACGGCGCTACAGAAAAGGAAATTAAAGGTCTTTTAAAATTATCTGGATTACCAGCTTCTGGTCAAATTACATTGTTTGATGGATGCACAGGGGAAGCATTCGAGAGGCAAGTTACTGTGGGTTATATGTACATGTTGAAGCTAAATCATTTAGTAGATGATAAAATGCATGCGCGTTCCACTGGTTCTTATAGTTTAGTGACACAACAACCATTGGGCGGCAAAGCTCAATTTGGTGGTCAACGTTTTGGTGAAATGGAAGTGTGGGCGTTAGAAGCTTATGGTGCATCATATACTTTACAAGAAATGTTAACGGTAAAGTCGGATGATGTAAATGGACGTACTAAAATGTATAAAAATATTGTTGATGGCAATCATACAATGGAACCCGGAATGCCCGAGTCTTTTAATGTTTTATTAAAAGAAATTCGTTCTTTAGCAATTAATATTGAACTAGAGGATTAATATTTGCACTAATGTTTATATAATAGACATATTTTATATCATATAATACTTATGCGTCCAACAGGTATAACTCTGATAAAGGCTCTTTTGTGAAAGATTTATTTAGATTTTTTAAGACACAACATACTCAAGTAGAAGAATTCAATGCAATTAAAATCGCACTTGCTTCCCCAGATATGATCAGATCCTGGTCTTTTGGCGAAGTAAAAAAACCAGAAACTATTAATTACCGTACTTTTAAACCAGAAAGGGACGGTTTATTTTGCGCACGTATTTTCGGGCCTATTAAAGATTACGAGTGCTTATGTGGTAAATACAAACGTTTAAAACATCGTGGGGTAGTTTGTGAAAAATGTGGAGTGGAGGTAACACAAAGTAAAGTACGACGTGAACGCATGGGACATATCGAATTGGCTTCTCCTACTGCTCATATTTGGTTTTTAAAATCATTACCATCGCGTGTTGGTTTATTATTAGATATGCCTTTACGTGATATAGAACGTGTTCTATATTTTGAATCCTATGTGGTAATTGAAAGCGGGATGACTAGTCTTGAGTCTCGCCAAATCTTGACCGAAGAGGAATATTTAGATGCATTGGAAGAATTTGGAGACGAATTCGAAGCCAAAATGGGAGCAGAAGCTATTCAAATTTTACTAAAAAATACAAATTTAAAAAACGAATGCGAATTCCTACGAGACGCATTAGAAGATAGCAATTCTGAAACTAAACGCAAAAAAATAACAAAACGCATAAAATTAATAGAAGCATTTATATATTCTGAAAATAAACCTGAATGGATGATTTTAAATGTATTACCAGTATTACCTCCAGATTTAAGACCATTAGTTCCACTAGATGGAGGGCGGTTTGCTACTTCTGATTTAAATGATTTATATCGTCGTGTTATTAATAGAAACAACAGGTTAAAACGTTTATTAGATTTAGCTGCTCCAGAAATTATAGTGCGCAATGAAAAAAGAATGCTGCAAGAAGCGGTAGATGCGTTGCTAGACAATGGGCGTAGGGGTCGCGCAATTACTGGTTCTAACAAACGTCCGTTGAAATCTTTAGCTGACATGATCAAAGGCAAACAAGGTCGATTTCGTCAGAATCTTTTAGGAAAACGTGTTGATTATTCTGGTCGTTCAGTGATCACTGTTGGGCCTTATTTAAAATTGCATCAATGTGGATTACCTAAAAAAATGGCTTTAGAATTATTTAAACCATTTATTTATGGAAAATTAGAGTTACAAGGTTTCGCTAGTACCATTAAAGCTGCTAAAAAAATGGTAGATCGAGAAGAATCTGTAGTATGGGATATTTTGGACAACGTAATTCGAGAGCATCCAGTGATGTTAAATCGTGCTCCTACATTACATAGATTAGGAATTCAAGCCTTTGAACCGGTATTGGTAGAAGGAAAGGCCATTCAATTACATCCATTAGTCTGTGCCGCTTATAACGCTGATTTTGATGGAGATCAAATGGCGGTACATGTACCATTAACATTAGAAGCTCAATTAGAAGCCAGAGCGTTAATGATGTCTACTAATAATATCTTATCACCCGCTAATGGTGAGCCGATTATTGTCCCGTCTCAAGACGTAGTATTAGGTTTGTACTATATGACTCGTGAACGCGCAAATTCTAAGGGCGAAGGAATGGTGTTAACTGGTCCGAAAGAGGCAGAATGTCTTTATCGTTTAGGTTTGGCTGAACTACATGCTCGTATTAAAATACGTATTATTGAATATGAATATGACAAAAATGGAGAATGCGTAAAAAAAATAAATATTGTTAATAGTACAATTGGACGCGCTATATTTTGGATGATTGTTCCTAAAGGATTACCATTTACTTTGGTCAATCAAGTGTTAGGAAAGCAAGCTATATCTACAATGTTAAACAGTTGTCATCGTTTGCTAGGATTGAAAGCTACTGTTATTTTAGCAGATCAAATCATGTATACTGGATTTGCATATGCTGCTCGTTCTGGAGCTTCTGTAGGTATTGATGATATGATTATTCCTTCTAAAAAAGCTGATATAATCAGTGAAGCAGAGTCTGAAGTGGTAGAAATACAAGAACAATTTCAAACTGGATTGGTGACAGCAGGTGAGCGATATAATAAGGTTATTGATATTTGGGCGGCGGCTAATGAACGCGTTGCACAAGCGATGATGGATAATTTAGCTACTGAAACCGTGATCAATCGTAATGGGCAAGCAGAAGTTCAAGCATCATTCAATAATATTTTTATGATGGCAGATTCCGGGGCTCGAGGATCAGCAGCGCAAATCCGTCAACTTGCTGGCATGCGTGGTTTAATGGCAAAACCAGATGGATCAATTATTGAAACCCCTATCACTGCAAACTTTAGGGAAGGATTAAATGTATTGCAGTATTTTATTTCCACACATGGAGCGCGTAAAGGATTAGCTGACACTGCTTTAAAAACGGCTAATTCTGGTTATTTGACGCGTCGTTTAGTAGATGTCGCGCAAGACTTGGTTGTCACGCAAGACGACTGTAATACATTTGCTGGTATTGTGATGAGTCCTGTGATTGAAGGAGGAGATGTCAAGGAACCACTCAGAGAACGTGTATTAGGTCGAGTTTTAGCAGCAGATATTTTAGAATCCGATGAAAATAATAAAGTATTGATTGTACGCAATACTTTATTAGATGAGTATTGGTGTGATATTTTGGATGCATATTCAATTGATACGGTTAAAGTGCGATCTGTTGTGACTTGTGATACTGATTTTGGCGTCTGTTCTCAATGTTATGGTAGAGATTTGGCTCGAGGTCAACTTGTAAACAAAGGAGAAGCAGTTGGTGTCATTGCCGCTCAATCTATAGGTGAGCCGGGTACTCAATTAACTATGCGTACCTTTCATATTGGTGGAGCTGCCTCTCGATCTGCCTCGGAATCAAGTATTCAAATAAAAAACAAAGGTATTGTTCACTTAAAAAATATCAAATCTGTAATAAATGGAGAAGGAAAATTGGTGGTTACATCTCGTAACACTGAGCTTAAAATTATTGATCAATTTTCTCGAACAAAAGAAAGTTATAAAGTACCTTATGGGGCTATAATAACTAAGAAAAATGAAGAAGAGGTAACACATGGAGAAATAGTAGCTTATTGGGATCCACATACTATGCCAGTGATTGCAGAAGTGAGTGGATTTGTTCAATTTATTGATATGATAGATGGGCAGAGTATTGTTAAACAAACAGATGAATTAACAGGATTAACTTCTATTGTAGTATTAGATACTTCGGAACGTGTAAGTAGCGCCAAAGATTTAAGACCCACATTAAAAATAGTAGATGTTAATGGTTATGATATCTTTATTCCAGGTACAGATGTTCCTGTACAATATTTTTTACCTGGTAGAAGTGTGATCCAATTAATTGATGGATCTAGAGTTATCTGTGGAGATACGTTAGCAAGATTACCGCATGAAAGTAGTGGTACTAAAGATATTACCGGTGGTTTACCGCGTGTTGCCGACTTATTCGAAGCACGTCGTCCGAAAGAGTCAGCAATTTTAGCAGAAATTAGCGGAACAATTTCTTTTGGAAAAGAAACTAAAGGCAAACGTCGTTTAATGATATCTCCTATTGAAGATGGAGATATTTATGAAGAAATGATCCCAAAATGGCGTCATCTTAATGTTTTTGAAGGCGAATATGTAGATCGTGGAGATATTATTTCCGATGGGCCGGAGTCTCCTCATGATATTCTGCGATTACGTGGAGTACACGCAGTAACTCGTTATATTGTCAATGAAGTACAAGATGTTTATCGTTTGCAAGGAGTAAAAATTAATGATAAACATATAGAAGTTATTGTCCGTCAAATGTTACGTAAAGCTACTGTTATTCGATCAGGGAATTCTGATTTTTTAGTAGGTGAACAAGTAGAATATTCGCGTATTAAAATTGCCAATAAAAAACTAGAAAACGAAGGAAAAGTCAAAATAAGTTTTATACGTAATTTGTTAGGTATTACTAAAGCATCGTTGGCTACGGAATCATTTATTTCTGCGGCATCTTTTCAAGAAACAACACGTGTTTTAACAGAATCATCTGTAGCGGGAAAGCGAGATGAATTACGTGGTCTGAAAGAAAATGTCATTGTTGGAAGATTGATTCCAGCTGGAACTGGTTATTCTTATCATAAGGAACGCATAGATCGTCATGCTAGTGATCAGAACGCAGCAGATAAATCTTCTACAATAACAACAGCAACAAATATTTCTGCTCAAATTACTGCAGATGAAGCATCAGCAAATTTAACCGAATTATTAAACGCAACTTCTTCTTAAATGAATTTTAATGTTTTAAAATATGAATAGATAGCTATTATTCTATGTTATAAAAAATTGTGTTGTACAGTCATAACTATAGTATACCATACTATACTACTCGATATAATGTCATTTAATCCAGGATTAAACATAAGCAGAATATAATTACTTTTTATTTTTTAAAATTAATTTTTATATGAAGATTAGTATATAATAATCAATCTCCATGAACAAAAGTTTTCTGCATAATACACATAATATTTAGTAATTGATTGGCAAACTCGTTGTATAATTTATTTAACAATATAAATTGTATATTTAAAATTAAATAGACATTTAATCGACTATAATTATTGGATACATTTGGGTCAAATATAAACGTTTATTTTTTTAAGTAAGATTTAACACCACTCCAATCAAATAAATTTAGTTTCAAGGTATATTTGAGTTTTCTATATACAAAAAAATTAGTCTTAAATTAAAACTTACAAGAACAACAAAATTAAATTTTTCATTAACAATGTATTTTAGAAAACATTGCTTACAACTTTTAAAGACAAAAAGATATTCATTAATAGTTATTAGACACAATTACGTGCACTCAAATATTCAAATAATTATAATTTTTTCCATACTTTTAATTATCAGAAATGTTTTGTGTTCTTACTTGATACTCAAGGCTAATACAATAATTTTTAGTTTTGCATGTATGGTATGATTAATGCCTAAAATGACGGATATGTGTAAAAATCATTGCGATACTATACCGATTGGCAGTTCTAACGATTTCTTGATCTCGAATAGATCCTCCTGGTTGTATAATACAACTAATACCTTTTTCAGATGCAATATGTATTATATCTGAAAAAGGGAAAAAAGCGTCAGAAGCCATTACTGATCCTTGAATATTTAATGTATCCTGTGTTGCTTTATTAAAAGAAGAAGTAGCTATTTTTGCTGCAGATACCCGATTCATTTGACCGGTTCCAATTCCAGTTGTTTGACAATTTTTGCCGCAAACAATTGCATTAGATTTAACAAATTTAACTACTTTCCAACAGAATAATGCATCTCTCATTTCTTCTTCTGTGGGTCGACGAATAGTAACTATTTCTAAATGTTCTAAATTTGTCATGCCATCATAATCTTGTATTAATAATCCTCCATTAATTCGTTTGAAATCTACATCTGACGTTCTCGAGGTCCATATACCACATTTCAATACTCGTATATTTTTTTTATTTGATATGATATCAAAACAATTTTGATGAATACTTGGAGCAACGATTGCTTCTACAAATTGTTGTTCAATAATAGATTGAGCCGTATTTTTATCTAAAGACCGATTAAAAGCAATGATTCCTCCGAATGCAGAAATGGGATCGGCTTGATAAGCTTTAACATACGCACTGCAAATAGTATCCGATGTAGCTACAGAACATGGATTAGTATGTTTAACGATCACACAAGTTGGTTCATCGAACATTTTTACACATTCCAAAGCTGTATCCATGTCTATTACATTATTGTAAGATAATGGTTTTCCTTGTAATTGCTGAGCAGTAGCAACAGATCCTGTTTGTCGCGTGCATGCATCTACATAAAATGCCGCTCGTTGATGTGGATTTTCCCCATAGCGCATATCTTGTTTTTTTATAAATTTAAGGTCTACAAAAGTTAATTTTTTAGGAAAACGACGATAAGATTGATTGTAATTGTGCTCATTCGTGACAGCTGTATGGCAACTATTTCGTAATTGATGATCGAAATAATCAGAAATTTCATTATCATATTCAGCGACATATTTAAACGCTTTTACGGCCAAATGAAAACGAGTGTTGAGGCTAAGCAATCCGTTGAAACAATTAATTTCATCTAAAATTTTATTATAATCACAGTTATTGACCACAATAGCCACATTTTTATAATTTTTTGCTGCTGCTCTCACCATGCTTGGACCACTGATATCGATATATTCTAACATTTCTTCCTGAGAATATTTTTTATTTTTTGAAAACGAAGCAGCAAATGAATAAAAATTCACCACTACCATATCAATTGGTAGGATATTATATTGATGCATTACCGCATCATCTAATCCCCGTCTACCAAGAATTCCAGCATATATTTTGTAGTGTAATGTTTTAATGCGTCCGTTCATGATTTCAGGTAGTTTAGTGTAATTAGAAATTTTAAGCACTGGTAATCCAGCATCAGACAACATTTGAGCCGTGCCTTCAGTAGACAACAATTGAATACCACGTTGAATTAATGACTTAGCAAATTCTAAAATATTAGATTTATCGTATACACTAATTAGTACACGACGAATTAACAACGATGATTGCGTCATGATATCCTCATAACAATAATTAAACTACGATATTAATGCAAATTTAACAAATATTACATATAGTAACATAATTATAAAATGTAGTTAAATATGTTCAATTAAAACTTCAAATTATAGAAATAGTATTTAAATACTATTGACATCGATTCAAATCAATGGTAATGATATACTGTTTTGTTTTATAAATAGTATAAAGTATTATGATTAGATATATTGTTCTTTAACAAATAGAGTTTTTAGATAATTGATGTGGGCACTTGAGCGCATATAAGATATAGTACAATGCTGTTTTAAAAATATAAAGAGTTAATTTAATTAGTAATTTGTACATAAAAGTTAACAAAATTATATTTTTACAAATAGAAATTTGATTTAAATTGAAGAGTTTGATCATGGCTCAGATTGAACGCTGACGGTAAGCTTAACACATGCAAGTCGAGCGGCAACAGAGAGTAATAGTTTTTAATTGCTCTGCTGGCGAGCGGCAAACGGGTGAGTAAAGTCTGGGAATCTGCCCGGTGGAGGGGGATAACTATTGGAAACGGTAGCTAATACCGCATGAAGTCATTACGACCAAAGTAGGGGACTTTTATTAATAAAATAAGAAAAGCCTTATGCCATCGGATGAGCCCAGATAGGATTAGCTAGTAGGCGGGGTAATAGCCCACCTAGGCTACGATCCTTAGCTGGTCTGAGAGGACGATCAGCCACACTGGAACTGAGACACGGTCCAGACTCCTACGGGAGGCAGCAGTGGGGAATATTGCACAATGGGGGAAACCCTGATGCAGCTATACCGTGTGTGTGAAGAAGGCCTTCGGGTTGTAAAGCACTTTCAATGGGGAAGAACTTAATATTGCTAATATCAATATTAATTGACGTTACCCATACAAGAAGCACCGGCTAACTCCGTGCCAGCAGCCGCGGTAATACGGAGGGTGCAAGCGTTAATCGGAATTACTGGGCGTAAAGAGTACGTAGGTGGTTTGTTAAGTCAGATGTGAAATCCCTAAGCTTAACTTAGGAACTGCATTTGAAACTAGCAAGCTAGAGTTTCGTAGAGGGGGGTAGAATTCCAGGTGTAGCGGTGAAATGCGTAGAGATCTGGAGGAATACCAGTGGCGAAGGCGACCCCCTAGACGAAAACTGACACTCAGGTACGAAAGCATGGGGAGCAAACAGGATTAGATACCCTGGTAGTCCATGCCGTAAACGATGTCGATTTGAAGGTTGTAGACTTTGAGCTGTGACTTTCGGAGCTAACGCGTTAAATCGACCGCCTGGGGAGTACGACCGCAAGGTTAAAACTCAAATGAATTGACGGGGGCCCGCACAAGCGGTGGAGCATGTGGTTTAATTCGATGCAACACGAAGAACCTTACCTACTCTTGACATCCAAAGAATCTCATAGAAATACGAGAGTGCCTTCGGGAGCTTTGAGACAGGTGCTGCATGGCTGTCGTCAGCTCGTGTTGTGAAATGTTGGGTTAAGTCCCGCAACGAGCGCAACCCTTATCCTTTGTTGCCAACGAGTAAAGTCGGGAACTCAAAGGAGACTGCCGGTGATAAACCGGAGGAAGGTGAGGATGACGTCAAGTCATCATGGCCCTTATGAGTAGGGCTACAAACGTGCTACAATGGCGTATACAAAGAGAAGCAATCTCGTGAGAGCAAGCAAACCTCATAAAGTGCGTCTTAGTCCGGATTGGAGTCTGCAACTCGACTCCATGAAGTCGGAATCGCTAGTAATCGTGGATCAGAATGTCACGGTGAATACGTTCCCGGGCCTTGTACACACCGCCCGTCACACCATGGAAGTGGGTTGCAAAAGAAGTAAGTAGTTTAACCTTCGGGAGGGCGCTTACCACTTTGTGATTCATGACTGGGGTGAAGTCGTAACAAGGTAACCGTAGGGGAACCTGCGGTTGGATCACCTCCTTACTTATCAAAATAATATGAGTAAAGTGCCCACATAAATTATCTAGCGCTCTTTTGTTAAAAATTATAAATATTATGTGTATTATGCATGTAAATACCAATTTTAATTCTGTTGTTACCAGCAGAGATCGGTCCCCTTCGTCTAGAGGTCTAGGACACTGCCCTTTCACGGCGGCAACAGGGGTTCGAAGCCCCTAGGGGACATTGTAGGTTTGTATACAGATATAGAATAAATAAGTTGCTATTTAAAATTAAAATAAAATAAGAATTGGTGTTTTTGCTCTTTAACAATAAGGATAAAGCTTAAAACTTGAACTTTAAAATATTAGTATGAACACTATGTTTACGATAGCTCATAGGAAACAAGTTATATTATTTTTATGCGTCTAAAGAAATTATAGAGTAATAGTAGCGTCTTTTATATTAGATTTTATATTATACAATATTTGCGATATTGCATAAATATAAAATAGATTTTACTGAAGTATTTATATCATAGACGTGATTGAGTTCATATAATAAAAAATTAGAAGTCTGAGGATTGCGAAGTTAAGTAATTTAAGCGTACACGGTGGATGCCTTGGCAGTCAAAGGCGATGAAGGACGTGCTGATCTGCGAAAAGCATCGGTAAGCTGATGTGAAGCGTTTTAACCGGTGATTTCCGAATGGGGAAACCTAATGCAATTTTAAATGTGCATTATCATTTAGTAAATTCATAGCTGAATGAAGCAAACCAGAGGAACTGAAACATCTTAGTACTCTGAGGAACAGAAATCAATTTGAGATTCCCTTAGTAGTGGCGAGCGAACAGGGAACAGCCCAGAGTTATATAGTATCACTGGTATATTAAGAGAATAATTTGGAAAAATTAGCAATATAGAGTGATAGCCTCGTATCTGAAAATATATTAGTTATCATAACTCAATGAGTAGGACGGGACACGTGATATCTTGTCTGAAGATGGGGGGACCATCCTCCAAGGCTAAATACTCTTGACTGACCGATAGTGAACCAGTACCGTGAGGGAAAGGCGAAAAGAACCCCGGCAAGGGGAGTGAAATAGAACCTGAAACCGTGTACGTACAAGCAGTAGGAGCGTAAATTATGTTGTTTATTTGCGTGACTGCGTACCTTTTGTATAATGGGTCAGCGACTTATATTCTGTAGCAAGGTTAACTAAATCAGGGAGCCGTAGGGAAACCGAGTCTTAATTGGGCGTTAAGTTGCAGGATATAGACCCGAAACCCGGTGATCTAACCATGAACAGGTTGAAGGTTAGGTAACACTAACTGAAGGACCGAACCGACTAATGTTGAAAAATTAGCGGATGATTTGTGGTTAGGGGTGAAAGGCCAATCAAACCGGGAGATAGCTGGTTCTCCCCGAAAGCTATTTAGGTAGCGCCTCGTAAATTCATCTTTAGGGGTAGAGCACTGTTTCGACTAGGGGTCCATCCCAGGCTACCAACTCGATGCAAACTACGAATACTAAAGAATGCTATTACGGGAGACACACGACGGGTGCTAACATTCGTCGTGGAGAGGGAAACAACCCAGATCGCCAGCTAAGGTCCCTAAATCATGATTAAGTGGAAAACGATGTGAGAAGGCTTAGACAGCCAGGATGTTGGCTTAGAAGCAGCCATCATTTAAAGAAAGCGTAATAGCTCACTGGTCGAGTCGGCTTGCGCGGAAGATGTAACGGGGCTAAATCATGTACCGAAGCTGCGGCAATAAATATTTTATAATTAGATATTTTTTGTATTTATACACTTCTTATTTAAGAATAAGATTTATTTATTGGGTAGGGGAGCGTTCTGTAAGCCTGAGAAGGTGTGTTGTAAAGCATGCTGGAGGTATCAGAAGTGCGAATGCTGACATAAGTAACGATAAAGCAGGTGAAAAACCTGCTCGCCGAAAAACTAAGGGTTCCTGTCCAACGTTAATCGGGGCAGGGTGAGTCGACCCCTAAGGTGAGGCCAATAGGCGTAGCTGATGGGAAACAGGTTAACATTCCTGTACTAGATATGGCTGCGATGGGGTAACGGAGAAAGCTAGGTTCGCCGAGGATCGGTAGTCTCGGTTTAAGCGTGTAAGCGGAAGAACTAGAAAATCTATTCTTCTTAACGCTGAGGCGTAATGACGAGCCATCTCGATGGCGAAGGAATTTATGCTATGCTTCCAGGAAAAACCTCTAAGCTTCAGGTTATATCTAATCGTACCATAAACCGACACAGGTGGTTAGGTAGAGAATACTCAGGCGCTTGAGAGAACTCGGGTGAAGGAACTAGGCAAAATGGTGCCGTAACTTCGGGAGAAGGCACGCTGGCATGTAAGTGAAGGAACAATAAAATATTGCTTCTGGAGCTGAAGCCAGTCGAAGATACCAGCTGGCTGCAACTGTTTATTAAAAACACAGCACTGTGCAAACACGAAAGTGGACGTATACGGTGTGACGCCTGCCCGGTGCCGGAAGGTTAATTGAGAGGGTTATCTTTGTAAAAAAAAGAAAAGCTCTTGATCGAAGCCTCGGTAAACGGCGGCCGTAACTATAACGGTCCTAAGGTAGCGAAATTCCTTGTCGGGTAAGTTCCGACCTGCACGAATGGCGTAATGATGGCCAGACTGTCTCCACCCGAGACTCAGTGAAATTGAATTCGCCGTGAAGATGCGGCGTACCCGCGGCAAGACGGAAAGACCCCGTGAACCTTTACTATAGCTTGATACTGAATATTAAATATTGATGTGTAGGATAGGTGGGAGGCAGTGAATTAAAAGCGCTAGCTTTTATGGAGCCATCCTTGAAATACCACCCTTTAATATTTGATATTCTAACTTAGATCCGTTACCCGGATCAAGGACAGTGTCTGGTGGGTAGTTTGACTGGGGCGGTCTCCTCCCAAAGAGTAACGGAGGAGCACAAAGGTTAGCTAATCACGGTTGGAAATCGTGAGGTTAGTGCAAAGGCATAAGCTAGCTTAACTGCGAGAGTGACGATTCGAGCAGTTGCGAAAGCAGGTCTTAGTGATCCGGTGGTTCTGTATGGAAAGGCCATCGCTCAACGGATAAAAGGTACTCCGGGGATAACAGGCTAATACCGCCCAAGAGTTCATATCGACGGCGGTGTTTGGCACCTCGATGTCGGCTCATCACATCCTGGGGCTGCAGTAGGTCCCAAGGGTATGGCTGTTCGCCATTTAAAGTGGTACGCGAGCTGGGTTTAGAACGTCGTGAGACAGTTCGGTCCCTATCTGCCGTGGGCGTTGGAAAATTGAGAGGGGCTGCTCCTAGTACGAGAGGACCGGAGTGGACGCACCACTGGTGTTCGGGTTGTCATGCCAATGGCATTGCCCGGTAGCTATGTGCGGAAAAGATAACCGCTGAAAGCATCTAAGCGGGAAACTTGCCTCAAGATGAGTTTTCCCTGAGGATTAAAATCCTCCTGAAGGGACGTTAAAGACTATGACGTTGATAGGTCGGGTGTGTAAGCGCTGTGAGGCGTTAAGCTAACCGATACTAATGGCCCGTGAGAGCTTAACTTCGCAATACCTGAGATTTTTAAGAGTTAATTGTTATTGATTGATATTGATGGTTTCTATAATGTCAGGAGTAATAGAACACGAAAAAGTTATATTCATCATTTAATTATTACTATCACAAAATACGATTAATCAAGCGATCAAATTTGATCTTATGTATTCTGTAAAGTAATTGCCCTACTTTTTCAGGATAATCAGATATATTTTGTAATGACGTATAATGCATTACAGCATTCGTATATGTGCGAATTGTATTTAATTCTTTATTTTTTTGGTAAAGTAACACTTTATGTGGATCATGTATAAGCAAAGCATTTTCTAAATCAAACCTTGCAGCTCTAGGATTTAAATTATTTCCAGTAAGTAATTGCCATTCATCATCTATCCAAATACCTTTAACATGATATCCGTTATCTCTTTCTTTCCACATACGTACCATTAATTGTTTATTATCAACATATTTTTGTAACTTTTTCAAAAAGTGACGCAAATTTAATTCATACAAATATGGTAAAGCACTAATTAATTTAAATGGCTGATGCACAGGGATATAAAAATCATTAGCAATTTTATCTCCTACAATAATTTCTATATTTACACCTTGACTTAATAAACAAATCAAAGCACGTATTAGCATATTGGACATATTAAAATAAGGTGTACACAATACAACTTTATTTTTTGCCGAATAAATCAAATGATAAATGGTTTGATTTAGCGTACTATTCTTACCTAAACCAACTAA
Organism: Blochmannia endosymbiont of Camponotus quercicola; assembly: GCF_059935335.1. Taxonomy (NCBI): domain Bacteria; kingdom Pseudomonadati; phylum Pseudomonadota; class Gammaproteobacteria; order Enterobacterales; family Enterobacteriaceae; genus Candidatus Blochmanniella; species Blochmannia endosymbiont of Camponotus quercicola. The sequence continues at coordinate 679,700 of NZ_CP011794.1, read as the reverse complement.
TGGAGTAATTGATAATTCATCAAATCCAGCGTTACCTTGAAAACAATAACAAACTTTTCGTAAATTACGACGCAATAAACGAATATTGTTTCTACTTTTGTTTAATTTATTTAAAGAATTTTTATATCCTAAACAATTAATCGCCTTTGAAGATAATAATTCTTTGTTAATATAATTGAGCATGATGTCAGATAATTGTTGATTGCGTATCATATGATATCGATCATATCGATACTTAGTATTTATATGTAAATACTCATTGCTTAAATTAGCTCCGCTATATAATATCTGATCATCAATAATAAATCCTTTCAAATGAAGTACTCCTAATGCTTCATTTACATTAATTGGTATTCCATAGATTGCAATCTCAGTATTGGGATATTTTTTAATGATATCTACATACCAATCAACATTTGTATATTTTTTAGATGAACCGATCCGATTTCTCTGAGCACGATGCCAATCTACTAAGATTTGAATTTTAATTTGAGGACGCATTTGTTTAACTTGAAGTAAAGCATCAATAATTTTTTTACCACCTTGATCACCATCTAAATACAATGTAACTAAACAAATATGATTATGTGCTTTAGAAATAGCACATAGTAATTCATCCCTAAATTCCTTAGGACTATACAAAATCTTAAAATAATCTATTTTCTGAAAAATTTTGGGTAATTCTACAAGAAATTTTTGGTGATCAGTATACTTATTCAAAGTATTATGTTTTCTGTTTTTTATCATAGTAAATAAAAATATTTTTAATTTTAAAAATGCATATTTCAATACATTAATCATTAAATATTAAAATAATGATTTAATAAATTAATTTCATCTGATATATATATGTGTGTGTATAAAAATTTAAATATTGCAATATTTAAATTTTTAAAAAATAATTTTTTATTCATAGTTGCACTATCATAAAACTACGCTGGTATTTAATTATTAATACTATATTACATGAATATATATATATTTTAATTTAGATAAAATTTGATAATAATTTTTAATGATACATAGATTATAATAATAATATGGTTATTAAATACTTCAATTATGAAGTAAAACAAATCACAAGCAAATATTAAATTTTAAACTATATATTTACTTTATACTGTGTATGATGTTATCTATTTTATAGAACATACAAATTGAATTGATTAGAGCGCTGTTAAATATATATGTTTTAACGTGTATTTTGTGTACATCTCACAATATAATAAATAAAAAATTACTTTTTTAAAAGCACATAAAATATATATAATTGTAACTAATGTTCTATTGTTCTAGAAAATACATTAATTAATATAACACCAATAATAATCAAAGTAATACCGATAATCGCTAAACTATCTAATTTTTGATCATAAAATACATATCCTGCTACAGTGATAAATATAATACCAAGTCCAGCCCAACAGGAATACGCAATACCCATTGGGATAGTTTGTAATACTAAAGATAATAATATAAAAGAAATAGTGTAACCAATCACCACTACAATAGCAGGATATAATTTACTAAATCCTTCAGATGCTTTTAAAGAGGCGGTAGCAATAACTTCTGAAAGAATAGCAATAAATAAATATAAATAATCCATAGAATTTCATTTTTCGTTCTTAAAGTTTTTTGTAATTACGTACAATAGATATTTTTGTATTGAATAAAATTATCTTACGAACGAATAGCTATCATGCTATTCGTTCGTAAGATAATAACAACAAGAAAATAAATATGACCTCATTAAGAAGTTTTTGAGTGATACAATAAGAAAATTTTGTATATTGAATAAGTTATAAATGCAAGATTCAAATAATATCAGAATATAAACACCTTATTTTAATTTATATCAACATATTAATTATCATAAATAGACTGTTCAAATAATAAAAGACCATATAAACATATTATCTTTCATCACTCAATTTTATTTTTTTTCTGTATTGATTGAATACTTAAAATCTTGGTGGAGCTGGCGGGATTCGAACCCGCGTCCAGAATACTTTTTATTTGCAGTAACCTACATGCTTAGGTCTTAAATTACATTTCGTTGGTTTAGATATATTAAGACCAATCACTGAACCAACTAGCTCTTTCCAACTTAGCGTTAAGCTAAAAGCAAGCACTCACGCGCACTCTTATATATATGACCTCTCATTATCTATTTTAACGCTTAAGAGTAAACATTGTGTCAGAGAGGGAATCTTCAGGTTTTTAATCTGACTTAAGCTGCTAAAGCAACAGATTCATTATGTGTTCTATTTGCATTTATTTTTTGAGGCTTTTTTACGAGGCCTACCTCACCTCGGCATGCACTTCAAACATGAGACATTCCGTCGAATCCAAAATCAGCCCCATCTTAAACACTAAACACAGTTATTGTACCATCAAAATACTATATATACAAATATTATTTATTTTATATATTTTAAAATATGTGTTTTTTCTTGCTTCCATTTATGTTTATATATTTTATTTCTTTTGTCATATTTTTTTTTGCCTCTAGCAACTCCAAGATTTGCTTTAATCCAAGAATTTTTCCAATACAAATCCAAAATAATTATGGTATAACTTTGTAGATTAACTTTTTCCATTAAAAATAATAATTCATGTTTTTTTAATAATAATTTACGGATTCGAACTGAATTGTAAATTTCATGATAAAATTGGGTTGTATTTGATTGAAATACAGAATTATAAAGATATGCTTCTTTGTTATAAAAGGAGACATAACTATTATCAATTGTTACCATGTTAGAACGTGCAGATTTTACTTCCCATCCTAACAATGAAATTCCAGATTCAAGTTTTTTTTCAATGAAATATTCGTGATATGCACGCTTATTTTGTGTGATTTTTGTTAAAATTGATTGATTCATGAATTTTCAAAAAATAATTTTTTTATTATTTTAAAAATATTATATTATTAGTATAATACGTCACGTACTTTATGATATAACTAATTTTTGCCTATAATAATATAGTTGACTATTAGTATAAGTGTAAACAATTAAAATACGCAATAGGGTAGATATGTCTTATATCAAATGTTTTATCTCAGTTCCGTATAGTGTAGAGCAAATGTTTCATTTAGTAAATGATGTTAATTCTTATGATAAATTTATACCTGGGTGCAATATAAGCAAAATTTTAGAACAAAGTAATAACGAATTAATTGCTGAAATGAATATAATTATTAATGGAATCGTTAAATCATTAGTTACTCATAATTTTTTTGTGAATAACAAAAGTATTTCAATCCTTTTAATACAAGGACCATTTAAATCGTTTTATGGGTGTTGGAAATTTATTCCTATTACTTCTACTATTAGTAGAATTGAATATTTTTCTCATTACGAATTTAAATCAATATTTATTGAAAAATGCTTTGATTATATTTTTAAGGAAAAGTATAAAAATATAATCAAAGCATTTATTTCTAGAGCCTATGCAATATACGACGATACGACATGTATTGTAAGTCAATAATCGATATTACTTTATCTCTTAATAATAATCGTAAAAATTATATTAAATATGAATAACTTTATTATTTAAAGTATCACAATTATTATTTCTTGCTAATAATCACTAAAACATCATGAGCATCAAATTTCAGTGTTAAAATTTGATACTCTGTCATTTTATTGCCTCTACGATGATAAAAAATATAATACCATGTATTTGATTCTGACACACTTTGTAGTGTTGGATCTCCAATATTAGAAGATATTTCAAATTTTGTCATGCCAACACGAATTTTTTCGATATCGCATGCGCGCAAATAATTACCCTGTTTGATATCAAAAGATTTGGATGTATATTTTAGAATAGTACTAGTACAATTCACGTTAAGCACCATCGTTGTTGTAATTACAATGGTGCTTAACATATTGTAAAATACCTTCAAATGCATAATCTCCTACTTAATATATGTTTAGTTATAATATTATAAAAATTAATATTTGTATAAATAATTAATTGTATTTATAATTATTTTATTGTAGTTGATAATAAAATTATCAACTACAATGTTTATTTTTTTATTTTAGAAATGTTCTTTGACCAACCAAGTTTAATATTTAGTGTTCTAAAGTAGTTATAGTTATTAGGATGAATCAAATCAAGATAATGATTACTACGTTGGATAAAAATTTTTTCTTCCTTACATATAAAAATAGGAGTTTGATTATCATAACCGATTTTTAATTCGGATGTTACTTTAGAAAATTTCAAACAAATTATACTTTTGCTATTGATCACAACTGGCCGAGATGATAAAGTATGAGGGCATATTGATACTAATACAATAGCATCTACTGTTGGACTAAGGATAGGTCCTCCAGCAGATAAAGCGTATGCAGTTGACCCGGTTGGAGTAGCAATAATTAATCCATCCGATCTTTGAGAAAAAATAAAATTATCATCAATGTATAACTCAAACTCGATCATATGTCTGATTGTATTTGTATGTAAAATAACTTCGTTAATCGCACTACCTAATCTAGTAAAATTGTTGTAACGTTGTACTGTTACATCTAATAAAAAGCGTTTTTCATTAATAAAATGACCGGATAGAACCTCGGATAATTCCATTAATGCTGAATTAGGATCTAAATCAGTGAGGAAACCAAGGGTTCCGCGATTAATACCAATAACTTTAATATCATGTTGTGCTAAGATATTTGCAGCTCTTAGCATATTGCCATCTCCACCTATAACTATAGCTAAATCTGCGAAATTACCTATATCATTTAAATCACCTACAACTGCATTTTGTGCATTTAATAAACTAGCAGCATGATGTTCAATCATCACTGTAATCCCTTTGTTATACAACCAACGATATAAAATATCATATGTATGTACAGCCTGCGGATAACGAGAATATCCTATAATACCAACAGCACTAAAAATAGAAGCAGTCATATTTTTATTGAATCCTTTCTGTTTCGTTTATAACTCTTATTCATAATAAATGATATCTTGAATACCTGTTATTCATCCTTATAATAACTGAATTATAGAACATATGATCAGGAATCGGAGGAGAAAATTCATGATAGACAACAATGCAAAAAATAATATTGATGAAAACATATTACAAGGCGAAACAGTAGAAAAAGAAGAGTCATTAGAATCTATTTCTACAACAGATAGTGTTGTTGATCCCAAAAATGATCAAATTATCCAATTAAAAATCGAATTAGCTCAACTGCAAGAACATGAGCGTAATACAGTATTGCGTCTTACAGCTGAAATAGAAAATATTCGTCGACGTAACCTTCAAGAAATAGAAAAAGTTCATAAATTTGGATTAGAACGATTTATCTTCGAATTATTGCCAGTTATTGATAATTTAGAACGTACATTAGATATTTCAGATAAATCTAATACCTTGCTATCTGTTATAATAGAGGGTATTGAATTAACATTAAAATTATTTTTAGATACTGTGCACAAATTTGGATTAAAATCCATACATGAAATTTATGTTCCATTTAATCCTGAGATACATCAAGCAATATCTATAGTAGAATCTGAAGATCAAAAACCAAATCAAGTATTAACAATTATCCAAAAGGGGTATATCTTGAATGGTAGATTAATTCGACCTGCTATGGTTACAGTATCAAAAGCCAAAAGCTAGGTGCTATGTTTATAAACATTGTTACTAATAAATAGCGCCACTGCTATTTACATGTATTTCTTGTACGTGTATTAGGTATAAACATAACGTACAGTAGTTATGCTTTAACTGAATATTATAATGTTTTATAGAGAATTATTGTAAAATAATATAACTGTTGTTGTGCAGTTTAATTGCAATCAACTGATCATTTAATCATTTAATCATTTAATCATTTAATCATTTAATGAAAGATGATATCTTACATAAGATATTACAAGTTCTTAATTTAAGATATGTTATGTATTATAATAAACAAATAGTTTTTTTAAATATAAAATATAAAAACTATTTAAAAAAAACCGTATGATGATGTTAGTGACATTCTTTTAAAAATTGTAAAAAAGGAAACATTCTTTAGAATATATTTTAACTTGTATAAATTTCCAGTTAATTATTTTAGGTGCCAATCAATAATTTGTTTATTTTGTTGTTTCAACAACATATTAGCTTTAGAAAAATGGCAACATCCTAAAAATCCACGTTGAGCTGATATAGGCGAAGGGTGCGATGCAGTTAAAATATAATGTTTTTTATGGTCAATGATGTTTCCTTTTTTTTGAGCATACCTACCCCATAACATAAATATAATTTTTTCCTTATAAGTATTTAGTATGTGTATTATTTTATCTGTGAATAGCTCCCATCCAATATTAGCGTGAGAACAGCTTCTTCCTGCTTCAACAGTTAGAATACTATTAAGCAGGAATACTCCTTTCTGCGCCCAACTTTGTAAACAACCGTGATCTGGTATTATAAAATTAGGTATATCGGAAGCGAGTTCTTTATAAATATTCTCAAGTGAAGGAGGTACCGAAACACCGGGTAATACGGAAAAAGCGAGACCATGTGCTTGATGCGGTCCGTGATATGGATCTTGCCCTATAATTACAACCTTAATGGATTCAAAACTAGTAAAACGAAATGCATTAAAAATATCTTGTTTTCTTGGATAAACCGTGATACCTCTTTTTTGACGTTCTTCTACAAAAAACAATATATTCTTAAAGTATAATAGTGTTTTTTCTTCTGATAAAAAATAGGGCCAAGTTAATTCGTGAATCACAACATATTCCTATATTATACACATTATATAATAGTGAAAATAAATTGTATTATTTATCGTCTCAATTTGATTAATTACTAAAATTTAGAAATTTAAATAAACATAAACTATTGTGCATAACATTTTAATTTTAATTATTCAAATCGGAATAAACAATTAATATTTGACATCATACATAATTTATCAAATTACTTACTGTAATTAATTTATGATAATGTAATATAACTTATTGTATCCCCAATTGTGTACACTGCATATAATTCCTTATAAAATATCGTAAACGATCATTTTCATATCTATTTACGATATCGTATTATATACTAACTAATTATAATTTTATACTAACTATATTTAGTTTTTAGATTCAATTAATATTAATCATGATAAGATACATACGTAATTTTTCTATTATTGCGCATATTGATCACGGAAAATCGACGTTATCTGATCGATTTATTCAAACTTGCGGTGGGTTAAATTCACGTGAAATGACATCTCAAGTATTAGATTCTATGGAATTAGAACGCGAACGCGGTATTACTATAAAATCACAAAATGTAACACTTAATTATACATCTAAAAATGGTCAATCTTATCAATTAAATCTTATTGATACTCCCGGACACGTTGATTTTTCTTATGAAGTTTCTCGATCGCTGGCGGCATGTGAAGGTGCTTTATTAATAGTAGATGTTACCCAAGGAGTCGAAGCACAGACTGTGGCTAATTATAAAATTGCCACAGAAATGAATTTAAAAGTTATTGTGGCGTTAAATAAAATTGATTTATCCACAGGTGATCCTAAGCGAGTATCTCAGGAGATTAAAGACATCGTTGGTATTGATGCAGATAACGCAATACAGTGTTCAGCTAAAACTGGTTATGGTATATCGGAATTACTAGAATCTTTAATTCATAATATTCCTCATCCTAAAGGAGATTTATGCGCTCCTCTACAAGCACTAATTATCGATTCTTGGTTTAATAAATACTTAGGTGTCGTATCTTTAATATGCATTAAAAATGGAAAATTATATAAAGGTGATGTATTACAATCCATGAATACAGGTCAAAAATATACTGTTGACCAAATAGGCATTTTTACTCCAAAACAAGTAAAACGTGAAATGTTAGTGTGTGGAGAAGTAGGTTGGTTGGTGTGTGCTAATAAAAATATTATACGGACTCCTGTCGGAGATACATTAACACTATCAACTTATCCTGCGAAAAATGCATGCCATGGTTTTAAGAAACTTCAGCCTTATGTTTATGCAGGGTTATTTCCTATAGGATCTAAAAATCAAAAAATTTTTCACGAAGCTTTATACAAACTGAGTTTAAATGATGCTTCTTTATTTTATGAACCAGAAAGATCAGAATTTTTAGGTTTGGGTTTTCGTTGTGGATTTCTTGGATTATTACACATGGAAATAATTCAAGAAAGATTAAAACGTGAATATTCACTCGATTTAATTGTTACAGCTCCAATGGTAATTTATGAAATATTAACTATTGAAGATAAAATAGTGTATGTAGACAGTCCGTCGAAACTACTTTCTTTAACTAAAGTTAAAGAAATACGTGAACCCATTGTTTTATGTAACATATTACTTCCAAAAACGTATCTTGGAGAAATTATTTCTTTATGTGTGGCGAAAAGAGGTACTCAAATTTCCATGGTATATCACGATACTCAAATTACACTGATTTACGAATTACCTATGTCTGAAATAATATTAGATTTTTTTAATCAAATAAAATCAGCATCTCGTGGATATGCTTCATGTGAATATAAGTTTAAACGTTTTCAGGCGGCAAATATAGCATGTGTAGAAATATTAATTAATAAAAAACGTATTGATGCATTAACAATAATCACACATCAAGCACAATCTATATATCGTGGACGTGTATTAGTTAACAAATTACACAAATTAATTCCAAGACAACAATTCGATATTGTGATTCAAGCAACCATTGGTAAACGAATAATATCACGTGATACTGTAAAACAACTACGAAAAAATGTTGTAGCGAAATGTCATGGAGGTGACATAACACGGAAGAAAAAATTATTATATAATCAAAAAGAAGGGAAAAAACGTATGAAACAAATAGGTAATGTTAATTTACCATATACTGTGTTTTTAACAATTTTTGACATCAATAACAGTAAAAAATAACTTAAAGGATTTTATTTGTATGATTAGTACATTTTCTTTAATCTTAGTAATTATTACAGGAGTATCAGGTATTTTCTGGAGCATAAAACAGCTATGTACTATGATGTGTAATCGTTATAAAAATAAAAAAATATTTCTTCAAAAATCAGATAATATTTATCAAGAATCAAGAAATACTTATTCGTTAATAATTTCATATTTTTCAAAAATTTATGAATTTATATCCTCAATTTTTCCGATATTATTGTTAGTATTTATAATACGATCATTTGTTTTTGAACCGTTCCGAATACCTTCTGGATCTATGATGCCAACTTTATTAATAGGAGATTTTATCTTAGTTAAGAAATTCGTATATGGTATTAAAAATCCTATTACTCAAAAAACATTAATTGATACTGGACATCCAAAACGCGGAGATGTAATAGTCTTTAAATACCCCAAAAATACTACATTAAACTATATTAAACGAATAATTGGGGAACCAGGGGATAAAGTGATCTATAATGTCATTACTAAACAGTTAACAATATATCCCAATACTAATAATAGTATTACAACATGTATTCAGCCATTACCGATTGTTTATAGTAATGTTGCTTCTAGCAATTTTATTCAAGTATTTGATAGTGATGCAAATGGAAAAGTTAACTCTACTTTTGTTCAAATAGGAGAACGTCAAGAATATTCTCATGGAATTCGATTAATTCGTACTACAGAATCGTTCAATGGCATAGAACATAATATTTTAACAATGATACCACCCGGTGATCAAAACTTAATCAAAATGTATGATCAACAAATAAAACATTTAATATCTGAATGGTTAGTACCCGCAGGTGAATATTTTGTAATGGGAGATAATAGGGATAACAGCTCGGATAGTCGTTACTGGGGATTTGTTCCTGAACGTAACATAGTGGGAAAAGCAACAATAATTTGGATGAATATAAAAAAACAACAAGCAAGCATATGGCCAATTGATATCCAACTCAATAGAATTGGTAGCATACAATAAGATATTATCTTTGCTAATTATAGATTAAACATTCTTGTATTATACTTGTTATAATTAATCCTTATTGAAGTTTGATCATAAAAGTTTCTATTATAGACATTGTATATAATATATAATACATGAAGATTATGTTAGTTAATGTACTTCAAAAAAAACTTGGTTATATTTTTACTCGATATGATTTATTATTACAAGCGCTGACCCATAGAAGTTCTAGTAATCAGCATAACGAAAGATTAGAATTTTTAGGAGACGCTATTTTAAATTATGTGATCGCTAACTTGCTATATCATAAGTTTCCTCATATCTCCGAAGGAGATATGAGTAGGATGCGCGCAAATTTAGTACGCGAAAATACTTTAGCAGCGTTAGCACGAGGATTTAGTTTAGGAGATTATCTGCAATTAGGACAAGGAGAATTAAAGAGTGGTGGATATCGACGTGAATCTATTTTAGCTAATACAGTTGAAGCGTTAATAGGTAGTATATTTTTAGATAGTAACATCCAAACCGTTGAAATATTAATTATTAATTGGTATAAAATTCGTTTGGATACAATGGACCCTTGTGATAAACAAAAAGATCCAAAAACTCGTTTACAAGAATATTTGCAACATCGTCGTTTACCGTTACCTGTATATTGGGTTAATCAAATCATCGGAGAAGCACATAATCAAATATTTAGCATAAACTGTCAAATTAGTGAGTTAATGCAACCGATTATTGGGTGTGGTTCTAGTCGACGTAGAGCTGAACAAAATGCAGCAGAAAAAGTTTTAAAAGTATTAGAACATAATAAAAAAAGATAATTTAATTACATTACTATTTATATAAATGATATTTTGGACGCCAAAAATAACCTAATGCTAATTAGGTTTGTTGGGTAGACAGGTATATTTTTATAAAAAATATGTCTGCTGTTCTAACACATAACTGCACAGTATTAAAATTAAGTTAAACAATTATTGATTAATTATATTCTCAAAAATATATGAGTTATATACTCATATAATGGAGTAACTTTTTATATCATCACAAATACATGTGTATGCATACATTAATTATTTAATTCGTTATTGTTTTCAGTAATTCTATATTCATAATTTTAGTAAATAATAATAATCTTCCGAAACTTGCATACTCATATGTCTAGTATTGTAAGTGAATTTACACTAATGACATTTATGTAAATAAATACATACAATTATGTAGGTACTCTTATAAAATGTAAATTTGTATGTTCTAACAAAATTTATTCAACAATTAAGAATTAAACATAAAATACAATTTTGAAAAATAATAATATATTTGTATATATAACTATATTTTAATAGATAATATCACGGCATAATGCATTTTAATTAAGTAGAAATAGCGAAAAAGCAGATGTATATATATTTATATGGCAATAAGTCACACATATTAAACTACATTTAAGGATATCATATAATGTCAAATTTATTATTGGGTGTAAATATTGATCATATTGCAACATTACGCAATGCAAGAAGTACTACCTATCCTGATCCTGTATATGCTGCGTTTGTTGCAGAACAATCAGGAGCAGATAGTATTACTGTGCATTTAAGAGAAGATCGTCGTCACATTACAGATCGAGATGTCAAAATGTTACGTAAAACCATACAAACAGCTATGAACTTAGAAATAGCAGCAACAGATGAAATGATTAACATCGCGTGTGTATTAAAACCGCATTATTGTTGTTTAGTTCCTGAAAGACGTCAAGAACTGACAACTGAAGGTGGTTTAGATGTTGTGAATCAATCAAATAGATTACGAGATATAATATTTAAGCTTGCTGATGTTGGAATTAGGGTTTCACTCTTTATTGATCCTGACGAACAACAAATTAGCGTTGCATATAGTATAGGTACTCCTTGTATAGAAATACATACTGGTATGTATTCTGACGCTATAGATCCAATGACTCAAAATTTAGAATATAAACGTATTAAAAAAAGTGTACAATACGCTGTAGATCATGGTTTAAAAGTTAACGCTGGACATGGTCTTAATTATTATAATGTACGACCTATCGCGATGCTATCCGGGATACAAGAGTTAAATATAGGGCATTCTATAATTAGTCGATCAATGTTTTGTGGATTACCTAAAGCCATTCAAGATATGAAGAGATTAATACAAGATTCAGCAAGAGGTTAATAGTGATTCACGGAATTGGTATAGATATTGTTGATATTAGAAAAATAAAAAAAATAATAACACATAGCGGAAACAAACTAGCTAAACGTGTACTTAGTTCATCAGAATGGAAAATATATGAGAATAAAAAGTGTCCTGCACATTTCCTGGCAAAACGTTTTGCCGCAAAAGAAGCAGCAGTTAAAGCGTTTGGTACAGGAATAACTCAAGGAGTGACATTTAATCAAATTGAAATATTTAACGATAAACTGGGAAAACCAATGTTACATTTATTCTCATATGCGGCTCTATTAGCTGATAAATTATCGTTAAAAAAAATGCATATTACTCTATCTGATACTAATTCATATGCATGTGCGTTCGTGATATTGGAGCGATAAATCAAAAATAGGAATGTAATAAATAATTGTAATTTAAACATTCAGTTTCACAATATAGATATCAATGACTTATTTAAGTAGAAACTATTTTCATGTTTTGTAGTAGCAAAAGATCAATATATAAGTTTGATGTGTATCAATTGACATTGATAATGTTTTGTATTACTTCAGAGAAAATTGTATGTATGAAATAGAAAATATAGACGTGATATGGATGCGTCATGCTATTGCGTTAGCTGCTTATGCTGAAATTATTGGAGAAATGTCGGTAGGGGCTGTTTTAATTCAAGATAGCAAGCTTATAAGTTGCGGTTGGAATTCTTCTATTATACACCATGATCCAAGTGCTCATGCAGAAATTATAGCATTACGTACAGGGGGGGAAATTTTGGGTAATCATCGATTACTAGGTACTACTCTTTATGTTACTCTAGAACCGTGTATGATGTGTATTGGAGCAATAATCCATGCTCGTATTCGTCGATTAGTTTGTGGCGCAAAAAATAATAAAATCGGACGAACATCATGGCTAAAAAATGTACTCCAGTATCCAATGATTAATCATCATGTGTCTTTAACAACTGGAGTGTTAGAAAAAGAATGTGCTTCTCAGTTAAATAAATTTTTTAAGCGTCAGCGTCAAGATGTGGTTCTATCATAAAAATATTAATAAAATTTACAATAGAATATATATATATTTTATATCTCACAATGATACGGTGTTACATTTTTTATACAAAATATCTGAAAACAACAAGATACCACCAAACATTACATGTTTGAATATTTAAATCACTATATAAGAACAATATTTTTAATTTAAATAAAAATAAACCACTTTCATCATCTGATCACAATCAATATTTAACAACATAAATGTATAATATACGTACCATCTATATTGATAGATGTATCATATTATTCAAGTGTAAATATAAAATAACTATTTTATATTTACAAGAAAAATGTAAAATTAACTTTTAATGTTACTTTATTTTGTAAAAAAATGGACGGTATTTCCATTGATTTAATTAAATTTTTAAACAATATGTTTAGTATATTATTATAGGTAAATTTTTACTATAATACTTATTATTTCATTTCAATTAAAATAATCCTATATATTATATATAAAATGTATTTTTTGATATAGCAAAGATAGGTGGTTATTATGTCCATGTGTACAAATTATGATGTTGAATTATGGGAAATAATAAAACATGAAATCATTAGACAAGAAGAACATATTGAATTAATAGCATCTGAAAACTATGTTAGCCCTCAAGTTATGCAAGCACAAGGCTCACAACTTACCAATAAATATGCTGAAGGATATCCAGGTAAGCGTTACTATGGTGGATGTGAATATGTCGATATGATTGAACAGTTAGGTATTAACCGTGCAAAAAAATTATTTTCTGCAGATTATGCAAATATACAGCCACACTCTGGATCACAGGCTAATTTTTCTGTGTATAACGCTCTATTACATCCCGGAGACACAATTTTAGGTATGCACCTAAACCATGGAGGACATCTAACACATGGCTCACAAGTAAACTTTTCAGGAAAAATATATAATTCTGTATTTTATGGCGTCGACGAAACTGGCTATATTAATTACGAAAAACTGTATCATTTGGCTAAAAAACATCAACCACAAATGATTATAGGAGGGTTTTCTGCATATTCTGGTGTTATAAATTGGTCTAAAATGCGTCAAATTGCTGACGCTGTTCAAGCATATTTATTCGTTGATATGGCTCATATCGCAGGATTAGTTGCAGCGGGTATATATCCAAATCCACTTCCACATGCACATGTAGTAACTGCTACTACTCATAAAACGTTAGCAGGGCCTAGAGGTGGTTTAATTTTAGCTAATGGAGGTGATTCTGAATTATATAAAAAACTAGATGCTTCAGTTTTTCCTGGTTCTCAAGGAGGGCCTTTAATGCACGTCATCGCGGCTAAAGCAATTGCTTTAAAAGAAGCAATGGAGCCATCCTTTAAGCTGTATCAACAAAAAGTTATTCAAAATGCTAAGGTAATGGTTAAAGAATTTTTATTGCGCGAATTTACAGTAATTTCTGGAATGACTCATAATCATCTTTTTTTGTTAGATTTAAGAAATAAAAACATTACTGGACAGGCTGCTAGTGCAGCATTAGAACAAGCCAACATTATTGTTAACAAAAATAGTATACCAAATGATTTTAGAAGTCCTTTCGTTACTTCAGGTATACGTATTGGTACACCAGCGATAACCAGACGCAATTTTAATGAAAATGATGTTAAAAAATTATCACATTGGATCTGTGATATACTAAATCATATCAATAATGATGAAGTTATTTTATCTATAAAAACCAAAGTTCTACGTATATGTTCTCAGCGTCCTATATATAATGAATGTTATAATAAAAAATCAATTAAGTAATATCATTGTAGATATTATATATTTTATGTAATAAAAATTGTTCTTTTAAAATTAAAGAAAATTTATTAGAAACCTATTCAAGTTATCTGTTCAGATAACCGTATAACTGTTAAAATGGTTCGGATTATTTTTATGTTACCTGCGATTATATTTCCAGACAGTAAATAATTATCAGTTCCAGCAAAATCGATAATTAATCCTCCCGATTCACGAATTATCAAAGTACCGATAGCCAATGATGTATTTTTATGGTCAGGTTTTTCAAAAAAAAAGGTAATACATCCATCTATGCGCCCAACTGCAACGTAAGCTAAATCTAAAATAGTTGCTCCAGTGCAACGAAAATATATATATTTATTGCTAAATTTATTTAGTAGACTAATCATTATATGTTGCTTTTCATTAGAACAAGATATAGAAATAACAGCCCCATGTAAATTATTAGCGGTACCTACACGAATCCGATAACCATTAAGATGAGCTCCTTTTCCACGACAAGCGCTAAATAATTCATTATGGATAGGATCATATATTACTCCTATTTCGATATGTCCTTTAATAAATACAGCAATAGATATAGCAAAAAAAGGAAACTGTTTAATAAAATTAATATCATTATCTATAGATCCAATGATCCAACAAATATTTTCTTTGTAATTTGTATCATTAATATTCTGATTCTTCTGTATAGTAACAATAGTATGCAATGGATAAAATTTTTGAATGACTGTTTTAATAATGTAATATGATTCCTTATTTGTTTTGTAAATAATTTCATTTATAAAATTTGGCTGTATGTTATTTTTATTGAACAATTCATATTGTTTAACAATAAAGTTTCCTGCTTTTCTTATAGCTTGAATAGCAATGTTAAGCATCGGATGCATAAATCATTTATCCAGTAATTCTCATAAATTAAAAAATTAAATATAAAACATATATAATTGTATTAAACATTATAAAGCTATGTTTTCCAAATAACATTAATATTATATTGCGTGCAGTATCGCATAATGTATATGTTCTTGAACATATATAATTATTAAAAGATCTTTAAATTCATCATATTCTAAATTAGAATATTTATTTTTATTACAAATATAATCATGAATATATAATACAAGATCTAAATTTTTATGCTTAATTTTAATTAAGTATTTTGTGTGAGTATATTGATAGAAACTAGAAATAATGATGATTATATATGATATATAATCATCGTCTGATATTTTAGTATAAACGATATTAATACTTTCAATTATTAGCTGTTATATTAAGTTTTAACAAAAAATCATACGAAACAAAGTGTCGTATGTAATTTAAAATAACATTTTTTTGCAATCAATTAATTGAAATTAATTAAAGCGCATATATATAAAATAAGAAATATATTTATTTTAATAGACATAGTTACATACATTTATCTATATTTAAATTAAGCATATATAAATATACAAATACAAAGTAGGTTCGAATATTTTCTATAGTAACGAATAATAATTTCATATAGAATAATGCTTGGGCGCAAAATATATATCAAACCTAAGAATAAATATATTTTAAAATATTTAATCTAATATGTTATATAAATGATGCTGATTATACAATTTCTTTATATTTTACATGTTAGAACAAGTTTTTATTTCTGGAGTATGTTAGATGAAGTTACCAATATATTTTGATTATGCTGCTACTACTCCGGTGGATCCTAGGGTAGTAGAAAAAATGATGCAATATCTTACCTTAGATGGCATATTTGGTAACCCGTCTTCTCGCTCTCATTATTATGGATGGAAAGCAGAAGAAGCGGTAGATGTATCTCGCAAACAAATTGCTCAGTTGATAGGCGCTGAATCATGTGAAATTATTTTTACTTCAGGCGCTACTGAATCAGTAAATTTAGCTATTAAGGGAATAGCCCAAGCTTATCATAAAAAAGGGAAGCATATTATCACCAGCATGACAGAACACAAGTCAGTGTTAGATACTTGCCAATATCTTGAGAACAAAGGATTTGAAATTACTCGTATAATGCCACAATCTAATGGTTTAATTGATTTTGAACAAATCAGTAATGCACTGCGTGACGATACAATTCTATTATCTATTATGCATGTCAATAATGAAATCGGCATAATTCAAGACATAACAAAACTTGGTAAATTATGTCGTCTACATGATATAATATTTCATGTGGATGCAACTCAAAGCGTTGGTAAATTACATATTGATTTATCTGTTTTGCCAGTAGATTTAATGTCTTTTAATGGACATAAACTATATGGACCAAAAGGTATAGGCGGTTTGTATATACGACAACATAGACATCCAAAAATTCATATTATTGCTCAAATACATGGAGGAGGACATGAATGTGGTATACGTTCTGGTACATTGCCGGTTCATCAAATTGTTGGAATGGCTGAAGCGTATCGTTTAGCCAAAGAAACGATGGCAACAGAAATGATTTATTTAAAAAAAATGAGAGATCGGTTATGGCAAGGATTACAACAAATTGAAGGAGTATTAATTAATGGTGATTTGGATCATAGTATAGGCACATTATTAAATATTAGCTTTAGCCACATCGATGGCGAAACATTAATAATAGCATTAAAAGATTTTGCATTATCTTCTGGTTCTGCTTGTGCCTCTGGCACTTTAAATCCGTCACATGTATTACAAGCATTAGGAAGAAATAAGGAGTTAGCATATAATTCAATTAGATTTTCTTTGGGTCGTTTTACAACTGAAGAGGAAATAGAATATGCCATTCATCATATAGCTACTACTGTTATAAAATTAAATGCAATGGTACATTTATTATAAATACTATAATAAAATACATACATGTGTTTCTAAACATGTAATTATTAGAATAAACAATGTGTCTATAAAAGATTTATAATTTTATTAATATTATTTAGAAATACATAAAAAAAGATTCTTTTTGAAGAATATCTTTCATACATTAGGTTGTATATTTTTAATTTTTTAACGTTTTTGTTATTGATTGTGCAAATAATTAATGACGATTTTAACATTTTTGAATATTATTATTTAATGTAAAACTAAACATTTCGTCAAAATTAGTTGTAACTGGTAAGATTTTATTAATAATAATCATCCCGCTTGTACAATTAAGATTAGCAATAAGATGCTATAAAAATATATACATATACGTAATATATTTACTTATCTGTGTTGTGTTTATTCTAAATTTAATTTATGTTTTATTAATTATGTATATTTTATATAAAAACATACAGTAATGTTATATAACGATAGTTATCGTAGACTTATTTCTATATAATAGTAGGGATAGAGGTTAATAGGAGCTTTTATGTTTTGTAAAGAAAACACACTGTCGATCATAAAACCAGATGCGGTTGCCAAAAATATAATCGGATCTATAATTAGCAGATTTGAGGTTTCTGGTCTTATTGTGGTGGGAGCTAAAATGTTGCAATTAACATGTATACAAGCTTCTGAATTTTATTTTGAGCACCAAAAAAAAACTTTTTTTGACAGTTTAATAAATTTTATGACTTCTGGTCCAATATTCATACAAATATTGGAGGGCAATAATTCAATACAACGCAATAGAGAAATTATGGGAGCTACTAATCCAGCACATGCGTTAGCAGGTACTATCAGAGCTGATTATGGGTATGATTATACTAAAAATGCCATTCATGGATCAGATTCTAAGACATCTGCTGCACGTGAGATTTCCTATTTTTTTTGATACATAAAAATGAACATATATAAATATTTTATTATTTATCAGTACGAAAAATAGTTTCAAACAATAAATTATTTAATAAAACATAATACTGGTAGACAATGTAAACATGTTTTAAGTATGAAAAATGGTGATGATTTAATTAAAATTCTATTAACTTCATGCTAACAAAATATTGATATTCATCTCATTTTTTAAAAACATTAATAGTGAGAGATATATTTTATGTACACAAAAAAAGTCAATCTTCTTAATATGAACAAAGAAGAGTTACTAAATTTTTTTACTAAATTAGGGGAAAAACCTTTTCGTTCTCATCAGATAATGAAATGGATATATCATTGTTACTGCGATGATTTTAATCAGATGACAAATTTGAGTAAATCTTTAAAAATAAAACTAAATCAAATAGCGGAGATTCGTGCGCCAATAATTGCAAAAGAACAATTATCTGCAGATGGAACAATTAAATGGGCTATGAAAATTGGTGAACAACAAGTTGAAACAGTTTATATTCCTGAAAATATGAGAACGACCTTATGTATTTCATCCCAGATTGGATGTCCATTAGGATGTAGTTTTTGTGGGACAGCACAACAAGGTTTTAATAGAAATTTACGTGTATCAGAGATAATTGGTCAAGTTTGGAGAGCAGCGCAACTTATTGCTTTTAATAAAAAAATAAATATAAAAAATAGATTTCCTATTACTAACATAGTATTTATGGGTATGGGAGAGCCGTTGTTAAACATTATTAACGTTGTATCAGCGATAAAAATTATATTAGATGATTTTGGTTTTAGATTATCTAAACGACATATTACTCTTTCAACTGCTGGTATTGTTCCAGGTATAGACAAACTAAAAGATATGATCGATGTACCATTAGCTATATCCTTACACGCTCCAAATGATATGATCAGAAATAAGATTATGCCAATTAATACAAAATATAACATTAATAATGTATTGGAAGCAGTACGTAGGTATTTAAAAAAAAACAAATCTAACCATGGTCGAGTAACAATAGAATATGTATTGCTGAATCATATAAATGACGAAGTTCTACATGCCCATCAATTAGCCAAACAACTTCATGGTATTCCGTGTAAAATTAATTTAATCCCATGGAATCCCATCCCGAATATACAATACGCATGTAGCTCACACGTTCGTATGCATGCGTTTCTTAAGGTTTTATTACAACATAATATAACAACTATTATACGAAAGATAAGAGGCGCAGACATTAACGCTGCCTGTGGACAATTAACAGGAGAAGTGATTAATCGCATAAATTACAATGTACCTCGTTATAAAAAGACAACACCATTACATTATATTGAATATCATTAGATGATTAATAAAATGGCATATTTTAAAATATTCCCAATTTATATGATAGGGTTTATCTTTATTTTAAGAAAAATAAAAAATAGTAAATCTAATATAGTAGCTACATATATTTATATATATATATAAAATTGTAAAAATTATGATTTCTATTCAATATAAGAGTAATCTCTTTGATTTTGTATAATCACGTATTTATTGTTTAAAACATGAAAATATCGGAGAAAATATGAATAATATTACGAACATTATTCGTCGAAAGTCTACACGTATTTATATTGGTAATATCCCTATTGGAGATGGCGCGCCTATTGCGATACAATCTATGGTAAATACTCGTACTACAAATATTGCTGAAACAGTTGCACAAATTAATAACTTAAAAAAAGCAGGAGTAGACATTGTTCGAATATCAATACCCACCATGGATGCAGCTGAAGCTTTTAAAATAATTAAACAACAAATAATTAATGTTCCATTAGTAGCAGATATTCATTTTGATTATCGTATTGCATTGAAAGCAGCTGAATACGGAGCGGATTGTTTACGTATCAACCCTGGTAACATCGGGAATAACAAACGTATTCGATCTGTAGTGCATTGTGCTCGAGATAAAAATATATCTATTCGTATTGGTGTAAATTCTGGATCTCTTGAACGTGATTTACAAAAAAAATATGATGGAAATCCAACAGAACATGTATTATTAGAATCAGCAATGAGACACGTAGATATTTTAGATAAATTAAATTTTCATCAATTTAAAGTCAGCGTTAAATCTTCTGATGTGGCAATCACAGTGCAAGCATACCGTGCATTGGCATTAAAAATAGATCAACCACTGCATATAGGTCTTACTGAAGCCGGAGCTTTACGTAATGGCACAGTAAAATCTGCAATAGCTTTAGGTTTTCTATTAAACGAAGGTATTGGGGATACAATACGCATATCATTGGCTACAGATCCTATAGAAGAAGTAAAGGTAGCGTTTGACATTTTAAGAACTTTAAAGATTCGTGCTCATGGCATCAATTTTATAGCTTGTCCGGGATGTGCGCGACAAGAATTTAATGTAATGAACGTAGTTAATACGTTAGAGCAAAAAGTAAGTGATATCACGACACCTATGGATGTGTCTATTATTGGATGTGTAGTTAATGGGCCAGGAGAAGCATTAAAAGCAACAATTGGTGTCGCTGGGGCACATAATAAAAGTGGTATATATGAAGATGGTGTACGACAACAAAAACGCTGTGATAACGTATTAATAATTGAAGAATTAGAACGTCGTATTAGAGCTAAATCTGAATTATTAAACAAAAATCATCACGTTACTGTATCGCATACAATAAACAAATAATCGAAAAAATTAATGCATGATTAATTAAGTATGGCAAAAAATATTCAATCTATCCGTGGTATGCATGATTATTTACCAGAAGATACTATTATCTGGCAATATATAGAAAATATACTTGTAACTATATTAGACAGTTATGGATATAAGGAGATTAGGTTTCCTATTGTTGAAAATACAGATTTATTTAAACGTTCAATTGGAGAGGTGACGGATGTAATAGAGAAAGAAATGTATAGCTTTAATGATCGTAACGGTAATAGTTTAACATTACGCCCCGAGGGTACATCTGGATGCGTTCGGGCAGGTGTTAAGCATGGACTGTTCTGTCACCACCAAGAACAACGTTTATGGTATCTTGGTCCGATGTTTCGCTATGAACGCCCTCAGAAGGGACGTTATAGACAATTTCATCAATTTAGCGCTGAAGCTTTTGGTCACATAGGCCCTGACATAGATGCTGAATTAATTTTAATTACTGCTCGTTGCTGGAAAAAATTAGGAATTAATCATCATTTGTCGTTAGAATTAAATTCAATCGGTTCTTTGTCAGCTAGATTAAATTACCGAAAAAAATTAATAGCCTTTTTAGAAAAAAAATCAAGCAAATTAGACCATAATGCTCTACGTCGTTTATACTCTAATCCAATGCGAATCTTAGATACTAAAGATAGTAAAACTAAAGAATTACTGCTTCAGGCTCCCATGTTAAACGATTATTTAGATAATGATTCGCATGTTCATTTTTCCGAATTATGTCAGTTATTGGATTTTTTAGGGGTGTCGTATACAGTTAATCCGTATCTGGTACGTGGTTTAGATTATTATAACAGAACGGTTTTTGAATGGGTCACTGATAGCTTAGGGGTAAAAAAAACTATCTGTGCTGGAGGGCGTTATGATGAATTAGTACAAGAGTTAGGAGGGAATGCAGTACCTGCGATAGGGTTTTCCGTAGGATTGGAACGTGTAATATTGTTAATGAAAGAAATTAATAATAATAATAACAATACTATTTTAAATAAAAATATATATATCGATGTATGTTTAATTAGCGTAGGACATGATGCTCAAAAATATTCAATGCTATTATCTGAACATATTCGTTCAATGTTACCATCTATACGATTAATGGTACATCATGGAGGAGGTAATATAAAAAAACAATTTTATTGGGCTAATAAGTATAAAACACAAATTATATTAATCATGAATGAAAAGAATGCCCTTGAAAAAACAATTATTTTAAAAAATTTACAAACAAAAACTCAAGAAATATTAAAGCACGATGAAGTTGTTTATAAATTAAAACGTATATTGCATATTGCATGAAATCATGCTCATAATAGGTGAATATATATTAATGATTATTAATTGAATTTATATTAGAGGCATTAAGAGTGTGTATATAAATAAAAAAATCATAGAAATGCAGATTAATGATATAACATACAAATTTCCTATACATGCGATATATAAAAATTATAAGCTAATTTGCAATATTGTTTTTATAAACGTTAATTTAATTAATGCTGATACTTTTAATTTATTGTATTATATTATCAATTATAAATCATAGCTTAACATGGAAATAACTTTATTATGTTATTTAACGCTGATATCGTTATTCGTAAATATGTTGTGTTATGTGTTTGAGGAATAATAAATTAATGTTACCTATCATTACACTGATTGGACAAAAAAATGTAGGTAAATCTACTTTATTTAATAGACTAACACATACACACGATGCTTTAACATCTAATTACCCAGGATTAACACGAGATCGACAATATGGTTATTTTCAATGCAAACAGTTTAAGTCCATTCTTATTGACACTGGAGGTATTGAGGAATTTTTTAATATAAAAACAGAAGGTATTCAAAATTGTGTGTCCTATCAAACAACTCTTGCAATAAAAGAAGCTGATATTATATTGTTTATAATGGATAAACAATCTGTGGGAACAGATATAAATTATAATTTTTTTAAAGAATTAAAAAAATTAAAAAAAAATATGTTTGTAGTAATTAATAAAATGGATCACATCCCATATCATATACATACTATGATATGGGATTATTGTTTTTTTAGTATAAAAAGTATTATTTTTATTTCTGCAATTCATGGATACGGAATTGATAATTTATTAAAAAATATATCCTCATTAATTTCAAAAAATAGATTTTTTTATAAAAAAAAAATACCTACAGTTGATATAAATAAAATTATTTATAAAAAACACAGAAATTCATCTGTTCTTAACAAAACAGAAACAGATCCTACTATTACATTAGCTGTCGTAGGGCGTCCTAATTCTGGTAAATCTACATTTGTTAATCATATCTTGGGAAAAAAACGTATGATTACTTGTAGTACACCAGGAACTACTCGGAATTGTATTTATGTTCCTATAACATACAACGAACAACAATATATATTAATAGATACGGCAGGAATACGAAAAATAAAAAAAATAGATCATATAGCACCAGAGATAGAAGTAGAGCAAATTTCTATATTAAAAACACTTCAAATCATCAAAACTGCGCATATTGTATTATTTATGGGAGACGTAAAGCTGGGGATATCTGATCAGGATTTATATTTGTTACGATTTGTTATAGACAATGGTAAAGCATTAATAATTGTTTTTAATAAATGGGATAAGATATCCCCAGCTTTACGTGATAAAATAAGGAGAGAATTATACGAAAAAATAAGTTTTATCAACTTTACTCAAATACACTTTATTTCAGCATTATACGGCAGTGGTATTAAAACATTATTTCAATCAATTAAAAAAACACAACTTTGTTCTCGTGCTATAAAAACCATTAACACTGCATGTTTAATTCGTGTAATGTATACAGCTATCGCTAAATGTCCTCCCCCATTTTTATATGGGAGTAGAATCAAACCCAAATACATTCATGTTGGCAAGTATAACCCATTAACTTTGATAATCCATGGAACTCATGTTAGCAAATTACCCGATGATTATAAACGGTATCTAAAAAAATATTTTTACCGCGTGTTAAATATCACAGGTATTTTATTGCAAATAAAATTTAAAGATACTGCTAACCCATTTTTAATAAACAAAAATACTTAATATAAATTATATACAAGAAAATGGGAATCTTTAATAATATAAAATAACAGTATTTAAGTAGTAGTAGTAGTAGTAGTAGTAGTAGTAGTAGTAGCTTGCTTATCAGCGCATTGGGGTACGTGATCCGTCGCTTCTATATAATTTAACTCCAAAATATTACAAGTATATTGTCTGATTTTATTTACCAACGTAAGGTTACCATTTAAACTCTTAGTATACGATGGTATCATGTCTGCAAGTTTATTTTGCCACGAATCACTATTAATTTTATTATTAAACATCGTATCCAAAAGTTTTAATATTATTGCAACCACAGTGGATGCTCCTGGGGATGCGCCAAGAAGTGCAGATAAAGTACCATCACTAGAATTAACCACTTCTGTTCCAAATTGTAACATACCTCTTTTATCGTTACTTCTTTTAATAATTTGAACACGTTGCCCTGCTTTCACTAAAGTCCAATCTGAAGGATTAACTGTGGGATAGTATTCTTTGAGCTCATTAATACGTTCCATATCCGACATAATGAGCTGACTAATCAAATATTTAATTAACTTAAAATTATCTATTCCAGCTTGCAGTATCGGAATGAAATTATGTTTATTCAAAGAATGGAATAAATCTAACCATGACCCATGTTTTAAAAATTTACTGCTAAAAGTAGCAAATGGACCGAACAACAAAATCTTATTACCATTTAATATTCTAGTGTCTATATGAGGTACTGACATTGGAGGTGCATCGACAGACGCTTTCCCATATACCTTAGCTAAATGTTGCGCAACTATTTTTGGGTTTTTTGTAACTAAAAACTGACCGCCTACTGGAAATCCAGCATATCCATTAACTTCTGGAATACCAGAAGTTTGTAAAAGATTAAGAGATTTTCCTCCAGCACCTATGAAGATATAATTTGTGCGAATACATTTTTTTTGATTAGATTGTTTATCAATTACATGTACATCCCAAGTTGTATCGTCATTATGTTTAACATAATTAACATCATGTTGTAAATACATTTTAAAATTTATATTTTTTTTTAATTCATTTAACAACTGTTGAGTAAGTGCTCCAAAATTAATGTCTGTACCCATCTCCATACGAGTAACTGCAATTTTCTGAGATGTATTACGTCCGTTGATAATAAGAGGGATCCACTGACGAATTTGTTCTAAATCTTCCGAGTACACCATGCCACTAAACAAAATACTATTTTGTAGTGCCTGAAAACGTTTTTTTAAAAATTCAACGTTTTCTTCGCCCCACACAAAGCTCATATGGGGCACATTGTTAATAAAAGAATTCGGGTGCTTAAGTGTTTTAGTTTGTACTAAATATGCCCAGAATTGGAGTGATATTTCAAATGCTTCATTAATAGAAACAGCATTTGAAATATCAATTGAATCATCTTCATTGTTATAGTGAGTATAATTAAGTTCGCAAAATGCAGCATGTCCAGTACCAGCGTTATTCCATACATTAGAGCTTTCTTGTGCTGGTTTGTTAAGACGTTCATATATGCGAATCTTCCAAGTCGGTTCAAGAAGCGTTAAAAATATACCAAAAGTTGCACTCATAATCCCAGCTCCAACTAATACCACATCTACTGAAGATGTAACTTTAATCGAACGCTGTTGCTTAGTAGCTACAACAGTAAGATCACTTGTTTTCATTCCTCAATAATACCATATATCTAGTGTATTTAATTATTTTTAATAATAAATAACAAAACCTTTAATGATAATATGTATCGTTTATAAAACACCTTACTATATCTATATTGTATCTCTATAAAGATATATAGATAAACTTCAAAGCGTATTAAATAACACTAAATTATATTTAAAATTTTTAATCAGCAAATGCATAATTAAGATAATAAAAAACTCTGCATAGTAAAACAACATATATTGCAGTACTGGTATAACCAGTACCTATATAAGTCTCAATAAAAACCTATAATTATTAATTCCTATAACTTATATGCTAAAACTTGATTAATTACGTAATTCATGCTAGAAATAATACCTTTAGGTATGAACGTACATGCTACAAGTATCTTTTAGTTATTGAGGTTAAGATTGTTGATACTAAATATGGATGTTTGTTTAATTTTAAAATTTATTTAGCTGATGTCTATACTGATAGTGTGTGCTATTTTAGGTTTGAGTTTTTTGGTGGTGGAAGGTGCGAGGAGGGTGGTGTGACTGGTATAATTTTAGCTGTTGCGTTAGTTAATGACAATGATGCGTTTTGTTAAAGACGCTTTGACTTTTGATGATGTGCTGATCGTTCCTTCTTGTTCGAGAGTGCTGCCTGCAGAAACAGTTTTGGCAAGTTTTTTAAGTAACTCTGTTTCTTTGAATATTCCTATTATATCGTCGGCAATGGATACGGTGACTGAATCGGGTTTAGCTATTGCTTTAGCACAAGAAGGTGGTGTTGGTTTTATTCATAAAAATATGTCTTTAGAGCAACAAATTAATGAAGTACTTCGGGTTAAACGTTATGAAAGCGGAATAGTGGTTAATCCGCAATGTGTTACTCCTGACACGACTTTGTTGCGAGTAAAGGAGTTAACTTCTCTTAATGGATTTGCTGGATACCCGGTTGTGGTGGATTCGAATGAGTTAGTGGGAATTGTTACAAGTCGTGATGTTAGATTCGTCAGTGATTTATCAAATTTTGTTTTTTCTGTTATGACTCCTAAAGAGCGTTTAGTTACAGTGTTAGAAAAAGAGAATAGGGAAATAGTGTTAAGTAAAATGCATGATAAAAGGGTAGAGAAAATTTTGTTGATTGATTCTTTATTTCATCTTAAAGGTATGATCACTGCAAAGGATTTTGAAAAGGCAGCACGTAAACCATATGCATGTAAAGATAATTATGGCAGATTACGTGTTGGTGCTGCTATTGGAGTGGGAAATGATTATAAAGAACGTGTTGAAGGATTGGTGAATGCTGGCTTAGATGTATTGCTTGTAGATTCTTCTCATGGGCATTCAGATAGGGTTTTGGGTTGTATTGAGACGGTTCGTAATATGTATCCTGATTTGTCCATTATAGGGGGTAATGTTGTTACGAAAGAGGGTGCGTTAGCGTTAGTAAAATCTGGTGCTAGTGCAGTGAAAGTTGGCATTGGCCCGGGTTCAATTTGTACAACCCGTGTTGTTACTGGCGTAGGAATTCCACAAATTACAGCTATTTCTGATGTAGCGGAAGCATTAAAAGGTACAAATGTTTCGGTGATTGCAGATGGCGGTATTCGTTTTTCTGGGGATATTGCTAAGGCGATAGCGGCTGGCGCGCATTGTGTAATGATTGGTTCTTTATTAGCCGGCACAGAAGAATCGCCAGGAGATATTGAATTTTATCAAGGTAGATCTTTTAAAACTTATAGAGGTATGGGTTCTTTAGGGGCTATGTATCAAGGTTCTGCTGATCGATATTTTCAACAACAGGATACTGTTAATGATTATAAATTAGTACCGGAAGGTATAGAAGGGCGTGTTCCTTATAAAGGTAAGCTAGAAACGATTATACATCAACTAATGGGTGGTTTACGTTCTTGTATGGGTTTGACAGGTTGCGCAACTATTGATGATTTAAGAACGCAAGCTAAATTTGTTCGTGTAAGTTATTCTGGTATTCAAGAAAGTCATGTGCACGATGTGATTATAACAAAAGAATCACCTAATTATCGTTTAAGATAATTAGTCGTTGAATATTATATTATATGAATGTGTTATTTGAATAATGTAGTGAGTGTTATTAGACATTAAATATTATGGTTAATGAATGATTAGTGTAAATAATGTAATAAGTCATAATATAAAATGTGATAATCATCGTATTTTAGTAATAGACTTTGGATCTCAATATACCCAATTACTGTTAAGAATAATTCGTGAATTGGGAGTATATTCTGAACTTTGTTCTTGGGATATTAGTGAATCTCAAGTATATGCATTTAATCCTAATGGTATTATTCTTTCTGGAGGCCCTTATAGTGTTATCGATAGTGATTATCCGTGTATTCCTGAATTTTTGTTTCGATTAGGTATACCTATATTTGGAATTTGTTATGGTATGCAAATTATGTCGTTGCAATTAGGCGGACGAGTGAAACGTGCAATTGCACAGCGTGAATTTGGTTGCACTCAAATCACAATTATTTCTAGAAGTGCTCTTATAAACGATATTTATGATTATGTTGATGATGTTACAGGGCGTTTAATGCTTGATGTGTGGATGAGTCATGGGGATGTTGTTACTACTGTTCCTAAGGATTTTACTGTTATTGGCATTAATAAATATCAGCAAGCTGTTATGATGATCAATGAGGAGCGTCATTTATATGGTGTGCAATTTCATCCGGAAGTTACTCATACTAAAAAAGGAAAAAATATTTTAGAACGTTTTATTATGCATATTTGTCATTGTAAATCTTCTTGGAAAACAGTTAATATCATTGATAGTATTGTTATGGATATTCGTATAAAAGTAGGCAATGACAGAGTAGTTCTTGGTTTTTCAGGCGGGATTGATTCTCTTGTTACAGCTTTGTTATTACGACGTGCGATTGGTAATCAATTTATTTGTATTTTTATTGATAATGGGTTATTGGAAAAGCATGAATTTGATCGCATTAATAATTTTTGTCTTAAAAATTATAATTTAAGTATCATCTATGTATCGAAAGAGCAACGATTTTTAAATGCTTTAATTGGAATTAGTGATCCAGAAGAGAAAAGAAAAGTAATTGGTAGAGTTTTTACAGAAGTTTTTGAGGAACAAATTAATGAATTAGTGTCTGTAAAATGGTTAGCTCAAGGTACTATATATTCAGATGTTATCGAATCTGGTATGTCTTTATTCTCTTTTAAAAATGTTATTAAATCGCATCACAATGTAGGTGGTTTCTCCGAAATTATGAACGTTCAGTTGCTAGAACCTATAAGAAATTTATTTAAAGATGAAGTTCGTAGTATTGGATTAGATTTAGGGCTACCTTATGATATAGTTTATCGTTATCCACATCCAGGTCCTGGATTAGCTATTAGAATATTAGGTGAGGTAAAAAGAGAATATTGCAATATTTTACGTAAGATAGATTTTATTTTTATTGAAGAACTTAGGCGTGAGAATTTATATTCTAAAATTAGTCAGGCTTTTGCGGTGTTTTTACCAATACGTTCAGTAGGCATACAAGGTGATCAGCGTAAATATACATGGGTGATAGCTCTTCGTGCGGTAGAAACTACAGATTTTATGACGGCGCATTGGGCTTATTTGCCTTATGATTTTTTGAATAAGGTATCTAATCGTATTGTCAATGAAGTTGAGGGAGTATCTCGTGTAGTGTACGATATTTCCTCTAAACCTCCGGCTACTATTGAATGGGAATGAACATATAAGTTTATATTTTCGAGTTTTATTAGTTTGTGTTGTCAATGATTTTAATGATTTGAGATATGTGTATTCATTTATAATTATTAATAGGTATAATACAGTTCTTGCATATATATCATATGATGCATCATATGATAAGATTGATAAAAGCAAAAAATCACGTTGCAAGTGCTGTGTAAACTGAATGTCGTATATTATATACAAAGATCTTTGTTTATATAGATTTGTTACTGATTAGTAATGTCTGATTTATTTCTATTTAAAAATAAAATATGTATGCATATACACAACGGTTATATTGTCATGTTTAACACTATTTGGTATAGTTTATTTGTGATATTCAATTTTTGAATCTGGACGGATTTATTGTGTTAATTTAAAAAAATATTTAATAATCGTATTAATGAGTGATAAATTGTCTCAGAAATTAATTAATGGGTGGCTAGGAGAGTTGAGATTAAATTTTGCTTTGCGAAACGGACGTAGTGTGTTAACTAAATGCAAACATATTGGTCCGTTTTACGTGAAAAAAAGTTTTTATGCAGCACATGATAATACTCCGCATGTATATTTGTTACATCCTCCTGGTGGGTTAGTTGGAGGAGATAAATTGGTACTAGATGTTAAATTAGAACCAGGGAGTCGAGCATTGTTGACAACACCTGGTGCTGCTAAATTTTATCGTAGTAATGGTATATGTGCATCACAGAACCATACGTTTATATTAGAGCGTAACACCACTTTAGAATGGGTTCCTCAAAGTAGTATCTTTTTTCCTAAAACAAAAGCAAAAATAGATACTACTTTTATTATAGAACAAGAATCCAGAGTTATATCATTTGAAATGTTGTGTTTTAGAAATGTATCGTTAGGTATTCATTCTTATCCAGAAGCAGTAGATATTTGTTTGAATATTTGTTTATCTGGTTCTATTGGATTACAGGAACGCTTGAGGGTTAATGAATTAAATTGTGTTATGAAGTTAGGTGGATTTCAAATAAGTGCTTTTCTTTTTGCTGTCCCATCAGATGATAAAATATTAGATAAGGTCCGTGAAATAATCGCATCGGTTAAACACCTCCAAGTTGGAGGCGCTACGTTATTAGATGAGATACTCGTAGTACGATTATTAGGTAATGATCATCAGAGTTTAAAACAGTTGTTGCATCATATTTGGTGTACTATACGTCCTGTTATAATTGGAAAAGAAGCTACAATACCTCGTATTTGGTCGACATAATTTAGGAAAATTTATTTATGAAGTTATTACCCCGAGAAAAAGATAAATTATTGTTGTTTACAGCAGCATTATTGGCAAAAAAACGTCTCAATCGAGGGTTGAAATTAAATTATCCAGAAGCGATAGCATTAATTAGTTCTATAGTTTTAGAGGGTGCTCGTGACGGGAAAAATGTCGCTGAATTGATGGACATAGGCAAACATGTATTGACTAGAGACGATGTAATGGTAGGAGTACCTGAAATGATTACTAACGTACAAGTAGAAGCTACTTTTACTGATGGAACTAAATTAGTTACTATACATGATCCAATAATTTAATTAATGCATTAATGAGTATAACAATAATATGATACCAGGCGAATTACACATTTCTCATGGAAATATAGAATTGAATGCTGGAAGACAACAAGTATTAGTAACTGTTATAAATTATGGAGACAGACCTATACAAATTGGTTCACATTTTCATTTTTATGAGGTTAATGCTGCCTTGAGATTTAATCGAATTATTACTCGTGGTTTTCGTTTAAATATTCCATCAGGAACGGCAATACGTTTCGAACCAGGACAGTCTAGGACTGTAGAACTTGTGAGATATGCAGGTGCATGTAAAATTTATGGTTTTTGTAAAGCCATTATGGGTAGGTTAGATTAATTATGCATAATATAGTATCTAAACATGATTATGCTTCTCTATTTGGGCCAACTACTGGTGATTCTGTACGATTAGCAGATACTGAATTATGGATAAAGGTAGAAAAAGATTTTACTATATATGGGGAAGAGGTTAAATTTGGAGGAGGTAAAGTTATACGAGATGGTATGGGTCAGGGACAAATGAGCAGTAAAGATTGTGTTGATTTAGTTTTAACTAACGTAATAATTATCGATTACTGGGGGGTAATAAAAGCAGATATCGGTATAAATAATGGGCGTATATCAGGTATTGGGAAAGCAGGAAATCCAGATGTACAACCAGGTGTGACGATATGCATTGGACCTGGTACAGAAATAATAGCAGCAGAAGGGAAAATTGTTACAGCTGGAGGAGTTGATGCTCATGTTCATTTTATTTGTCCGCAACAAGCAGAAGAAGCACTGTGTTCTGGGATTACTACGTTTATTGGAGGGGGTACTGGCCCGACAACAGGAAGTAACGCGACTACCTGTACTCCAGGTCCTTGGTTTTTATATCGTATGCTACAAGTAGCAGATACTTTACCTGTTAATATTGGGTTTACTGGTAAAGGTAGTGCTTCTTTACCTGAAGCTTTAGAAGAGCAAATAATTGCTGGAGCGATTGGGTTAAAGGTGCATGAAGATTGGGGAGCAACACCCGCTGCTATTGATTGCTGTTTAAATGTGGCTGATCGTTTTGATATTCAGGTTTCTATTCACACTGACACTTTAAATGAATCAGGATTTGTTGAAGATACTTTATCTGCGATTAAGGGCAGAACGGTACATGCTTATCATACTGAGGGTGCAGGTGGTGGGCATTCTCCGGATATCATACGTATGTGTGGATTTAATAATGTATTGCCATCGTCTACCAATCCTACTATGCCGTATACTGTTAATACAATAGATGAACATTTGGATATGATGATGGTTTGTCATAATCTTAATCCTAATCTACCTGAAGACATGGCATTTTCAGAATCAAGAATTCGTAGGGAGACGATTGCAGCTGAAGATGTTCTGCATGACCTTGGAGCTTTATCTATGATTTCTTCTGATTCTCAAGCCATGGGACGAGTTGGGGAAGTTATTTTACGTACTTGGCAGACAGCTCATAAGATGAAACTACAGCGAGGTTTGTTATTAGGTGATGATAAATATAATGATAATGTTCGCATAAAACGATATATTGCCAAGTATACGATTAATCCGGCAATAACTCATGGAATTTCTCATGAAGTTGGTTCTGTTGAAATAGGAAAGTTAGCAGATTTAATACTATGGTCTCCTATTTTTTTTGGAGTTAAACCAGAGTTAATAGTTAAAGGTGGTATGATTGTCTCTTCTGTTATGGGAGACCCTAATGCTTCTATACCCACTCCACAACCAGTGCATTATCGATTAATGTTTGGAGCACGAGGCAACGCAAAACATTCTACACGTATGACTTTTGTATCTCAAATCGCTTATAATTCAGAATTAATAAATTCTTTAAAATTAGTTAGTTTGATTGGTGAGGTTCGTCAGTGCAGAGATGTTCAAAAAAATCATATGATTAATAATTCTTGGCAACCAATTATCGAGGTAGATTCACAGACTTATCAAGTACGTGCGAATGGAGAATTATTAACTTGTGAACCTGCATCTACATTACCAATGTCGCAACGTTATTTTCTGTTTTGATATGAAATAGCGTTGTGCTTGAAAATATATATGATAAAGGCAATATTGTTCTATGATTAGATGTTCGAAAAAATGTCTTTTGATATTGCGATAATGCTAAAAAAATATTAGGTTTTGATAAGTTTGAAGATGGTAAATATATATAATTGATAATTTGGTGATATTCAATTATATTTTTTAATTGCGTACATGATGGAAATCATAGACGTAAAACTATAATGATGTAGATATTATAATATCTACATCTAGAAGGCGGGTATTTGAGATATAAATAAGTGTTGAAATAATAAATATTATTTTACCTATATAAAACCTGTTGTTAATAAATTCATAATAAAAATGTATTTTTGCAAAATAAATAATCGTATTTTTGACGAAAATGACTAAAATCATATGTTATTTTTTAATAAAAATAGGAGTAAATTATGATTCTTATTTCTGTGGTAATTTAATTTTGAAACAATATTTATTTATGTCAGTAATTTATAAATAATTTTTAAATTATTTTATATTATGTGTGCTACTCAAGGTATTAGTTCATTATTATCTTTGATGCAATTGATTAGTTCTAATTTTCCTTTGGGGGGGTTTTCATATTCACGAGGCTTGGAGTGGGCGGTAGAATGTAACTGGGTTAATTCTATGGAAACCTTTTCTTCGTGGCAGCAACAGTGGATTGATGGACCATTAATTCATTTAGAATGGCCCATGCTTAAGCGTTGTTATTATTATACGCAAATTAAGGATGACATTAGTTTTTTTCAATGTGCATTAAGAATATTGTCACATCGTGATACTCGCGAGTTTAGATTGGAAGAACAACAGCGTGGAAAAGCGATGTCAAAAATAATATTACAATGGTATTCACTTACTGATGATGAGACTTGGTTATCGGCTTTAGAACATAGTGGTTTGGCGTCCATAGCGTGGTTAGGGTGCATGTGGGATATTCCTTTAGAAAATTTAGCGTTAGGATATGCCTATAATATGCTAGAATCTGCCGTGATGGTGGGACTAAAATTGGTGCCTTTTGGTCAAAACACTGCTCAGAAATTATTAAGATACCTTGTGGAGTTTCTTCCGAATGCTTGGAAGAAAGCTAATACGATTTCAGATCGTGAATTAGGTAGTAGCTTTCCATTACAATCCATAGCATCTTCTTGTCATGAAACACAGTATTCACGATTATTTCGATCCTAAAGATATTTACTTCCAATAATAATATATGTAGTATTATATATATTATGTGATGATTAATTTTATTGATGGAATTATTTTGTTATTTAATAAATATAAACAACCATTGCGTGTAGGCGTGGGTGGTCCGGTGGGATCAGGTAAAACTGCGTTACTTGAAGTTTTATGTAAAAGAATGAAGAATAATTATCAATTAGCAGTAGTAACCAATGATATTTATACTAAAGAAGATCAGCGTATTTTGATAGATTCAAATGCTTTATCGGCTGATCGTATTATTGGAGTAGAAACTGGAGGATGTCCGCATACTGCTATTCGTGAAGATGCTTCTATGAATGTATTAGCTATAGAAGAATTAATATCTAAATTTGATAATTTGGATATTATTTTTATTGAAAGCGGTGGTGATAACTTAAGCGCTACTTTTAGTCCGGAATTATCGGACTTAAATTTATATGTTATTGATGTGGCTGCAGGCGACAAAATCCCTCGAAAAGGTGGTCCAGGTATTACACGTTCTGATTTTTTAATAATTAATAAAGTTGATTTAGCAAGGTATGTAGGAGCATCATTGACGATTATGACTCGCGATACAAATCGTATGCGCCAAGGTTTGCCGTGGTCTTTTAGTAATTTGAAAACAGGTTATGGCGTGCAATCTATTATTGATTTTATTATAGCGCAACGATCATCTTGATAATATAAAATTTAATATTATTAAAAAATTTTAAATAATATTATTATAAATTATAAACATATAAATGTGTAAATTTTAAAAAATTATATATACATTTATACAATGTATAATTACTTATTTATTTTATGCTTTACATACATTTATATTTTTTATTTTTGAAATATTTTGTGACCGAGAAGGAAATATATATATTCCGGATTAGTATGGGATTAATTGTGTGCTCTGTATGCCATGGTATATGCTGATATTATGAATATACAATAGCGGTAAGTACAATTACGTACTATTATTTAATAATGTAGTAAGAGAGAGTAGTTTTAAGTAGAGTAGGATTATTATCGCTTTTATGATAATTCCAGGCGTTTATAGAAGCATATATCAATCTAGCAAACAATATTGTAAAACTGATTAATAATATCCATTTAGTAACACGTATTTTTTTTTTCTTTATTTTCATGCAAATAATTAGTAATGTACTGAGATAATCCTAATATAATATCACAAACTTCAACAAGGTATATATTTTTGTTTAATTTTAAAAATTGTTATTTATGAAATATATATTATATATATAATATATTTTGCTATAAGATATATTATCTTTTAATCTAAAAAATATTAGATTAAATTAATTAAAAGTTATTTTAAATTTTTATTTTTTTTTAAACGATTGATTAAATATAGGTGAATCATGTATTATTAACGACTTTTTGTTTTGAATTATTTATTATATGTAATATGAATTACACCAATATTATATACTATATACATAGATTGGTAAATAATTATTAAAAACTCATAATTATATATAACAGATATTTCTATTTTTAATAGGTTTAATTTATAATATTTTATATTAGTTTATTTGGAGCTAAATATGTTTATTATTATATATACTGTGTTTTAAAAAATTATTTTATACCAAACACTACATAGTATCATTTACATTGATATAATAGTGTTATAATTAAAAATGCTTATTTATTTAAATAATAATAATAATAATAAATAGATCATATTGTATAATTTCAAGATTTAATTTGGATTTGTATTACATAAGATAATAAATGATTTAATATATTTTATATGCGACCCTTACGTATCAATAATATTCTTCTAATATCAAATAAATAATATTCTATATTTATTTGATATTAGAAGAATTATTTCTCAAGTTTGAGTGTTTACTTTCATGGAGAACGAAATTGATATGAAAATAGTCGAGATTAAACATCCATTAGTACAACATAAATTGGGACTGATGCGTATTTGTGATATTAGTACTAAACGTTTTCGAGAATTATCTTCAGAATTAGGAAGTTTATTAACTTATGTGGCTACCGATGATTTAGAAATGGAAATAATAACTATCAAAGGATGGTGTGGATTAGTTGAAATTGCGCGTATTAAAGGAAAAAAAATAACAGTAGTACCAATTTTACGAGCTGGATTAGGTATGATGAACGGTGTATTAGAGCATCTTCCAAGTGCACGTATTAGCATAATAGGGATTTATCGTAACGAGGTTACTCTTGAGCCAATTCCATATTTTCATAAGTTAGTGTCCAATATTGATGAACGTATGGCTATGGTATTAGATCCGATGTTAGCTACCGGTGGATCAATAATTGCTGCTATTGATTTATTAAAACAGTTTGGATGTAATAATATAAAAGTTTTATCTATAGTAGCAGCTCCAAAAGGAATTGAAGCTTTGGAAAGAAAGCATCCAGATATTGAATTATATTTAGCTTCTATAGATAAAAAAATCAACAAAAACGGTTACATAATACCAGGATTCGGAGACGCTGGCGATAAAACATTTGGAACTAAATAACATATGATCCTTACAATTGTAATTGTCTATTTAAAAATTGCTTGTAAATTTTTTCTTAAAAATAATATCCTAGAATAGGATCATAATAATTTTGTGTGATTTTTTAAAATTTCATTATTATATAGATTTTATACGGTTAATTCTGTAAAATAATAATTGTTAAATATTAACAACATTGATTATTGTATTATATATTTATATATATAAATATATATACTATTTGGTATAATTATTTTTTCTCATGGAGATAACGTAATATGATCTGATCGTGATCAACGGGTTTAAAATGTTTAAATACTTGTTCGATAGTGCCAGTTTGGTCTATTATGAAACTAATACGATGTGTGCCGTTATATGTCTTTCCCATGAATTTTTTTTCTCCCCATACTCCAAATTTTTTAGTAATTTGGTGGTTTTCATCATAAAGTAAAGTAAAATTTAACATTTCTTTTTCAGAGAATTTTAAAAGTTTTTCCGGTTTATCGTTACTAATCCCAATGATTTCTATACTTAATTTTTTGAATGCATCTATATTATCTCTTAATTTACATGCTTGTATAGTGCATCCTGGTGTCATAGCTTTAGGATAGAAATAAATAAGAATTTTTTTTCCTATAAAGGAATCAAGATTAACCAAAACACCATCTTGATCGGGTAAATTAAATTTCGGTGCTGTATCTCCGGGTTGTAATAATGTCATAGCAATATCCCATTAATGATTAATAAATTATATAAGTTATTTAATAAATTTCGGTTAACTTTAATACTATTTTTAATATCTGTATAGAATATGATTAAATTAATTAACAAACATTTTTTATATTTATACATGAGTATGAAAAAATTAGAGTTTAATTTAAGAAGCAATAAAAACTATTTTTAAACTCTAGTTATGTGTTTTAATATATTGTTAACGAAGAATAATTTAGTTAATAATGAAAAATATAATGAAAATAATTTCTAGTTAATTTAAAATGATAGACGATAGTAAATGGTATACATATTCATGTACATATGTAATATTTAATATGATTATTGCTCGTTAACATAATTTATACATGAATCAATTGACTGTGTATTTATTGTATTATTAAAAATAACATATGTGTGTTACACGTAAATAATGGTTAATGTTTTTATTTGATGCGATTATTGTCCTATAAAGCATTTTTATGAAAAAGCGCTTTATAGATTTTGTTTATTGGAGATAATAGCTCATGTTTACGGGAAGTATAGTAGCGTTAATTACCCCGATGGATTTACAGGGTGCTGTAGATCGAATAAGTTTAAAAAAACTTGTTGATCATCATGTAATCAGTGGTACATCAGCTATTGTTTCCGTCGGTACAACTGGGGAAATGTCTGGACTTACACATGAAGAACATGTTGATGTGGTGATGCGAACCTTAGAATTTAGTGATGGTAGATTACCTGTAATAGCAGGTACTGGTGCAAATTCAACTGCAGAGGCTGTTTCATTAACTAATAAATTTAATAATAGTGATATAGCAGCTTGTTTAAGCGTAACTCCTTATTATAATCGTCCCAATCAGGAAGGATTATTTCAACATTTTAAAGCTATCTCAGAAAGTACGTCATTACCGCAGATACTATATAACGTTCCAGTGCGTACTGGTTGCGATATGTTACCGGTTACCGTTTCTCGTCTAGCAAAGATAAAAAATATAGTTGGTATTAAAGAGGCGACAGGAAACTTAAATAGAGTAAATCAGTTGAAACAGTTGGTGCACGACGATTTTATTTTATTAAGTGGAGACGATTTAAGCGCGTTAGATTTTATGAGACTTGGAGGTGTTGGGGTGATTTCTGTTACAGCAAATATAGCTGCAAAAGAAATGGCCGAGTTGTGTAAATTAGCGAATAAAAACGATTTTTTACATGCACAACATATTAATCAAAAATTGATGCCTGTGCATCGAGCGTTATTTATTGATTCTAATCCTATACCAGTGAAATGGGCTTGTAAAGAGTTAGGATTGATATCACATTATACTTTACGTTTGCCTATGACCTCTTTACCTGAGAGACATCGTAATGTGTTAAAAAAAGCTTTAATAGATTCAGGGTTATTTTATGCTAAATCTAATTATAAATAGTTATTTATATAAAGTTATAATGTTAACTTGTTTAGAGATCTTATGCGTGATACTGTTACCAGCTTGTTCTTACGGAACATATAAGGAAGATCGCTGTAAACTTAATGGTGATTTAGCATATTTAGATACTAAATCTTTATTGGAATTAAAGTCATCAGAAGATTTAGGTAGCGTAACGCTACCTAAATCTTCTGATGACTTTGTTGTTCCTTCTATTAGTGAAATTAATATTAGCGCTAAAAAAGTAGGTAAGCAATTGAACATATGCCCTCCGTTAGTCTTGTCTATGGATATATTAAATGAATCTTGTTTAATTAAAATTGAAGATTAATTAAATTTAAATTTATACATTTCTACGCTGTCCATATTTTTGTGTATAAGAATGCGTAACTTTTATTCGTTAAAATTATTCTCAATATATATATATAGTGTACCACTTGTATTTATGATCAATTTTATTAATATCGATTGAATCGTGTTTATATTTTATATGGTAATAATGATGAATTTTAGATCTGGCATCATTGCGTGTGTTATGTAATTAAGATATAATCATGTACTTAGTAGTAAATCTTCTATAATTTTTTGATATATGGAACTAAGTAATTTTAAATCAATGAGATCAATATGTTCGTTGACTTTATGGATAGTGTGATTAAGTGCACCTAATTCTATAATTTCTGCCCCCATTCTGGCTATAAAGCGTCCATCAGAAGTACCTCCTGTAGTTTCTAAACGAGGTTCAAATTTTTGGTAATATTTAATGGCATTGACTACGGCATTAGTTAATTTTCCAGGGTTGCTAAAATAAGGTTCTGCAGAAAGTTTCCAGTCAATATGGTAGGTTAAAGCATGATATGTAAGTATTTTATTTGTATGTTTTTTAATATTATTAATAGAACATTTATCATTAAAGCGTAAATTAAAATTTAATATAACTTTATAAGGTATAACGTTGTTGTTGTTGTTGTTAGAATAGATATTGCTAATTTGTATAGCAGTAGGAGGGAATAATATACTTTTCTCTTGATCCCATGTAGTATTTATTAAATCTGATAATGCTGGGATGATCAAATGTATCGGATTTTTTGAAAATTGAGGATATGCTACATGTCCTTGTGATCCGCATATTGTTAATTGTCCATTAAGTGAACCACGTCTACCATTTTTTATAATATCTCCTAGTTTATATTGACTTGATGGTTCCCCGACTATGCAGTAATCTATACGTTCGTCACGCATCATTAAAGATTCTACAACTTTTGTGGTGCCATTGATGCCCTCTCCTTCTTCATCAGAAGTGATAAGAAACGCAAGCCGTCCTTGATAATTAGGATTGTGGTGTATAAAATTATTAGCGGCTACTAACATAGCTGCTAACGCGCCTTTCATATCGACCGCGCCTCGTCCATGTAGTACATTACGATGTACTAATCCTGAGAATGGGGGGTAGTCCCAGTGTTGAAGGTTTCCAGGTTCCACCACATCAGTATGCCCGATAAATAATAATGTACGTTTTTGTTTATTTTTACAACCATGAAATGCCCAAAGATTAAGAGTCTCATCGAAACGCATTAGTTCTACATTAAAAT
This sequence comes from Blochmannia endosymbiont of Camponotus quercicola, assembly GCF_059935335.1. Classification (NCBI taxonomy): domain Bacteria; kingdom Pseudomonadati; phylum Pseudomonadota; class Gammaproteobacteria; order Enterobacterales; family Enterobacteriaceae; genus Candidatus Blochmanniella; species Blochmannia endosymbiont of Camponotus quercicola. The sequence goes on along the minus strand of NZ_CP011794.1, from coordinate 638,705 downwards.
CTAGTTTCTGTAAGTAATCTGCAATTATTGCATGACAATTATGATGTTTTGGGCTTATTGAGGGCTGTTGAATTAATTTTTGAGTTAATGTTATTAGTGGTGAGTAATCCATGTTGTATTTTCCTATTATAATAGTTGATATAACAAGTTATTCTGAGTTTAATAATTGCATACAATTAAATTATATATTCAATCAGTACAATATTGAGGCTAATAAACGCAATTTATATATTGTAAATATATAAATTGCGTTTATTCATATTGGTTGCAATATATACATAAACATATTTTTTGAATCAAAATATTTTTGACTGTCTGTTATTTAGGATTTGTTTAACAATTTATATGATTTGCTGATCACACAATCCACAGTAAAGTCAAAAAATTTGAATAATTGATTTGATGGAGCTGATTTTCCAAATGTATGCATACCAATGATTTCACCGTATAATCCAACATATTTATACCAATAATCAGCACTGCTAGCTTCAATGGCTACTCGATTAATTACCGCATTTGGTAATACGTATTCACGGTATGACTTATCTTGTTGATCAAATATATTAGTAGAAGGCAAAGAAATAACTCGTATTTTATATCCTTCATCGGTCAAACGGTGATATGAATGTATTGCTAGTGTTATTTCTGAGCCGGTAGCGATTATAATTAGTTCAGGAGTATTTTGACAATCTTTAAGAATGTATCCTCCGCGAGCAATGTTATTAATTTGTGTTGTTGTGCGTTCTTGTTGCACAAGATTTTGTCTAGATAAAATTAGTGCGGTTGGCCCGTGATGTTCAATTGCTGATTTCCAGGCAACTGCTGTTTCTACCTGGTCACAGGGACGCCATACTGTTAGATTTGGGGTCATACGTAAATTTGCTAATTGTTCTACGGGTTGGTGAGTTGGCCCGTCTTCTCCTAATCCAATAGAATCATGAGTGTAAATCATGATATGACGGCTGTTCATTAGCGCTGCCATACGCACCGCGTTACGTGCGTACTCAACAAATGTTAAAAATGTAGCAGTATAGGGTAAAAAGGTTCCGTAATTAGCAATTCCATTACCAATAGCAGTCATCCCAAATTCACGTACACCATAATGAATATAATTGCCGGCGGGATTTTTCATAATAGAAGAAGATTGGGACCAAGTTGTTAAATTGCTGGGTGTTAAATCTGCTGATCCTCCGAAAAGTTCTGGAAGTTTTCTAGAAAAAAACTCAATTGCAATTTGGGAAGCTTGACGTGTAGCAATATTTTGGGGGTTCATTTGTAAATTTTCAATAAATTTTTGTGTTTTTTTGTGCCAGTCAGCAGGTAATTTTTGTTGTATTCGTCTTGTTAATTCTTTTGCTAAATTAGGATAAGCGGTCTTGTATTGAAAAAATAGTTCTCGCCAAGTATTTTCTTTTCTTTGTCCTAGTGTTGTGGCATTCCATAATTCATATATCTCTTTTGGTATGACAAATTGAGGTTCATTCCAACAAAGCGTTTTTCGAGTAGCAGCAACCTCTTCTTGTCCCAATGGAGCGCCATGAGCGCTATGTGTCCCGCTTTTGTTTGGAGCTCCAAAAGCAATAATGGTATTGCATATTAACAATGATGGCCTATCTAATATAGCTCTGGCTTGATTAATTGCAGTTTTAATAGCATTCCTATTATGTCCATCTATGTTACGTATCACATGCCATCTGTAGGATTCAAAGCGCATGGCAGTATCATCTGTGAACCATTCTGTTACATTGCCGTCTATAGAAATGCCGTTATTATCATAGAATATGATTAATTTATTTAATTTCATGGTTCCGGCTAACGCGCAAGCTTCATGAGAAATACCTTCCATCATACATCCGTCTCCTAAAAATGCATAGGTATAATGATTAATGATATCAAATGGTGTACGATTGAATTGTGCTGCTAGCGTCCGTTCAGCAATTGCGAATCCAACAGCATTAGCCAGACCTTGTCCCAATGGACCTGTTGTAATCTCAACTCCATCGGTATGCCCGAATTCTGGATGCCCAGGTGTTTTAGAATTTAATTGTCTAAAATTTTTTAGATCTTCTATAGATATGTCGTATCCAGTTAAGTGTAGTATGCTGTATAGCAACATCGATCCATGTCCGTTAGATAAAACAAATCGATCTCTGTTAATCCAATTTGGATTGCTTGGATTATGGTTAATATAATCTCTCCATAGTACTTCAGCGATATCAGCCATACCCATGGGACAACCAGGATGTCCAGAATTAGCTTGTTGTATAGCATCTATGCTTAATATACGTATAGCATTGGCTAATGTTTTCTCTGATAACATAAAGTGTGTTTCCTAATATTAAATGTTTTAATCAAAAAATTATTGAATATTGTTGATCCATAGAGAATTGTAGAATATATATAATTAATTTTTTCATAGTTATTTTATTTATTATGTTTTAAAAAAGTTGATTTATATACAGAAATGGATTTATTAAATATTTTATTTACAAAGGGAACGTACAGTATTTGAGAGACTGCGTATGCAAATTTAATAGTTAATCAATCACATTCAGTTGTAAGTTTGATTAGTACAGCCATATTAAGATTAGCATTTATAATAATATTATGAAAACAATATTATTTGAGATAAGAATAGTTTTTATTTAGTATTTCCATATTAGAATAATTATAAATTCTATATTTGTGTAATAGATACATTAATTATACCAATTTTAAATAATATTTACAAATGTATAAATTAAACCTACATGTGCTTTGGTCCATACATATTTTCTTATCAAAAGAGAGTAAAATCTTTAAATTGATCTGGACATTATGTGTTTTGAAGTCTTCCAACGTTTTAACATTTTCTAATTAGTAGCAATTTTAATAAAAATATGAGATGCATGTGTACTTTGTTATTGATATATTATGATGAATCTATGATATTTCATTGATAATATGTTTATTATCAGAGTATTTTCTACTACTGCAATGGAGTATATCTTGGAGCATTCTCTAAAATATTGCTCGATATTAATTGTTAACTTATTGCTGACATTAATCGTGCATATGTATGTATCATTATTTTCTAACGTAGTAAATTTAGACTAGCGCATATTTAAGTGATTTTCAATAAGAACTGAAAGAATTGTTTTCAAATTAAAAGATGGATTAGCAATAGTAATAAGTGGATCGTCATAACGAATGATATTAGTAGTTATTAGCATTTTCGTTGTTTTCTGTAATTACGGATTTTTTTTATAAGTCATCTGACTGATTCATTACTGATTTCGTAGTGACATTTTTATAGTTGGATGAATTTTAGTGATGTTTGAAATTATCTTAACTCATAAAATCAATTATGCTTATAGTGAAATATTATTTGTTATATATCAGTTGCATGATAATGACAGTATGTCATATCTGAATTTTATGTATCTACAAGTAATGTATTAGTGAATTTATAAACATCTTTGCATCAGGATTATTTTACTGTTTAAGTAGAATAATTATTATTCGATAATAATTTAATATTTAGATGGACTTATTATTGGTATAATGACGATTATTATGTTTGCATTGCGGAAATGTATGAGCGCTAGGTTGGCGGATATATTGTCTTTTAGAGTGTGAGACTAAAAATTTATATTATTTACGTTATATGTAAGTAGATATTGTTGCCGTAATAAGATCGCCCTACAGTATGTAGTTTTATGTAATACGCAATGGTTGGTTGATATTGTATAGGAAATTTAATTTCTAATTTTTTATATTGTGTAATCTTGATTTAATAAAAAATTTATATGTTGTGTAGTACATGACTAATTAAGGTAAAATAATGTTTGAATTTATTTAGACACAGTATTTTTTATTTTTGAAATGACATGTTCTATTTAAAGCATAATTATGCTATAGCATAAATTTTATTATAACAATTAATTATATAAATCATTATTTAAATAGTATAAAAGTAATTGATTGTGTGTATAGATCTTTATACATCAAGAATGATTGTTTGTTACATAAATTATTTGTTGAAATAGAATTATTTTGATTTAAATTATAATGTTATATAAATAATAATTTCAGATTTTTTTGATTTTATTAATGAGAATATATGATTATTTATTTTTATATGTAATCATTTCATAATTTCTTTTATTGGTAAAAAAACTATTTTATATCTTTTAAAATAAAGATAATGTTATCATATTTTATATGTTATTGTAAATCATAATATTGAATATGGTGGTCTTTTCTCAGGAAAAGATGTAGAAAATATTAATTATTTATATATTATCAATTGATATCTAATTATTATAGTAATTTTATTTTTTATTCATATATGAAAATTTATATTTTCATATATGAATAATTTAACAATCATAACATTTAATTAATATAATAAAAATATTATTTATATATATTAGCAATTGATTATAAAATTTGCACGTAAAGATGTATTTATGTGCAGCCTATGTCGTAATTATATACGTATTACATATGATATTATTTCAATTGGAAAAACACTTCTATTGAAGTAGTCATGTTTGTATTTGGGATATATATGATTATTATGCATACTATTTTTAAAATAATTAAAATAACAGTAGTAGTATTATTATATTGCGGTTTTTATCCGCCAGTTTATGGGACTGTTTTATTAAATAGTTCGTATGATGTATCTAGAGAATTATTTTTAGAGATTAATTCTGATTTTATTAAATATTGGAAGGATAAACATCCTGACGAAATATTAACTATTCGTCAATCTCATGCCGGCTCTACTAGACAAGCTATAGCCATATTACAAGGACTTCATGCAGACGTGGTTACTTATAATCAGGTGATAGATGTACAAATTTTATACGATCGTGGACATTTAATTCCTGAAAAATGGCAAGATCGATTACCAAATCACAGTTCACCATTCTACTCGACTATGGCTTTCGTGGTGAGACGAGGTAACCCAAAAGGAATTTATAATTGGTGTGATTTAACTAATGCAGGGTTGAAAATAATTTTTCCTAATCCTAAAACCTCTGGTAACGGACGTTATACTTATTTAGCAGCTTGGAACGCATTTTTAAAAAATAGTGATGGGAATATAAAACAGACTCGAGTTTGGATGCAAAAATTTTTAAAAAATGTGGTGGTATTTGATACTGGAGGTCGTGCTGCTACTTCTACTTTTGTTGATCGTAACCAAGGAGACGTACTAGTTAATTTTGAATCTGAAGCAAAATTAATTCAAAATCAATATGGATCTGACGATTATGAAATTATTATACCTACACCAAATATTTTAGTAGAATTTCCAGTGACTTGGATAGATAAAAATGTTATTCGAAATGGAACCAAAGATGTAGCTCAGGCTTATTTAGATTACCTGTATACTCCTGCAGCACAAAAGATTATTACTAAGTTTGGATACCGTATAAATATAACTGATGTTATGCAAATATGTCAGAACAGATCTTCTAATAATCAATTATTTAGAATAGAGGATCAATGTGGTAATTGGAATACTATTATGAATACACATTTTAAACGTGGTGGTGAATTAGATAAATTACTATCAATAGGACACCGTTGATGTTATTTTTTTCAGCTAAACATACGTTACCTGGATTTGGTATAGCACTTGGTAGTAGTTTGTTATTTGTTTGTTTGATTTTATTATTACCTTTAAGTGCGTTAATCATGCAATTATCTCAGATGAGTTTCTCTCAATATTGGGATATAATTACGGATCCAGCATTATTAGTTTCTTATAAAATCACCTTATTGGCTGCTGGGGTAGCAACATTGTTTAACGCTATATTTGGCATGTTAGTATCATGGGTAATAACCAGATATCAATTTCCTGGTCAAAAATTATTAGATGCATTGATAGATTTACCTTTTGCTTTACCTACTGCAGTAGCGGGATTAACTTTGGCAACATTGTTTTCAACATCAGGTTGGTATGGTGGGTGGTTATCTCGGATAGGCATTACAGTATCTTATACGTGGGTAGGAATATCTATCGCTATGATTTTCACAAGTATTCCGTTTGTAGTACGGACCGTACAACCGGTGCTAGAAGAATTCACTGTAGAACATGAAGAAGTAGCAGAAACTCTTGGAGCCAATCATTGGCAAATTTTTTACAATATAATTTTTCCAGAATTAGCGCCGGCTTGGTTATATGGTGTGGTGTTGTCGTTTATCCGAAGTTTAGGTGAATTCGGTGCGGTTATTTTTATAGCCGGAAATGTTGCGTGGAAGAATGAAGTTATATCCTTAATTATTTTTATTCGTTTGCAAGAATTTGATTATCCGGCAGCTAGTGCTATTGCTTCTGTAATTTTAATTATTTCTTTATTATTATTATTTTTTACTAATATGTTTCAATTACGAATAAATCGGAGGTTCAAAGGATCTTAATGATAAATATATTGAATAATTATATCAATAGAACTAATAGTAATTGTTACAGTGGTATTAAATGGACCCAGTGGATTTTAATTAGTTTAACTATGTTTGTATCATCGATATTATTGTTGGTTCCTTTAATCATGATTTTTGTATCTGCTTTTTCAGCAGGTCTTAAAGTAGTAATAATAAATTTAATCAATAAAGATATGACACATGCCATTTTTTTGACGATTCTTGTGACATTATTTACTGTACCTATTAATGTATTTTTTGGAGTATTAATGGCTTGGTTGGTGACTCGTTTTAAATTTTATGGAAGACAGTTATTGTATATCTTGTTAAACATACCTATCGCTGTTTCTCCAGTAATTGCTGGATTATTGCATTTATTGTTTTATACAGATAACAATATAATAGCAAATTGGCTTGATTTTCATAATATACAAATAATATTCACATGGGTTGGATTAGTGTTGGTCACTATTTTTGTTACTTGTCCTTTTGTAGTACATGAGCTTGTTCCTGTGATGGTAAATCAAGGAAGACAGGAAGATGAGGCAGCAATACTTCTTGGAGCATCTGGTTGGATGATGTTTCGTTACGTTACTTTTCCAAATATTCGTTGGGCTTTATTATATGGGGCTATTCTGACTAATGCTCGTGCTATTGGCGAGTTTGGAGCAGTATCTATAGTGTCAGGATTAATACGGGGTGAAACGTACACTTTATCATTATATATAGAATTATTATATCAAGATTATAACACCGTAGGAGCGTTCATTGCCGCATCCTTATTGGCTTTCATTTCGATCATTATGTTGTTTATAAAGAATTATTTACAAAGTCGTTTAAAACGAATTAATTAATATTGTGATCAAGGATAAGAAATGAGTATTGAAATAGATGGGATCACCAAATTTTTTGGTCATGATAAAATATTGACTAATATTTCTTTACACATTGCATCTGGAGAAATAATAGCGTTATTAGGGCCATCTGGTTCTGGTAAAACAACGTTATTACGTATCATTGCTGGGCTAGAGCATCATAATAGTGGTTGCTTACGTTTTAGAGGTAAAGATGTTAGTCAACTTAGTGCACGTGATCGTCATGTTGGTTTTGTTTTTCAAAACTATGCTTTGTTTCGTCATATGACAGTATCGGATAATATTTCTTTTGGTATAAGAATGTTACCAAGACACAAACGTCCAAGTGGTTATGAAATTAGTAAAAAAGTTACACAATTATTAAGTATGGTGCAATTAGAACATTTAGCAAACAGATATCCTACTCAACTTTCTGGGGGGCAAAAGCAACGCGTAGCTTTAGCTCGCTCTTTAGCAATTGAACCAGAAATTTTACTATTAGATGAACCATTTGGTGCCTTGGATACGCAAGTTAGAAAAGAATTGCGTCGTTGGCTTCGTAAGTTACATAATGAATTTAAATTTACTAGTGTTTTTGTTACGCATGATCAAGAAGAAGCTATGGAAGTTGCCAGTAGAATAGTAGTTATGAATCGAGGAGTCATTGAACAAATAGGTACGCCCAAAGACATTTGGTGTGTTCCAGCTACTCGTTTTGTTTTAGAGTTTCTCAGTGAAGTTAATTGTCTGCAAGGAGTAGTATGTGGATCAGAATTATTTATTGGGCCTTATCATTGGTCATTGCCATATATGCCGGCTTTGCAAGGAAGAGTAGAATTATTTTTTCGTCCGTGGGAGATGGATATTAGTAAAGAGTATAATATGCTTTATCCGTTGCCAGTTAAGATTGTAAATGTTAGTTTGCATGGTTATTATTGGCAATTAAGTGTAGAACCTTTAGGATGGCATCAAGATTTGTTGACTATAATTTTAGGGATTAAAGATATTTTTGGTGTTCCAGAATGTGGCGTATATTGCTATTTAAGCGGTCGGAATGCACGATTATATTCAGGAGAGATAGTATTATAACTGCGCGTGCAATGTTGTTAGTTTTTAAGATCTTGCAATAATATGGCAACTAAGTATTGTTTGAGACATATTTATATATGTCGTTGTTATGTTGATATAAGGAGTGAAAATTAATGATTAGTATTTATGTTCTGTTTCAGCGTTATGTATATGTGTGTAAAACATTTGATTTTTTATTTGTGAATTCTTGTGGTTTTAAAGCAGCTGGCTGACATAATAGGTTTATAAGAGAGATTATCAAGTTGATATCGGATAAAACAAGAAGTTTAATAACTATTCGTTTTGCATCTATAGTGTTGTAGATGTCTATTGATTATATTATATTAATTATTATTTCATTTATGGATTGAGCGTAGCGTATGGACGTAGTCCTATTTTTAAACAGAATTATATGATAGGCAAGCGTTTATAAAAAAATTATAAGTTGTTATTTTGAAGATTATATATTTATAACGTAATGATTTTTTAGTAAAAAATTGAGTTATCATTTTTACGTGTTATTCGATTTATGCGCATGTATAAGTAAATTAATTAATGATTCTGTAGTTGAATAATTTAATGCTTTTTGTGCCAGTTTTTTTGCATCGTGGTAATATGCGTTACGGATTATATTTTTTATTCGTGGGATGGATATGGAGCTCATGCTAAACTCATCTAATCCCATCCCCAATAGTAGTAAAGTAGTACGCTCGTCTCCTGCCATTTCTCCACACATAGCTGTCCATTTTCCTTCAGCATGCGCAGCTTCAATTACTTGTTTAATTAGTATTAAAATAGATGGAGATATAGGGTTGTATAAATGAGATATTAATTTGTTGTTACGATCTACTGCAAGGGTATATTGGGTTAAATCATTGGTTCCAATACTGAAAAAATCTACTTCCTTAACTAAATGATGAGCAATAATTGCAGAGGCAGGAGTTTCTATCATAATACCTACTTTAATATTTTCATCAAACTTTTTTCCTTCCTTACGCAGTTGTAGTTTTAAAAAATTTAATTCTGCATTTAAAGTTTTGATTTCTTCTACTGAAATAATCATAGGATACATTATGCGTAATGTCCCAAAAAAAGAAGCGCGCAAGATAGCACGTAATTGAGTATGTAATATATCTTTTCTATCTAGCATGATGCGAATTGCACGCCATCCAAGAAACGGATTTTCTTCATTTGGGAGGTGCATATAAGGTAAATTTTTATCCCCCCCAATATCCATAATGCGTATGACTATAGCGTCATTTACCATTGATTCAGCCGCATTTTTATAAGCTTTAAATTGTTCCTCTTCTGTAGGTAACGCATTACGGTTCATAAACAAAAATTCAGTCCTATATAATCCTATGCCTGCAGCTCCATTTTCTTTGGCTCTGATTATGTCATGTATTGTGCCAATATTGGCACAAATTCGTACTTTATGTCCGTCAAGCGTAATAGCCGGGAGATTCTTTAATTTAGTTAGCTCATATTTTTCAGAAATGTATTGCTTTTTTAATGCATTGAGATTGTTGATGGTATTTAGAGTTGGATTGATGTAAATTTTATTATTTAAGGCATCGAGTATTATAAAGTCTCCGTTAGCAACTCTTTTTGTAATAGTCCCGGTTCCTACGATAGCTGGTAATTCTAAAGAACGCGCCATAATAGAAGTGTGTGAAGTTTTTCCGCCGGCATCAGTAATGAATCCTAAAACTTTTTTTAAATTTAATTGAGCAGTTTCTGATGGGCTAAGATCTGCTGCAATAATGATCACTTCTTCAGCAATGGCATTTAAGTCAATAATTGGGATTCCTAGAATATTTTTTAACAAACGATTTCCGATATCTCGTACATCAGTGGCACGTTCTTTCAAATATTCATCTTCTAGTTGCTCTAAAGCTTTTGCTTGAGTTTCAATTACTGAATATACAGCAGCATCAGCGCTAAATAACTCTTCCTTGATAAGAGTAATAATATCTTGTTCAAGTTCTTCATCTTCTAGTAATATAATATGACCTTCAAATATAGCTTCTTTTTTCGCGTCTAATTGTTTTTTTACTTTATTTTTAATTTCTTTTAATTGCTTGGAAGTTTCAGCGCGTCCGGAAACAAATCGGTTAATTTCGTATTCAATGGTACCAATGTTTATTTTTTCTGAATTGATGAAGATTTTTTTTTCTTGTAATAGCAACGCTTTTCCGAAGGCGATGCCAGGTGACACTGAAATTCCTGAAATCATAATTCCACCTTCATTAGAGTCATAAATAGTTTATATATCTGCATATTGATTGATTATTATTTGTATTATATTATTTAAGTTCAGCGATGAACTTGATTAAATGTTGTACTGCTTGTTTTGCGTCTATACCATCAGCAGAAATGACAATTATAGAACCTTTACTTAAACCTAATGTTTGTAGTTTAAATAAACTTTTAGCGCTGGCTTTTTTTCCGTTAGACATTACTGTTATTTCAGAATTAAAGTGTTTTGCTTCTTTCACAAATTGAGTGGCGGGACGAGTATGTAACCCATTGGAAGCAGCAATTGTAATTTCTTCTTGATACATTTTTGTCTCCATCTTATTACAAATACGATAAAAATAATATTTTTTATTAAAATTTTGATACGTTCAATATTTTTATTAATAAATATAAGTGAATGCACTGTTATATTAAATAACCTATTAATTTTTTTTGGTTTCTATTTCATGTATATCACATTCAAAATAGAATATGAACTAAAGATATTTTTCCATTAGCTCTCCTGGGATCTTTTTAGGATGTTAGAAAATATAGTATTCTATTAATATAATGTAATTAATTCAATGTTTTTATAGATTCTTCAACAAATAAAAATATATAATGTTTTATTTATGTACAACAACATAGGAAACACTTATTCAGAGCGTTTCCTATGTTGTTGAGTATTAATGGAAAATTAATTTTATTATTTTTATAACTTTGAAAATAATACGGTGCTTAAATATCGTTCACCAGATGATGGAAGTATAACTACTATATTTTTAGTAGCATAAGCTTTTTCTTTTTGTAGTTGTATTGCTGCTGCCAATGCGGCGCCTGAAGAAATGCCGGCTAAAATTCCCTCTTTTTCCATTAAATGTTTAGCATAGCTAACAGCTGCATCTATACTTACTGTTTCTACACGATCAATTAAATTTAAGTCGAGATTTTTTGGAATAAACCCAGCACCAATACCTTGGATTTGGTGTGGCCCTGGTTTTATGTTTTGACCGGATAATGTTTGGGTAATTACTGGAGAGTTTTCTGGCTCTACTGCTACGATAATAATTTTTTTATTTTTTTTAGTATGTTTGAAAAATCTTCCCACTCCGGTGATAGTGCCTCCTGTACCAACTCCAGCTACAAATATATCTATTTGTCCTGCAGAGTCATTCCAAATTTCAGGTCCTGTGGTTTTTTCATGAATTTCTGGATTTGCAGGATTACTAAATTGCTGTAACGACAAATAATGTTTAGGATCAGAAGCAACAATTTCTTCTGCTTTAGCAATAGCTCCTTTCATTCCACTATTTCCATCTGTTAATATGATTTCAGCTCCTAGAGCTTTGATTAATTTAAGGCGTTCAATACTCATGGTTTCCGGCATGGTTAAAGTTAATTTGTAATGTCGTGCGGCTGCTACATAAGCTAGAGCAATTCCGGTATTGCCACTGGTTGCTTCTATAAGTCTTGTATCTATTTTTAATAGGTTTCTTTTTTCTGCATCCCAAATCATATTAGCGCCAATACGACATTTAACGCTAAAGCTAGGATTTCTAGATTCGATCTTCACCGCAATATAACCGTTTCCAATGTTATTAAGGCGGACTAATGGAGTATGACCAATAGTGTAAGAATTATCTTGATAAATTTTATACATACTTAATTTTCCTCAAGAATTATGTATCCATTACGTGATGTATTTTTTATTTGATATTTATATCAAATAAAAACTAATTATTATTATTAGTCAGATATATAGATGTATGTTGAACATCAATAATATTGGTGTCATTATATTTGATATAGATAATTTCATAAAAGTTAATTTAATAATCGTTGATATTGCAGTATTTAGTTATATTAAAGCATCGCATTATTTACAAATATTAGTATTATAAATTATTAATCGCATGTAAATGAAAATAATCATTTACAGTATAGATTAATCATCTTAATTCATATCATATAACAGAGATATTTATATTATGAAATTTGTTAAACAAAAAATACAGAAATTAAGAAAAAAATTACGTCATTGGGAATATTTGTATTATACAAAAAATGAATCTGCAGTGTCCGACGAAAAATACGATGCAATTTTAGCAGAGCTAAATCAGTTAGAACAAATTTATCCACATTTGATTACAGAAAACTCTCCTACCCAATGTATAGGAAGTGTGGCTCAACATAATTTTAATAAAATACGTCATAAGGTACCAATGTTATCTTTAAATAGTATAGTTGAATCATCTCAATTATTGTTATTTGACAAACGAATAAAAAATAAACTTAATGATAGTCATACTGTGCCATATTGTTGTGAATTAAAAATAGATGGGGTGGCGGCTAGTTTATTGTATAAAAAGGGGAAATTAATTGGCGCAGCAACTCGAGGTGATGGTAAAGTCGGGGAAGATGTTACCGAAAATATTAGTACTATTCGTTCGGTGCCTATGTATTTAAAGATTGATGCTGATAATTATGATAGACTTCCATATTTATTAGAAATTAGAGGAGAAGTATTTATATCTAAATTATGTTTTTTACAGTTAAATAAAATTGCAGCAAAACGAGGGAATAAAATTTTTTCTAACGCGAGAAATGCTGCTTCTGGTTCGTTACGTCAACTAGATCCTGGTGTTACAGCTACACGTTCATTGAGTTTTTATTGTTATGGTATTAGTGATTATACTGGAGAGATGGCATTGCCAGATAGTCATTGGGAACGATTGCAGTTATGTAGAAATTGGGGTTTACCAATTAGCAGTCATATTCGTTTAATTAACGGAACTGATAAAGTGTTAGAATATTATTCTTATATAAAAACAATACGAGCTAATTTAGACTTTAATATTGATGGGATAGTTGTTAAAGTAAACAGTTGTAAGTATCAAGAAAAGTTGGGTTGTGCATCTAAAGCACCTAATTGGGCTCTTTCTTATAAATTTTCTACAGAAATAAGGTCTACTAAAGTAGATAATGTAATTTTTCGGGTTGGGCGAACAGGTATTATCACTCCAATAGCTTATCTGAAACCTGTTATAATTTCTGACGTTACAATTAGAAAAGTGAACATTCATAATATCAATGAAGTTAAAAGGCTTGGATTAATGATTGGTGATACAGTTCGTATACAAAGATCTGGCGATGTGATTCCTAAAATTTTAGAAGTAGTTTTGTCAGAGCGCACTGATCATGTGAAATCTATAGAATTACCACAATTTTGTCCGGTGTGTGGATCTTGCATTAAAACGTGGCATCGTCAATCAGTATTGCGCTGCACAGCCGGATCAACGTGTCTTGCGCAGCGAAAGGCAGCGCTTGAACATTTTGTTTCTAAAAAAGCAATGAATATCTGTGGCATGGGAAATAGAATTGTTGATCAGTTAGTTAATCAAAATTTAATATCTACTCCATCTGATTTTTTTCGTTTAAATAAAAATAAGTTACTTTGTTTGGAAGGATTTGGCGTTGAATACGCCGAACGTTTGTTAAGGGCTATCGAGCATGCGAAAAAAACTACTTTGGCTCGTTTTATATACGCATTGGGTATTCGCGGTGTGGGTGAAATAGTAGCTAATAATCTAGCTGTTGTGTATAAAACTATTGAAAATATAACTACGGCTGATTTACAGTCGTTATCACATTTAAGACATATAGGACCAATTGTAGCTAGCAATATATACTATTTTTTTAGAAATCAAAATAATTTGAAAGATATTCAGGATTTAATTAGTCCTTCTATTAGCATTCAATTAAATGATATAATTTGATGAATTAAAATTTTAAAATATTAAAAAATAGAGGTATGTTGCAGTCTAAATTGTATCTATATAAAATGATTTTATAGATAGAAATAAGAGATGTAAATCGGGTTGCAATAAATCCATGTCTCTTATTTTAAGAGAATTGTTGGTGATTTGAATCCTATTGCAAATATATGTGTTGTAAAATTGGATATATTTAGTCAAAGTCAATGTTTATTGATATAGTTATTTAATATTTAATAAAAAATTATTGTTGGTATGATAAAAATAACTAATCTTTGGGTCGTGCAGGATTCGAACCTGCGACCAATTGATTAAAAGTCAACTGCTCTGCCTACTGAGCTAACGACCCAGGAAAATTAGAAAAACAAAATAGGTGATGACGGAATCGAACCGCCGACCCTCTCCTTGTAAGGGAGATGCTCTACCAGCTGAGCTAATCACCTTTTCTATTGAATTGAATTATATGGATTCAATGATTTGAGTCAATGGATTTTTATAAAAATAGAGATTTTTAATTGTATTTTTTTATGTAAAATTAAATTTAATTTTGTGTTAATTTAGATGAGTGTTGATGTATTACATATAATTAGGTACTTAATCTTTATGAACATTAAAACTCGATTTGCACCTAGTCCTACAGGTTCTATACATATTGGAAATATTCGTACTGCTTTATATTCTTGGTTATTTGCTCGCAAGCAAGGCGGTAAGTTTTTATTACGTATAGAAGATTCTGATTCACAGCGTTCTATGAATGATACTGTTGAACTGATTATTGCAGGGATGAATTGGCTGGGTTTAAATTGGGATGAAGGCCCTTATTTTCAAACTGATAGGTTTAATCGTTATAATAGTGTAATAAATTATATGATTCAACATGATATGGCTTATAAATGTTATTGTTCATCAGAAAGATTAGAATTATTGAGATCGAATCAAATGAAAAACGGAGAAAAACCTAAATATGATGGTTATTGTAGGTGTAAACCTGCTGCTGTTCCATCTAATGATTGCTTTAGTTCTTATGTAGTACGTTTTTGTAACCCTCAAGAAGGTGCAGTAGTGTTTCATGATCAGATTAGAGGTGTAATTACATTTAATAATAAAGAGTTAGATGATTTAATTATTCGTCGAGCCGACGGCTCTCCAACATATAATTTTTGTGTTGTAATAGATGATATGGATATGAAAATTACTCATATCATAAGAGGTGAGGAACATATTAATAATACTCCGCGTCAGATTAATATTTTGAAATCATTGAAAGCTCCGATACCAACATATGCTCATGTGTCAATGATATTAGATAGTGATAGAAAAAAATTATCAAAACGTCGTGGAACATTAGGAATTATGCAATATCGTGATGATGGATTTCTCCCTGAAGCTATACTAAATTATTTAGTAAGATTAGGATGGTCTTATGGAAATCAAGAAATTTTTAATATTGAGCAAATGAAAAAATATTTTGATTTTACCAGGATGAGTAAATCGCCTAGTATTTTTAATATTGAAAAATTACTTTGGTTGAATCATTATTATATTAACCATTTACCAATAGATTATGTAGCCTCACATTTATCGTGGCATATGCATCAACAAGGAATCAATACGCAAGATGGCCCCAAATTAACTGATATAATAAAATTATTTGCGAAACGTTCACGTACGTTAAAAGAAATTTCAAGTAATTGTTATTATTTTTATATAGATTTTGATATATTTGAAAAGAAGATAGCTAAGGATTATTTAAAACCTATTGCAATTACACCGTTAAAATTTTTAAGAAAAAAATTTAGCAATATAGTTAATTGGCAACCAGAAATTATTAAATCTATGATTATTGAGACTGTTAATGAATTGAATATCAGTATGGATACAATAGGTATGCCTCTTCGTGTAGCACTAACCGGGACAAATTGTTCTCCAACACTTAGTGTTACTGTACATGCTATTGGTCAGTCTCGTGTATTAAAGCGCATTGATCGGGCTATATGTTACATTTCAACGTTGTGTTAGGTACACAAATAAAATATAAAAATAAAATTATTATCATCTACTTAAGTAGATCGCCATATAATGTTTTAATATTGCTTTCATTCAATATAATATAAACATATGTTGGGATTATTTGAATATAATATAATAAGGAAGGAAAGAGGAAGATTTGTAATTAATTTTGTGGGGCTATAGCTCAATTGGGAGAGCGCTTGCATGGCATGCAAGAGGTCGGTGGTTCGATTCCGCTTAGCTCCATTTATTTTTACATTTTCATTTTATATTATTTTTAATTATAAGTATGTACATGTACGTTTTCATTTTATTTTTTATTACACATTCATATTTTGTTTATATCAATAGAAAGTTTCTATACTATATATTAGTAGGATAGTCAGTAGTATATAATCTACATATATAAATTATCTTGATCGTGATTAGTAGTAATAATCACATAACTAAACCAGCTATGGTAGCTGATAACATATTAATAAGTGTAGAGCTGTATATTAGCTTCAATCCATAATGTGATATCACATTACCTTGTGTCTCATTAAGCCCTTTGATAGCACCTGTGATAATACCAATAGATGAAAAATTAGCAAACGAAACCAAGAAAACTGAGACTATTCCTATACTCTGAGATGACAAATCACCAGAAATTTTTTGTAAATCTATAATTGCAATAAATTCATTAGAAATTAATTTAGTTGCCATAATACTGCTGACTTGTAATATTTCATTGGTAGGTATACCCATAATCCAAGCAAAAGGAAAGAAAATATAGCCTAAAATTTCTTGTAAAGATGTATTAAATAATAATTTAAATGTTGAATTAAAAGCTGAAATGAGTGCAATAAATCCTATTAACATTGCCGCAACAGTAACAGCTATTTTGAATCCAATTAGAATATATTCACTTATAACTTCAAAAATATTTCGGTTGCTCATATAGAAATTGGTTATATATAGGTCTCGTTCTGTGTCTACTACATATGGATTGAGCAATGATAATATGATAAAAGCGCTAAACATGTTTAATATTAATGCAGCTATAACATATTTTGGGGTTAGCATGGTCATATATGCGCCAACTATGGAAAGAGATACCGTGGACATAGCAGTTGCTGTCATGGTATATATTCGCGCTTCAGATATATTTCCTATAATATCTTTGTATACTATAAAATTTTCGGATTGTCCTAAAATCAGTGAACTAACGGCATTGAATGATTCTAATTTACCCATGCCATTAATTTTAGATAGAATGGTCCCAATTATTCGAATAGCAAATGTTAATATGCGAGTATATTGTAAAATTCCAATTAGAGCGGAAATAAAAACAATTGGGCAAAGTATGTTTAAAAAAAAAGTAGCTAATCCTTGTGCATGCATTCCTCCAAATACAAAGTTCGTTCCTTCTGCTGCAAAAATTGATAATGTATTGAACACAGTACATAATCTTCGTACAGAATTTGATCCTAATTGGGAATGCAAAATAAAATACCCAAGTAAAATTTCTATTATCAATATTTGAAAAATAAAGCGTATACGAATGTTTTTCGGATTATTGCTAACAAATAGTGATAAAATTACTATTACAGCAAATCCTAAGATAAAATGCAAAATACGGGACACAATTTTCACTCCATTAATATAATATAGGAATTTTTCGTATTGCTCATTCTACACAAAAACAGCAATAAACAAAATTGGTTGTACGTGTTGTAATGAAATACGAACTCTATTTGTAATGCTATCTATATTTATTAAAAGATTATGAATGAATCTAAAAATATAATTTATAAAAGTTAGCCTATGCTATACTGTTGCTCTGTTATTTCAGAATATAAACAATTATAGTGAGATTATATCTTCAAATTCGATCGTTCAATAATTATTGTTCCATCATAGTATAATTACTGTATTTAAATATACAAAGTTAGTCGAATAAGATAATTTTATGAGGATTGTTAGTATGCTAAATGAGCAAAATTTAGTAGTTGAACGTCGTTCTACAAGAAAAATTAAATTTGCGTTACTTGGTCCTGCTTTTATAGCTGCTATTGGATATATTGATCCTGGCAATTTTGCAACTAATATACAAGCTGGAGCTACTTTTGGTTATCAGTTATTATGGGTTGTAGTATGGGCAAACATAATGGCTATGCTGATTCAATTGCTTTCTGCGAAATTAGGCATTGCTACTGGCAAAAATTTGGCGGAACATATTCGAGATCAATTCCCAAGGTCAGTTGTATGGATGTATTGGATTCAAGCAGAAGTTATTGCTATGGCTACAGATTTGGCAGAATTTATTGGAGCTGCTATTGGATTTCAAATATTGTTTGGTATGTCTTTGTTACAAGGTGCATTTTTAACAGGTTTGATTACTTTTTTAATTTTAACCTTACAAAGATATGGGAAAAAACTGCTAGAATTTGTTGTAGGAGGTTTGTTGTTCTTTGTCGCAATCGCTTATGTTATTGAGCTTTTTTATTCAAAACCTAAATTTATTGTATTGGGTATGAGCATGTTACTTCCAATACTTCCAAATAGAGAAGCAGTATTTTTGTCAGCAGGAGTGTTAGGAGCTACAATTATGCCGCATGTTATTTATTTGCATTCTTCTCTTACGCAAGATAATAGTATAACTGCAAGTAGAGCAGAGCGATATTCTTCTACAAAATTAGATGTTGCTATTGCAATGACTATTGCTGGTTTTGTGAATTTATCTATGATGGCTACTGCAGCAGCGGTTTTTCATTATAACGGATACACTGGTATTTCTAATTTAGATGAGGCTTATTTAACATTGACTCCTTTATTAAACCATACTGCTGCTATAGTTTTTGGTTTAAGTTTAACAGCTGCTGGATTATCGTCAACAGTGGTAGGTACTTTAGCAGGTCAAGTAGTTATGCAAGGTTTTGTTCGTTTTCATATTCCGTTGTTGTTGCGTCGTATTATTACTATGTTACCGTCATTTATAGTGATTTCTTTTGGGATTGATTCCACGCGTATATTAATAACGAGTCAAGTATTACTTAGTTTTGGAATTGCGCTTGCATTAATACCATTATTAGTATTCACCGGAGATGTTAAATTGATGAATGAATTAGTAAATTCTTCATGGATTAAGTGGGTTGGTTGGTTAATAACAATAATAGTCATAATATTGAATGTATATTTGTTGGTTGGCATTATTATTTAGTAAATCAATAAATTGATGTAAGCGATTTTTTAAAAATTTTATATTTTTGCCGCATAAATCATTCATATAGGCATATCTTTATTGTCATGTAGGTATATTTGTTGTCTAATTAAATAAAGTTTTTGAGATGTATGTATACAGTCAAATATTAATTATAACAATTATAGAATATTTTTACAGAAAAATATAAAAATGTTAATTATTTGTTTTAATGTTGTTTATATTTATAATTGTTTGTACGATAAATATATATAGATGATACGTAGCTTGTATACGTACACATAAATTATTATGTGTACGTATACAGGGTTTGTTTATTTCAGTGTAAACAGGTTATATATTTTATGTATATCATATATTTATTTAATTAACTTAGTATTGATTATAATATATGTATTATAATTATAATTGCGCCTTCGACAGGAATCGAACCTGTAACTAGCCCTTAGGAGAGGCTCGTTATATCCGTTTAACTACGAAGACTTATCTATTGCTATAGATTTATTGATCGTTATTATAATATATATAGTATGAATTCATAAATACTATCTGTAGAAATGGATGATGTACTGATGTAACTATTTATAAATATAAAGATTTATTGAAATATAATTTTTATTATTTCAATATGATTATTTAAAAGTACATTTGTGTTTAAGTTTGAAATAAACAGTTTGTAAACTGTAGTATTGTGCATGGCCATTAACGACTATACATGTGTTTATATTTTATAATTGCAGTATGTGTTTGATTGATGATTCTTTATTATATTATTTCACATTGCGCACGGTGTCTAAGTAGGTGATCCATTATAACAATAGCTATCATAGCTTCTGCTATGGGCACTACTCTAATTCCAATGCAAGGATCGTGTCGTCCTTCAGTAATTACGTGTGTTTCTTCATTTTTACATGTAATAGTTTTTCCTGGTACTGTTATGCTTGAAGTCGGTTTAATGGCTATATGTATAATAATTGGTTGTCCATTGCTAATTCCACCTAATATTCCTCCAGCATTATTACTTTGAAATCCATTTAATGTCATTTCATCTCTATGTTCGCTGCCGTGTTTAGTAATCACTGAAAATCCATCTCCAATTTCTACCCCTTTTACTGCGTTAATACTCATTAGTGCATGGGCTAAATCAGCATCAAGTCGATCGAATATAGGTTCTCCCAAACCGATTGGTATGTTTTCCGCTATTATTGTTATTTTTGCGCCAATAGAGTCTCCAGATTTTTTTAGATTATTTATTAATGCATCTAAGGCAGTTAATTGTTTAATATCAGGGCAAAAAAACGGGTTTTTATTTACTTGTTGCCAATCTTTTAAGTGACAATGGATGTCACCCATTTGCGCTAAAAATCCACGAATTTTTATATTTTTTTTGTTAAATAGATATTTTTTAGCAACAGCTCCTGCTGCTACTCGTACCGCTGTTTCGCGTGCTGAAGAACGTCCTCCGCCTCGATAATCTCTAATACCGTATTTTTTTTCATAAGTATAATCGGCGTGACCAGGTCGGTATAGATCTTTTATTTTTTCGTAATCTTGAGATCGTTGATCAGTATTTTTAATGATTAATCCTATACTAGTCCCTGTTGTTTTTCCATGAAAAACACCAGATAAAATTTCTACTATATCTAACTCTGATCGTTGACTAGTATAATGAGAAGCACCTGGACGTCTACGATCTAAGTCGTATTGTAGGTCTTTTTCTGTTAAAGGAAGATTCGGAGGTGTTCCATCGATAATACCGCCTAATGCAGATCCGTGAGATTCGCCAAAGGTTGTGACTCTAAAAAGTTGTCCAATGCTATTGCCGGCCATTATTTAATTCCTTAATTATTTAACTACTTAGTTTTTATTAAAAGATAACAATTGTTTATAAGTTAACATAAATACACCTTCTCCGCCGTTAGAAAGTTGTAACCAACGAAATGGTATATTTGGATAACATTTTATTAATGCTGTTTTAGTCTCGCCTACTTCGCATATTAAAATTCCATTTACGTTTAAATAGTGTGTAACATTCGTTAATATTTGTTGAATGATCTTTAATCCATTATTACCTGCAGACAAAGATATCACAGGTTCATGATGAAATTCTTTCGGTAATTGATATATATCCGAATTGTTTACATAAGGGGGATTAGTTACGATTAGATCGTATTTTAATTTTGGTAAACTGCTAAATAAGTTTGAATGAATAGGAAAAACACGGTGTTCTAAATTGTATAATTTAATATTATGTTCGGCTATTTTTAATGCATCTATAGAAATATCTACCGCATCTATTTTAGATTGCGGATAAACTATAGCAATTGCGATAGCAATACATCCGCTACCGGTACCTATATCAAGAATACGATATGGATAATGGGGCAATAGATTATGAAAATGTGATGTGATTAGTTCTCCAATTGGAGAACGAGGAATAAATACTCGTTTATCTATATAAAATTCTAAACCGCAAAACCATGCTTTATAAGTTAAGTAAGGTACTGGTATACGTTTATTAATACGATATCTGACTAGTTTGGTTATGTTAGCGCATTCTTTCCGGGTTAAACGAGCTTGGTACATGTGAGTTGGAATATTTATAGGTAAATACAAACTAGGTAATATTAAATGTAATGTTTCATCCCAAAAATTATTAGTACCATGTCCATAAAAAATTGGATTAGCATTAAATTGACTACTGCTCCAACGTAATATATCTAATATAGTATGCATTTCTATCAGTGTTGCTTTAGTTGTATCGTTCATAAATTGTAGTTCCTGTACTGATGTGGATATATGGATCTTTTTTAGGTTCTTGTGTTGAAAAATGTAATTTTTTTGAAGAATGATCTTAAGTATTATATTTTGTGATTTGTATACAGATATATTTGGATAGGAATCTTGGTGTTATACTAATGTAATAAACGTATAATAATGTTTATTGACTGTAGTATATATGCATATTTTATAAATATTTATGTAATAAATTTCCTACTCTAATATGTATTAGATAGTAATACATAATTATATAAAACTATCAATTAATGCACATAAATAAAAACTATATGCGTACGGTATACTCAGGTATCGTATGCAGCGCCTTTATTTTACAAATTGTAGGTATGTATTTGTGTTCATTGTGAATTGTAATTATCTGTCTTTGTTGCATTTTTGAGCAAACATATCGCTATTTTTTGATTTATAAGATGCAATGCTATCATTTTATGGAACAATATGCATCAATAATTCAATTAATTGTACATGATCTACACCTATTGTAAATATTAATTGTATTGGTATATGCTTGGCATTGGTATCGTATTATAATGATATAAGTATTAGTCACAATTGACATTTATGCCTGGGAATGTAATTGAAGGCACAGTATCCCAAACATAAATATAAATATTTTATGAGTGTTTATATGCATAATAATGAATTTTAATTTATTGGAATTATTTCCTATGCTAATGATTTTTTTTCGTAAGATTAACATTTTAGGTGGATGTCTTTCAGGTTTAGTGCGATTTTGATATTACAAAATATTATTATCATGAGGTATAAAAAAAATGAAACGCGTTGTTGTTACTGGTTTAGGGATTATATCAAGCATTGGAAATAATCAGAATGAAGTTTTAGTTTCTTTAAAAAACGGTAGATCTGGAGTTACTTTTTCTGAGGAATTAAAAGAATCTGGTATGCGTAGCCATATTTGGGGTAATATAAAACTTAACACCTTAGGTTTAATTGATCGTAGGGTTTCTCGTTTTATGAGTGATGCATCTATTTATACCTATTTATCTATGGAACAGGCTATAGTAGATTCTGGATTATCTGCAGGTATGGTTACTAATGATCAAACAGGATTGATTGTTGGATCCGGAGGGGGCTCTCCACGTAATCAAGTTTCTGGATCTAATGGGATGCGTTCGCGTGGTTTAAGAGGAGTAGGTCCTTATATGGTGACTAAATCTATGGCTTCAGGTGTATCGGCATGCTTAGCTACTTCTTTTAAAATTCGTGGAGTTAGTTATTCTATCAGTTCTGCTTGTTCTACGTCTGCACATTGTATTGGAAATGCAGTTGAATTAATCCAATCAGGGAAACAATCTATTATTTTTGCTGGAGGCGGGGAAGAATTATGTTGGGAAATGGCTTGTGAATTTGATGCTATGGGTGCGTTGTCCACAAAGTATAATATGATACCGGATAAAGCGTCTCGTCCTTATGACATTAATCGAGATGGATTTGTGATTGCGGGAGGCGGAGGGATAGTTGTAATAGAAGAGTTAACACATGCTTTAAGTCGTGGCGCACATATTTATGCAGAAATTATTGGATATGGGGCTACGTCTGATGGATGCGATATGGTTGCTCCTTCCGGAGAAGGAGCAATTCGATGTATGAAAATGGCATTAAGAGATGTCAGTGGTTCAATAGATTATATTAATGCGCATGGCACATCAACTCAAATAGGGGATATTAAAGAGATTTGGGCTATTCGTGAAATTTTTGGTGATCAACATCCTGCTTTTTCTTCTACTAAATCAATAACTGGTCATTCATTAGGTGCAGCTGGAGTACATGAAACCATTTTTACCTTATTAATGTTAAAACATGATTTTATTGCTCCAAGTATTAATATAGATCATTTAGATCCATATATAAAGGATATGAGGATTGTTATTAATAAGTCTATTTGCCGTAAATTAACAACAGTTATGACTAATAGTTTTGGTTTTGGAGGAACCAATGCCACATTAGTTATGAGTAAATATTCTTAAATGTTGTAGTAATATTTTTGATGGTATAATTATTACTGTAATTTGAGCGCTAAATGTGTATACATGAAATGTATATTCTAAATAAACATTTAGAGTACTGTGGTTTGTGTTAAATTATATTGCATTAATTGATACGTCATTAATTTTTATATAAATGTATTTATTAATATTGTGCGCTGTTATCTTGTAAGAAATTAGATTCAACACTGATTTATTCTAGAAGTATATATCATGATGATATTCGTAGCACTATGTGCCTCCTTGTTTGGGAGGCACATAGTGCTATTTATTTTTTATTTTGAAGTTATTTTTTTTCTTAAAAAAAGAAGATGTAATAACATATGATAATAATTTTATATTCTGTAATATTGTTATCAGTATGCTAATAAAATAAAATCATAAAAAATAATTATTTATATCTTACGTATAGTAACTGATTTGGAGGATAGTTTGAGAATTTTGGCTGATAAAAATATACCTCATATTTATAAATTATTTGGTTTACATAATACGGTGAAAATATATGAAGGGCGTGTTCTTTCGGATAAAGATGTAAGAGATGTAGATATTTTGATAGTACGTTCAGTGACAAAAGTTAATCAAATGCTACTTAATGATAGTTCTATTAGATTTGTGGGCACTGCAACCGCTGGAATTGATCATATTGATCAAAATTATTTGAAGAAGTGTGGAATTAATTTCGTTTATGCTCCAGGAAATAACGCTGTGGCAGTAGTGGAATATGTGTTTTCAGCATTACTCTGGTTGGCACAGCGAGATAGATTCTTTTTACGTGACAAAATTGTTGGAATTGTTGGAGTAGGACATATTGGGGGTTTATTGAATAAAAGACTACGTAACTTTGGTGTACATACTTTGTTATGTGACCCATTATTAGAAAAAATAAAACCAAATAAACCTTGGCAGTCTTTTAAAACATTGGTTTCTGAAGCAGATATTTTAACTTTTCATACTCCTTTAATTTATAACGGAGATTACCCTACATGGCATATGGTTAATATTGATGTTCTGGAAGCACTTCCTTCTAATCGTGTTTTAATTAATACTTGTCGAGGATCTGTAATAGATAACAATGCTTTGTTAAAAGTTTTAGAAAAGGGTAAGAAAATAAATGTGGTACTGGATGTGTGGGAAACAGAACCAGAATTATCTTTACCTTTATTATCTTATGTGGATATAGGAACCCCTCATATTGCCGGATGCACCATTGAAAGCAAAACACGAAGTATCGTACAAATATATAATGCATACTGTAATTTTTTTAATATTTTTGATACAATCAACGTATCTATGTTGGATTCTTCTATTATATATTATCTACAAGTGCAGAAAAAAATAGATGAGACATTATTATATAAATTAGTTAAGTTTGTGTATGACATATATTACGATGATGCTATGTTAAGACGATTTGCTGCTGTATCAGGGGGATTTGATAAAATACGTAGATACTATTTAGCTCGTAGAGAATGGTCTTCATTGTGCGTGGAAACTGATGTAGATTTTAATAGCGAGATATTAACTAAATTGGGTTTCAATGTGTGTTTAGTATGATATTATATTAATAATGCATATTATGTTTGCTTACATGATTAATACTTGTATTATAATCATGATTATTTCCATGTGTTTGATTTAAAAATACAAAAATAATCTTTTATTTGATTGATAATTATGTTGTTGTATTGATGTTTTTAATTAATAATTGAATTATGTATTGATTTTATTAATTTTTATTTTTGAAGGCACAGATGACACGTTGTTGTATTGTATGGTGATATCACATTTGGATTCGATTCACTCATTATATATATATGAGCCATACATATATATCATATATATATAATGATATGTTGTTGTCTTAATTTAAGGGGTCCATGCAATATTATTTTGCTATATAGACTAAGATTATCAACATATATTTAAATAAAAATTGTAATGCAAAAATTAGCTTTAGGTGTTGAATACGATGGTTCCCTATATTGTGGTTGGCAAAGACAAAGAGGTGCACCTAGTATCCAGGCTTATATAGAACATGCTGTAAACAAAATAACAGCTGAACCGACAACAGTATTTTGTGCGGGACGCACTGACTCTGGAGTGCATGCTTTAGGACAGGTTGTGCATTTTGAAACTTATTATCAACGTTCAAAGTCTGCTTGGATATTAGGTATTAATCGTTATTTACCGTCAAATATTTGTGTACGTTGGGTTAGATCAGTACATCAAGATTTCCACGCTCGCTTTAGCGCAATCTCTCGTCGTTATTGTTATATTATTTATAATGGGTGCGTAAGATCTGCTTTGCTTTTTAGCAAAACTTGGCATTATAAAAAATATTTAGATATTAATAAAATGTGTGATGCTGCTCAGTGTTTATTAGGAGAAAACGATTTTTCTTCATTTAGGGCCGCAGGCTGTCAGTCGTATTCTGCGCGAAGAAAATTATATCATATGCGTATTATACGTAAAGGTCAATGTATTATGATAGATGTGAAAGCTAATGCTTTTATGTATCATATGGTACGAAATATTGTAGGTAGCTTAGTAAAAGTTGGTTGTGGGGAACAATCAAAGACATGGATTTTAGAGTTGTTAAGAAATTGTAATAGATCGCTAGCCGGCGTGACAGCTCCAGCTAGTGGGTTGTATTTGGTAGAAGTTAAATATCCTTCATATTTTTCTATTCCTTCTTCTTTCATAGAGGAGTCGTGGTTTGTCTAAATACTCTTATATTGATCGATTATTATGATCATTATATTGATATCTATCTATATGCATCTATTTTTTAATGAATCATGAATCATGAATCATAAGTGATTATGTAATCATTTTATGTAAGATATCAATTGTGTGGTGAAATTATTTTCATTAAATTTTTATAAAAATGTACCACACAAAAAAAATTGTATAATGTTATTATTACGATTGTTATACTATTATGTAAATAAAATATCGGATTCATTAGGTTTGTATTTAATAGTAATGTATTTTTTAATGATTTAGAAACACAGTGTTGTTAATATTTACGGCAGATGAATATATGTAAAGTATATTTAATTCTGATTAAAAATTTAAAGGTTAAAAATGAGTTGGATTGAACGAATTCTTAACAAAAGTACTATTATGCCAATTCGAAAAGTGAATATTCCAGAAGGAATATGGACTAAATGTGACAATTGCAGTCAATTATTATATAAAAAAGAATTAGAACGTAATTTAGAAGTGTGTCCTAAATGTGATCATCATATGAGAATTGCAGCGAGAGTACGTTTGTTTTCTTTTTTAGATCAAGGAAGTACCTCTGAACTAGGAGGTGAATTAGAACCCAGAGATGTTTTAAAGTTTAGAGATTCAAAAAGATACAAAGATCGTTTAGTTTCAGCGCAAAAAATAACAAAAGAAAAAGATGCATTAATAGTTATGCAAGGCGCGTTATATGGTATGAAAGTTATTGCTGCTTCTTTTGAATTTGCTTTTATTGGCGGATCGATGTCTTCTGTAGTGGGAGCTCGTTTTGTGTATGCAGTGAATCAAGCGTTAAAAATTAAGTGCCCATTAGTTTGTTTTTCTGCAAGTGGTGGCGCTCGTATGCAAGAAGCTCTTATGTCTTTGATGCAAATGGCTAGGACTAGTGCTGCGTTAGCTATTTTACATGAGCGATGTTTGCCATATGTTTCTGTTTTAACCAATCCTACTATGGGAGGAGTGTCTGCTAGCTTAGCTATGTTGGGAGATTTAAACATTGCTGAACCAAAAGCGCTTATAGGATTTGCTGGTCCTAGAATTATTGAGCAAACAGTTAGAGAAAAATTACCGTTAGGATTTCAACGCAGTGAATTTTTGTTGGAGAAGGGATCTATTGATTTAATTGTACGTAGGCCAGAGTTACGGTTTAAAATAGCAAGATTATTAGCAAAGTTAACTCACAAACCAATACCGAAAAGTTGATTACTGAAGTTTTTTTAAATAGATATTTATTATTGGAAATGATACATATACTATATAATTGAAGCAGCGTAAGATATGAACAAAATTTCATCTATCCTTATCCCTACTATACAGTCGTCATTAAAAGAATGGTTATATTATATTGAGCGTTTAAATCATGTATCAATTGATTTAAG
This sequence comes from Blochmannia endosymbiont of Camponotus quercicola, assembly GCF_059935335.1. Taxonomy (NCBI): domain Bacteria; kingdom Pseudomonadati; phylum Pseudomonadota; class Gammaproteobacteria; order Enterobacterales; family Enterobacteriaceae; genus Candidatus Blochmanniella; species Blochmannia endosymbiont of Camponotus quercicola. Next base: position 610,208 of record NZ_CP011794.1, on the reverse strand, counting down.
TATTGACAGGGTACGAGAGGTAGCTATTGATCTTGATTTGATACGTCCTGCGACGTATATTATATTAGTAGGGGGTACAAATGGTAAGGGTACTACATGTTGTTTATTAGAAACTATTTTATTAAATAATAATAATACAGTTGGTTTGTATACTTCACCTCATTTACTTTCTTATAATGAACGCATTCGCGTTGATGGGAAAGAGTTAGCAGATAGTGTTCATGTTGAAGCAATGTCTGTTATAGAATCTGCTCGTAATAATATTGCATTAACTTATTTTGAATTTGTTACGTTGTCTGCATTGTATATATTTAAGCAGGCAAAATTAGATTTAATTATTCTTGAAGTTGGGTTAGGAGGCAGATTAGATGCTACAAATATTGTTGATCCCGATATTTCCGTAATTACTAATATTGCGATAGATCATACTGATTTTTTGGGCGTGAACCGTGATATAATTGCGCAAGAAAAATCAGGTATTTTTCGTTCTAATAAACCAGCAGTAATTGGTGAAAGTTGTTTTCCAATGACTGTAGATAAAATAGCCCAATATTGTGGAGCAATATTATTCACGCGCGGGCGTGATTGGGATTTTAATGTTCACGCAAATCGGTGGATTTGGTGGAATTATCTTAGTTATCATAAATCGTTGTATAATTTACCGTTACCTATAATTCCGGTAGAAAATGCTGCTACCGCATTAAGTGTCTTATACTGGTTGCCTTTTTTGATTGATAAAACAGCTATATGTCACGGGTTACAAATGGCCACTTTACCAGGACGCTTTCAAATAGTTTCTCTCAGACCTTTTGTAATACTAGATGTAGGGCATAATCCTCATGCTGCTAATTATTTAGCTAAACGATTAGTTACTATTCTTTCAACAATAACAGGTAGTGTAAGAGTAGTTATAGGAATGTTAAAAAATAAGGATATTCAGGGTACTATATGTTGTTTAACTCACTTGGTTGATTTCTGGTATTGTGCTGATTTAAATACACCGTTTTCTGTGAGTCCTGAAGAACTATCTGATTGTTTATATAATTATAATTTTCAGCGATTTAGCAATATATTAGATGCTTGGAATCAAGCTATGTCAGATGCATCGTTTGATGATTGTGTTTTAGTATTTGGATCGTTTTATGCTGTAAGCCCTATCATGAGAAAAATAATGCATAATTATTAACTTATAATTTCCTATGCATATGTATGATAATTAGCATGAAGATTTGATGTAGTTAATTATTGAGATTAAATAGGTAGTTTCTATTATTTGACACAATATAAATAAAGAATAAAAAATTCAAAATTAATAATTTTAGTTATTGAGATATTTAATAGTATATAAATTATGTATGTTCTAAAAGGTTTATTGTAAAATAGCAAATAAGTTCGAAAAAATAATTTTTTATACGATTTTATGATTATTTATTTGAGAATAATTTTCCTAAAGAATTATTATAATAATATCTTAAATTTTAGTTAGTCTAATTATATTCTACAATTGTATTATTATTATTATGTTTTATGGTATCAAACAAATATTCATGAGTATATTATAACGGTGTGTAATATATACATAGAATTTACGTTATTGTTAATTATAGTTTATATTTAATCAAAATGATTGCATTAAGTAGTTTTATAATTAATAAAATCAGTTGTTAATAAATGATCAGAAAATTTGATTTTTTTATATAAGACTATTTATTACAAGTAAAATAATTGTTTATGATTTGTAGTAATTAAACTATATAATTGGGTGTTAATTTCGTCATTTAATAATAAAAGAAAAAAGGTATATAATTTGCATGATATTCATTATTGGGGTTTGATAGCATTTATAGTTGGTATCTTGGTTTTATGTATTTTTATGTTGTTTTGTGGACATTTTTTAGGAGGACATTCTTATTCGCGCGCTAAAAATGTGCCATTTGAGTCGGGTGTTCAATCTATAGGGAATGCTAGAATAAAATTTTCTGTTAAATTTTATTTAATCGCGATGGTTTTTGTTATTTTTGATGTAGAGGGGATATATGTATATATTTGGGCTGTATCTATACGAGATGTGGGTTGGCTAGGGTTTAATGAGATTATTGTCTTTATTCTGATTTTATTAGTGAGTTTAGTGTATTTAATCAGAATTGGTATGTTTAATTGGACAGTACAATTATCACAACGTGGTCATTGCGTGAGCTATTTTAATCTCGGTACTGAAAAATGCTTAAAAAAAAGTAATAAAAGGTAGCAAGTATGAAATATACTTTAACGACAGTTCGGTCGAGTAATAGTGAAGATGAAAAATATCCTCTTCAAGAAAAAAAGGCTGTGTTAGATCCGTTAGAAAAAAACATTCAACGGAACGTTTTTTTTGGAAAACTAAGTGTTTTTTTACATAAAATTGTTAATTGGGGACGAAGCAATTCTTTATGGCCTTATAATTTTGGGTTATCCTGTTGTTATGTAGAAATGACTACCGCGTTTACTGCGGTACATGATGTTGCACGGTTTGGGTCAGAAGTGCTGCGCGCATCTCCTCGTCAAGCAGATTTTATGGTTATAGCAGGTACACCGTTTATTAAAATGGTTCCAGTGATACAACGATTATATGATCAGATGTTAGAGCCCAAGTGGGTAATTTCTATGGGAGCTTGCGCAAATTCCGGTGGTATGTATGATATTTATTCTGTGGTGCAAGGAATAGATAAATTTCTTCCAGTGGATGTTTATATTCCTGGATGCCCACCTAGACCCGAAGCATATATTCAAGCATTGTTATTACTAAAAGAATCTATTAGTGAAGAACGACGTCCACTTTCTTGGGTATTAGGAGATAGAGGGATATATAGTAGAAATATGCAATCAGAACGTCAACGTAAAAGTAATACCCGCATTGCAACGACTGTTTTATCTCATCCAGATGATGAAATTTGATTTCATATTATCGAAATGAAATAGTGAGACATGATCAAGATTTAGGGTAGATTTTGTAGTAATTAATTATAATTAGTTGGTAGATGATATTATGCATGATGATCTTACAGGAGAGTCTGTTGTTGCGAATGATTATCCAATATTAGCCGATTTATTATCTATGTTCAGTTCTAGAGATTTTGTATTACAATCCGCTCATACCGGGGGTTTAATAATTTGGATAAAACGTGAGATAATGATTCCAGTCTTGACATTTTTAAAAAAAACATCAAAACCGTATATTATGTTGTATGATTTACATGGTATAGATGAAAGATTGCGTATACATCGTGAGGGATTACCGCAATCAGATTTTACAGTGTTTTATCATTTAATTTCTATATCACGTAATGATGATATAATAATAAAAGTGCCTTTGTTAGAACAGTCTCTATATGTACCAACGATAGTTTCTTTGTTTGTAAATGCGAATTGGTATGAACGAGAAACTTGGGAAATGTTTGGAATTCATTTCGATAATCATCCTAATTTGACGCGTATAATTATGCCAAAGAGCTGGAACGGGCATCCATTACGAAAAGAATATCCAGCTCGTGCTACAGAATTTAATCCTTTTACTCTTACAAAACAAAAAGAAGATTTAGCAATGGAGGAATTATTATTTAATCCAGAAGAATGGGGTATGCACAAGTATGCTAAACATGAAAATTTTATGTTTCTTAATTTAGGTCCTAATCACCCTTCAGTGCATGGAGTATTTCGTATTATTTTACAATTGAATGGGGAAGAAATTATAGATTGTGTTCCAGATATTGGTTACCATCATCGAGGTGCCGAAAAAATGGGAGAACGACAAACTTGGCACGGTTATATTCCTTATACTGATCGAATTGAGTATTTAGGGGGATGTGTAAATGAAATGCCTTATATATTAGCTGTTGAAAAACTTGCCGGAATTGTAGTACCAGATAGAGTAAAATTCATTCGTATTATGTTGTCTGAATTGTTTAGAATTAATAGCCATTTGTTATATATTAGTACTTATTTACAAGATGTAGGCGCTATGTCTCCAGTTTTTTTAGCGTTTACTGATAGGCAGAAAATATACGATGTCATCGAGGCGATTACCGGATCTCGAATGCATCCAGCATGGTTTCGTATTGGAGGAGTTGCTAATGATTTGCCTATAGGCTGGGATTCTCTATTGAGAAAATGTCTTGATTGGTTGCCACATCGTGTTTCTTTTTATGTTAAGTCAGGATTGGAAAACAGTATATTAAAAAAACGTGCTTGTGGCATCGGCGCATATAATGCTAAAGAAGCATTAGATTGGGGAGTCACCGGCGCAGGATTACGTGCTACTGGTATTGAGTTTGATATACGTAAATCACGTCCTTATTCTGGATATGAAAATTTTAATTTCGATGTACCAATCGGAAACGGAATTAGTGACTCTTATAGTCGAGTAATGTTAAAAGTAGAAGAAATATATCAAAGTATACTTATTTTGAAGCAATGTTTGCAGAATATGCCAACAGGTCCATTTAAAGCAGATCACCCTTTAACTACTCCTCCCATGAGGGAATACACTTTGCAACATATAGAAACTCTTATTACTCATTTTCTTCAAGTATCATGGGGTCCCGTGATTCCAGCGAATGAATCCTTTCAGATGATTGAAGCGACTAAAGGTATTAATAGTTATTATTTAATTAGTGACGGGAATACTATGAGTTACCGTACTCGTATTCGTACTCCTAGTTTTCCTCATTTACAGCAAATTCCACATGTTATTCGTGGCGGTTTAATATCTGATTTAATTGTGTATTTAGGTAGTATTGATTTTGTCATGTCTGATGTGGATCGTTAATAAACGAGAAAATATGAGTAAGATTAAAACTAGTGATATGTCTGTTAGTTTAACTAATGATAGTTGTTTTCGATTAAGTAAAGAAGAATTTAATGCTATTCAAGAAGAGAGCACACATTATGAAGATGTACGTGCCGCTTCTATTGAAGCGTTAAAAATTATCCAAGAAAGTCGTGGTTGGGTTCCAGATGAAGCAATTACATTGATTGCTAAATTATTACATATTTCTGTGGTTGATGTAGAAGGTGTAGCTACATTTTATAATCAAATTTTTCGTCAACCGGTAGGTCGTCATATTATTAGATATTGTGATAGCGTAGTGTGTTATTTGATTGGATGTGAAAAAATTAAAAAAACTTTAACATATGTGTTAAACGTTACAGCAGGTGATACAACTGCAGACAATCGCTTTACCTTATTACCTACTTGTTGTTTAGGTATATGCCATAAAGCCCCAGTCATTATGATAAATAAAGATGTTTATTCTTGTATAGTTCCAGGAATGATCCCAAAATTGTTAGGACAATATTTATGAACAATGTTCATGATGCTAATGCAGAAAATAATCCACTTACGTGGAGAATGCGTCACGATAAACAACCGGTATGGTTGCATGAATATCAATCTAGAAATGGATATCTAGCTGCATATAAAGCAATTACTCGTATGTCTCCAGAAGAGATTATTGAATTAGTTAGAGATTCCGGTTTAAGAGGTCGTGGTGGTGGGGGTTTTTTTACTGGAATAAAATGGGCTATGATGTTTCAAAACAAATCAAGTTGTTCTCGTTATTTAGTATGTAATGCAGATGAAATGGAACCAGGAACTTATAAAGATCGATTTTTAATGGAACGATTACCTCATTTATTATTAGAAGGTATATTAATTGCAAGTTATGCTTTAGGAGTATCACGAGCGTATATTTTTTTGAGATATGAATATATGATTGTAGCGGAATATTTAACTCGTGCTATTGCTGAGATCAAATCAATTGGATTAATTGGTAAAAATATTTTGAATAGTGAGTTTAATTTTGAATTATTCTTGCATACAGGAGCTGGAAGATATATTTGCGGAGAAGAAACGGCATTGATTAATGCTTTAGAAGGGCGTCGGGCTGTGCCACGCGCTAAACCTCCGTTTCCAAGTCACGTAGGATTATGGGGAAAACCTACATGTATCAATAATGTTGAAACATTATGTAATATTCCAGGAATTATTGAACATGGAGTAACTTGGTATAAGAACATTTCTGCTAAAAAAAGTAATGATTCGGGTACAAAATTAATGGGATTTTCCGGTCGAGTAAAGAAACCAGGAGTTTGGGAGTTACCTTTTGGTACTACTGCTAGAGAGATTTTAGAAGATTATGCTCAAGGTATGTGTACTGGTGTTATTTTAAAAGCATGGCAACCAGGAGGTGCAAGTACAGATTTTTTAACTCAAGATCACTTAGATACACCGATGGATTTTGAGAATATTGCTGCTTCTGGTAGTAGATTTGGAACTGGAATGGCAATAGCAATAGATAGCGCCGTAAATATGGTTTCCTTAGTTCGTAATTTAGAAGAGTTTTTTTCACGAGAATCTTGTGGTTGGTGTACTCCATGTAGAGATGGTTTACCTTGGATAGTAAAATTATTGATTTCTTTGGAAAGGAAGGATGGTAGGCCTGGCGATATAGAATTATTGGAGCAATTGTGTTGTGTACTTGGGCCTGGAAGAACTTTTTGTGCTCATGCTCCAGGCGCTGTAGAACCTTTGAAAAGTGCTTTGAAATATTTTCGAAATGAATTTGAATCGGGTGTTTGTAAATTTTATAGACAGGAAACACATCGTATTAGTTGTATTCAAATTAATTAAATTTTTTATAGATAAATAAATGAATTTGCACATAATTTATGTGTGTAATATGAATGGTGTATATTGGTTAATTTTTTAATTTTTTTTTAAAGTACGAATAAAAATAAAATTGGTATATTAAAATGATGATTTCTATTTATATAGAAGGGAAAAAGTATACAGTGGAAGATTCAAAAAATATACTGGAGGTATGTTTGTCTCTTGGATTCGACGTTCCTTATTTTTGTTGGCATCCTGCTTTAGGTAGTGTGGGTGCTTGCAGACAATGTGCGGTCAAACAATATTATGATAATAAGATAAACGATACGCAAGGTCGTGTGGTGATGTCTTGTATGACACCAGTATCAGATGGTAGCTTGATCACTATTTTTGATAATGAGGTAGAAGAATTTAGAAAGAATATATTGGAGTTATTGATGATTAGTCATCCTCATGATTGTCCGATATGCGAAGAAGGAGGTAATTGTCATCTTCAAGATATGACAGTAATGGTCGGGCAGACATATCGTCGTTACAGATTTTCTAAGCGCACACATTATAATCAATATTTAGGACCATTTATTGCGCACGAAATGAATAGGTGTATTACTTGTTATCGGTGTATACGTTATTATAATGATTACGCTGGTGGTGATGATTTAGGTGTGTTCGGGGTGCATGATAACATCTATTTTGGGCGAGTAGAAGATGGCATGTTGCGAAATGAGTTTTCTGGAAATTTAATAGAAATATGCCCTACCGGGGTATTTACTGATAAAACGCAATCAAAGCATTATGCTCGTAAATGGGATATGATTTTTGCACCTAGTATTTGTCAACAATGTAGTGTTGGATGTAATATTATTTTAGGCGAACGTTACGGGAAGTTGTGTCGTGTTGAAAATCGTTATAATGGGAATATTAATGGTTATTTTTTGTGTGATCGCGGTCGATTTGGTTGCGACTATGTTAATGTTAGTAATAGACCTAAGAATCCATCCCATAGACAAGGCGATGATTGGGTTGTGCTCAACGAAACGCAAGCGATACAAGAAGCTGCCAATGCGTTAAAGTATAATTGTAGCAAGATGATTGGCATTGGGTCTGCTCGCGCTAGCATGGAAAGCAATTTTGCTTTATTAAAACTAGTGGGACCAGATAATTTTTATACTGGTGTTGATAGTTTCGAGCAAGAACGATTATTGTTAATTCTTGAAATATTATGCAATAGTGGTATTTATGTTCCGTCGTTACGTGAAGTAGAAAGTTATGATACCATTTTAATATTAGGAGAGGATTTAACTCAAACTGGAGCACGGGTAGCACTGTCAGTACGACAAGCTGCTAAGGGGAAAGCCCGTAAAGACGCAGAAGCTCAAGGAATTTTTGATTGGCAGTCTGCGGCTATTATAAATAGTTCGCAAGGCATTAATAATCCTATATTAATCACTGGTATAGATAAAACAAAATTAGATGATGTTGCTGTGTTAACTTATTACGATTCGGTTCAAAATCAAGCACGGTTTGGTTTTGCTATCGCTCATGCGATAGATAATACTGCTCCTGAGGTTGAAGATTTTGATTCTAAATTGAATGATAAATTAAATATAGCTGTGCAAAAATTGATGGAGTCGCGTAAACCATTAATTATTTCAGGAAGTAATTCAGGTAGTAAAGAATTAATTGCTTCGGCAGCAAATATTGCTCGTGCTTTAAAAAATCGTGGGAGTGAAGTTGGAATCACTTTCATTGTAGGTGAAGTGAATAGTATGGGTTTAGTCATGCTAGGTAAAAAAAGTCTTGATGCTGCTCTTGTAGATATTTGTACTAATGATACCTCATCTGTTGGTTTAATCGTGTTAGAAAATGATTTGTATCGTCATGCAAAGTCAACTCAAGTTGATATGGCTTTAAATAAGGTTAATTATTTAATCGTATTAGATCATCAATATAATCTGATTCAAGAGAAGGCGAACTTAGTGTTGTCAGTTTCTAGTTTTGCTGAAAGTGACGGAACTGTGATTAATTACGAAGGACGTGCACAAAGATTTTTTCGATTATATAAGCCACAGAGTTATGAAAGAAGTATAGTTATTTTAGAAAGTTGGAGATGGTTATATTTAATACATGATTTTTATATAAGTTATATTAGAAAAAAAAGTTTGCATATTGATCATATTATAGATGCTATAATTTATTTTTTTCCAAAATTAATTGGAATTAGATCGGCATCACCGGACGCATCTTTTCGTATCCATGGACAAAAATTAGCTCGTGCACCGCATCGTTACAGCGGACGTACAGCTATTTATGCTAATCTTGATATACATGAACCTTGTGTATCACAAGATGATGATACAATGTTCTCTTTTTCTATGGAGGGTAATCATAACGTTCAATCATCGCATAAACAGGTAGCGTTCGCATGGGCTCCAGGATGGAATTCTCCACAAGCTTGGAATAAATTTCAAGATAAAGTGGGTGGACATTTATATTCTGGAGATCCGGGAGTACGTTTATTATGTACTGATGACAGCGCAACATTAAATTGGTTTCATATGGTTCCTCCTAAATATTTGAAAATTATTAAAAATGTTGATCGGTGGGTAATAGTGCCTTATTGGCATCTATTTGGAAGTGAAGAGACTTCTCAGCGATCTAAGTGTATTCAAGATTGCATGCCAAATCCTTATGTTATGCTTAGTCAATTGGATGCGTTACAACTAAAAATACAAAAAAATATGTTTCTTAAATTTACATGTGCCGATCAAGTTTTATGTTTACCAATAAAATTAAGTACTAATCTACCTACAGGCCATATTGGATTACCTTTAGGTCTTCCAGATATTCCTGTATTTTTATCTGGTATGTATGCGCAAGATGTTCAAGGAGTATTATTGTGATTTGTTGTTCATCAGAAATTGTTACAACACATTGTTTTTCTGCTGTTGTACATGCAGTAATTATTTTGGTAGCAATAGTCGTTTGTGGCGCATATATGAGTTTTTTAGAACGTAGATTATTAGCTTTGTTTCAAAATCGTTATGGCCCTAATAGGGTGGGTTGGAATGGTTCATTGCAATTATGTGCCGATTTAATTAAAATTATGTTTAAAGAAGATTGGGTTCCTCCATTTTCTGATCGTATTGTATTTGTTTTAGCTCCAGTGATAGCTTTTATTTCATCGTTAATGAGTGTATTAATTATCCCTTTTACTCCTACATGGATAATATTGGAGTGCAATGTTGGTATATTATTTTTTCTTATGATATCGGGATTAATGGTGTATTCGGTATTGCTTGCAGGTTGGGCGAGCAACAATAAATATGCTTTAATTGGCGCTGTGCGCGCTACGGCTCAAACGCTTAGTTACGAAGTATTTTTAGGATTATCTACAATGGGCGTAGTTGCTCAATCTGGATCGTTTAATCTCAAAAATATAGTTGAAGATCAATTATATTTATGGAATGTAATCCCTCAATTTGTAGGATTTATTACTTTTTTTTTAGCGGGTATGGCTCTATGTCATAGGCATCCATTTGATCAACCAGAATCAGAACAAGAGCTGGCTGATGGTTATCATATTGAATATTCTGGTATTAAATTTAGTTTGTTTTTTATTTCTGGATACATCAATATGATTGTTATTGCATCATTTATTGTCACATTATTCTTTGGAGGGTGGCAAGGGCCTTGGTTTCCTCCTGCTGTTTGGTTTTTTAGTAAAACTTTTTTATTTTTAATTTTATTCATATTGATACGCGCAGCGTTACCACGTCCGCGATACGATCAAGTTATGTTGATAAGTTGGAAGTTTTTTTTGCCTCTTACGTTATTAAATTTATTAAGTACTGCTGTTGTCATTTTGTTGTAATTTATTAATATAGGTTAATATATATGATGAAGTTAAGAAAAATTTTTATAGATATTGGTTCTATATTGCGCAGTATTTGGATGATAGGAATACAAGCATTTAGTAAACGTGAAACTATGATGTATCCCGATGTTCCGTATATTCCGTCACCCAGATATCGTGGGCGTATCGTATTGACTCGAGATCCATCAGGTCAAGAACGTTGTGTGGCTTGTAATTTATGCGCTGTAGCTTGTCCAGTAGGGTGTATTTCTTTGAAAAAAGGAGAATCTGTAGATGGAAGGTGGTATCCAGAATTTTTTAGGATCAATTTTTCTAGATGCATTTTTTGTGGGTTGTGTGAAGAGGCGTGTCCAACAGCAGCTATTCAATTAACTCCGGATTTTGAAATGAGTGATTTTAAACGACATGATTTAGTGTATGAAAAATCTGATTTATTAATATCGGGTCCTGGAAAATATTCTGAATATGATTTTTATCAATTTTCTGGTAAAGAAATCTTAGATAAAAAAAAGGGAGACGCGAAAAAAGAATCGAAGCCCATAAATGTTAAAAACATACTACCTTAATTTTCAAGCGAAGGTCAATGAGGAGTGTGTGTTATGACGGCTTTATTTTATATCTCTGGCATTATAGCCATACTATCTACGATATGTGTAATATTACATTATAATCCAATGCATGCCTTGTTATATTTAATTGTTTCATTTTTATCTATATCATGTAATTTTTTCTCTTTAGGAGAATCTTTGGCTGGATCCGTGGAAATTATTGTTTATGCTGGAGCTATCATGGTTCTATTTGTATTTGTAATAATGATGCTTAACACGAAAACTATTATATTTGCTATGCAACAAGATAGTAGATTTTTAAGCCCCATATTATGTTGTGGTGTTGTGTTACTATTGGGTATATTACTTATCATCTTGCTGTATATTTCTTTTGGGTTAACAGATTATTTGATAAATATACATAAGTCAGTCATAGACGTAAAGCAAGTTGGCATTGTGTTATTTGGGCCATATATATTAATGGTAGAGCTAGCGTCATTTTTGTTGTTGAGTGCATTGATTTCTGTATTTCATTTGTCTCAAGAATATACATTATCTGATGATTGTGTTGATTCTATTCAATCACAAGAATATAAAATATGATTCCTTTATCGCATGGTCTTAGTTTATCTATAATTTTATTTATATTGGGCTTAGTAGGTATAATAATAAGACGTGATTTATTGTTTATCCTGTTAGGGCTAGAAATTATGATTAACTCTGCTGCTTCAGCATTTGTGATAGTAGGATCTTGTTGGGAGCAAGCGGATGGGCAAGTTATGTATATTTTAGTAATCACTTTAGCTGCTTCTGAGTCTGCAATTTCTTTAGCATTATTACTTCAATTGTATCGTCGTTATCGCATATTACATGTCGATAATATTAGAGAGATGCGTGGATGAATCTACTTGTTTTGACTATACTTTTTCCATTGTTAGGATTTATTACGTTAGCTATTTCTCAAGGAAAATGGTCTGAAAATACTTCTGCTATAATAGGAGCAGGTACTATAGGTGTATCAGCATTTGTTACTATATGCATCATATTTGATTTTTGTTGTAATTCTAGTAATTACGTTACTTTTGCGTTTATTCAGGAGCTTTGGACGTGGTTTTCTATTAATGATTTATGCGTTACTGTAGCACTTAGATTAGATGGGTTATCCTTGATCATGTTATCAGTAATTACTGGCGTTGGATTTATTATTCACTTATATGCCGTTTGGTATATGAGAGGATGTGAAGGGTATTCTCGTTTTTTTGCTTATACTAATTTATTTATGGCAAACATGGTGCTTTTGGTTTTATCAGATAATTTATTGTTAATGTATTTTGGATGGGAAGGTGTAGGTCTGTGTAGTTATTTATTAGTTGGTTTTTATTATTTTGATTCTAGGAATGGAACAGCAGCTTTAAAAGCATTTATTACTACTCGTTTTGGCGATATATGTTTGATATGTGCATTGTTCATGATTTATGATCAATATCATACTTTAAGTTTAAATGAATTATTAACATTAGAATTGAAATATTCATCATGTCAGGCTTACAATGAAATTACATGGATATCTTTGATGCTACTTATTGGAGCAATAGGTAAATCAGCTCAATTACCCTTACACACTTGGTTAATAAGCGCTATGGTTGGACCAACTCCAGTATCGGCATTGATTCATGCGGCTACTATGGTAACGTCTGGTGTATATTTAATAATTCGCATGAATAACTTTTTTTTGATGACTCCGAGCATTTTATATTTGACTGGCGTTATTGGTTCATTAACCGTAGTACTATTCAGTTGTTCAGCATTGTTTCAAAGTAATATTAAAAAGATTTTAGCGTATTCTACTATGAGTCAAATAGGATATATGTTTTTAGCACTTGGCGGGCAACATTGGGATGCAGCTATGTTGCATTTGGTAACACATGCTTTTTTTAAAGCGTTATTATTTTTAGCCGCAGGTTCATTAAGTTATGCTTGTAGACATGAACAAAATATTTTTAAAATGGGAGGATTATATAAATTTATACCTTTAATTTATTTTTGTTTTTTAATAGGCGGAGCATCTTTATCTGGAATACCTATAATTACTGCTGGAGTTTATTCAAAAGAAATGATTATGTTGAAAACATTAGCTAATCATGATTATTTTTTCTTGTTGTCTGGATTAATAGGGGCGTTTTTAACGCCTATTTATACGTTTCGTATGATTTTTGTTGTGTTTCATGGTGATAGAAAAATAGAGCCACGTTTCTCTAATAAAATTACTCAAAATTTGCCTTTGATTTTGTTATCATTATTATCTACGTTTATTGGAGGATGGATAAAATTACCTGCATTAATAGATGCAGTGAGTATCAATGTTAGCGCAGCGTATAGTTATAGTCGAATCTATTTTGAAATAGTATCTGGGTTCTTAGTGATTTTTGGTGTCTGGTTGGCATCAATTTTTTGGGTAGATTCTTTACGTGGGATTACAAGACAGGTTGTAAGACCTCGTGCAGAAGAATTAGCAGAGCGATACATAGTATTGTTATGTTATTATGGGTGGGGGTTTGACTGGTTTTACAAATTAATATTTGTAAAACCATATTTGTTTATAACCAAAAAATTGTCTTATTATGATCCAGTTGATGTAATTGTGCATATTATCACATCATTTTTATGTTGTATTAAGAATGGTTTGACGTTGAGTGAAAATGGGAAACTAAGTTGGTATATAGTATCAATGAATATAGGAGCAGTTATTATATTAATTATGATGTTAATATATAACCGTATTTAGATTGTGTTAGCAATTATTAATTGTTATACGAGGCAATATAAATGTTTAGTGTATATTTTTCAGCGATAAAATAGTATGTTATTGTTGATTTTAGTATTTATTCCTTTTGTTTTCGGATTATTATGTTGGCAGTCAGAACGTATTGGATATTGGATACCTCGTTGGATTGCTTTATCTGGAATGAGCATAACACTGATTATTGCAGTGTTTTTATGGAAGTATGAGTATCATAGTGTGTTAAATGTGTACCCTGCAGAGTATGTATTTCCGAAATGGCAATTAGAATACGCATGTCTCTGGATCCCAAGATTCGGAATTAGTGTTCATTTAGCGTTAGATGGATTCTCTTTATTAATGGTTACATTAACGGGGTTTTTAGGATGTATGGCAGTGCTATGTTCTTGGTGTGAGATTCAGCGTTGGCAAGGTCTTTTTTATTTTAATTTATTATGGGTTTTAGGTGGAGTTGTTGGTGTTTTTTTATCAGTTGACATGTTTTTATTCTTTTTTTTCTGGGAAATAATGCTTATTCCGATGTATTTTTTAATATCTTTATGGGGGCATAAAGAAGCAAATAGAAGTGATCGTATTAATACTGCTATTAAATTTTTTGTTTATACTCAATTTAGCAGTTTATTCATGTTGATTTCTATTATTGCTCTTGTTTCTATAAATTATAATATAAATGGAGTATGGTCGTTTAGTTATCAAGATTTATTAAATATAACGTTGCCAGCACATATGGAATATTTGATTATGTTAGGTTTTTTTTTCGCTTTTGCAGTAAAAATGCCAATTGTCCCATTTCATGGTTGGTTACCAGATATGCATAGTCACGCTCCTACTGCTGGATCAGTTGATTTATCTGGAATTTTATTGAAAACAGCTGCTTATGGGTTTTTCCGATTTGTTTTACCTTTGTTTCCTTGTGCTTCGAAATCTTTTGCAGCAATAGTTATGTGCTTGGGTCTTTTAAATATTTTTTATGGCGCTTGTATGGCATTTGCGCAAACTGATGTTAAACGTTTAATTGCATACAGTAGCATATCTCATATGGGATTTATATTAATTGCAATTTATAGTGGCACTCAATTGTCATATCAAGGTGCTGTTATACACATGATTTCTCATAGCTTATCTGTTTCTGGAATGTTTATACTTTGTGGTCAATTATATGAGCGGATACATACTAGAGACATGCGTTTAATGGGAGGGTTATGGAGTAGTATGTATTTAATGCCTGCTTTTTCTTTGTGTTTTGCAGTAGCAACACTCGGATTACCGGGTACTGGAAATTTTATCGGAGAAGTGATGATTTTGATTGGTAATTTTCACGTAGCACCTATAATCACAATAATAGCTTGTTTTGGAATAATATTTTCGTCAATTTATTCCCTTGTTTTAATGCAACGCATATATTACGGCCCAACATTGACTTTTAGAACTCGTGGAAGTGGGTTATTAAATAATATGACACTACGAGAAAAGTGTATTATCATAACATTGTTATCATGTATTTTTTTAATTGGTTTTTTTCCACAATGTATTTTAAATATCTCATATGCAACTATGCAAAGTCTTTATATTTGGTTAGAAGAATGTAATTGTTCTATATGATTAGATTAGATTGTAACGATGATAGGATCGTATTTTATCATGACAATAACTTGGATACAAATCATTATTGCATTGTTACCTATATTAATTATTGGAATGACAACAGTTATTATTATGTTATCAATCGCATATCGTCGTAATTTATTTTTACATATTTTGCTGACAATATTTGGATTTAGTTTAGCAATTGTATCTCTTGGGGTGATATGGAATAAAAGTGCTCGAAATGTTTTTCAATTAATATGTATTGATGATTTTACCTTATT
Source organism: Blochmannia endosymbiont of Camponotus quercicola (assembly GCF_059935335.1). Taxonomy (NCBI): domain Bacteria; kingdom Pseudomonadati; phylum Pseudomonadota; class Gammaproteobacteria; order Enterobacterales; family Enterobacteriaceae; genus Candidatus Blochmanniella; species Blochmannia endosymbiont of Camponotus quercicola. The sequence goes on along the minus strand of NZ_CP011794.1, from coordinate 594,469 downwards.
ATGTATCATGTTAATGTTAATTTCTAGTTTGTCAAGCGCTGTATTGGCTTATAAGTGGTTGTCGAGTTATCCAAGTAATCGTGATGAATTTTGTTTGCTATTGCTTATTTCTAGTATTGGCTGTATTCTGTTAGCCACTGCAAATCATTTGGCAATGTTATTTTTGGGGATAGAACTGATTGCATTGCCGTTATTTGGATTAATAGGTTATTCTTTTTTTAAAAAATTTTCTTTAGAAGCAAGTGTTAAATATATTATATTATCTGGAGTATCTTCATCGTTTATATTATTTGGAATAGCGTTGATATATGCTACCACTGGTTGTTTGTCTTTTGATGATATTAGTCGGTTATTAGGTCTACATCTCGTTGCATCTCATCAACCTGTTCCTATGTTGATCACAGGACTAGGTATGATGATGGTTGGGTTCGGATTTAAATTGTCATTAGTTCCTTTTCATTTATGGACCCCTGATGTATATCAGGGCGCGCCATCTTCAGTATCACTGTATCTGATGACTAGTAGTAAAATAGCTATAATATCGGTATTGATGCGATTGTTTATGGTTTTTCCTGATCAATATAATAAGATATTTTGTATGTTTTTATCAGGAACTGCATGTTGTTCAATGTTATTTGGAAATTTAATGGCTATTAAACAAAATAATATTAAACGGGTGTTAGCTTATTCTTCGATCGCACATATAGGTTATATATTAGTTGGTATAATTGCGGTATTCCAAAGCAATCCTATTGCTTTGGAGACCATTGGTATTTATCTCGTAAGTTATGTGCTTACTAGTATAGGAGCATTTGGTGTTATCACTATAATGTCTGTTTGTTGTGCTAATGAAGATACAGATGTATTCTTTACATATCGCGGTCTTTTTTGGTCTCAACCAATGTTATCGGTATTATTTACAATTATTGTATTATCTTTAGCAGGTATACCTATAACATTAGGTTTCATTGGAAAATTTTATTTATTTGTTTTGGGAGTGAATAGTGAATTGTGGTGGCTTACTGTTTTTATAGCCATGAGTAGTGTTATTAGTATATTTTATTATTTAAGAATTATAATAAATTTATATATTAATCCTATACATCGTTTGAAAATAAACTCTGATTCTCCATCTAGTTGGAGTGTCACTCCTGATGGGATAGTAGTGATTATTGTATCTTTTTTAATATTGTTTTTGGGATTATATCCTCAACCTATGATTTACCTTGTCCATCTAATATATCCAACAGGTTATTCAATTGGATCGTTTTAGATGAAAGATATAATTAAAGATTTTTTATATATATTTTCAATCATTTAATAAATTATTTTTTGTGTTATAATGCATGCTAGCGATGATATTATTAAAAAGTATGGTTACAGTAATTTTAAGACAATATTTTCTATAGGGGCGCAACAGCATATCAAAATTTCATCGGAACTAACATAACCTAAAGGTTCTTTATAATATTGTACTTTTCCTTGTATTAATAAAGCTCGACAACTTCCACAGTAACCTGATCGACATTGATAATTTAGCGATGGTATACGGTGTATTTCTAATGCTTCCAATAAAGAACGATATCTTTTATTATTATATGTGAATTTTAGATTCAAATATTTTTTTGAATAAATAAATATTTTACAATTGAAAATCATTAAACTCGTTGTCATGAATGTTAGTATCTATTTGCCCTACTAGATAAGAACTTGCTTCTACTTCTTGCGGTGCCACTTGAACATTATCTGATGACAACCAAGAATTAATCCAAGGGATCACGTTAGATCTTATCTTAAAAGGCGATTCCAGCCCTATTGCTTGCATACGTATGTTGGTGATATATTCAATGTATTGACATAGTATATCTTTGTTTAAACCTATCATAGACCCATCTTTAAATAAATAATTAGCCCAATTTTTTTCTTGTTCTGCAGCCATTAAAAATAATGCATAGCTTTCTTGCTGACACGTTGCACTGATATCAGCCATTTCTGGATCATCTAATCCAAAGCGCATTAGATTTAGCATATGTTGAGTAGCGTTTAAATGTAAAGCTTCATCACGAGCTATAAATCGTATAATTTTTGCATTGCCTTCCATTAACTCACGTTCAGCAAATGCAAAAGAACAAGCGAAGCTTACATAAAAACGAATAGCCTCTAACACGTTAACGCTAATTAAACATAAATATAATTTTTTTTTAAGTTCATGTAAGTTTACCGTAACAGTGTTATTATTAATTTTATGAATACCGGGACCTAAGATATGATAATAACTGGTTAATTCAATCAAATCATCATAGTACGTTGAAATATCTTTAGCGCGTTTTAAAATTTCTTCGTTACTGATAATATCATCAAATATTAAAGATGGATGACTAACAATGTTGCGGATAATATGAGTATAGGAACGGGAGTGGATGGTTTCAAAAAATGACCAAGTCTCTACCCAAGTTTCCAGTTCTGGTATAGAAATTAATGGGAGCAATGCGATATTAGGACTGCGTCCTTGAATAGAATCTAATAATGTTTGGTATTTTAAATTGCTAATAAAAATGTGTTTTTCATGATCTGGTAATGATTGAAAATCTATACGATCTCTGGAAATATCTATTTCTTCTGGGCGCCAAAAAAAAGAAAGTTGTTTTTCGATTAGTTTTTCGAAAATAGGATGTTTTTGTTGGTCAAATCGAGCGATATTTACTGGTTGTCCTAAAAACATTGGTTCAAGCAGTTGGTTATTTTGATTTTGGGAAAAGGTTGTATAAGTCATTTTTATTCCTTTGTTAAAAACAGACACAAATATATGTCATTTTATGTTGCAAATAATATAGTTTCATGTCTAAATTGTACAAGCACCACTTGTACAAATGTTTGGTTGATTATGTGGTAGTTTCTGTATGTCTTGAGCGCCATCACGGGTATTGTGATAGTATAGAGTTTTAATACCCAGTCTATATGCATATAATAAATCTGCTAGTAGTTGTTTCATAGGCACTTTAGACTCTGGAAAGCGAGAGGGATCATAATTAGTATTAGTTGAAATGGATTGATCAACAAATTTTTGCATAATTCCCACTAATTGTAGATATCCTCGATTATCTGGTATTTGCCATAATAATTCATAGGCAGATTTTAGTCTAATAAACTCAGGTACTACTTGACGCAAAATTCCATCTTTTGAGGCTTTTATGCTAATGTAGCCTCTGGGAGGTTCTATTCCGTTAGTGGCATTGGAAATCTGTGATGAAGTTTCTGATGGCATTAATGCGGATAATGTAGAATTTCGTAATCCATATTGTCTGATTTTAGCGCGTAAATCTTCCCAGTTATAATGTAATGGTTCATTAATAAATGAATTCAGGTCTTTTTTATATGTATCAATAGGTAAGATGCCTTTTGCATATGAAGTGTCATGAAACCATTCACAAGATCCTTTTTCTTTAGCTAAATTATTAGAAGCTCTTAATAGATAATATTGAATAGCTTCAAAAGTACGGTGTGTTAATTTATTAGCACTGCCGTCTGAATAGCGTACCCCATGTTTAGCGAGATAATAAGCATAGTTAATTACTCCAATTCCTAAAGAACGTCTTCTTATAGCACTGCGTTGTGCAGCGGGAATGGGGTAATCTTGATAGTCTAATAGAGCATCAAGAGCTCGTACTATCAAAGTAGCAAGTTCAGATAGGTCATCAAGCTTTTCAATATTACCAAGATTGAAAGCAGATAAGGTACATAAAGCAATTTCACCATTATAGTCATTAATGTTGTTTAAAGGTTTAGTGGGTAATGTTATTTCTAGACATAAATTGGATTGATGAATTGGAGCGGTAATACTATTGAAAGAACTATGAGTATTACAGTGATCTGCGTGTTGAATATAAATTCTTCCAGTAGAAGCTCTTTCTTGCATCATCAAAGAAAACAGTTCTATTGCTTTAATTTTTCGGTGTCTGATGCTGCGATTGTTTTCATATGTGTGATATAAGTCTTCGAATTCATTTTGATTGGCAAAAAAAGCTTCATATAATCCTGGTACATCAGATGGACTAAATAGTGTAATATATTCTCCTTGAACAAGACGTTGGTACATTAATTTGTTAATTTGTACGCCATAATCTAAATGACGTATTCTATTGGATTCTACACCACGGTTATTTTTTAAAACAAGTAAATTTTCTATTTCTAAATGCCAAATAGGGTAAAATAATGTAGCAGCTCCCCCTCGCACGCCTCCTTGAGAACATGATTTTACCGCTGTTTGAAAATGTTTATAAAATGGAATACATCCGGTGTGAAATGCTTCTCCGTTGCGTATTGGGCTACCTAACGCTCTAATACGTCCAGCGTTAATACCTATTCCAGCTCGTTGAGCCACATATTTTACAATAGCACTGGACGTTGCATTAATAGAATCAAGACTGTCATCACATTCAATTAATACACAGGAACTAAATTGGCGTGTTGGTGTACGTACTCCAGACATAATAGGTGTTGCTAAAGAAATTTTAAAAGTTGAGATTGCATTGTAAAATTGTTGAATATAATTCATGCGAGTTTTTTTAGGATATTTAGAGAATAGACAGGCTGCAGTTAATATATACAAAAACTGAGCGCTTTCATAAATTTCTCCGGTTACCCGATTTTGTACTAAGTATTTCCCTTCCAATTGTTTCACAGCAGCATATGAAAAATTCATGTCTCGCCAATGATCAATAAATGTATCCATTTGATCAAATTCTTCCGCATTGTAATCATCTAATAAATGTTTATCGTATTTACCAATTTTTATTAATCGTAACACATGATTATAAAGTTTTGGCGGTTCAAATTGGCCGTAAGCCTTTTTACGTAGATGAAATACTGCTAAACGTGCTGCTAAATATTGATAGTCTGGTTCTTCTTCGGAAATTAGGTCTGCTGCTGATTTTATGATAGTTTCTTGAATATCAGAAGTTTTTATTCCGTTATAAAGTTGTATGTGAGAACGTAATTCTACTTGTGAAACAGAGATTTTTTCTAAGCCTTTGGCGGCCCAATTAATAACTCGGTGAATTTTATCCAGATTAATAGGTTCGTGATGACCGTTTCGTTTGGTAACTAGTAGAGTTTGGTTCATATAATTACATACCTATTGTGAAATACTAATAATATTAGTCAAGTAATTCATGAGAAATAAATTGTGATTCAGATTTGTGACAGAGTGATGAATTAATGATGACATTGTAATTTTTTTGTATATAAAGTAGTGATAGTTAAATAGTAACGCAAGTTAAGAATCTTATATCGTTTCAATTTGGTATAGGTAATTAAAAAATTAGTAATAACTAATACATCGAGCAAATATATTCTATTATATTATAATACGTATTATAATTTTTAATATAATTGAGTAATCTAATTATATTCTTAAGAATCGTATTTATCATTTTAAAATTTTTGAAATGATCCTGTAGTAGTGTAAGTAGTAGCGTAAATATTTGTTATTCATTAAGTAGTACTCATATGTTAATTTTAGATATATAGGAGTGTTTATTTTTTTTGTTGAGCATGTAAGATATAGTTTGTATTAACGTTTCTCACTAAGATGCATTTATTTGTAAAGGGATTATAACATAATCCAGTGATGTTTTGTTCTTCTAAAGTGGTAGAGTCAATCCATTCTAACAGTTCAGATGGATTAATGAATTTATTAAAGGTATGAGTACCTTTTGGAATAATACGTAAAATATATTCGGCGCCTATTATAATCAACAGCCATGATTTAACAGTACGATTTAATGTAGAAAAAAATACTGATCCGCCTATTTTAATCATGATAGAACAAGCTTGAACAATTGATAAGGGATCCGGTACATGCTCTAAAACTTCCATGCAAGTAACTACATCGTAGTGACTTGCATGTTTTAGAGCATGATCTTCTACTGTTTCCTGTGTGTAATGAATATTTAAACCTTGATGCAAAGCATGTGATTTTGCTGCTTCTAAAGCAGAAGTACTTATATCCAATCCAACGACTTCTGCGCCTGCTTGCGCCATGCTTTCTGATAAAATACCTCCGCCACATCCAATATCTAATATTTTTTTACCAAATAATCCATTACTGCGTTCAATAATATAACTGAAACGTATCAAATTAATGTGATGTAATGGTTGAAATGTATTAACAGGACCCCACCATTGAGATTCAGGTGTGTAAAATGTATCAATTTCTTTTTTATTTATATTTTTTTGATTTGTTGTAAGTTTCTCAATAATTGTGTCTTTCATGTTAAAATCTTCTTAAGATAGGGAATGTGAAATTCTATAGATTTAGTGATTAGGATATAAATTGCTCACAACTATCAGTTTGTTAAAGTATGGTTATGCATTAGGTTATATATCAACAGATAAATGTATGTATCTTGCTAGAATAATTTAAATATTACTAAAACAATCTATATTATAGTTTAAATAATTTATAAAACTAGTTTTTAGTATACATATGAACTAAAAATAAATAGAGGATATAAATGCATGAATGATTTTGCTAAGGAAATAACACAAATTAGTATAGAAGAGGAATTAACACATTCTTATTTAGATTATGCTATGTCGGTAATTGTCGGGCGTGCATTACCAGATGTACGAGATGGATTAAAACCTGTACATCGTCGTGTATTATTCGCCATGCAAGTGCTTGGTAATTATTGGAATAGAAATTATAAAAAATCAGCTAGGGTAGTAGGTGATGTTATTGGAAAATATCATCCTCATGGAGATGCTGCAGTATACGAAACTATAGTACGTATGGCGCAACCTTTTTTAATGCGTTATGCTTTAGTAGATGGACAAGGTAACTTTGGTTCAGTGGATGGAGATCCAGCAGCAGCTATGCGTTATACTGAAGTACGTATGTCTAAAATAGCAAATGAGTTATTATTGGATTTGGACAAGGAAACTGTTGATTATGAACTTAATTATGATGGAACTGAAAAAATTCCAGGAATATTACCCGCTAGAATTCCAAATCTTTTAGTTAATGGATCTTCTGGTATTGCTGTAGGCATGGCTACTAATATCCCTCCACATAATCTTTCCGAAGTAATTAATGGATGTTTAGCGTTTATAGATAATGAGAATATTACTGTTGAAGGGTTGATGAAATATATTCCAGGCCCAGATTTTCCTACTGCTGCTATTATTAATGATAGCAGTGGTCTTAAAGAAGCATATAGTACCGGGCGGGGAAAAATTTGTATTCGTGCTCGCGCGGAAATTGAAACTGATGTTAAAAGTGGTCGTGAATCTATCGTGATATATGAAATTCCTTATCAAGTTAATAAGGCTCGATTATTAGAAAAAATTGTTGAACTGGCAAAATTAAAACGCATTGAGGGAATATATAATTTACGCGATGAATCTGATAAGGACGGTATGCGAATAGTTATTGAAATTAAACGTGATGCTATTAGTGAGGTAATCTTAAATAATTTATATTCTTTAACTTCATTACAAACCTCATTCGGCATTAATATGGTAGCCCTGCATCAGGGGCGACCAAAGATTATGTCGTTAAAAGATATTTTATCTGCTTTTGTGTCTCATCGCCGTGCAGTAGTAATACGTCGTGTTATGTTTGAATTAAAAAAAGCTCGTAGTCGTATTCACATTTTAGAAGGATTAGCTATTGCTTTGTATAATATTGATTCAATTATTGAACTTATCCGTCAATCTAATAGTTCTGTGGAAGCTAGTTCTGTTTTAACATCTTCATCGTGGAAGCCAGGTAATATTCTTGATATGAGACAAGCAATGCCTGTCAATTTTGTTGAATCTGAATGGTTAGAAATAAATAACACTATTCATAACAATCAATATTATCTTACTAAGAATCAGGTTCAAGCTATTTTAGATTTAAAATTACATAAACTTACTACTTTGGAGTATGAAAAATTATTGAAAGAATATAGTAACTTATTAGAAAAAATAAAAAATTTAATTTCTATTTTAAAAGATCCTAAATGTCTCATGAGAGTAATCCGACAAGAATTATTGGTGATTAAAGAGGAGTATAATGATCTTCGTCGTACTGAAATTAGTAATGATTTTGAAAATATTAATATTGAAAATTTAATTAATCAAAAGGATGTAGTAGTAACTTTATCATATCATGGTTATGTTAAATATCAGCCATTGACAGATTATGAGGCGCAAAAAAGAGGAGGAAAAGGAAAATTAGCAACACGAATTAAGGAAGAAGATTTTATTACTCGGTTATTAGTAGCTAACACTCATGATACAGTTTTATTATTTTCTAATTATGGGCGCATATATTGGATGAAAGTTTATCGATTGCCGGAAGCCAGTCGTGGATCACGAGGTAAACCGATTATCAATTTGTTACCATTAGATATCAATGAACGAATTACTGCTATTTTGCCAATTCAAAATTATACAACAGGACATCAGGTATTTATGGCAACTAGTAGTGGAGTTGTAAAAAAAACGCCACTCACGGAGTTTAGTCGCCCACGCAATGTTGGTATTATTGCGTTAAATCTTAATGATGGAGATGAATTGATCGGAGCTGATATAACTGATGGTAATAATGAAGCAATGTTATTTACTGCTTATGGAAAGGTTGTGCGATTTAAAGAGACACAAGTGCGTAGTGTAGGGCGTTCAGCGATCGGTGTGAAGGGTATTCATTTATTACATGGTGACCGTGTAGTATCTTTAATCATACCGAAAGATAAGAGTTCTATTCTTACTGTTACTCAGAATGGTTTTGGCAAGCGTACTAATCAATCAGAATATCCAATTAAGTCACGTGCTACTCAAGGTGTGATTTCTATCAAGGTTACCGAGCGAAATGGGAATGTAGTTGGTGCTGTACAAGTAAATCAATCTGATCAAATAGTAATGATCACTGACTCAGGTCGATTAGTTCGCACTCGTGTTTCCGAAGTCAATATTATTAGACGTAATACTCAAGGAGTTATGTTAATTCGTACCGCGTGTGATGAACGTGTGGTTGGGTTACAGCGTGTTGTGGAATCAGTAGAAAGTGAAAATTGTTTTATTTAATTTAGTATTTCTGAGAATTGGATTGTTATTAATTATTAGTTTAATAGTAAAGAACATTAAATAATATAGGATTTTTTGTTGTGCCTACGTAATTAATATTGCATTGTGTATTTTTTATTATGTATTTGTATGATATATATATTGTTAATATTCGGTGATAGTGATTAATCCCATCATAGTAATTAGGGATAATTACTATGATGGGATTAATTTAATTAAGAGCTATAATGATTTAAATTAAATTAATATAATGAACATGCGATTCTATTATGATAGAATTATTTTGTGATTCAGGTTGGATACAATGATCATACGTAATATGATTTTTACGTTGTAGGAATTGTTATATAGATTGTTGATTTTAACAAAAAAGTTGCCATGCTACTATATAGCAGATAGTATAGATAGAGATCTATATGGGGGTTATTATTTTATGTACAGAATCTAGTTTATTTTGTATATATGATAATGCAATAGAATTGGTTTAGTTGAAAACTGTATTTTATTTTGAGAGATTTTTGAAGTCATTATAGGCAAAGCACATTAAGTAGTTTAGTAGGTGATACCTAGAAGTAAAGGGTTGGCGAATGAGTTTGATTCTTATTTTGTTAAAGGAATTAATATTAGAACATTAGGTTTAATAATATTACTTATTATATGGTGAGGTATTAATATGAAATTACGGTGTTTCACTAGCCTAGTTGTAACTATGGTTATGGCAAGCACTATCGGAGCTGCTGAGATTTATAATAAGAATGGAAATACGCTAAGTATGTTCGGTAGTCTTGTTGGTGGTCATTATTTTTCTAAAGATAATACTAAAGATGGGGATGGTTCGTTTGTAAGGTATGGTTTTTCTGGCACGACGTATGTTACTGATCAAATTGTTGGTTTCGGTGTATGGGAACATGAAGTTTCTTTAAAAAATTCTGAAAAAATTAGTGTAAATAATAATGATAAGGTTTTGATTGGTTATGCAGGAATAAAATTTGGAGATTTTGGAAGTATTGATTATGGGAGAAATTATGGAGTATTATATGATGTAGGAGCATGGACAGATGTAACACCAGGATTTGGCGGGGATATATCACTTATAGATAATTTTTTGTCCAATCGTAGTTCAAATGTGATTACATATCGCAATAAAAATCTTTTTGGTTGTGTGGATGGACTGGATTTTGCTTTACAATATCAAGGGAAAAATGATATTAATAAAGCAACGAGCCGTACTTTAAAAACAGCTAACGGAGAGGGATATGGAGTCTCCGTATCTTATTCATTAAACAATGGGTTTGCTGCATCAGCGGCTTATACCAATAATAAACGTATTGTTGAACAAAGTAATTTAGATAGTAATGTGTGTTGTAATGACAATGCAGAAGCGTATTCTTTTGGAGTAAAATATGATAATAAAGGAATTTATACAGCAGCTGTTTATGGAGAAACTTATCACATGACTCCATTCGGTAGTTTTCGCGACGACCCTAATACAACAGAGCATATTTATTATGGATTTGCTAATAAGGCTAAGAATGTTGAATTAATAGCTCAATATCAATTTAATTTTGGGTTACGTCCTTCTATATCTTATTTACATTCTAAAGCTAGTAATGTAGAAAATGGTTACAGTAATTTTATAAAAAAATGTATTACAGTTGGAACTAGTTACGTTTTTAACAAAAATGTTTGCACTACCATGGATTATAGAATTAATCTGTTGAATAAAGATAATTTTACCAGTGCAACTCAGATTTGTACTGATGACATTATGGCGTTAGGTGTAGCTTATATATTTTAATAAGTAGCGCCCGCACTTAAAACGAAGGCGAATATATATGTATATTCGCCTTCGTTTTAAGTGCGGGCGCTACTTATTAAAATATATAATAATATTATTAAGGGATATATAGTATGTCTAAATTGTGTATTGGGATTATTTGTGGAGGTCGTTCTTCAGAACACGAGATTTCATTAAAATCAGCTATGTGTATTACACAGTTTATTGATAAATATCGATTTGAAGTAATGATTTTGTGGATAGATAAAAAAGGATATTGGCATCTGAAAGATATTAACTCTAACTCTAATACCTTATCGCATTATAAAAATGATGCTTATATTTCCATATTATTACAAAATTGTCCTTACCAATTTGCATTTAATGCTGAAAACATAAATATGTTGTTGAAGTTTGATGTTATTTTTCCTGTAATTCATGGAACATTAGGAGAAGACGGAGCGTTGCAAGGTTTATTATGTATGATGAATTTACCATTTGTTGGTTCTAGTATTTTGAGCTCATCTATAGGTATGGATAAAGATGTGTCTAAACGCTTATTACGTGATGCGGGGTTGTCAGTAGTACCATTTAAAACTTTTTTGGCACACGATCAATATAATATAGATTTCAATGATCTTATTTCTAGTTTTGGATTGCCTTTATTTGTGAAACCAGCAAATCAGGGATCATCAATAGGAGTATCAAAAGTTACTAATTATAAAAATTTTAATCGAGCATTAGAAAAAGCTTTTTCTTTTAGTCATAAGATATTAATAGAACCAGCTATTATTGGAAGAGAGTTGGAATGCGCGGTATTAGGTAATGATAATCCAGAAATTAGTATGTGTGGTGAAATCATATTATCTAATGATAATTTTTATACTTATTATAATAAATATGTAGAACACAAAGCGCAGGTCATAATACCTGCTTTAATTGATGATGCAATAAGTGATGATATTCGCTGTATTACTTTACGTGCGTTTCAAGCATTAAATTGTGCTGGAATGGCACGAGTAGATTTTTTTTTAACTCTGGATAATAAAATTTTTATTAATGAAATTAATACATTGCCTGGGTTTACTGATAACAGTATGTATCCTAAGTTGTGGGAGGCAACTGGATTAAATTTCCAAGCACTAATTACAAAATTAGTAGAATTAGCGTTAGATCTACATGATAAAAACAACTGTTTTCTCGTGTAGATAGTAATCTATTTAAGTATTTTCGGCATGAGAGGATTTGAACCTCTGACCCCCGACACCCCATGACGGTGCGCTACCAAGCTACGCTACATGCCGTTCTTTTAAGAGTGTTATAAATTTATATGATATAAATTTATAACACATTACCATAGATCATATTCATGATATTTTTTCAAAATTCTTTGTAACTATAATAAATCATATATAGTTGGTAGTATATGTATTAATCGTTTTTCTGTTTACATTGATATTGGTATATATTACGAATATTAATTCAATTAAGTTGTTCATGATTATTTTTTCAGTTTAATTCAATGTATGTTAAATTAAACTGAACTATACAGTTGTAGGTTACGTAAAAAATCTAGATTTTAGAGTCAAGCATTATGTATAGGATAAATTATTTTATTAAACACGCTCAAAATCAATATGAATCAGTTTAGGCTTAAAAGGATGATACTGCATCTCTTGTATTTTAACTGTAATAGATTGTTTGTTTTCAATACACAATAGAATAATACTATTCTTATGTAATTGCACTACAGTATCAGGATGCAAGATATCGTTTTGATTCAACATAATGGATAAATTTGGTTCATTACCTTTACTGTAGATTATAGCTGGACATTTGTTTTGTTTGCGTAATCGCCTTGTTGCGCTTTTCTTTTGATAAATACGTAAATTAGCTTTAATTTTTAACATTACTGTCGCACCTATTAAATATTTTCATAATTAATTCAATTGTAATATAAATGTAATAATGTATTCACATCATTAATATGATATAACATAAATAATCATTTATTATAATTAAATATTATATATGATATAATTATTTAGTGTTATTGTATATGATTTATTTATATGAATCATATCAATGTTTGACATTTTAAATAATATAAACAGTTTAAAAATTATCGTATATACTTTATTAGGGAATTTAATTATATTTAAGTTTTATTTATGTAAGTATATCAATATATGTTTGATCATAAAAATCACAGATTTTATAAGTACTGTTATCGTAATATTTCACGATTTAATTTTTATCTAATTTTATAAATTTGATGAGGTAAATAAATTATATATAATATAATAAAGCAGATATTTAATAATAATTTAATTAATTTTTTAATATTTTAATTTTTTTATACAACACATACACTACCATTGTATATATTCATATATATACAATGGTAGTGATAAAGTATACTAAAATAAAATAAATAAACATAATTTATATTCTATATTTTAATGATTGCTAGATTTACAGTTTATATTTATATATGTAATGAAAGTTACAGATTTAATTTACAGATATATCTATTTATCATAATAAAAGTATATTTATTTTATATAAATTGTTTATATATTGTTTAATACAATATAAACGTGTTGATAATACGTAGGTGATTTTATAAAAAATGTAATTTTATAAGAAAAGCTAAGTAATTAAAAAAATTAATATATTCGATTATAAATTCCATAATAATACAATATAAGGATTTATTATTAATTAGTGTATAATTAATCTAATTGGGTTATTTTTAATTTTATTTCAAGTACGGTATATTGCACTGAAGGGTTTTTATGAATACATTTTTAGAGAAATTTATATGTCTATATTGACACAAGAGGCGTTATTAGTACGTGATGCTTTGTCAGCGCGAGGATTAGAGAATCCATTAATTGAATTAAATATTGATCATCAAATACGTAAACGTTGTATTGAAAATCATATGAGAGCTATTGTGCATCTTCTTAATCTTGATTTAGAACATGACAGTTTATTAAATACCCCTAAACGTATAGCTAAGATGTATACAGAAGAAATTTTTTTAGGTTTAAATTATTCAAATTTTCCTAAAATTGCTATTATTCAAAATACTATGCAAATTAATGAAATGATTACAGTGCGAGGAATCAATATCACTAGTACTTGCGAACATCATTTTATTGTTTTTAATGGTAAAGTTACTATTTCTTATATTCCAGAAAAAAATGTAATTGGTTTATCTAAGATAAATAGAATAGTGCATTTTTTTTCTAAAAGACCTCAGTTACAAGAACGATTGACAAAACAAATTTTTTTAGCATTACAAACGTTGCTCAATACAAATAATGTGGCAATATTTATTGATGCAGTGCATTATTGTGTTAGAGCTAGAGGTATTCATGATGGTAGCAGCACTACAACTACTACTGCATTAGGGGGTTTATTTGAATCTAATTCAAATGTTAGAAAAGAGTTTTTGCATACGATTACGTATTGTAGCGATTAAGTTATATTTGTTATAAATTTATAGTTATTGATACATTTTATAAACAAAAATTTGTAAAATCTAGAAATGTGATAATGATGCAAAATAATTAATTTTTACTTCGATATAGGACATCAAATGTCCTATGTGTGTGGTATTAAAGTATTTTTAAAAATTATTTTTATCAAAAATAAAAATTGTGTAAATTTTTATCGTATTTTTACTCAAAAAATAAATTTTCGAGTGTTGTTTTATAACTAACATACGAATTTATTTTTTGTGATTAAGTTTACTACAAGAAATAATTAAGATATGGAAATTTTTAATGTGGGTGTCCTTGTCTACATTAATTAATATAGATTGCGATAATCTAATTTTGGCATATAAGAGGTATATGTTATGTTTGGATTCGTTGATTTAATTGTGATGAAATTAAGTGGTTTTTTAGGATATATATTTTATGAGCAAAAATAAGTATAGTGTAGTTGGGATTAGAAACTAAAAATTTTTTAATTATATTAATTGTATTCATATAAGTATTTTATGTAGATAAAATAAATTAAATTGAGTAATTATGACATATGAGTGAAAGGAGTGATTTTCATAAGAAAATTATATTATATATTTAATTATGTTTATTATTGTTAACGCATGATAATTATAAGTTGTCTTGTTTTTTAAAGTAATGTTTTGTTATAGAATATATATATATCGAGGCATTACTTTTAATGGAAAACGTTAGAATAGCATTATTCGTATTAAAGTATTTAAACAGAATTAATAGTATTTTTGTATTTTAATTTTATTAAAATATTTTTATTGATTTAAATAATAATAATACTACGCCCTATTTTAGGTCTATTTGTATGTTGAATGATATCAAGATAATAACAGAGTTATATTTCCAGAAAATATACAAAAATTTTTAGCATGATTTTTTATTTAAAATAAGAATTTTTATTTTTGACAAGTTTAATTTTTGATAATAAGTGCATATTTTAGTTGCTTGATTATTAAAGTGTGCACAATAATATGCGTTATTTAATTTTTTTTTATCGTGTTTTATTAGCATTAAAAGTTATTTCTACTACACATATGTATTTATATATTAGAATCCGGAATATGCAATTGAGATGTATCTACTATAGATGAAATTTGATCAGGACGAATATGAGAGAAAATTATTTTAAATTTGTTAATTCGATGGCCTAACAAAGGTATGGGGATACTGTTCCATGTAAGATGAGTGTTAAGAAAATGTTCACTATATTTACTTAAATTAGGTAAAACAGGTTTTAAATAGATCATTAAAATGCGGAACAATTGAATACCCATAGAATAAATGGATAATGCCTCTTGTCTGCGGCTTGTTTCTTTTGCAATATGCCATGGGGCATTTTTATCGATATAACGATTAGCTTCATCTGCCAATTGCATAATTTTACGCATAGCGTAGTTAAAGTCTCGTTTTTGAAATAGTTCCCCTATAAAGTGTCTGGATTCAACAAACATATTATATAGAATAGGATTCATTAACGTATTAGATAAGTGACCATTATAATAGTGATGTATAAATCCAGAATTTCTAGACGCTAAATTTAATACTTTGTTGATAACATCCGCATTTACTTTAGTAGTAAAATCTGCTAAATTTAAATCTATGTCGTTAATATGAGATGAAAGTTTGGTAGCGTAATAATATCTCAAGTAATCTGGATTTAAGTATGATAGATAAGTCCTTACGTTAATACATGTGCCTTTAGATTTTGATATTTTAGATCCATTTAAAGTAACATGTCCATGCACAAATATATTAGTTGGTGTACGAAACTGACTACCTGATAAAACAGCTGGCCAGAACAGGCTATGGAAATAAATAATATCTTTTCCTATGAAATGGTATAAGTCTGTTTTAGAATGTGAACACCAAAAATCCTTAAAAGATATATTTTTATTTTTTTTGCATAGGTTTTTAAATGTCCCCATATATCCTATGGTTGCGTCCATCCAGACATAAAAATATTTTTCTGAGGTATTAGGAATCTTAAACCCAAAATAAGGAGCATCCCTAGAAATATCCCATTGCTTTAAACCTAATTTAAACCATTCTTCTACTTTATTAGCTACTTCTTCTTGTATGCTGCCGGATCGTATCCACATACGTAATGTATCAGTAAAAGCTGGTAAATCAAAAAAGAGATGTTTAGATTTTCGTATTATTGGAGATGATCCAGAAATAACTGATTTTGGATGTATAAGATCTAGAGAGGTGTAAATAGCGCCGCATATGTCGCAATTATCTCCGTATTGTTCAGATGCTTTGCATCTTGGACATATACCTTTTACAAAACGATCTGGTAAAAATATATTTTTTTCGGAATCGTACAATTGATAAATAAATTTAGATTTAATGAATCCATTTTTTTTTAAGCGAAAGTAAATATCATGTAATAATTCACGAGTTTCTTCGCTGTGAGTAGAATAATAGTTATCATAGCTAATTCCGAATTTGTAGCAATCTTGCTTATGCTCTTGTTGTATTTGGGTAATCATTTTTTCTGGTGTTATGTTAAGTTGTTGTGATTTTAACATAATGGCAGTGCCATGTGCATCATCTGCACAAATAAAATATACACGATTACCTTGCATGCGCTGATAACGAACCCAAATATCTGCTTGTATATGCTCTAACATATGTCCAACATGTAGAGAACCATTAGCATAAGGCAGAGCACAAGTAACTAACATTTTTCTTGTAGTCATATAATAAATTAATTTAGAGATTTAAATGGGCAGTATGGTAACATATATTATAAACTATTGAAAATGGTATTTTCTATTGTTTATATTTACCATTATAGTATGTGTATATATGTGTGTAAATATTACGCTAATTAAAATTATGTTTAGTTATTTTTAATAGTTTTACATCTATAAGTAATATATTGAGAATGATATTTTTTACGATGCATAACAGTCTATTTTTTTACAGGTTGATTATGTATTTAAATTTAATTTAGTTTAATACAGGTGAATTGTAAATTTTATTATAATGTATAGATGCATGCATGTAGATGTTGTATTTATAAGATATTTATGTGTTTCAAATAAATATCCGCATTAGTTGTGATTTGAGAACAGTGATGATTTCCAATTACTTGGAAATTTATGTTTGTATTTAACATTGTTTAAATAATTTTTTATTTTGATATTGCTATATTTATGTATAATACTTTTTACTGCAAACCAGATAAAAATTTAACATTTAGCTATTATTAAAATATAAAACATACTTATACCATAGAGGAGCAGACATGTTCAAACAACAAAAGATTGGTATTATTGGTATGGGTGTTATGGGTCGGAATTTAGCATTAAACATTGAAAGCAGAGATTATTGCGTTTCTATTTACAATCGTTCTAAGCACAAAACCGATGCAGTTGTTATTAATAATCCAAGAAAGAATATCATTCCATATTATTCAATAGAGGAATTTGTATTATCTTTAGATAAGCCCCGTTTTATATTTTTAATGGTCACAGCAGGAACAAATGTTGATAATATTATTAAAATATTGTCTCCGCATATAAAACCAGGAGATGTTTTAATTGATGGGGGTAACTCATTTTATAAAGATACTATGCGTCGTAATCTTGAATTATCAAAAAGAGGGATAAATTTTATTGGCACTGGAATTTCTGGGGGGGAAGAAGGAGCTTTAAAAGGACCATCGCTTATGCCTGGCGGGCAAATAGATGCATATAAAATGGTTGAGCCGGTTTTGCAAGCAATTGCTGCTCGTGTTGGCGATGAAACTTGTGTTGCATACATAGGACCAAATGGATCTGGTCATTATGTAAAGATGATACACAACGGTATAGAGTATGGAGATATGCAGATAATTTCTGAAATATATTTTTTTTTGAAAAATATATTTCATTTAACTCACGAGGAATTAGGTGAGGTTTTTAATCAATGGAATAAAGGTGAATTAAATAGCTATCTGATTGAAATAACAAGTCGTATCCTCGTGAAACAAGAAGATGCTGATCATGGTTGTGTCATTGATTCTGTATTAGATGTGGCAGATCATAAAGGTACCGGAGCATGGGTTAGTCAAGATGCGATTGATTTGGAAATACCGTTAAACATGATTACTGAATCAGTGTTTGCTCGTTATATATCTGCACTTAAAAAGCAACGTATAAAAGCATCCCAAATATTGCCAGGACCCGATAGAAAACATTATTTTGAGAGTAAATGTTTATATTTGGAAAAAGCACGGAAAGCATTATATCTTAGTAAGATTATTTTATATGCACAAGGTTTTTATCAATTGAAAATTGCGTCTGATAAGTATCATTGGGATTTAAACTATAAACAAATTGCTCAAATTTTTCGCGCAGGATGTATCATTAGGGCTAAATTTTTACAAAAAATTATTGATATTTATTCTAAAAACCCAGAAATTACTAATTTGCTGTTGTCTCCATATTGTGTCACTATCGCAAATGATTACCAACAAATGTTGAGAGATGTGGTGGTTTGTGGCGTTAAATACGGTATTCCAATGCCTACTTTATCCGCTGCTATAGCGTATTATGATAGTTATCGTAGCGATGTATTACCTGCAAATCTTATTCAAGCGCAAAGAGATTGTTTCGGCGCACACACCTATGCGTGTTGTGATAAAGAAGGTGCGTTCCATACTGATTGGTTAAAATAAATACATAAATCATAATATGTTATATTAATTAAATATTTAAATAATAGCCAATACCCTATCCCAGGATAGGGTATTGGCTATTATCAATTTTGTCGTTTATTTTTTTATTATTCAAAAAAACAGAGAAATATTTATACAATTTGGAGAATTGTCGTCGTAAAATGTGTATTACTAGTTCTGTATACTATATATACCTAATAAATTAAAATTTAATATTGTTATTAAACTTATCATGCTGTTTGTAATATATAAATAATCGGTAATAGTGTTAGTAATGTTTGGTTCTATCATATTATTTGATTGATTCCTATATATTATTATTTATCGGTTTATTATTATTATTTCGAATTTTTAATTCTTGGATGATTTCGTTAAAAGTTAATGATTTATATTGTAATAGAACTAATAAATGATAAATCAGGTCCGATGCTTCATTAATAAGTTCTGTTGTATTACTACAAGAGGAAATTGCCGCAAGAGCTGTTTCTAGACCTTCTTCTCCAACTTTTTGAGCGATGCGTTTGATACCACTAGTATACAAACGAGATGTATAGGATGTATTGGAGGGATGGTATGGTATATTTTTTTTTGAAGATATAATGTTTTCTAATTGATAAAGGAAACTTAATTCTGATATCCCAGGATGAAAACAGCTACTAGTATTGTTATGGCAAGTAGGGCCATGAGGTAAAACAAAAATCAATAATGCGTCATGATCACAATCTGCATGCCAACTAACTAATTTTAGTACATTTCCGGATTGTTCTCCCTTAGTCCATAATCTATTTTTGCTACGTGAAAAAAAAGTAACATACTGAGTTTTTTCGGTTTTGAGCATTGATTCTTGACTCATATACCCTAGCATTAATACTTCTCCTGATTTAGCATGTTGTATGATAGCGGGTACTAGACCGTGATTTTTAGTCCAATTTAATTGTTGATGCTTATTTTTAATTAGCATAATCTAATTTTTATTCCTTTTTTGGCTAAGAACTGTTTTAATTTATGAATATCAATAATTTTTTTATGAAATACTGAAGCTGCCAGCGCACCGTCTACGTCAGCATCACGAAAAGCTTCCAAGAAATGTCGAGCAGTACCAGCTCCACCAGAAGCTATAAGTGGTACTTTACAATGTTTTCTAATATGTCGCAATTGATCCAAATCGTAACCATTTTTCATACCATCTTGATTCATCATGTTTAATACTATTTCTCCAGCCCCATATTCTTGCACTTTTTGCACCCAATCCAATGTTTGCCACACTGTGACTTTCGTACGAGAACTGTCCCCGGTATAGCATTGTACTTGGTAAATTTTTTTTTTAGGATTATGCCAAGTGTCAATACTAACTACAACGCATTGTGTACCTAAGTGATCGGCTAGTTCTTGGATTAGTATTGGATTGATTAAAGCAGGAGAATTAATCGAAATTTTATCTGCTCCTGATGCAAGAATCTGTTTAGCTTGTTTTAATGTACTTATGCCTCCAGCAACACAAAATGGTATATTTATTATTTCGGCAACTTGAGAAACCCACTTTTTATTTACTACCTGGTTGCTAGGTGATGCTGTGATGTCATAAAATACTAATTCGTCAGCTCCTTCTTTTGCATATCGTTTTGCTAAATCTAAAATGTCTCCTACAATTTTGTGATTTTTAAATTGTATTCCCTTTATTACTTTATCATTAGCTACATCAAGACAGGGAATTATTCGTTTTACCAGCATGATATAGCCTCATCAATAGTGAATTTATTTTCTAAAAAAGCACGACCAATAATGATTCCTTTGACTCCAGAAGAACGTAATTTGGATATTTCTGTTAATTCACTAACACCGCCAGACGATTGAAACGATATTTTTGGCCAAGAATGACATATTGATTGATATAAAGATATATTGCTGCCGAATAAAGTTCCGTCTTTAGAAATATCTGTACAAATAACATGTTTTAATCCTACGGCATGATATTCTTCTATTATTTGTTCTAGTTGCAAATTGGTTTCTTTTTGCCAGCCGTAAATAGCAATTTTTCGATCTTCTGGAGAATAAATACGTATATCTATCGCTAAAACTAAAGTATTTGGATCAAAATATTCAAACCATTTTTTTACTATTTTTGGTTTTGTAATTGCTATAGAACCTAATACTATACGTTTTGCTCCTGATTCTAGAAGCATTTCTATATCTGCAGCGCTACGTATACCTCCTCCTATTTGTATTTTTGATAACGGATAGGCTTCTTTTATTAATTGATGAATTAATAAACTTTGTTTGTTTACTGGATTTTGTGCTCCATCTAGATCAACTAGATGTATCATTTTTGCTCCTTGATGTATGTATTTTTTCAATAATGATATAGGTTTGCCGTAATTAGTTTGCATATGATAAGATCCTTGATACAGCCTAACTATGTTTCCGTGAATGATGTCTAATGCAGGAATAATCACAAATTATATCTCCAAAAAATTTTTTACTAATTGTTGACCAGGTATTCCTGATTTTTCTGGATGAAATTGCACACCAAAAAAATTTTTATATTCTATGACCGAACTAAATAATTGCCCGTAATTTGTTTGAGAAACTGTTGCATGACATATTTCTATGAAATAACTATGTGCAAAATAAAAATAATTGTTTTCTTTTATACCGTAAAATAAATAATGTTTTTTCGGAATACTAATAGTATTCCACCCCATATGTGGTAGTGGAAAACCGCGGTATTGCATACGTTTAACAGGCGTATTAATAATGTTTAAAGTCTTAATACCATTGTTTTCAGAACTTGTAGAACCAAATAACTGCATTCCTAAACAAATGCCTAATATCGGTTTAGTACAATTTTGTATTAATGTAACTAGATTTTTTTTTTTAATTGTTGCATTGCGGCTGAAGCAGTACCTACTCCTGGTAAAAACAGTTTGTCCGCTTGAGATATAATATCAGCTCTATCACTTATTACTGGATAGTACCCTAATCTGTATAACATGGTTTTTACAGAGAATAAATTAGAGCAGTTGGTATTTATAACAACTATATTCATAGTAATGTTCCTTTAGAGCTTGGTATGTTATTATTTTCTACATAAATGGCTTGGCGTAGTGATCGACCGAAAGATTTAAATAAACTTTCTGCTTTATGGTGATCATTGCTACCAATTGCTTGCAAATGCAAAGCGCAACCCATTTTTGAAGACAATGAACGGAAAAAATGTTCTATCATTTCAGTGCTGAGATCTCCTACTTTTTGAAAAGTATATTTAACTTCATAATGAAAGTATGATCGGCCAGAAAGATCTAATACACATTGAGCAATACTTTCATCCATAGGCAAAGTAAATCCAAATCTTCCAATGCCACATTTATTGCCTAATGCAGCGTTTAAAGCTTCTCCTAATGTTAAAGCAATATCTTCAACGGTATGATGATCATCTACATGTAAATCGCCTTTTGCTACAATATTCATACGTAATGCAGCATGCACAGCTATCTGTTGTAACATATGATTAAAAAAATTAATTCCAGTATCAAAATAGCTGTTATGATGTTGATCTAACCATATTTTTACGTCTATATTTGTTTCTGTAGTGGCACGATGAATATGTGCTGATCTGTAATGTTGTATTAAATAGTCTTTAATTTTTTCCCAACCAAAATTAGCACGATGATATTGTATCCCTTGAATACCCATATTAGTTGCTAAAATCATATCGGTATCTCGATCTCCGATAACATAACTATTAAATTTATTTAATTTGTTATCGATTAGCCAGTAATCTACTAATGCAGTTTTTGGTTTTCGACAGTTACATTGTTCTTCAGGAACATGGGGGCAAATTAATATTTGATTAAATTTAATACCCTGAGATTGGAATATTTGAATCATTAAATGATGTGGTTTATTAAATTTTTCTTTAGGAAACGAAGCGCTTCCTAACCCATTTTGATTAGTGACTATAACAAACTCAAAACCTATATTTTTCAGCGCTATAAGAGAAGAAATAACGTATGGTTCTAGTGATAATTTATCTAAAGAATCGATTTGGAAATTGTCTTTTGGTTCATTAATTAGAGTGCCATCGCGATCTATAAATAAAATGTTGTGACTCATGAATACTCCTATTGTTTATGTAGATAACTATGGAATATGTAGTTTTTTTAAAACAGAAACTACATGTTTGCATTCATTACATGTACCTACAGTGATACGTAAGCAATTAATTAATCCCGGTTGATTACTTTGATCTCTTAAAACTATACCTTGGCGTAGCAATGTATTGAAAACTTGATATTTTGGATTAAATTTAACTAATACATAATTAGCATTACTATTAAATACTTTTTGAACGCAAAAGCATTGCTTTAACCCTGTAATTAATATGTCGCGGTTTGTATTAACTGTAGCTATTCTTCTTTGAGTATCCTGTATCCTTGTAGGAGTTAAAGCTTGTTCTGCAATATCAATGACTGGAATAGATAATGGATATGGTGCTATCACTTTTTTCAACAATTTAATAATTTCTGGATTAGCTAAAGTAAAACCACAGCGTAATCCTGCTAGCGCGAAAGCTTTAGACAAAGTCCTTAAAATAATCAGATGAGGATATATTGATAGCCAGCGTACTAGGCTTGCGTCAGGGCAAAAATCAATATATGCTTCATCAGTGACTAATAAGGCTCGACCTTGAATGATGTTTAATAATTTTTTTAAACTATTTAAATGAATAACGTTACCAGTAGGGTTATTTGGATTACAAATGTAAATTAATTTGACGTTGTTTAGTTGCGATTTAATAGATACTAGATCAAGTTGCCAGTTCTCCTTTTTAGGTATAATCCGGTAATTAATTCCTAAAATTTCTGCAGTAGTTTTGTACATACCGTATGTGGGGGGGCAAAACATGATAACGTCTTTTTTAGGATTACAAAAAACTTTCATTAATAATTCAATACTTTCATCGGCTCCTCTCGATACTAAAATTTGATCGGATCGTACCCCAGCATAATTAGCATAATTATTTATTACTTCTTGAGGCTGGCAAGTAGGATATCTATGGATTTGTGTATAACGGAACTGATAATTGGGAGCAATAGGGAATTCATTGGCGTTAAGCCATATGTTCCCTGAATGTGTTAATTTTCTGGCAGATTGATAAGGTTTAAGAGTTAATATATTGTTTCTAGCCAAGTAACGAACGTTCATTTTGTTCCCTGATATAATTTATACGATGTGTTATGGCATATTCATGAGCTTTCAATTGCTCAATTTGTGCTAATGTTGTAATTGTTGGAGATAATTGTAATAATCCGTTTTGAGTTAATTGTTGCACTGATATTCTTTTTTGGAAATCTATAACCCCTAAACCAGATATGGTGGTTGCACGTCCGTATGTAGGCAAGACATGATTAGGTCCGCTTGCGTAATCTCCAGCAGTTTCTGGAGACCAATTGCCAAGAAATATTGATCCAGCATTAATGATGTGGTGTAAATAATCTGGCGCATTTTCAATTTGCATGATCAAATGTTCTGGAGCGTAATTATTACTTATAGAAAAGCATTCCATTAAATTATTAGTAATAATCATGCGACTATTCATTAACGCATGATTAATTATATTACTACGTGGCAGTATTTGTAATTGTTTATGTAACTCTTGTTTTGTTTTTTCTACGATGCATGTATTAGGTGTTATAAGTATTACGTGTGAATTAGGTCCGTGTTCTGCTTGTGATAAAAGATCTGCCGCGATAAAACTGGGATTAGCTGTATTATCTGCAATAATTAATATTTCGGAAGGTCCAGCTAACATATCAATAGCTGTTCCATCTGAAATAAAGTTAATTTGCCGTTTTGCTTCTGTAACCCAAGTATTACCTGGACCAAATATTTTGTCTACTTTTGGAATAGACTCAGTACCAAATCCCATAGCGGCTATAGCTTGGCTGCCTCCTACTTGATAAATTTCGTTGATACCGCAAAGTTGTGCAGTATACATAATTATCTTGGGAATTGGTGGAGGTGAGCACAATATCACACGTTTACATTCTGCAATCCGCGCTGGAATGCCTAACATCATTACTGTTGATAGCAATGGTGCAGTTCCTCCTGGTATATATAGTCCAACAATATTTAATGGGCGAATAATTTGTTGGCAATGTACGCCTGGAAAAGTTTCCAAATTTACTGTTGAATAATGTTGTTCTTGATGAAACCGTGTGATATTGGTCATTGCGACGTGTATTGCTTGTTTTATCTTGTCAGATAAGTTATGACCTGAATTTATGATGATTTCGGATGGAATTTGCAATTGTTTAGTTTGTATGTTATCAAAATCAAGGTTAAATCTAAACAAAGCACGATCTCCTTCATTATAAACTTGCTTGAGTATATTTTTGACGTTTATATAAATATCATTTAAGTTATGATTTATTGGACGAATAAGTAGTTTTTTTTGTTCAGATTGGGAACAATTATTCCAATTAATAGATATAGGATATTCATGAGCATTCATAATATTATTCCATCATTTTTTCTATTGGTAATACTAAGATAGAGCTGGCTCCAAGATTTTTTAAATTTTCCATTGTTTCCCAAAACAATGTTTCATTGCTTACCATATATATCGCTACACGGTGTTGATTGCCTGCTAATGGCAATACTGTTGGGCTTTCTGCTCCAGGCAGTAAATTAATAATTTCTTCTAATTGTTCAGCGGGCGCATGCAGCATGATATACTTAGAGCCTCTAGCCTGGATAACTCCTTGGATACGAATCATCAATTTGTTTATTAATAATTGTTTTATGCTCGATAATTGTCCCGATCGTTGAATAAGGCATGCTCTAGATCGATGAATTACTTCTACTTCATGTAATCCGTTAGCTTCTAATGTAGCTCCAGTAGAAACTAGATCACAAATTGCGTCTGATAATCCAGCTCGTGGCGCTACTTCTACTGAACCATTTAACAAGCAAGATTTAAAATTAATATCTAATTTGTCTAAATATTGTTTCAGCAGATGTGGATATGAAGTAGCAATTCGTTTTCCTTGTAAACATTTTGGACCATGCCAGGGTTCATCTATGGGCAAGGCCATCGATAAACGACAATCTCCAAAATCTAATCGGCGTAACATAACATAACAAGGATTATCTCCTTGAGATCGTCTTGCTAATAATGCTTCTTCTAATACATTTTCGCCAATAATACCTAAATCTACTATACCGTCCATAACTAAACCAGGAATATCATCATCTCGAACTCTCATTATATCGATGGCCATGTTTTCTGCAAACGCTAGTAGCCGTTGTTCTTGTAAATTAATTTTGATTCCACATTGTTCAAGAAGTTGTTGGGATTCTTTGCTCAATCTTCCTGATTTTTGCATCGCTATTCGTAATCGTGATCTATCCAGCATGATGTTTTTACCTTATGTAAGCAATTTGCTATGACTAAATGTTTTAATAAAATTTTTGCAACAGAAGTACTTTTTATATCGTTAATGAACAAAAGATGAAAAAATTACTTCTATTTTTTAATTTATCTGTAAAATTAATCAGGGTCATAGTGACAAACTAAACACATTAACCACATATTCTTATTAAAAACATCTTTTATTACTTCAATATTTTAACGAATATAATTAAATTTGTATAGAGGTTAAATTTTATAAAGTTACTTTATTTTATACGTATATAATTAATATTTTAATTAAATTAAAAATATTTTAAAATATTGGCGTGTTATACTGAAACAGACAGTTATATGAAAATTCAAATTTTAATTATTACATATGTTGGCGTGATATCACTGTAATATAATGCATATTGTTGCTACAATACCATATTTTTTTGTGTAAATTTTCATTCACTTTGTTTAAAGAGATCGTGTAACATTTGCATATGCATTAAAAAATTATAAATCGATGTTTTTATGATAATTCAAGTAAGTTTCATAAAGATGTTGATGATATGTTTGTAATAAACGTAAAAGTTTTATTTTTTGTTCGTTATATTTATAGACTGAAAGAAGAATATTCAATTGATCATTATAAGATTTGGATTGATTTTTATTAAATAGTTTATTTTTTCTATAGTTTAACCATTTTTTTTGTTCTTGGTGATTTAAGGTGTTAGGAAAATTTCGAGCTTTATAGCAGAATAACAGTGGTTTTAAACGAGCATCAACGTGTTCATGCTTAATATGTAAATATTTCAATTCTTTTGAATGAGTTATTCGGATGTTTTCGATTATTTTACGATCAGAATTACTAAAAAAATTGCGATATAATTGATTGTCTACGTGGATATTGTGATATAGCATCTTTTGATGCATATAAGATTCTATGATGGTATATAATTTGTTTATCTTCTTACGTAAGTGTACACTATTTTTATGTATTCTAATAAAATTTAAATTTTTTGAACAATATCGATAGTCGGTGGAGAGCTGTATAGAATAATTAGTATTAACGTTATTTTTGTCAAAAAAGTTTATCGGTATTAAAGCAGGACACGCGTTTAATCGAATTAATTTTAGTGGTATTTTTGTTAGAATATCATATACCGTTATCTGATTAGAGTATAGTTTGTGATATACTACATCTACATTTAAATCAATTAAGGCGTCTACATTTTCATTTAAATCACATGCTATTAAAATATTTGGATTTTTGGGATGCTGAGCAATTGGAGCTATATAAGTTATAAAATTTTTGTATTTATTATTAATTTTGTTCATTATAAATACTAAAGGGCGCATAGAGTCTAAATCAATTATTTTTTGTAATTGATGTTTGGTGCGATGATCAAATAGAAACTGAAATAATTGTGGTTGGGTTCTTTTTATTAATTTTGTTAATTCTAAAGTAGCATATACATCTGACATAGCATCATGTGAACTAAAGTGTTTTATAGAGTTTGCCTGTGTTAAATCTTCTAAACGAAAACTAGGTTTATTTTGAACGTTTAATGGCCAGCTGATGCCATTTGGACATAATGAATAACAAGCACGTAGGACATGTAACAAATCCCATCGGGAATTTCCTTGTTGATAAGCCCATAAGTAAGGATCATAAAAATTTCTATAGAAAATATTTCTACTAAATTCATCATCAAAATGGATGTTATTATATCCAAGTATACAAGTTTTAGGGATACAGAATGTTTGATAAATGTGACGGGCGAACTCAGCTTCTGTCAATCCATTGCGTAAGGTATCCTGAGGAGTGATGCCTGTAATAAGTACAGATTTTGGATCAGGAAGATAATCGTTTGATAATCGGCAAAAAAAAATTTTTTCTTTTTCTATGGGTTTCAGTGCGTTATTAGTACGAATTCCGGCAAATTGTGCTGGTCTATCTAATGCTGGATTGATACCAAAAGTTTCGTAATCATAAATAAAAAAACTAGGTTGTGTAGTATTAATACGTATTATCATAGATATATGAGTTCTTTTGACTAAATAATATTCAAATTATTTATTTAATATGATAGATAATTTGATTGGATCTAATTGTAACATATTGTAAGTAGATTATATGTATTATTATATATGAGCGGTGTAATTTATTATGGGCTAATAACGGTTTAAACTAAATATTTACAATATATAACAACATTATATGATATCAATGATATTTGTTATATCAATATTTTGATTAATTATAACTATAAGATCATATAATATAAGGGTTTTAAAATAAATATAAAATAGGGTATAGTTATGAGTAATGATGTAAATCAATCATTTTATGATGTATTAGAATTTGTGCGTATATTTCGTCGTAAAAATAAATTGCAACGAGAAATCATTGATAATGAAAAAAAAATCCGTGATAATCAAAAGAGAGTGTTATTGCTGGGTAACTTAAGTGATTATATTAAGTCTGAAACATCTGTAGAAGGGATACAAGTTATTATTACTAATATGCGTAATGACTATGAAGACCGAGTGGATGAATATATAATAAAAAATGCTGAGCTATCGAAAGAGCGTCGTGAATTGTCAATAAAATTAAAGAATTTTAAAGAATCTACAGTTGATTAGATTTAATAATTATTAATTTATTCTAAAAATATTCATTTTATTAATTGTAATAATTGCAAAATCTAAATATATAGAAAAGAAAGATATTGTATTTATATATAAAATATCGATATAATGAACTTATGAAACATACAATATATATTCCTATTTATGATGCAAAATATGAAATATTATATATGATGTGATTAATTTTAAATAATTTATGCAAACATTAAGAATTATTATATATGGTATTAAAAAAATTTGTCATTATGTATTATATACGTTATGTTATTATAATTTAATAAAAGTATAAAAACGAAGATCATTGATTGAAAATATATGTGTTTGCATTGGGATATGTTGAATATTGATTAAAGTATTTATATATTTTTATTATTTTAACTTAAAATGTTATGATATGTTCAAGTTAGATTTCGTTGACTAACATAAAGAAGTATATCTGAGAGTTTTTGTTATTTGTGTCATGCTTGCAAATACACATGTTCCAATGTTATCAGAAGTAATCAACTCATATTAAAATATGAGTTGATTACAGTTATTATAGTTTTTAAATTTAATCATTTTGATGATCATGGTAATAATTAATGATGCATTGCTGTTGGAATATGCTAAAGAAACTTTAGAGATCGAAATTAACGAAGCTCAAAGAATGTTAGATAGATTAGATGAAAGTGTTGTGGTTGCTTGTCGTATATTATTGAATTGTACAGGAAAAGTTGCAGTTTCTGGCATAGGTAAATCAGGTCATATTGGAAAAAAAATTGCTGCTTCTTTAGCTAGTACAGGTACTCCCGCCTTTTTTGTTCATCCTGCAGAAGCTTTACATGGTGATTTAGGTATGATTGGAATACAAGACGTGGTGATGTTTATTTCTTATTCAGGTCGTGCCGGTGAAATAATCACTTTAATGCCATTGTTAGTAGATAGCGAAATCCCTGTGATTGCATTTACTGGTGATGTTGATTCTCCTTTAGCTAAAAGGGCTACATGTGTTCTTAATGTTAAAATACAAAGAGAAGCTTGTCCTATGGAACTTGCTCCCACTTCTAGCGCGGTTAACACTTTGATGATGGGCGATGCATTGACAATGGCACTCATGAGACACAGAGGTTTTAGTTTAGAACAATTTGCCCGATCCCATCCGGGGGGTAGATTAGGAGCTCAATTGTTAAATTGTGTACATCACTTAATGCGTACTGGAGAATATATTTCAAAAGTTCTTTGGCAGGTTACAGTGATGGATGCTATGTTTGAATTAAGTCGTACTGGACTTGGATTAACTGCTGTATGTGATAATCATAATTGTGTTGCAGGAGTATTTACTGACGGAGATTTAAGACGTTGGATAGTTCAAGGTAAATCCCTGGATGATCCTGTTGCTATTGCTATGACTAAACCTGGGTATTGTATTCCTAAAGAATGGCGCGCAAGCGTAGCATTAAAAGCCTTACATCAGCGAAAAATTACTGCGGCACCAGTAGTGGATAAATGCGGAACATTAGTGGGTTCAATTAACATGCATGATTTGCATCAAGCTGGGATAGAGTGATTATTTAGTTTATTTGTAGCACGGAATAATTTAAAATCATGTACAAATTAAAAAATATTTCTTAGTTTTATTATTTGGCTCCCCTGACTGGGCTCGAACCAGTGACATACGGATTAACAGTCCGCTGTTCTACCAACTGAACTACAGAGGAACCAATGTATGCAGTATATGTTATAAGAATATACATAGCAATACAAGTATTTAATGATAATCAATGTGATTATTAATAAGGAATTAAATCACATGTATGAAGAAGACACTGTGTTAATATATAAGCATATGTGTGGCCATCTTAATGACTAGACGATGCATTTATTGCATCTTTTTTTGAACAGAGATCATATAATTGGATTTACATGATCAAAATTTAATCTAATGGATATTTAAAGAGATCATGATATGCGTTGAAAGAGTATAATATTTTTTAAATTTTTAAATAAGGAGAGATGCCGGAGTGGTTGAACGGAGCGGTTTCGAAAACCGTTTTAAAGAAATCATATCTTTTCAAGGGTTCGAATCCCTTTCTCTCCGTTATTTTTTTTAATATATAAAATATTGAAATTTTGTGATGTTTTAAATGTCGTGATTGTAGCAATCAATGTAATCAGATAATGATTATTGGGATTTTGTGTTTTTTGAAGCATAATTATTTATGTATAATTTAGATTATTAAACCATTGTTAATGGTATTGTGAGTGATATCTCATGCTTTGTAATGTTGTAATTTTGATTCTAATTTTTATGGGTAATAGTCATAATAGTTATGGCGGTGAGAAAGGGATTCGAACCCTTGATACATAAATTGTGTATGTATACATGCTTTCCAGGCATGCTCCTTAAGCCACTCGGACACCTCACCATCATATAAATGAATATTAAAATAATATAGAATTTTGTTTATTTTGGGTCAAGTATGATTGATAAAATTATTTTTCTTGAGTCATATTAATGTACGTGTGTATATTGAGTGTAGATGTAAATGTAATGAAATTATTTGTGTAACCTTACGAGCTCAAGTAATTAAAAGTGCTATGTCTTATGTTATTATTTGTATTAGTTATAGCTTACGTTTTTTATTATGATGATTATTGAGTAGAGATTGAAAAGAATAATATTTGAATTGATAATATAATCCTAATAAAGTAATAAGACCTATTATACTTAACACAATCCAAGGTAATTGCGTAAAATTTTGTTCTTTCCCAATGTCATATAACCATCCACTACCGCTATACCCTACAGTACCCCCTACAGCTAAACTTAGTTTGCTAAAACCTATATAGCTACTACGTGCTTTATAATCTGTTAGTAGAGCCCCTAAAGTTTCTCTTGCAGGTTCAGCAATGATAGAACCGATGTAGAATAAACTAATTAAAATTAACAATGTATGTAGATTTTTAACTAATCCAATAGGAAACAAACTAATTATCATAGTTATTAATCCTACCATCAAGCGTGTTTCTAATTTGAAATATTTTTCGCTCCACCAAGTTATAGGCATGATTAATAATAAAGATAAAATTGCTTCCATAATATACATCCATTTTATATACGATAATTGCCCAGATATTTCATGAATGCGAATAGGTAACATCAACATTACTTGAGCTGATAAAATATAATAACCAGTTAGAGTAAAAACATAAATTACAAATCGCTGATTATTGAGTACTTTTTTTATTCCTTCTAATAACGAAGCATGGGAACTAGAAATTTTATATGCAGGTAATCGCCAGGCGTTAAAGATTCCGGCAATAAAAAATAATGTTGCCCCGGTAAAACATACTAATTTAAAATTATATTGTAATAACCATGTACCTAGCACAATGCCTATGATAGCACACATACTATCTTCTAGCATTAATACGGAATAAAATCTCCCTAATTCCCATGGACGTACTAATTTAATGACTAAAGCAGTTCGCGGTGGATCAAATAATGTTCCACCTAGCGCAGATAATGCACATGATAAACACAATAGCATGGGAGTATTTGCAATGCTCATTATAATGAACCCCAAGGTACGCATAAATAATCCAGATACAATCATAGGTTTAGCTCCTAATTTATCAGCAAAGGCGCCGCTAAAAATTCCTAGTCCTTGTTGAATAAATTGTCTTAATCCTAAAGCAAACCCTACTAAAAAAGCTCCCCATCCTAGTTGCTCGACAAAATATATTGAGATAAGTGGAAAAACAACATAAAACCCTATAACTACAAACATATTATCTATAATTAAAAAATATTTACCGAATCTTCTAGCTTTAGATATTGTATACATGAGTCACCGTTTGTGTATTTTGTATACATCATTTGCTTACTGCGTGCATGAAAAAATGTTTTAAAATAATTGTATATTTTTTGTTTTTAAGCACAGCGTAAATTAATATGTATCGTTTATTTTTTTATGAGATATCTGAATATAATAATATTGTGATATTTTTTACGTGTTTATTTTTGTATATGTTATTCCAGCATAATGTTTTAAAGTAGAAGCAATTATATTTATTAGGATTACAAACTATATACAACATTTATGTTTAATTAATCATAACTAATTATTTTTAGTTGAATCAAAGAAAGCATTTGGAATGGTCATTTTGTAAAATATATGGAACAAGGTATATGATTTTTTCTATTAGTCGTTTTTAATAAACATCTGTGCATATGTATTATCGTGCATAAATTATACCAGAGATTATAATAATTGTAATTATATGTGAACTGTATTAGTATTTTAAATGTATGATTTCTAAAAACATTTTGAAATAAATTTTTATTGATAGACTAATTTGAAAATTATATATAAAACTGCTGCAATTTTTCGTAGTTGTAATAACAATCGAGTTTGTGTGTTGTTATATCATGGTAAATTTATAAAAATTTTTAAAGTATAATGAATCTACTAAAATCTTTAACTACAATGAGCTTTATAACTATTTTGTCTCGTATTCTGGGTTTCATTAGAGATACTATTATAGCTCGAATGTTTGGAGTTAATATGATGACAGATGCGTTTTTTATTGCTTTTAAATTGCCCAATTTATTAAGACGCATTTTTGCCGAAGGCGCATTTTATCAAGTTTTCCTTCCTATATTATCAGAATATCAATGTTGCAAAAGTAAAGAAGAAATACAAGTATTTATTTCTAGGGTATCTGGTTTATTAATAGTTACTATAACTATTGTAGTTTTTATTGGATTATTGACAGCGCCTTGGATTATTATGATTACTGCTCCAGGTTTTGATAGTTCTACAGAAAAGTTTATTATGACTACTGCAATGTTTAGAGTGATGTTGCCCTATATTTTGTTAGTGTCATTGACATCGTTAA
Organism: Blochmannia endosymbiont of Camponotus quercicola; assembly: GCF_059935335.1. Lineage (NCBI taxonomy): Bacteria > Pseudomonadati > Pseudomonadota > Gammaproteobacteria > Enterobacterales > Enterobacteriaceae > Candidatus Blochmanniella > Blochmannia endosymbiont of Camponotus quercicola. The sequence continues at coordinate 560,489 of NZ_CP011794.1, read as the reverse complement.
TGGGAGCGATTTTAAATGCTTGTAATTTTTTTTTAGTACCGGCGTTTGCTCCTATTTTTTTAAATATTACCATGATAGGTTTTCTGCTATGTACAGAATATTTATATTTTAATACTCCTGTTATGGGACTGGCGTGGTCAGTTATTGTAGGAGGGATATTACAATGTGTGTATTGTTTGCTATTTGTAAAAAAGATTAATATGTTAGTTATTCCAAAAATAAAATTTTATGACAATAGGGTTTGTAGGATATGTAGATCAATGGTACCCGCTGTGATTGCTGTTTCAAGTGGTCAGATATCATTAGTTATTAATACTATTCTTGCTTCTTTTCTAAAAGATGGATCTATTTCTTGGATGTATTATGCCGATAGATTAATGGAATTACCTATCGGGATTTTTGGTGTGACATTAACTACTATTTTAGTGCCATATTTATCTCGTTTTATCTCTAGCAAAAATTATGAAGATTATTTTTACTTGATGAATTGGGGTATGAGATTATGTTGTATATTAAGTTTACCTAGTGCTGTTATTTTGGGGGTTTTTTCTGAACCTTTAATAGCAACATTGTTTAAGTATGGTAAATTTTTGGAATTTGATGTGTTAATGACACAATATTCTGTAATTGCATATGCAATAGGATTACCTGGGTTGATTTTTACTAAGGTATTAACATCTGGTTTTTATGCACGTCATGATATTAAAACTCCAGTCTATATAGTTGTTATTGTGCTTATTTTCACTCAATTTATAAATTTAGTGTTCATTAATTTATTAAAGCATGTTGTGTTTGCTTTATCTATCAGCTTAGGTGCATGGTTAAATGCAGGGTTGTTGTATTGGAAATTGAGAAAAAAATATTTATTCCAATTACAATCTGGATGGTTATTTTTTTGTGGTCAGTTGATTATTGCTCTGATTGTAGTGTATATGGTATGTTTGGGATTGTTAATGTGTGTATCTGATTGGGATCAAGGGAATATTCTTTATAGATTAATGAAAATGATAGGGACTTTGATATTGGTTAGCAGTAGCTACTGTATAACGTTATGGTGTGTAGGTATGCGTTTAAAAGATTTTATTTTTTTTAAGTAAAGATTTAGAATTAATGTAATACAAATATATTAATTATTACATGTATCTTGCTGTTTTTATTCCTAATAAATTTAATCCTTTTTTTAAGATACGAGCAGTGATTAATGCTAATTTTAATCTACTATATTTTATTTGTGTATTATTTACTTTAATGATGGGACAGTTTTCATAAAACGAGGAAAACAATACAGATAATTTATATAAATAAGCGCATAATATGTGAGGAGTACCTTGATCTGCTACTGTAATAATCGTTTCTTCGAATTGCAGTAAACACGTTGCTAATAATATTTCTTCGTCGGTTTCTAATTGAATATTGTTGTTTTTAAATTGAGAATCAGATTGTTCAGATCGTTTAAATATGGAAATAATCCTAGTGTACGCATATTGTATATAAGGCGCTGTATTTCCTTCAAAATTTAACATATTATCCCAATTAAATGTATAATCTGTAATACGATTTTTTGATAGTTCAGAATATTTAATAGCACCGATACTAATGATATGTGCTAGTTTAGTAATTTCAGTGCGTCCTAAATTAGGATTTTTGTTTAATATTAAACAACGAGCACGTTCTAAGGCTTCATCTAATAATGTTTTTAATTTTAATGAATTTCCGGATCGTGTTTTAAATGGCTTACCATCTTGTCCAAGTAGCATACCACATACGTGATGTTCTAATAACACTGATGTTCCTATATAGCCTGCTTTATTAGCAATTTCCCATGCTTGTATTAGATGTTGTTTTTGACGAGAATCAATATAGTAAATGATTCTATTAGCATGTAGTATCTCACACCGATATTTTATACAAGCAATGTCAGTAGTGCTATATAAATAAGCTCCATCTTTTTTTTGAATAATTACTCCAAAAGGAGCACCGTGTTTGTTGTGATACTTTTCGAGAAGTACTACAGTAGCTCCATTGCTTGTGACAGCTAAACCTTTATTTTTTAAATCTGCTACAATGTTAGGTAGCATATCATTATAAAAACTTTCTCCTATAATGTCGCTTTTTTTTAAAGTAATATTCAATCGCATATATATATTTTGGTTATTCAGTATAGAAATATTTACTAAACGTTGCCATATTTGACGATGATATTTATCACCTTGTTGTAATTTTAGAACATAACTTCGAGATAATTCAGCAAATGTGGGGTCAATATCGTAATTTTTTTTAGCTTCTCGATAAAAATATTCCAGTGTAGATAATTCTACAGTTTTATTCAATAAAAATCCTGGTGGTGCATTTGTCTCAATGTAAGCGATAAGCATACCAAATTGGGTACCCCAGTCTCCTATGTGATTAACTCGAATGACATTATGTCCTAAAAAAGATAAGATACGTGCGATACTATCTCCGATAACAGTTGAACGTAAATGTCCAACGTGCATTTCTTTTGCAACATTAGGGCTGGAATAGTCAATTACAATGGTTTTTGGTATAATTGGGGCTATACCTAAATGAGATACAGAAAAAATACTATTGATTTGATTAGATATCCATTTTGGATGTAAAAATATATTAATAAATCCTGGTTTTTCGATTTTTATTATTTGAGCAATATTATTTAGGGCGATAAATTTTATGATTTTTTTAGCAAGTTCTTCAATAGGTATATTCAATTTTTTAGAGATAGTTATTAATCCATTAATTTGATAGTTTCCAAATATTCTTTTTGTTGATTGTTGTACTTGTATTAAATGGAAAACAGATTCATTCGTGATTGAAAGTAAAGCTCTATGAATTTTTTTTAGTAAAAATTTTTGAATGTTCATATAAACGTTTTAAAAATATATATATTTTTAACACCATGAAATATGTTCTTTTATTTTGACACAAATTGTCACTATATCTTGCAATTGTATAAATATTTTAAGTCTTATTGTATTTATACGATATATTTGCATTACATATTTATAATACTTAAATTTGTTGAATTATTATTGATAAATATATAATTCTTTATTATGTGTATTCTTTATAAAAAAAGAAATAATCAACAATTATTATAACGATAATAAATATGCATATATTTATATATAATTAAACAATTCAATTTTATTTAAATAATAAATATATTGTTTATAGGGTTAGTGTTATTAAAAAAAATTTTTATAAGTTTTGATATATTTATTTGTACTACAATTTTATTGTCCATGTAACTGTATCATAAATACTAATCATCTACAACGATATACGATGTATATCGTTGTAGATGATTAGTATTGTGCATTATTTAGTTTATTATCAAACATTATAATATTGTCTGAAACAGTATAAACAATATAAATCACAGAGGATAATTTGAAAAAGTTTTAATGTAGTGTAGGAAGACCTCCTAATAATGTTTTATTAGACGATTAATATAGTATTATACATGGTGTTGTTAATATGAATTATTGAGAATAAAACATATGTATTTCGTATACATCATAAAATACATATGTTTTTTTGTAAAAAAGATATTATATAATTAGATGTTTACGATTAGAGGTATATATATGCGTACTGCATATTGCGGTCAATTGAATTTATCCCATGTGGGGTTGGAAGTTATATTATGCGGTTGGATTAATAAATATCGTAATTTTGGTAGATTAATTTTTATTGATTTACGTGATAGAGAAGGATGTGTACAGGTTTGTTTTGATCAGCATCAGAACAAAGAAATGTGTATATCTGCTACTAAATTGAAACAAGAATTTTGTATCCAATTAATAGGCATGGTTCGCGCACGACCTGAAAAACAAATTAATAGCAATATGTCTACTGGTGCTATTGAGATAATAGCAAAATCTTTTACTATTCTTAATATCTCTGATCCATTGCCATTGGATATTAATCAAAATAATATTGAAGAAAATAGATTAAAATATCGTTATCTTGATTTAAGGCGCCCAATTATGGTGCATCGAATAAAAACTCGATCTCGTATTATATCAATTATTCACCGTTTTATGGAATTAGAGGGGTTTTTAAACATTGAAACACCGATGTTAACAAAAGTGACTCCAGAAGGGGCACGTGATTATATTGTTCCTAGTCGATTACATACAGGTAAAAATTATGCTTTGCCTCAATCACCTCAAATATTTAAGCAATTGTTAATGGTTTCTGGTTTTGACAGATATTACCAAATTACTAAATGTTTTCGAGATGAAGATTTACGTGCAGATCGTCAACCAGAGTTTACTCAAATAGATATTGAAGCTTCTTTTATGACGACACAAAAAATACGAGAACTTATGGAAATTTTTATTCGTATTATTTGGCGCGAAATTTTAAATGTAGAATTAGGAATATTTCCTCGGTTAACATATTCTGAAGTAATACAGCGTTTTGGATCTGATGCTCCAGATTTGAGAAATCCAATAGAAATGATTGATGTATCGTGTTTATTTAAGTCAATACAGAGTAGATTATCATTTATTAGAATAGATAATATTGATTTTCAAGTAATAGCTATGAAAGTGCCTGATGGTAGGAAATTAACGCAAAGACAAATCGATGAATATATTTATTATTCTAAAAAATGTGGTTTACGAGAATTAATGTGGGTTAGGATTCAGTTGAGTAAAAATGACGCTACTAAAAGAGAGATCCAAGGATCAGCGACTAATTTTTTGGATGAGTTTACGTTAGATACTATTTTAAATAAAACTAATATTACAAATAATGATATTTTATTTATTGGTTTTAGCGATAATAACGATCAAATTATTACAAAAATATTAACCTCTTTAAGATCTAAATTAGGTAATGATCTTTGTTTAGTTAAAAAAGGTTCTTGGGCTCCATTGTGGATAATAGATTTCCCGATGTTTAGAAAGAATAGTCATGGTAAATTTGTATCAATGCATCACATGTTTACTTCTCCAAAAAATTGTGATGTTCAAACTTTAAAGAAAAATCCTTTATTAGTAACTTCAGAAGCTTATGATATGGTGATTAATGGCTGCGAGGTGGGCAGCGGATCAGCTCGTATTCATTCATTTGATGTACAGCAAGTAGTATTTAATATTTTAGGTATTACTGCGAATGAGCAACGGGAAAAATTTGGGTATTTAATGGATGCATTAAAATATGGAGCTCCTCCCCATGCTGGTTTAGCGTTTGGATTGGATCGATTGGTTATGTTGTTGACTGGGTCTAAGAACATTCGAGAAGTAATTGCGTTCCCTAAAACTACAGAAGCGGTAGATTTAATGGCTAATACACCAGATTAATCTGTGTCAAGGGAATTTAGTATTATAATGGTTTTGTATATGTATATCTATTAATTACATACATTAGAAAAAGTGTTTAAGAAGATTATCTCAGATATTTTAAAATATAAAAAATAATCAATAGATTATTGTATTTGCATGTTATTTATTAAAAACTATATAAGTCATATGATTTTTTATTGGAGATAACATTAATATTTAAAGTTATTTTTATTTTTTTATAACATTTTATTTTGATTTCTATCGATAATAATTCTCTTTTTTGTTAGAGATCGTAATATAGGTTATTAATTAGTGTGTAGTCTTATAGTTAGGTTTATTAAGTTGTTATATCGTTATTTATATAAACATTATTTCGTAACGTTATCTGTGTTTCTGCTAATGATTATGATTATGACGATTTGGGAGGTTTTTATTCCGTGTATATTGAATAAAAATAAAAAAAATTCTAACAAGGTATTTCTTATTCCGCGACATGAGTCTTATGAATGTGAAGTTATTAAAAATGGAAGATTTTTTAATGATGTAATAGTAAATTCTGATGTTTTGAAAAAACATTTATATCGTAACAAATTATCTAAAGAAATAAACATATACAATTGTACAGTATCTCAAGATGACGTACTGAGCAAAATTTTAATAGAATATAGTAGTCAAGGCATCGATAGCTCTGATATTACTCTTTTACTGAAACAGTATCCGGTGTTAAAACAAGTAAGAACGGGGCAAATGCTTTCTTGGGTAGTAATTACAAAAAAAAAATTACAATGTTTAATTTGGGGCATTTTTCCTCAGGAAACTCGTGTCTACAATCGCATGCATATTAGTTTTACAGAAGGCATTATTAGAGTTTTGAATCAATTGAATGACGGATTATCTCCTACAATTTTATTTATAGGCGAATTAAGTGGAACATTTATTGACAGCGCTCGTTCTTTAGGTATAGAAGAAAGTTGTATCATAGATATAATTAATGCATTCCAATATCAATTAGATTTTCACAAACTGCATCAAGGAGATAGATTTTCCGTTTTAATATCAATCATGATTAATGATGACCACAGTATTAGAAGCAAATTAATTGGAGCAAGATTATTTACTTCTGGCAAAGACTATTATATTTTTCGCGCAAATAATGGTAAGTTATATGATCGTGAGGCTATAAGATTAGGAAGAAATTTTATACGGTTTCCTACATTAAAACCATTTCGTATATCGTCTAATTTTAATTTAAATAGATTAAATCCTGTAACCGGACAAGTATCTCCTCATGCTGGGGTTGATTTTGCTGTTCCAGTTGGTACTCCTGTTTTATCCGTGGGGGATGGAGAAGTTGTTATCAGCACACATAGTAAAATTGCTGGTAATTATATAGCAATTAAACATAACTGTCATTGTATCACGCGATATATGCATTTGAAAAAGTTGTTAGTTAAACCTGGACAAAAAGTTAAACTAGGCGACCGTATAGCGCTGTCTGGAAATACAGGTCGATCGACAGGTCCTCATTTACATTTTGAAGTATGGATTAATCATCGCCCTGTCAATCCATTGACCACTAAAGCGTTAAATATTGAAAAACTGTTAGGAAATGAACGTACAATATATTTAAATCAAATAAAAGAGATTATTCCTCAACTACGTTTTGATTAAATGTATTTAAATAATTTATAATTTTTTTTTACTAATATAAATCGTTTTGTTTATTTTAGAATTTTTTTATTATGCGCCATAAAGAATAACATATGCATTTTTTTTAATTTAATTTTAAAAAATATTATTTTGAATGGGATAATTATTCCACTTGTAAAATATGACTAGTATTAATTATATTACATTTATTGTGTATATCGTTTTGTATTACAATTACTAATTCTCCAGATAATAAAAATCCTTTGTCGCGTAATAAATTTCCAGCGTATTTAGCGTTTGCTATGTTGTCATCTGTTCGATTAAAATAAATAGGAATGACTCCTTTATAAAGAGTAACTATATTTAAAATGTGCTTGTGTTGGGACAATGCAAAAATGGGTAATCTTGAGTTGATACGGGACATCAATAACGTAGTACTTTCAAATTCGGTTAAAGCAATAACAGCGCTCACCTCTTCTAAGTGGTTAGCAGTATACATCGCCGATACAGCTATAGCTTCTTCTATATTATTAAAATTTTTTTTTTGAATAATATGCGGCGTTAAAAAATTGACGTTTGAAATTTTTTCAGCACCGAGACATACATTAGCCATAGTTGCTACAGTTTCAGATGGGTATTGACCTGTAGCAGTTTCGGCGGATAACATAACTGCATCAGTGCCATCTAATACCGCATTAGCTACATCCATTACTTCTGCGCGAGTAGGCATAGAATTATGAACCATGGACTCCATCATCTGAGTTGCAGTAATAACTGCACGATTAAGAGCACGCGCTCTTTGTATTATTTTTTTCTGCACCCCTACTAAATCTGGTTCTCCAATTTCTACTCCCAAATCTCCTCGTGCTACCATAACTGCGTCTGATGCGTGGATAATATCATCTATTGTTGCATCGGATGCAACTACTTCTGCGCGTTCTATTTTAGAAATAATTTTTGCATGACTACCAGCTTCGATAACCAATTTTCTTGCATAATTCAAATCTATACTACTACGTGGAAATGATATTGCTAGATAGTCAACTCCAATTTGAGCTGCGGTAATAATATCAATTTTATCCTTATCTGTTAATACTTTTGCTGTGAGTCCTCCTCCTAATTTGTTTAGTCCTTTTTTATCAAATAATATACCCCCAATAATTACTTTGGTATATATTTTAGTATTACGGATGTCTGTAATTTTTAACTGAATTCTTCCATCATCTAACAGTAGAAAATCCCCTGGCTGTACGTCTTGTGTGAGTTTTGCATAATCAACGCTTACGCATTTATGATTATCGTTATTGGCTCCCATCATAGTAGTATCCAGCAAAAAAATGTCTCCAGATTTTAAATATATCTTATTACCTTGAAAAGTTGAGATACGAATTTTGGGGCCTTGTAAATCTCCTAGAATAGCAATATATTTATTTAATTTGGAAGCGATTTCGCGTACCTTTTTTGCTCGGATAAAATGTTCTGTTGTTTTTCCATGAGAAAAATTTAGTCGTACTATATTTGCTCCTGAGATAATTATTTTTTCAAGATTGTTATCTTTATCTGTGGAGGGGCCTAAAGTAACGATAATTTTAGTTCTTCTCAATTGTTGTAACATAATAGTTCCTTATATAACTTCAATATAAATAAGAAATATTAAAAGAGTGGTGATTATTAATTATGTTATTAATGTATTACAATTTATGTTATTTTTCATTAAATCTTAATATATCATATGATAACATATGATTATGTATAGAATATTTATTTTAGATATTTATAAATAATTAATGATACTTTTTGTAAATACTAGTAATATTAATGTATTAGAGTCAAATATTATAAATTTATATAATTATTTGTTGATTAGATAAATGCATAGATAATTATAGTGGTGGTAGATATTATTGTCATTAAATATAAATAAAACTATTTGATTATGAATGGACTTATTATACGTAAATTAGTTATTATTATATATTATATGTTTTATAAATGTCCAAGCATATTAGATTTGTAATATGTAGTCTAATTATATATCTTCAAAAATTATGAAAGGTGTACTAAAAATACTCAAATATAAAGATGATGAATATAAATATTATAAATGATGTCTGATTGTTATGGTTTATTGATGTTTATCAACCTAAATTAGGCGGTTTATTCTTATATTCTGATTAACTATAATAGCCTACACTTTATTACATAACCTACCCTATGTATAATGAATGTTAAAACTTATATTCATATAAACAACATATTAGAGAATAAATATGAGAGCTGCATCTGTTACTCAGGCATGTAATTTAATTATTTTTGGAGCTAAAGGTGACTTAACACGTAGAAAATTGTTTCCGTCGTTATATCAATTAGAAAAAATAGGTGCTATTCATCCTGATACACGGATTATAGGGGTAGGTCGTGCAGAATGGAGTCTTGTTATGTATATTGAAAAGGTATACGTTGCTTTAAAAACATTTATGAAAGAGCCTATTGATGAGTCGTTATGGTATGTTTTTAGAGCGCGACTTGATTTTTGTAATTTAGATGTATATCAAACTGAACGATTTGTTTTTTTGTTAGACAAATTAAAAAGTATAGATATGGTAACAATAAATTATCTTGCTATGCCTCCAGATACTTTTGGTGTCATATGTAAAGGATTAAGTACTATTGGTTTAAATAAAAAATCAAATCGTGTAGTTATAGAAAAGCCATTGGGCACTAATTTAGTATCTGCTCGCATCATTAATGCTCAGATATCAGAATATTTTGAAGAAAAACAAATTTATCGCATTGATCATTATTTGGGGAAAGAAACGGTTTTAAATTTGTTGGCATTACGTTTTGCAAATTATTTATTTTCTTCAAATTGGGATAATAACACTATTGATCATGTGCAAATTACTGTAGCAGAAGAAGTAGGTATTGAAGGTCGTTGGAGATATTTTGATGTGATAGGACAAATGCGTGATATGATACAAAGTCATTTATTACAAATTTTGACTATCATAGCCATGTCGCCTCCGGCTAATTTAAGCGCTGATTGTATTAGAGATGAAAAAGTTAAAGTACTTCGTTCGTTGAGGAAAATTGACCATAATAACATACATGATGTTACGGTTCGTGGGCAATATACGTCTGGTTTTATTCAAGGAAAACCAGTTCCAGGTTATTTGGAAGAAAAGGGAGCTAAAGAAAGTAGTAATACTGAGACATTTGTATCTATTTGCGTCAATATAGATGATTGGCGCTGGGCTGGTGTTCCGTTTTACTTGCGTACCGGAAAAAGATTACCGACTAAATTTTCTGAAATTGTAATTTTTTTTAAAAAACCAATGATTAATTTATTCCCCGATTCGTATGAAGATTTACCAAACAATAAGTTAACCATTAGATTACAACCAGATGAAGGCATAGATATTCAAATTTTGAATAAAATACCCGGATTAGGTCATAAGCATAGGTTACAAACTACTAAATTAAATTTGAGTTTTTACAAAACTTTTTGCCCAACACATATAGTTGATGCATACGAGCGTTTGTTATTAGAAACGATGCGTGGAATTCAAGCATTATTTGTTCGTTATGATGAAATAGAAGGAGCTTGGAAATGGGTAGATTCTATTATACAAGCTTGGGAATTGGAAAATGATGCCCCAAAGCTTTATCAAGCTGGTACCTGGGGTCCTATGGATTCTATGAATATGATTGCTAAAGATGGACGTTCTTGGAACGAATACAAATTTCATGCATAATAATTTTTTATGAATATAGTGGTTATTCATTTGTTTAATATTGTTGATTAATAAAATTTTAAAACTGTTATTCTTTTTTTTTGCAAAAGATATTCAATTATAATTGGGTGTTTGAACTTTTAAAACATTAATATAAAAAGTGTATATATTCCATATAAAAGATTCCTTTGAAATTGAAAATTATGCATATAATTAAGTAGTTACCTAATATTTCTATATATTTATTAAAGAGGAAAATGGTTTTTTATGATACGTATTATATTATTTGTGATTACAAATTTATCAGTAATAGTATTGTTTGGTAGTATATTGAGTTTATTAGGATGTTGGTCATCTACTACGTTGGAATTAATGAGGATAGCTGGGATATTTGGGTTTGGAGGAGCTCTTATTTCTTTGTTTTTATCTAAATCTATAGCTTTATCTTCAGTTAATGGTGTGGTCATTAGTAAAGCATCCAATGATATAGAGCATTGGTTATTGAACATTATACACGATCAGTCTAATAAATTAGATGTTGTAGCGCCACAACTGGCTATTTACGATTCTATGGATACGAATGCTTTTGCTACAGGAGCTAGAAGAAACGCATCATTAATAGCTGTTAGCACTGGTCTTTTAAAAAATATGAATCAAGAATCAATTAAAGCTGTTATTGCTCATGAAATGAATCATATCGCTTCTGGCGATATGATTACCATGACTCTTATTCAGGGTGTAATTAATACTTTTGTTATTTTTGTATCGCGTAGTCTTGCGAAATTGATCTCTTATTGGATCTCTTTTATGCATGATTCAGATGATTCAGAATTTAATGTCCACGATAATTATCGTGATGTAAATAGCTCTGTAGCCTATACTATTATTTCAGCGTTTTTAGAGATTTTGTTTGGTATGCTAGCAAGCATAATAGTATTTTGGTTTTCACGTTATCGTGAATTTTATGCAGATGCTGGAGCCGCCAAATTAGTAGGATGTAAAAATATGATTTCTGCTTTGCAGGAATTAAAACATAGTCATGAACCTAAAACGTCCAATAGTATTGTGACATTGTATATTAATAGTGTACGAAAAAATATATTAAGTGATTTATTTGCATCTCATCCTTCTTTAGATAAACGAATAGAAGCACTACAACATGGAATTTATTTAAATAAATCATCTTATTTTTTTAAAAATAAATAAAATAGTTTTGATTAAAGATAAAAATGATTCTTTTATAAATTTATATAAATGATTACGTCATACGATTTACAAAACAAAAAATAAATGTTATATTACAAATAGTATTTAGTATGGGTTCAATGTTCTTGCAGGATATTTGTTTGAATTTAATTATATCGTTGAAATGATGTAAAAAATTTGTTTTGTTTTTCATTTTTATATGATAGAAATAGTGATTGTGGAGTAATTTTTATTTATGTTTAATTTTTTTAAGATATTGTTTTTGTTAACTGAATGAATTGGCTTTTATGCATGAATCTGTATTATATTGTTACCTTAGCATTTTTATTGAGTTCCTGCTGTTAACAATAGTATCGGAAAATAAATTAAAGGTTTTATATATTATTGGTAAGGTCGCATAATTATATAATTTATGTGATAAAATATCAGGTAAACCGAGATATGCTTCCGTATGTAAGTAGTATTTTGATAACTTCAGTAAAGAAAGTGTTATGTATGAATAATATAATTTCCTCTTATTTGAATGTTTCACGAGAATAATAACTCTGGTTTGTCTTTTAATCGCTGTTGCGGCAAATGTAAACACTCTAAAGGAAATACGTAAGATGGCAAAAATTAAAGGTCAAGTAAAGTGGTTTAATGAATCTAAAGGTTTTGGTTTTATTACACCGTCAGACGGTAGTAAAGATGTATTTGTACATTTTTCTGCTATTCAAGGAAATGGATTTAAGACTTTGTCTGAAGGTCAAAGCGTAGAGTTTGAAATTCAAGATGGGCATAAAGGTCCGTCTGCTGTGAATGTGACGGCTTTATGATGTATGCGTATTATTGTTGTATAACAAATTAAAGGTATTTTTAAAATAAACAGCGAGTGTCACGGTACAAATTTACTGTTGATATGAAATACATAGTACTTTTAAAACTATAAATATATACAGATATATAAGATGTAACGTAGTACTAATGTGTTAAATTAGTAATTTTGGTAAGATTTGAAAAAATGGATAATGGTTTACTGCTGTGCTGGTGCTGTTGATACAAAAAAATAAGAGAACCTAAATTAATCTTTTAATTTAGGTTCTCTTATTTTTTTGTATCTCTTTTTTTCTTATATAATACACTAAACTAAAGACTCAATAGTCCTGTCCAGGAGCCGAAAATTCCAATACCAAAAAATCCTATAATAATCCATAGTGCATTTATTTTATTATTTAGTAACCACATACAAACAAATGTTAATAATAAAGGGATAAATCCAGGCATGAGCTGATCTAAAATATTTTGTACGGTTGTGACTATTGTATTGCCATGATTATCAGTGACTTTAGATAACACACATGGCACATTCACATGCGTCCATTTGTTAACTAGTGCTCCCATAACAAATAAACCTAAAATTGAAGAACCTTCTGTTAGTTTTTGTAAAACTCCTCCTCCCATATCGTTAACAATATTAATTCCTTTTTTATAACCGTATATAATACCATAATAACGAGTAGTTAATCTAGCTGTGTTAAATAGAATAAAAAATAAACATGGACCTAACAAATTTCCGCTTATAGCAATGCCTGCTCCTAGAGCAGCAAATACTGGCCTAATAGTTCCCCAAAATATTGGATCACCCACTCCAGCGAGAGGCCCCATTAGTCCTACTTTTAACCCGTTAATAGAGGCATTATCTATAGTAGTAGCGCCATTAGCTTTTTGTTCCTCCATGGCCATAGTTACTCCTAATATAGGAGCAGAAACATAAGGGTGTGTATTAAAAAATTCTAAATGTCGTTTTATTGCTTCTTTTTGTACTTCGCTTTTTTTTGGATATAAACGTCGAATTACTGGAATCATAGAAAAACAAAATCCTAATGCTTGCATACGCTCAAAATTCCAAGATCCCTGAAATATATTAGAACGAATAAAAACCGAACGTATATCATTCTTTTTTAATTTTATTGTCTTTGTTTCGGTATAGATTTTTTGAGGATTATTAATCATGATAATTGCCTATTAATCTAATTCATCATCAAGTTTATTTGTGGATTGTTGAATAGTTGGATTAGAAATATTTTGTTTTGAAACTTGATTATAATAACGCGGAGATAATTGGATGTACAGGATAGCCATAACTACACCAATGATACCTAATGCAACTAAATTGAAATTGGTAAAAGCTGTAATAACAAACCCCAGATAAAAAAACGGCATTAAATATCCGGTTTTCATCATGTTGATGACCATAGCATAACCAACTACAACAATAATACCTCCAGCAATATTTAAACCGTTAGTTATTACTTCTGGAATCGCATGCAGCATACGGTGTACGGTCTCGGTTCCAACAGAAATTCCAACAATAGTGGCTGGAATTGCAACGCGCATAGCTTGTAACATAAGAGCTGTAATATGAATCCAATTTAAAATTGTTATATTACAGCGTTCTGCTGCTGTATCAGCGGCATGTTGAAATGCTACAGTAATAGTACGTACAATAATAGTTAATACTTGTCCGGCGGCAGCTAATGGAATCGCTAAAGCAATTCCTGCTCCAATAGGTTGTTGTCCCATAATGACTAAAATGGTAGAGATAATTGAAGCTAAAGCAGTATCAGGTGCTACAGCAGCTCCTATGTTCATCCATCCTAGTGCTATCATTTCTAATGTGCCTCCGATAATGATCCCAGTTTTTATATCTCCCAAAACTAATCCGATTAGTGTACATGCTATTAATGGTCTATGACATTGAAATTCGTCAAGTATTGAACCCATTCCGATAATGCAAGATGTAAAAAATAACAGAATAATTTGAAGTGTGTTAATTTCCATTTCATTTTCCTGGATATATGAAAATAAAAATATATTTATATATATAAATTAATTAAGAATTATTTATTTTTTTTATTAATTGCATCATTTTTAATGATGAATCTGATGGCACTTTGCGCACTTCTAATTCAATGCCATATTGATCAAGTTTTTTAAAAGCTTCAATATCTGTGTTATTTACTGATATAGCGTTGTTTATTTGTTTTTTATTTTTATAAAACGCCATCCCTCCAATATTTACTGAGTTGATCGGAACACCATTTTCAATAAGACGTAAAACATCTGTAGGATTAGTGAATAACATGATGACGTTATCTCCGGCGTATTTAGGATTATTATACACACGTATAGTTTTATTGATATCTAGAACGTGAGCGGTTATTCCAGGAGGTGTTACTTGAGTAAGTAAAGTTTTTCGAACCGTATCTTTAGATACTTCGTCGTTTACTACTATAATACGTTTAATGTTGTATTCTTTAGCCCAACGAGTTACTACTTGTCCATGAATTAATCTATCATCAATGCGTGCTAGACAAATTACCATATGGTTTTTATTATTTTTATTCGATAATGTAGATGTAACGGTGTTTTCAGTGGTATCTTTTTCATCGTCCACACGGTTATGAGTTAAGGGGTATTTTACTGATTTTATACTTTCGTTTCCAGATTTTAATGCAATTTGTACTAATTCTTGAAAAACACGGATATCATCGCGCGCCATGAAAACTTCAATTAACATAGGAATATTCATACCTGTAACGATATCGTATTTTTCTTTATTTAATATGATACTGTGAGCAGCATTAAAAGGGCTACCTCCCCAAGTATCTACTAGGAATAATACCCCTGCACTTTTGTTAAGACGTGATAGATGTACATTATATTTACCAATTAATATTTCAGTATTTTCGTCAGGAAGTAAATTAACCCACGCAACATTTTTTTGTTTGCCCACAATCATTTCAGCAGTTGCAAGTAATTGTTCGGATACAGACCCGTGAGCTCCTAATATAATAGCAATAGTCACTATCTTTTCCTCTTTGATATAAACTAAACAATTCACTTCCTACTTTAAAGATTATTGCAATCTTTAAAGTAGGAAGTGAATTGTTTAGTTTATTTGTCATGTTATTCATAATTTGCTTTGTACATACATATATAAATAAGCTAAACGTTTCTTTGTTGTTTAAAAAAATATTATATGCATATAATATTTCAATCATGTTCTGATTTTTTGTTTTAATCAGTACGCGTGAAAATAATTTATTGCAACACCGAAAAAATAGCCAACTGTATTATACTGCCTTTTTTATCATAATGATACATTATCTTTAATGTGAAAATGTTTATTTTTAATAATCTGAAAGAGATATTTTATGCTATACCATAATAGTAGTGCTACTTAAGTAAGATCGCATAGTTTTAGCATATATATATATATTGACTTTTGTCAACACCCTCCTCTACACAAGCTTGTATTTTAGTCATATTTAATTTATTACTTACAACTTCATTATGTAATCAGATATTTTAATATGTTTATATAAATATACCATGAAATGATTTGTTATCTAATGTTCAATGGAGATTATCATGGAATTTTTAACAGACATATCAACGTGGATAGGATTATTAACTTTAGTGACTTTAGAAATTGTACTTGGTGTCGATAATTTAGTATTTATTACCATTTTAGCAGATAAGTTGCCAAAAAAACAACGTGAACGTGCGTGCATTATCGGTTTAACGTTAGCATTAATAATGCGTGTAGCATTATTATCCTTGATTTCATGGTTTGCTACCCTCACAAAACCATTGTGTAAAGTTGCTGATTTTTCATTTTCTAGTAGAGATTTAATTTTATTATTTGGTGGTATTTTTCTTTTATTTAAAGCAACAACTGAATTACATCAACAACTAGAACATAAAGTACATAATCACACTAGTCGCGGATATGCTAGTTTTTGGGTAGTAGTGATACAAATTGTAGTTTTTGATGCTATTTTTTCTCTCGATGCAGTAATAACAGCTGTTGGTACCGTAGAAAATTTAACAACGATGATAATAGCAGTTATTATAGCAGTAGTAATGATGTCTCTATCATCTCGTTTATTAACTAATTTTATTAATAGTCATCAAACTGTAGTAGTTTTATGTTTAAGTTTTTTATTGATTATTGGTTTAAGTTTAATTGCGGAGGGAATTGGATTTTATATACCAAAAGGTTATTTATATGTTGCTATTGGATTTTCGATATTAATTGAATTATTTAATCAAATTGCTCACTGTAATTCCATGAAGGGTCAATCAACTAAATCAATGCGTGAACGTACCGCAGAAGCTATTATGAGGTTAATGGGGAACACTGTAGAATGGAACTCTACTACAGAAAAAAGTTTTTCAGTTTCTTCATCAAAAGCACATTTTGCTGAAGAAGAGCGTCATATGATTACTGGAGTTTTATCGTTGGCTTCACGTACCTTACGAAGTATAATGACCCCACGAAATGAAATTTCATGGTTGGATTCTCAAAAATCAGTACAAGAATTATACTCTACGTTAATGAATACTCCTCATAATATGTTTCCAGTATGTAATGGTGAATTAGATCAATTAATAGGAATTGTTCGTGCTAAAGATTTAATAGCAGCTATTGCTAATGGAAAGCAATTAGAAACACATGCTGCAGAAAATTTGCCTACTGTGGTTCCAGAAACTTTAGATGTCTTAAATTTATTGAAGGAACTGAGGCGTGCGAAAGGTAGTATGGTTATTGTATCCAATGAATTTGGCATTATTCAAGGATTAATTACCCCGTTGGACGTACTAGAAGCTATAGCTGGTGAATTTCCTGACGAAGATGAAACACCAGAAATTGAACGAATTAATAATGGATCAAGTTGGTTAGCAAAAGGTAGCATGGATTTACACGCATTACAACAAGCATTGCAGGCTCATGATTTAGTACATGAGTGTGATCATGTCGCTTCCTTAGCTGGGTTATTGTTATCTCGTTGCGATCGTATACCAAAAGAAGGCGATATGCTGACAATTAATAGATGGCGTTTTACAATTCGAAAAATGATAGAATATCGCATTGAATTAGTAGAAATAGAACGCATTGTTTTTTCTAATGAAACAGACCAATAACAATATGTAAATTAATAAGTTCAAACGATTATTTTGAATAAAATTTTTTTAATAACGGTAATATCAAAGTAGATACTTTGTCTTGCATTTCTTGGTATTCTATATCTTCATTGCTCTCGAAAATAATGCCGCTCCCTACCGAACAAAAGAGTTGTTGTCTTTCAGCTAACAATGTCCTAATAGCAATACTGATATCCATTTTACCGCAACAACTTAAGTATCCAATACTACCAGACCAAATGCTCCGACGTTGTGGCTCAAGTTGTTCAATTAATTTCATCACCTGAACTTTTGGGGCTCCAGTTATAGATCCACCTGGAAAGCATGCACGTAATAAATCACAAGCAGAAAAATTTTTAGCAAGTTTTCCTGTAATTGTGCTGATCATATGATGTACGCCTGGAAATGATTGGATATCAAATAATTTGGGCACACGAATGCTACCTGGAATAGATACTTTTCCAATATCATTTCTTAATAAATCAACGATCATTAAATTTTCTGATCGATTTTTTGTAGATTTATATAATTCAATAATTTGGCGATAATCATCTTTTACGTTTTTTAATCTAGGTGATGTTCCTTTAATGGGTTGAGTTGTAATTTCCGATTTATGTAATCGCAAAAAACGTTCTGGAGATAGGCTGAGTATACTCAATTTATTTGGTAGTCGAATAAAAGCCGAAAAAGGTGCATAATTATAACGCAATAGATAGCGAAATGCTATCCATTCATCTCCTATGTATGGAGCAGAAAAACGTTGAGAAAGACATACTTGATAACAATTTCCTGAAGTTATATGTTTTTTGATAATACGGAATTTTTGTGAGTATTCAGATCGACTAATATTACTTTTCCATGGTTGTATAAGACGAAATGATGTGCTAGCAATATGTGTACTATATATGTATTGTTGTTTATGTATCCAGGTTAATATTTGTTGAGGCTCATCATGAGAAACAATATAATTTTTGCAAAGTTTATGGTCTGCAATAATCGCCCAACGGTATAATCCCATTGCCATGTCTGGAAATGAGAGGTCTTGTTCTGCTAATTTTGGCAGTGATTCAATGCATCTTGCGAGATCATATCCAAATACACCTAAAAATCCACCTTGAAATGGTATTTGGCAATTACTATATGCTTGCATATTAGAGATACGAATATATTTGTTTAATAAAATAAATGGGTCTGTATTATTAATTTGATGATTTTTATTATAAGAAACTGTAGTGATATTATTTTTAGTCATTAATGTCAATGTTGGATCAGTAACTAATATATCAAAACGACTATCTGGATGTTTATTGTTATGACCAGAATATAACAACATAGACCATTCTGTATTAGATAAAGACTCAAAAAGATTCAGCACAGCGTCAGGGTGATAAGGTAATTCTATGAGATGTATTCCCATTTAAAATAGATCTCCCTTTACGATTTTAAGAATATGAACTGATCATGTGAGTAATATGTATGACAATAGAACATATATTCATTTATATAAAATTTGGTTATTTTGACAAAAAATAAAATTTATTTAAAATAAATGCGTATATATGTATTAAATTTAATTATTTTATATTATGTTTATATGTCTTAACATTTTAAGATTACAATGATTAGTGTATGTTATTATTGCGCCAGAACGATCAATTATTATATTGTTAGTACGATATAAATATTAATATAATTTTTTAAGTTTTAGTAGTTTAAACTAAGTTTTGTGAGTGTTTTTTATGTGTATAAATATACACATGTTTAATAGCATTTAATTTGTAATTATAAAACTATAGGTATAATCTTTGTTTTTTTTCAATGTGATATGTCTATTCGAATTTTGGCTTTTGACACTACTACTGAATTATGTTCTGTTGCTTTAATGATTGATCATAACATATATGATCGTAAAATTATAGCTCCAAAGCGTCATGCAGAAAAGATATTGCCTATGATTAATCAATTATTAGCAGAAGTAGGTGTTAACCTGAAATCTCTTGATTGTATTGTATTCAATAGAGGTCCGGGTAGTTTTGTGGGAGTACGTATTGGAATAAGTGTCGCACAAGGCTTAGCGTTAGGAGCTGGTTTACCATTAGTAGAGGTATCTTCTTTAGCCGTGTTAGCACAAGGAGCTGGGCGTGTTTTTTCTGTTAAACAAGTTATATCTACTATTGATGCGCGTATGGGTGAGTTGTATTGGGCTCGTTATCATCAAATAGATGATGATGGGGATAGTTGTTGGATATGTAGCAATAATGAGTCTATCATGATACCGGAAATGATTGCGAAAGAATTAACGACGTGTTGTTGTAGTTCTCTTATACAGAGAGACTCGGCGCTTGTAGGTACAGGTTGGAATAATTATCCAGAGTTAGCGCGTATAGAAATAAATAATGCGATTGTTTTAAGGAAGAGCGTGATGTCACCTGAGGCACAGGATATGTTACCTTTAGGAATACGTAGCTGGAGAAGTAAGATATTTATTTATCCAAATCAAGTTCAACCTGTTTATTTACGCAATGTGGTGGTGAGAAAGACATATACATCATCTAATTTTTAGTGTTATTAATTGTGAAACGGTGTTTACAGATCTATGCGTTTTGGTGATTTTTATGCTCAATGTTGTACATATGTGTTATTATATATCTACAATTGTAGTATGATTGTGTATAGGATTGCTTTGAAATATAAGGTATATTTGTATTATTTATATGTCCGTTGTAATTTAAAGCGTGAAATAAAGTGTTACGCTAATAGCATTGATTAAAGTTTTTATTTGGTAGGTAATTAGTATTAATTATGTGATTTAGCTTGTTTTTTATTTAAAAAAATTATTTTACATTTTAACACGGATGTGTTTTTGTCTTTTTTTTCTAATTGGATTGTAAGTATGTGTGGATCATGTGCGTATTTACTAATTGTTTGTATCAAATCTTTTTTTAAATGAGATAGGTAATACGGAGTAAAATTGTTTCTAATTTTATGTTCAGAAATAATTTCCTGTAGTCGTTTTTTAGCGATGTTGGCTGGTGTTTTTTTTCTTAAAAAAAAGAAATTTACTAATACCATAGTAATATTATCTCTTGAAAAATCGTTTTAAAAAATTGAGTTTTTTTTCTTCAGTAAATCGAAAAGAGCATGAATTGCCTAATAAACGATCTACTGTATCTGAATAGGCTTGGCCTGCATGAGATTTTGCATCTAAAATAATTGGCTCACCTTGATTAGATGCTCTTAATACTGATTTATCTTCTGGGATAACACCTAATAAAGGAATTCTTAATATCTCCATGACGTCTTCTAAGCTAAGCATATCTCCTTGTCGGACACGGCTAGGATCATATCGAGTGAGTAATAGGTGTTCTTTGATAGTTTCTATGCCATTTTCAGAACGTTTAGATTTAGATGCTAGAATACCTAGAATGCGATCTGAATCATGTACTGATGAGACCTCTGGATTGGTAGCAATAATAGCTTCATCTGCAAAATATAGAGCCGCCAACGCTCCGCTATCAATACCTGCGGGAGAATCACATATTATAAAATCAAAGTTCATTTTGCTAAGATTGTTTAATATCTCTTCTACTCCAACGCGAGTTAAAGCGTTTTTATCACGTGTTTGTGAAGCAGGTAGAATATATAAAAAATCAGTGCGTTTATCTTTAATTAATGCTTGATGCAACGTAGCTTCGCCTTGGATAACATTGATAAAATCATACACTACTCTGCGTTCACATCCCATTACTAAATCAAGATTACGTAAGCCAATATCGAAATCAATAACAACGGTTTTTTTGCCTTTGCGTGCCAGTCCGGTAGCAAGAGCTGCGCTTGATGTTGTTTTTCCTACTCCTCCTTTTCCTGAAGTAATAACTATTATGCGTGTCATAAAAAAATCCTTATTGCAGGATGCATTATAAATTTTGAATGATAAGCGTATCGTTTTTTAAACTAAGTCTTACTGCTTTACCTGAAAATTCTTTTGGAATTTGGTCGCTTAGCCAATAACGCCCCCCAATAGATACCAGCTCAGGAGATAAATGAGTACAAAAAATTTGGGATTCTTCACTGCCAGATGCTCCGGCTAGTACGCGTCCTCGCATTGTACCATAAATATGGATATTGCCATCGGCAATAATTTCAGCCCCAGCGCTAACATTTGCAATAATAATTAAATCTCTGTTGCGAGCATATATTTTTTGTCCAGAACGTATTGGCCTATTAATTAATTGTGTTCTGGAAGCTATTGAAACGTCTTTGTGTAAGTATGCTGGAAAATCTTTATATTTTGTAGTGGCTCCTTGCGTGAAAATAGGTATCCCACTACGAATGATTATTTCTTTTAATTTATTATTATGACAACAACATACTCCCACTACAAACAATCCAGTATCGGATATTGTTTGGTATATAGCATTCCAATTATTACAATCATTAAGATTGCTAACATTTACAACGATTGGAGTATTTTTTAATAAAAGAATGGGAGCTTTTTCTATTTTTTCTTCTAATGATCGACGAATGACCTCTAAGCATGTACTATGAATACGCACTACTAATAATGGGAAATTACTCCCTTTTATGCTAATAGACACATTGATTTTTTCACAATTTAAATACAAATAATATTTTTATATGTAATGTTATTGTTGACATGAATGTATTATTCGTTTTGTGATTTGTACATAATCATTTTATTCTAAATTAGATATACTACTATTACTTAGTCATGATAAACAAAAATGATAATAAATCAATAAAATGAAGCAATAGAAATATATTATTAAACGAAATGTGACATTATACGGGTTTTTAATGTTATAGTAAATATAACATATTAAATTTCTGTTATATTAATGGTTTTTTATTTTATAAATTATCAGCAATGTTAATATATTATTACTATTAGCAGTAGCTAGGCTAATTGCTGTGACTCAGCATATTAGTAATTTAATTTTTTTTAAATTTTAAGAATTTTAGGTTAATGTATTATATGTGTTTTTAATAAAAGTTATGAAATAACAAGGAGCACTACTAATAAATATTATTTAGTAGTTTTATTATATAGTGTAATCTACATTCGTGTTGATTTATTATAAATACTACTCCATAAAAAGTTTATACTAGACTCAATTAGTATTTTGCTTCTTGATAGCAATATGTGTATATTTCAGGCATAGTTTATTTAGTGGAGCCCAATAGTGTAATAATTTGTATGTTTATTTATAAACAACTAATGCGTGTTGTTTAATACAAGTAGTTGGTGTTATTTTTTATGTAAATTATAATTATTATCGTATTTGCTAAGATCAACAATTTGTGATAGACAAATCAATGTTGCTACTATTAAATAGTTAGCAAAAATTATGAGCATCCATTGGGATATTTCTAAAGATAAAAAGTACCATTTATATTCAGTACAATTGCCATTAGCATCAAATATGGTGGGCCACCACTTATTCAAAGGCATCCAATGAGGAAATTTGACAAACAAATCACACATTAGAAACGGGGAAGGATGTAATTGAATATCAATATATTCCTTGGCTAACAATAATCCCTTCCAAGCGCTATATATCCAAATCAGGATAGCAAGGAATCTTAAGGCAGTGATATGTGGAGCAATTGTTGCAATAAATCCCGCAATTCCTATACCGCATAGAGCGCATCTTTGGTAAATACATAGAACACAAGGTTTAATTAACGCAACGTGTTGTAAATACAAGGCTATTAATTCTAAACTAACAACGGTAAATATTAGTAAAATCCAACATTTTCTAGTTTTAGAGCAGATATTAAAAAAAAGTAACATAAATAATTACCTAAAATTAAAACAATTCAGTCTGATCTATGATAATTATTATAAAAATCAAATAGTTGATATAATCAAACCTTTTGCATATTGAATATTATTTTCAATGATATGTGTATAATTACATTTATATTTAAATTTTTACTAAGGCTATCAAATTAAAAACAATGATACAAGCATCAAAATTTAACTTTTTAAAATTAAATTTGAATTTATTCATGTGAAAGTAATATGTAATATCAAACGTTTGTGATGTCGTTAATTAATGTTGTCGATGGTTGGATTTAATATTATAGACGTATGGAAATTGTAATATTGTGTCGCACACAATGTGGAATTAATAAAAATTTTTTATAATTTTTAATTTTATTAATCTTTATCAACATCTACATTTAGATACAGATGTTGATAAAGATGTTGTTTTTAGTCACGAGCTCAAACAACATTTTATTTGAGTTTTATTAAATTGTTTTATTTGATTCTTTTAATAATTAGGTTCTGATAGATAGATTAATATGTATTATTAATAATACTATTTATATTTTGCAATATGCACACTCAAGTCAATTACTTTATCAGAGTAACCTGTTTCATTATCATACCAAGATATTAATTTAGCAAAATGATTATTTAATACGACGCTAGCTTTCGCGTCAAATATAGAAATTAATTTTTCTCCGTTAAAATCGCTAGATACTACTTTTTCATCGGTATATCCTATAATTCCTCTTAAATTTCCGTAAGCAGCGTTTTTAATGACATCGCAAATATTTTTATAAGAAGCGGGTGTGTCCAAACGGACAGTGAAGTCAACAACAGAAACATTTGGAATGGGAACACGGAACGATATTCCAGTTAATTTACCATCTAGTTCTTTAATAACTTTGCCTAATGCACGTGTTGCACCAGTAGAAGATGGAATAATATTTTGGTAAGCACCACGTCCAGTTCTCCAATCATTATGTATTGGAGAATCAACGGTTTTTTGAGTAGCAGTGGCAGCATGAACAGTAGTCATGATACCCTCAATAATTCCAAAGTTATCATTAATAATTTTGGCTAGTGGAGCCAAACAATTAGTAGTGCAAGACGCATTAGATACTATTTTTTCTCCGTTATAGAGGTGATGATTTACTCCCATAACAAACATTGGAGTATCATCTTTTGCTGGTGCCGTTAATATTACCTTAGAAGCTCCAGAAAATATATGCCCATGAGCTTTTTCTTGAGTCAAAAACATTCCCGTAGATTCAGCAACAACATCAATATCAAAATTTCCCCAATATAAGTTTTTTGGATCTTTTTTCGAGGTATAGTGAACAACTTTATTATTAACAATTAAATGATCACCATGCACACTAATCGTACCTTTAAATCGTCCATGAGTAGAATCATACTTCAACATATATGCGATATGTTCAATGTCTAATAAATCATTAATGGCGACAACATCTGCATCTTTTCGTTCTTGCGTGGTTCTAAAAATAACGCGACCAATTCTACCGAATCCATTAATACCTATTTTAATAGTCATATATTATATACTCCTGTATTAATCGTAATTATATGTTATGTCAGTAAATTTTAATTGAAAATATATTGAATATAGTTTAACAATCCATACTGTTATGATTAATTACGTTAATAATTTACATGTAACGTACGTTTTTGATATTTTATGCATAAATATTAATTAATTACATATTATCATATCACTAATATGTATAATTTAACTAATTATTTGTATTACTTATTGACAGATATTAAAAATTGATAAATTTATTATGTGATATTCTCATATATAATGTATTATAAGTATATAAATGTAACTCTTATTATTTATTATAATTAGGTTAAATAATTTAAGTCAAGAGCGTAGCAATGTTTTGGATCATTCCATGAAAATTGCAGGATATTAGAGTTGTTTATTTTTATACTGTCGTTAAAATTGGTTAATGAAACATGATGATTTAATAAATTAATAATTATAGTACAAATAATTTTATTAGTTTGTTGTATTAAGATATCTATCCAATTTACTTTATCTTCATACCAATTAAGGTGATATTCTGTTAAACAAGCTAGTTTAACAGCTTTATTTATTGCGTCATCTAGATCTCCTATATCATCGATTAATCCATTTTTCATTGCATCGTCACCGAGCCATACATGTCCTTGAGCAATTTTTTGGATATCTTCTGTAGTTTTACACCGAGATTCAGCCACAGTGTTAACAAAATAATGATAGCTAGTATTTACATAAAGTTGCATCATATTTATATATTCAGTAGGTAGTGGTGTAGTTATTGAAATATTCGCTATAGGCGATGTATCTACTCCATCGCTATGAATGCCGATAGAGTCAAGAGATTTTTCAAATGTATTAATAATACCAAATATACCTATGGAACCTGTAATAGTACTGTTACTTGCAATAATAGCATTAGCTGGGGTTGATATCCAGTACCCCCCAGATGCTGCTATCCCCCCCATAGAAACCACTACTGGTTTGCCAGAATTTCTGATAGCTATTAATTCTAATCTAATTAATTCAGAAGCATGTACACTTCCACCGGGACTATTAACACGAAGTACTACTGCTTTTACTTTAGGGTTAAACCGGGCACTGCGAATTTTATGGACTATAGTATCCCCTCCCATTGAACCTGGTATGTCCGGCCCATCTACAATAGGCCCATTAACACATATTATTGCTATTTGGTTGTCTTTTCGTTCTGTCGGTGCTACATGATTGTAATCATACATGCTAATTGAATTAAATGAAGTACCTTGTGTGTTAGATCCAAATATTTTTTTCATTATATTTTCTATCATATAATAAGGTGCTATTTCATCGATCCATTTGTTTTTGAGCGCATAGGCTGCAGTATCACCTTGCATTTGATGTAATCCGCTTAGGATATTGTTAATCCCTGGAAAAATTTCTTGTGTTGTTATGTTGCGATTAGCAGATATTTTTTTTAAGTATTGATTCCATAAACGATTTATTAATTTTTTTTCTTCATGTCGTACATGATCAGACATTTGATCTTGAATAAACGGTTCTACGGCTGATTTATATGTACCTACTCTAAAAATATGGGTATTAATTTTTAAATTATCTAATAGAGATTTATAATATAACTTACTGGTAGAGATACCTCTTAAATCTACAAAACCGTGCGGTGTAAGATAAATTTTGTTAGCGTAACTAGCGAGAAAATACTGTGATTGGTTATAATAATCAGAAATAGCATAAATTAATTTACCAGAATCTTTGAATTCATGTAATGCTTTACCAATATACTCCAATGATGCTTGATTGCATCCGGAAAAGTTTCGTAACGATAATATCAATCCGGTTATATATGGATCACTTTTAGCTTGACGTAATATATTAACGATATCAAACAGTGAGTTTTCTTTGGTGTTTGATTTGTTTATATTTAGTAAATATTGACTGAATTTTTGAAATTTATTATATGTGATAGGTTTGTCTACAATAGCGCCAGAAAGATCTAAAATTAATGCGGTGTGCTTTGACAATGGTGTGGAATCAGAATGATGTAAATTTAAATATATGCCCACACTAATAATTACAAAGATTATAAAAAATATATTTATTACTATTGTTCGTATCAGATACAGTGTACGTATACTGTATGTAAATACCTTGCAGATAATCTTCCATATATTCTGTATATATGCTTTAATCGTCAATGGCATTCTATATAATCCAAATAAACTTTATATCTTCATACCTAAATTGGTATTACACAATACGTATAAATTAGATGAAAATTTGAAATTTTCATGATTCTATTGGTTTTTAATAAATTTAAACTTTTAAGCACATTACCTTGTAGTAGTAATTGGGATTAAGTAATATGATTTTTTATTTGATAACGCAAAATATATGTTAAATATCCAAATCTACCCATACTGGGGCATGATCAGAGGGATGTTGCATGCTACGAATATTATAACTGATATCACTATTTTTACAACGATTTGCCAGAGGGTGTGTTGCTAATATTAAATCAATACGTAAACCACTATTTTTATCAAACCCATGAGATCTATAGCTAAACCAAGAATAACGTTCGTTATTTTGAGGGTGCATATTTCTATATATATCTATTAAGCCCCAGCTCATCAAATGATTGATCCATGTTCTCTCTTCTGGTAAAAAAGAACATCGTCCTGCTGCAAGCCAACGTTTTTCATTTTTTTTACCAATACCGACATCAAAATCTGTAGGACTAATATTCATATCACCCATAATCAGTAATAATGAATCGTTTTGATAAGTATGTTCTATGTAGTTTTGTAATTTTTTGTAAAAATGTTTTTTGTACATAAATTTTTCTGGATGATTTTTATTTTCTCCTTGAGGAAAATAACCATTAATAATAGTTAATGTACCTATTGATGTTGTAATGTCAGCTATGATGATGCGTTTTTGAGATAAATTATCGTCATTAGTAAACCCACGAATAATAGTTAAAGGAATTTGACGAAGAAATAATGCGACGCCATGATGTTTTTTTTGCCCGTAATAATATACGTGATAACCATATTTTAATATTTCTTTTACAGGAAAAAAATCATCATGTACTTTAGTTTCTTGTAAACCAATTACATCAGGTTCTAATTGCAATATAATTGCGTGTAATTGATGCATACGGGCACGTAATCCATTGATATTAAACGAAACAAATTTCATCATATATGAAGATAATTGCTGTAAATTATTTATGTGTCGTAGAAATATAAGTGCTATTTTTTTTTGGAAAAACAAAAGAATTAATCATAATTTATTATTATTATTATTATTAGTAGTATTATTATACTGATAAATGTATAATAGTGCATGTGTACATATCATTTATTGCGCTGATCAACCGTTAATCAATTTAATATATAGTTTTTTTAAGTATAGTTGATACTTAAAAATAGTAAATATTATATATGAATGTGTCGATATAATACAATGAATAATGAATGAAAAATATTTGTTGTGTTTTAATAAACTACTTAGGTGTGCATCAGGTTTGTATGATACAATGAAATTATCAACCTATTAAAACCATTACTATGATTGAGATTTTGTTATGTATTTATTATTTGGCGCGTTAATTGATTCAAATATAACAACAGATATAATTATCTTGCAAAAGCATAATGTATGCTTCAATAATCATTAGTTCCATTGTCAATCTATGTGATGAAATGTTTGTGTAAAGTTGTTGGTTGCCTAACCAAAATTAATGTTGATTTGGCATTGATTGTGCATCAATTTTTACTGAAGTTGTCAAAAATAATTAAAAACCAGGTCAAATATATATTTAAACCATAACTCTACCTGAAATAGAGTTATGGTTTTTTAACAAGTCTATTTTGAATATACAATAAAAGAGTTTTTTCTCATAAAACATGAGACATGTTAATCAATATTATGCGTGATATAAATGATTTTCATATAAATTAGATTTTTTAAAACTATTCAGTATGACTTCACAATAACTGAAAATTTATGATTGAATGAAATATAGTAAGTCTAAATTTTAGAGTTTTTTAATACGTTTATTATGATGATTGTTGATGTCAATAGACTTTTTGAGTACTTATATATGGAAGTAGAGACACTGTTAAACTTTCAAATTACAATATTTGAGAACGTATTGAGTAGTATCATTATCATTTTAGTAATTGTAATAATTTGTGAATTTGAATTTTTATTGGAATACATTAAGAAATGTGTAGCGATTATCCGATATATATATATATAGGTAATATTCAATTAATATATATTTAATATTTATTGACGTCAAATATTTTAATGTGAGTACTGAAAGTACTCACATTAAAAGTGAAAAATATAACATTGTATTAATATTAACAATATTACAGGAATGTTTGTGATTTAGTTTTAACTATTTTTAACATTTTTTAAATAATGATTATAATCGTAAGTATATATATTTTCGTAGGTATTTATAAGGGTATACGGGGTTATTGATTAAAAATTATTTTTAATAAATTATACGTGTTATTATATCATGTCTCATTGAAAATTTATGAAAGACATGGTAATACGAAATTCATATTGATAGCTACGTTTAAATAATAATATTTATATTAATTAAAAATGTTTAATTGTTAGTTTTATAATTAATGTTCATATATTTATTTGTAATTTGTTTATAAATTTATATTTATAAAAACATAACATTTATTGTAATACAGATTATAGTGTAGTTATTGATATTGTAGAAAAATATATGAATATATAGGGATTTTTTAATATAAAACTAAAACAGGATTTATTTATATGCCAAAAATAGTGTAGCAAGCCAATATAGTGGTTGGGTAATTTATTAGTTAAATAATAGTATTTACATGGAAAACTGATATTGTTAATTGATAATGATTTTTATTTGATGATATGATTGTTTAATTATGGTTAATAATTATTTTTTATATTTTATAATAAATGACTATTTATTGACCATGAAGGTAGTTAAATGCATTTTATTTTTTAAAATAACTATATTATGATATTATGCATAATATCATAATGTCGGTTTAAATTATTGTTACTAGTATGATATATTCTATACCATATAAAAAAAATTGAATATGGACAAAGAGCCTGACAATATAATCAGAAGCTCTTTGTTTTATGTGCAATATATAGAACATACAATCTTATTAATTATAATAGAAAATCTTCTAGTGTTTTCTTTTTTGCATCGATAGCTTTTTTAATAATTGAAGGAGTACGCCCTTGTCCGGTCCAAGTTTTAATTTCGCCATATTTATTGGTATACTGATATTTTGCTGGACGAGTTGCGCGTTTATTTTTATGAAGCGATTTGGTATTAGTATTCATATTTTGTAATAATTCATTAGGATCTATCCCATCAGCTATAAGCATATCGCGATATTGTTGTAATTTTCGAGAATGTTCTTCTATCTCGGCTTGAATTTGAGTGTTTTCCTTTCGGCGTTCATTAACAATTACTTCTAATTTTTCTAACATTTCTTCTAGGGTTTCTAGAGTACATTCTCTAGTTTGCGCTCGTAAAGTGCGTATATTATTAAGAATTTTTAGTGCATCGTTCATTGATTTAATCTCAAATATTATAAATAACAAGTCTGTTATAAGGATAGAGCGCTAATTTATTTTCCGCAATACCTAGGATGTTTTAATTTACAAATAATCTTATTAATATTGTATTAATTAGTAATTAAATATATATAGTCTCATAAATATCGGTGAGTATTATTCATATTTTACCCTATTAAAAATATTTAATTAAATGGATTATGTATTATTTATAATAGGATTTTAATATTACTTAATTGTTAAGTTTTATCGATCTAATTTATAATTATTTGTTTACTTAAAAAATTATAAAATATAAGCAATATCTTTTTATTAATTTATTTTTTGTTAGATACGTAGATGTGCATTAAGTATATAGGGGTTATTTATTTGAATCGTTGTTTTGAGTCTAAAATCTAGAACATTATAAAATACATATGTGATATTGTAAAAAATATTTCCCAAAAAAACTAAAAATATTTTTTATTAAATTTTTAGATTAAATAATTTTTTAAACTTAATATTATCATAATTAAATTAGCATTATGTTGCTGCATTAAAATATTCTGATTTAGATAAGGTGTTAACTATATGGCTCAATTATATTTTTATTATTCTGCAATGAATGCAGGCAAAACTACCGCATTATTGCAGTCTTCTTATAATTATCAGGAACGAGGAATGCGTACTGTGTTATATACTGCCAAAATGAATTCTCGAAACAGTAGGTATGAACAAATTAAATCTCGTATTGGATTGACTGCTTCTGCTAGAGTGTTTAGTATCGAAACTAATTTTTTTGACCAAATAGCAACTATATATGAAAAGAATATAATACATTGCGTGTTAGTAGATGAGTGTCATTTTCTCAATCGTGATCAAGTATTTGATTTAAGTAAAATAGTCGATCTATTAAATATTCCAGTATTGTGTTATGGGTTACGTACTGATTTTAGAGCTGATTTATTTTCAGGAAGTTTATGGTTATTAGCATGGGCAGACAAGCTGATAGAATTAAAAACTATTTGTTATTGTGGACGTAAAGCTAATAGAGTTCTTAGAATTGACGATCAAGGTTTAGTAATGAAAGATGGAAAACAAATAATGATTGGAGGTAATAATCGTTATGTTTCAGTGTGCCGTAAACATTTTTCAGAACAATTAGAATCACCATTATCTTCAATAAAATGTGTTCATCAAAATAGATAAAAATTCTATTAAGGTTTATATGTATGAATGAAACATATTTTATGTACAACAGAATATTATTAATATTCTATTTAACATGAATATTATTCGTAAATCTCAGAATTTTATTTTATCATTTTTTTGTCACCGCATAAAAACATATAATATACTACAATTCGTATTATAATTATTTTATATAATATATAGTTCATATATATTTTATGTGTATATTTTGATTGAATTGCACATAGATAATAATAAAATACTCTGAAATCTGGTTATAAAATTAGGCGCAAGAATTAAGTTAATTGTTCATATATAAGTTGTAATAATTAATACATATTTGACTACGATAAAGAAAGGAATCATAGATGTATTTATGATATTAAGTATGTTTTTATTTAATAGGATGTAATATGTAGTTTGTTATGTTTATTTTAACTATGTTATTACAAGCAATCAGTAAAAAACCTTATAATAAAGGACTTAGAAAATAAAATAACCGTTCAACAATACGCTCCCAATAAGGACGTTTAGCCCATTTTTGAGGATCGATTATTTTGGAATGGGCAATGTAGTTTTGTTGTATTTTTTCTAGTTCATTGCTAAAATCTTTACTATCAATCACTAAAGTAATTTCAAAGTTTAACCATAAACTGCGTATATCCAAGTTCACAGTTCCTATCAGACTTAATTGTTGATCAACTAATACGCTTTTTACGTGTAACAATCCATTTTGGAATTGATGTATTAAAACTCCAGCTTTCAATAATTCGCTAAAAAATGCTCTACTAGCCCAGTTTACTAATATAGAATCATTATTTTTCGGAATAATGATATGCACTTCTACTCCTCGTTGTGCTGCTGTACAAATGGCATGTAATAAATCATCACTAGGTACTAAATATGGAGTAGTAATGATAAGTTTTTTACGCGCTTCGTATAATGATATTAATAATGCCTGATGAATTATTCCCTCTGGACATCCTGGTCCGGAAGGAATAATTTGAATGGTGTGTCCTCCTGTTAATGTTAGTTTGTGAGCTGATATTATATGAGTATCTAATAATAATGGGAACAATACATGTTTTCCTGTTTCAATTTCCCAATCAGAAGAAAATATTATGCTCATGGCTGAAGCCGCGGGACCGTCTATACGCACCATAATATCAATCCACTGGCCAACACCTATGTTTTTTTTAAACAACTGTGGATCTACCATATTCATGCTGCCAGCGTAAGCAATATGGTCGTCGATTAATATCATTTTTCGGTGTTGCCGCAAATCCATGCGGCGTAAGAATACACGCAACGGATTTACATGTAGTGCTTCTACAATATTAACTCCAGCTTGTCGCATTATATTGGGATATGCGCTGCTAAAAAAATTAGCACATCCAGCTGAATCTAATATAATGCGACATCGGATGCCTCTTTTGGCGGCTATAATTAATTCTTTTATAACATGATCTACTAATCCTCCAGATTTCCAGATATAAAATATCATATCAATGCTATATTGAGCTAATTCGATATCTTTAATTAACGATATGATAATATCGTCAGTTTTTTTAAATAATTGTATTTGATTGCCTCTTATAGGCCCTATTCCTTGACGATGTTCGCACAGCTTAAATAATGAAGAAGCAATAATGCTGTGTTCAGTAGAAAATATATGTTTGTAAGTTTTTAGCATTTGTATGCGACGCATAGTAGATGACCATGCTATTTTGCTTCTAGTGGATCGCTGTTTACCAAGATTGGATTCTCCAAATAGTAGATATGTAATTATACCTATTAAAGGTAACACATAAATTACTAATAACCATGCCATGGATGAGGGTACTGCTCGACGTTTTATTAAAACTCGGAATGTAACTAATACGATTAATAACCAATAACTGCATAAGAAAATACAATTAAATACGGTATGAATCGTAATCATGATTACAATAAATCCTATTTAGATATTTATGGAATATTTTTAACAAATATTATAGATTATTATTGCATATTTATTTTATGACAAATTTTGCAATGGCATAAAAGGGTATAATAGATACCCGTAGTGATTAGACACTAATCGGTAAATGTATTCGGTAATGTTAATAATTATTTAATTATATTCGTTTTATTGTATATTTATACATTATAAATATATATGCTAATTGCAAGATTTATTGTATTTTAAGTAAATAAATTAATTTCTATATTTTCTATAAAATTAGGATTATTGTATGTGGTGCAAAAGAATATATATGTCGATTGTTCATGCTGATTAGTATATAGAGATAACTAAAACGCCTGATGTATGTTGTATTTGATTAAAATTTTTAATTTTATTCAATTAGAATTGATGATGAATATTTTATAATCAAAAATATATTTGTTTAATTCATTTTAAAAGAGTGTTCTAAAGATGTTTTATTCATGCTGTAAGCACATATTTTTGATGTCTTCAAAATATGTATGAAAGATAAGACTAATCACATCAATAAATTGAGTTACTTTATTAAATAAAATTTAAATAAAATGCTATGCGTACTAATGTTTTAAATATATGCAATAATAGAAGAGATTGTGGTGTACAAATATATTGTATATGAAGTATTGAGGAGAGTAATAAAAACAATTTTTCGTACAAAAGTATGAAATGCGTAAGATCATAATGAAATATGATTTTTTAAAAAAAAATAAAAATTTGATTATATGTAACTGCCGGCGTATGTGGCAGAAACTGTTTATGTCAGTTTATTTTTGTTATTTTTTGTCATGCGTAATGCATGTGTTTGTAATGAATGTATTGTTGCATCATTTTTATAATTTGGTTAATCAGTCTATTTGTACACAAAAATCTCAAATTGTTACATTGTCGTTACTGCAATCTAATCAGATTTTTCATGACCCATTAGAAAAAAAACAGTTGTCAAAAACATTAAATACGTTTCAGAAGAAACAAAATTTAAAATCTAAAATGTGCGCAGAAAAACAAATTTTAAATAATTGTAAAAATGAATTAAATTATGATAAAAATTTTCCTTTAGTTGAAAAAAACAGTATTAATGCTATAGAATCCGCAACACATTCTGCGCCTTCGTCTAAGAGATATCATGATCATGATGAGTCCTATGTTTCTGCATGTATAATTAATCGTATGCATCCTGAATATCCTAATAAAGCGAAAATATTAGGTATAGAGGGAAAAATTACTGTACAATATGATGTTAGTACTAAAGGGAAAATTGATAACATACATATATTATCAGCTGTCCCTGCTGGTATGTTTGAAGAAAGTATTAAATCAGCTATGCGTCGCTGGGTATATGAGAGTGATAAACCAGAAAAAAATTTGATTATTACTTTCAAATTTTGTTTAAATTCCAGAAAAACGTTTAATAATTGATATTATCATAATTTTATTGGTAAATTTATTTATGTATATTTTATATGCAGTTATGCTTGTTTAAATTAATTGTTGGTTTTATAAATGTATTATAAAATAAGTTTTTTATATTAAATTTAATAATATTCAAGTGTCATTATGTGTGTTATGACCCGCGAAAGTGTTCTATATCATATTAGCTATTTAGAATATAAATATAAACGTTAGATTTTTAAAAATTGATGATTTCATATTGTTTTGATAATCATATATAAACGATATAAGTAAATTAAAATAATTACAGATAATATATTACTCAAACTATTGATTAAAATTTTATCAATAAAGAACCAAGCATGGGAATTTTGAACTAACATCAGTATAAATATAACTTTCATTGAAAACCACAACAATATTGGTGGCATAATTAAATGAATGTGACGACAGCTTACCTTCATGCTCAGGTACATAGCTTCCATAATAGCCATATTATCAGTAATAACTATAATCGGAGTTAAACTCATGATAATAGCTAATATAATACCTGGAATAATTGCTATCATTAGACCTAATTGTATAAACAATGTAGTGTAAAAAATTAACAGTAATAATTTTGGAAATATTGGTGTTGCTAATTTAATAATGTTTCCTACATTGAAAGATTGATTATCTTTATCAGCAGTAGATATTAGATGTAACATGGTCAGTATACTTCCGAATAAAAAGGTATTGCTCAGAAGCTTAGAAATAGTATTAGCAGCAGATAATTTTAATAAAGTATGCTGTTGATCTACTGACAACTCTTTGATCATATTTTGTAAGTTTACACTAATAAAATTATGAATAAATATAAGATCTTCTTTTTTCGGTAATAAAATATAATCTAAGCTAGTTTGAATTAATGTTGTAACCAGTATTAATGTTACGATATCAGCGCGATAATTGCGAATAAAACATAATACATCCTGAGACAGTTTGATTATCATGGCGTTAATAATTTTGTCCAAAAAATATTTTTTAAAAATAAAGCAATCAACTTTTCTTAAAGTTGAATCTACGAAATATAGTTTTAAATATTAAATTTTAAATAAAATACAACGTGATTGCATAAATAGTTAATTTGCATAATGTTTTTCAGAGATACTTACATTGGTGATTTTTTAAAAATAACCGATAGTTTATAATAAGCTGAATGTTTTTACTGTTATGTTGTACGTAAAAAAGCATGTTCATAATTAACACAATGCATATGGGTGTTAGTAATTGCTGTAATGGGTAATATCGTCTTATGCCAAGTAGTATTCAAAGTTTAAGCATAACATATATAGCAAGTTTTTGTAAGAACATGTATGAGATAAATTTGTATGATATGTAGTATATAGCGTTCAGGATTTTATGTTCTATAAGGATTGAATGTGCGATGCTGTTATTGATTTGAATTTATATTAAAACACATAGATCTTTTCATAAGACGTACTAATTTTTCTAGTTGCATAAGCATTAATTTTGTATTAGATATATTTTCTTCAATAATATTTACAATTTTAGAACCAGAAATGATCCCAGAAGTTCCTAATAATAACGATTCTTGAGCTTGTAATGGTGTATGTATTCCAAATCCTTGAAGTATAGGTAATGTTTTTTCTTGTTTCTGTATACATTGAATCAAATTATGTAATACAGTGGTATTATTAATCATTTGTGCATCAATATCAATACCAGTCACCCCGTGGCGGGATAATAAGTAGATATATCCGTGTCCCTGAGTAGTGATATTATGTATTAATTCTTCAGTAGCATTAGGTGGGCAAATAAAAATATGAGCTATTTTATGTTGTGTAGCAGCATTATAAAACGGTGGACTTTCTTCTATAGGAAGATCAGGGATTAGCACGGAATCTACATCTAGTTCTGAACAACATGAGTAGAAATTATTTATTCCGTTTTTAAAAATTAAATTTGCATAGATTAATAATCCGATAGGTAAATTTGGATATTTGTCACGAATATTATGTAATATCATCAAACAACGTGAAAAATTCATACCTGCTTTGAAAGCACGTTCCATGCTCTTTTGTATTACAGGCCCATCTGATATAGGATCAGAAAATGGTATGCCTAATTCTAATGCATCGGAACCTGAAGCAATTAATGTATCTATGATATTCATAAAAGCAATGGGATTTGGATATCCTATAGTAATGAAAGGTACGAATGCTCCTGATTTTTTTTGATTTAAATTTGAAAATAACTGTTGATAACGATTCATTTTGATCTATCTCTTTGATTGTATAATGCACTGTAAACTGTAGAAATATCTTTGTCTCCACGTCCAGATAAATTAACTACTAAAATTTGTGCTTTGTTTGGTTGTTCTTGCATGATTTTTAGTGCGTATGCTAAAGCATGAGCAGATTCTAGAGCTGGAATAATTCCTTCATAAGTAGATAATTTCTTAAAAGCTGTTATGGCTTCTATATCGTTAACAGATACGTATTGTACTCGACCAGTATTTTGTAGATAAACATGTTCTGGGCCGACAGATGGAAAATCGAGACCAGCAGAAATAGAATAGGAATTTTTTATTTGTCCGTCTGAAGACTGTAATATTGAAGTTTTCATACCAAAATAAATTCCTATGTCTCCGTGTTGCAGAGCAGCGCCATGATGTTCGGTATAGACGCCTAATCCTCCAGCTTCTACACCGAATAATTGTATTGATGGTATGTCAATAAAATCGGAAAATATGCCAATAGCATTAGATCCTCCTCCTACGCAAGCAATAATTGCGTCTGGTAAGCATTTCTCATATATTTGTATTTGTTTGTATGTTTCTTTGCCAATAATACGTTGAAATTCCCTAACAATTGTGGGAAAAGGATGTGGACCAGCAGCTGTCCCAAGCATGTAATGAGTGTATTCATAAGTTTTTGACCATTCCCGCATAGCTTCGTTACAAGCATCTTTTAAGGTTTCGGATCCATGATGTACTGGAATAACTTGTGTCCCCATTAATTGCATTCTCAAAACATTGAGTTCTTGACGTTTTATATCTTTGGATCCCATATAAATACGACATTTTAATCCTAAAAGAGCTGCTGCAATGGAAACAGCAACTCCATGTTGACCGGCACCAGTTTCAGCGATGATTTCTGTTTTTAACATACGTTTTGCTAATAGTGCTTGTCCTAATACTTGGTTGGTTTTATGAGATCCTCCATGCAACAAGTCTTCACGTTTTAAATAAAGTTTAGTTCGAGTGCCTTTTGTTAAATTTCTACATAGTGTTAACGGAGTAGGTCGACCAGCGTAATGATTTAAAAGATATTTGAGTTCTTTTTGGAAAACAGAATCATTTTGAGCCGATACAAATGCTTCTTCTAATTGAATTAACGCGGGCATTAGAATTTGTGGTACATACATACCTCCAAATTCACCAAAATAGGACGGTAGTTTTGTCATATTAAATTACTTTATTTTTTAATTATTTAAAATTTATTTATTTTTAATAAGACTTGAGTATTTGAAACACTTTGATAAGTTTCTGGTGATTTTTAATACCCGGTCTAATTTCAACTCCAGAATTAAAATCTAAACCTAAACAACCTACACGTGCTGCTTTCTTACAATTGTTTATCGTCAGCCCTCCTGCTAGAATTATTTGATCTAATTGCATGTTAGCAAGCAGCGACCAATCAAAAGTTTGTCCGCTACCTCCTTTTCCGTTATCTACCAAATAGCGATCTACATTCATTATATTACATTTTGATAGTGGTTTATGATTCATATTAATACTTTTCCATATACGACATGTATTCGGTAATTTTTTTCGTAAAATATTAATGTAATCTTGATCTTCTGTTCCATGAAGTTGAACTGCCGATAAACTTAATATGTTAACTATGTTAACAATATAAGAGATTATAGCGTTACAAAATACACCAACATAACTTAAACGTTTTACATAAGAAACAATACGTTGTGCAGTTATGATATTTATGTAGCGAGGTGAAGTTGGAACGAAAATTAAACCTCCATATATTGCTCCTAATTTGTATGTAATATAAGCATCTCTCACTCGAGTGAGCCCACATATTTTATTTTCTCCTAAAATTAGTTTTTTAATCGCTGTACTAATATTTGGTTGGGACATTAATATTGTTCCGATTAAAAATCCATTGACATAGCGCCTAAGTTTTCTTATGTGACAATAATTACTAATACCAGACTCGCTGATTATTGTGATCGTACTGGGTATATGTTTACTTAGAGTAATAGTTCGATTTAAATCAACGGACAGATCATGTAGATTGCGATTGTTTATACCGATAACTTTAGCTCCTAAGTATTTAGCACGTTTCAATTCATTTTCGTTTGTTATTTCTGTTAGTACACCCATACATAATGTATGGGCTATTTTGACTAATTTTTGATAAGTTATGTCATCTAAAATTGACAACATCAGTAAAATAGCATCAGCCTGATGTAAACGCGCAAAATAAACTTGCCATTCTGAAATAAAGAAGTCTTTACATAATATTGGTTGTTCTACGATGTTACTTACTTGGCGTAAAACATCAAAATTTCCATGAAAGTATTTGTTTTCAGTTAATACCGAAATAACTGAGGAGTAATTTTTATAGCTTTGGACTATCTTTATAGGATCAAAATTATTACAGATAATACCTTTAGAAGGAGATGCTCTCTTACATTCTAATATAAATATTGTTTGGTGTTTCTGATTGGATACAACGTGATAAAAATCCCGATTACTTGCTTGTATTTTAGTTTTTAAAATATGCAACGAATGCTGTTTTTTTTGCTCAGTTATCCAATTTTTTTTATATGATAAAATTTTATCAAGTATTGTGTGTTGCATGATTTTGTATCCTAGTTTCTGACAAAGAAATCAAACGAGCGTAAGGTATGCCATGATGCATTGTTTCTAAAGCTACTTGTACGTTAGCACATAAATTATTATGCCCGAATAATTTTAATAACAATGCTACATTAGCTGCTATTACAGCTGAATGCGCAGGTTTTCCTTTTCCTTGCAGTATATTAATCATGTATTCGAAAGCTTGTTTTTTCGAATGACAGTATAGTGTTTCTATTGGGTAAGAATCTAATCCAAAATCTGATGCCGTCAAAATATAATTATTTATGATGTCATTGTATAATTCCATTACGTGAGTAGGGGCATGTAATCCTACTTCATCTATTCCTCCGCAATGTACTACTATTGCATGATTGTATTTAAGTAGTTTTAATGCTTGGATTATAGGTAATAACAGTTCTTTTTTATATACACCAATAAGAGTTAATGGAGGTTTGGATGGATTAATTAATGGACCTACTATATTAAACAATGTAGGAGTGTTTAATTGCTTGCGTATGGGCATGATTCGATGCAATACTGCATAGTATTGAGGAGCATATAAAAAACATATGCCTAATTCATCAAATGTTTTACGTGATTGTTGCGCACTACTTCCTATATGTAAATTATATTTTTCTAAGAAGTCCATCGATCCTGTTAGGCTAGATATACTGCGGTTGCCATGTTTAATGATTTTTGCGCCACAAGTTGAGGCAACAATAGCGCTTATTGTTGAAATATTAATAGTATTGCTATTATCTCCTCCGGTTCCTGTAATATCTGCAAATAAGCTATTTGGACTCGGAAAAGGTTTGACATGATCTAATAATATATTTACGGCTCCTATGATTTCCTCAAAAGTTTCTCCACGTATTTTCATACTGATAAGTGCCGACGCAATTTGTATTGAAGATAATTTTCCTTTTATTATGTTATAGAATAATCTTTCACTTTGTTCTTGGTTAAGATTTTTACCTTGATGTAAAGTACCTAGAACATCTTTCATGTTATTTTTTCCTTGTATAAGCATATATTGCCCATGCGATAGTTTGCTGAATGAGTTGTGTTCCATGAGTAGTGAGGATAGATTCAGGGTGAAATTGAAATCCGCAAATCCGATCAGAATCATTACGTACTGCCATTGCTGTGTGTTTGTTATAATAGGCATTAACTCTTAAATGATTTGGTATGTAACTACCTATTAATGAATGGTATCGTCCTACTAGTAACGGGTTTGGGATATTAGAAAACATAGCTAAATTATCATGGTGTATCAGAGAAGATTTTCCATGAAAAATTTTTTTTGATTGTGATATATGTCCTCCATAAAATTCTACAATGGCTTGATATCCCAGACAAATCCCAATTATTGGGATTTGTCTGTGTAATTGTGTTATCAATTTCGTCATGCATCCAGCTTTACTAGGGGCTCCAGGACCTGGTGATAACATTAAAATTGGATTTATCATGTTGGATAATGTGTTTATAATTATGGATATTGGTAGTTGATTAGTATATATCAGCACACGATGTCCATTATTACGTAACTGATCTACTAAATTATATGTAAATGAATCAATGTTATCTAACAATATTATGTTACCCATTGTTAAAATAACTCCTTAGAACCATGCGCTGTAGCAATGGCGCGTAAAACAGCACGCGCTTTATTACGACTTTCATCGGCCTCTGATTGAGGTATAGAATCTATTACTATGCCAGCTCCTGCTTGTATTGTAGCTATGTGATTTGTGACGTAAGCTGATCGAATGATGATACATGTGTCTAGATGTCCAGAACCAGTTAGGTATCCAATAGCACCCCCATAAGTGTTACGACGTACACCTTCTACCTCGTAAATAAGTTGCATAGCTTTCATTTTAGGCGCTCCAGTTAATGTACCCATATTCATACATGCACGATAGGCATGCAGCGCATCAAGATCATGACGTAACTCTCCTATTACTCTAGATACTAAATGCATAACAAAAGCATATCTATCTACTTTTAGTAAATCAGCTACATAACGACTACCCGCTTTGCAGACACGCGCTAAATCATTTCTTGCTAAATCTACTAACATTAGATGTTCCGATAGTTCTTTATGATCGAGGCGCATTTCTAATTCTATACGGTTATCTGAATCTGAATCCAATGATCCGTCAGGATGATAAGTTCTAGCTCGTGTACCGGCAATGGGGTAGATTTCAATTTGTCGAGTATCTGCGTTATATTTTAAAGAACTTTCTGGAGAAGCTCCGAACAGTGTAAATGTTATATCTTGCATAAAAAACATATAGGGACTAGGATTATTAGTTTTTAATACATGGTACGCTGCTAACGGAGAAGGACATGGAAGGAAAAATCGTCGTGAAGGGACAGCTTGTAAAATTTCTCCTTGACGTATAGCTCTTTGTATTTTACGTATAATTCGTTTATATTGTTTGTCGTCTGGATCACAATATAGTGTCATATTGTGTATTTTTTTATAGGGAATAGTTTGAGGTTGAGGTATTTGATCGAGTTGGTTTTTTAATTGATTCATTCTCGTTTGTAACCGATCTTTTTCTAAAGTGTTTGGGCTAAACAAACTGCTTTGTAATGAAGCGACATATTTTTGATGATCGAAAACTAATAGTGTTTCAGCTAAGTAGAAACAGTAGTCTGGACATGTATAAGTATTAGTTAACTGCGGAAAAGATTCAAAACAAGATATCAAATCATAGGAAAATAAACCTCCTAAAAATATGGCTTTAGCCATATTTTTAGGAGGTTGTATTATCTTTAATAATCCCCGCAAACAGTCGAATATCGAAATTGATTGTAGACGAGTATCTTCATCAATCATTTTCTGTGTCGTAGGAAATATAAATTTAATTTTGTCAAAAGTTTTAATAATTTGTACTTTTATAGGAAATGTTTGTTCTAGTAATGGGAGTAAACTCGCTCCATTTTTAGTCAAAGCTTGTACAGTTACAGTTGAGCCGTACGCGGTAATACGTAAGGCGCTGTCAATAATCATCATGCTTTCTATGTTATGTTTTTTATGAATTTCTGCTGATTCTAATAATAAGGTCGAATCACGTTTATTACATAATTGATTAAAAACCGCTGCTGGATTAGAATGATAGCGTACGTGAATATTTAAGCATTCTATTTGATTTTTTTGAAATCTCATTATTTTAATTTACCCAGTTATTTATTTATTTATTACAAACCTCGTTGATATTAACAGCTTAAATGAGAGAATATTCAATTTTACTGTGATTCAGTATGTATCATTTTATAAAGACATAAATACTAATTATATTAGTAATACTAGTTTTTTTTTTAAATGTCAAATAGCTCTAATTATAGAGACAGTAAAAAACATTTTATTGAATATAACTTATTACTTATGAGATTAAGCAATAATATGCTATGGATTTATCTGAAGTATAATTGTTGTAATAAATAGCAAATCATATTAAATAATATATGTGATACATAATTATTGGTTTTTATGTTTGTGATAGTTTCGTT
Source organism: Blochmannia endosymbiont of Camponotus quercicola (assembly GCF_059935335.1). NCBI lineage: Bacteria > Pseudomonadati > Pseudomonadota > Gammaproteobacteria > Enterobacterales > Enterobacteriaceae > Candidatus Blochmanniella > Blochmannia endosymbiont of Camponotus quercicola. Next base: position 516,720 of record NZ_CP011794.1, on the reverse strand, counting down.
GGAAAGTATTATTACAAATAATTAACTATAATAGAATTTAATAAATGTATTTGAATAAACATTATAAATATATTCAAATGTATATGTAAATATATTTGTATAATTATATTATTTATTGTATGGATATATAGTATATATATATTTAATTTTAGAAAAGTTCAAAAATAATTAAATATAAATGTTTTAATTGATTAGTATAGAAGTTCTTCACAATTAGTATATATGATAAAAAATTTAAGATTGATTAGATAGCTATTTAAAATTTAAGATTGTATTTAATTACTTAAATAGATAACTATTCATATGGTTAATTTTAAATTATATATCTATATATAGATGAATCGTTTTTATGGAAAGCTTTGTCTGATGACAGGAAAGATCAACGATTTATTTTTATGTTTTATTATTTATTTTGATATTAAATTTTTTTAATAATTGATGAGCTAGTTGTTGTTAGGAATATAATGATTGCCACCGTGTTTAAAAAGAATTGCCTAAATATTAAAGATGTGCTTAAAGTATTGTTGATTTATATTAATAATATGAATTATTCTATAATTAATTTTAGAAAATGGTAGTTAATAGAAATTAACAAAAGTTTTATACAGATTATTTTAAAACTATTAATGATTTATTTATTATTGAATTATTTTATACTTGGTTAATTTGATGTATGTAGTAATGATGATATAATATGTTTGTTCATATCATATAAGAACATGATTATTAGGATATTTTAGTATTCACAAATATTTTAATTAATAATATTGTGGTGATTCTATATGAATGATAATGTGTTCAGCGTCGGAATTGCAACTTAAATATAACAATAAAGATAATTAAGCCTATAATTTTTATTTATAGGAAAATCTGATCAGGTTAAGATAAAGCCACTAAAACTTAAATAATAATCATAATAATAATAATATAGATTGGTGTATAAGATCAAACTGTATGTATATTTTATTTGTGATAAGAACTGCAGCATGAAATAAATACGTATAATTACAAATATATGTATTGCAAATGTGCATTGAATAATTTAGTGGTTGATTTATATTTTTATTAAGTGTATTCAGAATGATATTATTTGTAAAATTATTATTGTGTATATCAATTTGATTATATAGCTACAGAATATATTATTTGTTTTAATAAAATTTAAAATGAGTTGGTAATAGATAACGTGTTGAATGAGGCGGCATGATAAATTAAAATTCATTAAAATAGATTAATTGTCATTATGTAAAATGAGATATCTTAACTACAAATTGATTTATTTAGTATATTATTATAATTTAAATACATAATTAAACATCATGGTAATAAATAATAATTAATTATTTTAAAAAATTATATTTATAGAATTATTTGTTTTTTAATTGTGATTAAATGTGTTAAAGATGGCAATATTAATAATAAGTAAATTATAAAAAATTTTTTTACAATTAGATAAAACATAATTTTATTGTATTTATATATAAAATATTGTTTATATTTTATATATAAACGATGAAAAGATATGAAGGAATTCACACGCATATAATTAATAATTAAATATTATTTATAGATCTACAAAAGGAAATGATAAAAAAATTTATGTAATGGTCATTCTGTTAAATAATTACATGTGAATGTGGACATATGATGATGTGCTGTTATGGAGAATTTAATTATTATTATGCATAAGTAATTGATGTTTATATTTAAAAAATCATTATTTTTTAAGTATTTTAATCGGGTTTTGAAAATAGAAATAAATAGATAGATAGATAGATAGATAGATAGATAGATAGATATGAGAGTACAGAAATTTATTTTTTATTACAATGAGTGATTAATAAATTAAATATACATATAATTGCGTGTGTGATTACAATAATTCAGTATACAAATACATTTATAAAATAAAAATAATATGTATTTTATACATAAAGATATATGATTTTTTCAGGTTGATATAGTTAATTTTGTATTAACCAATACATTATTAGAATTTTTTATTTATCTAAAAAAAAATAAGATCTAATTATATTAGATATTAATATTTAATTAATTCCAAGGATAATAGTTTTTAGAATTAAAATATAAACTATACGTTATATAAATATTTTTAAGTTTTTTGAATTGCGTATAGATTTATAAAAATTTGATATATAAAAAATGAATTAAATTTACAAGATTAATTATTAATGAACACTATATTTATTTCAGCTATTTTTTATTTAGATTACGCTAGAATTAACATTCTTTTAAAATTTTTTATAAAATAAATGAATAAAGTTGAATATTTAAGTTCAAAAATTATTATTTTGATTTTTTCAGTAAAAAGGAACTAAATTGTAATTGTTTGTTTCTACATATGCATTCATGCATATGTGGTATATTGCATATAGAAGTGATTAAAAATTTCACATAATAGCAAATTTATTTATTTTTTTGCAGAATTATATAAAATATAATTTTTACTTGTTATAGTTATAAAATAGATGTCCTAATTTAGATGCTTTAGTATCTAAATATCTAGAGTTTTCGGGGTTTCTTCCTACTATTAATGGAACTCGTTCTATTATATTTATACATGATTTATTTAAAATTTCTACTTTTTTTGGGTTATTAGTTAAAATACGTATTTCTTTTACACATAATAATTTTAAAATATCTGCGCATATAGTAAAGTCTCGTTCGTCGGGAGCGAAACCTAGACATTGATTTGCTTCTACCGTATCAGCTCCGCTATCTTGTAATGCATAAGCACGAATTTTATTTAATAATCCGATATTGCGTCCTTCTTGTCGATGATAGATTAAAACCCCACGTTTTTCTTCTGTAATACAATGTAATGCTGTTTTTAATTGAAACCCACAATCACAGCGTGAACTAAATAAAGCATCACCTGTTAAACATTCGGAATGTATTCGTGTTAATACTGGATCAGATCCAGTGATATTTCCATATATTAATGCAACATGATTATGTCCGGTGAAATTTTCCTCAAACCCTACTACTAAAAAATTACCCCAAAGTGTTGGTAATCTTGCTTCTGTCACACGCCTAAGTCGCATTTTATTACCCCTTTAAAGATGTAATCAAGAATGTCTATTTTTATTGAAGAATTGATAGTTTCTCGATAATCGTATCGAAGTATAAAAAATATATTATATACACATGATATTTATGCTATAGTTGTTTGTAGCGCAATAATTACTAATTAATAATCAAGTATTCAGCATATATGATATGGTATTGGGATACGTATAACTACTAAAGTTTTTATTATCAATATGATATGTGTTATATGAAAAACCCATATCATATTGATAAATGTTTTATTCTCAGTGAGTTTATTTAAAACTCCATATTATACAGAGTTTTAAATATAAATGTCTTTTATAAATTTTAAAATTATAACAGTATAATATACTTAATAAAATTTATGAATATCTATTATGGATTATTTGATTTAAGTTAAATGCTGAAAACATATAGGGATGATAAATATAATTAAGTAATTTATTTTTTAGCTATGTTAAATAATTATAACTAGAATAAATACTTTATCATTTAATTATATTTTATTTCAATGAGAACAAAAAATATATGAATAAGGAACACATCATATGTTTTTTAATGTTGTTTCAATATAAAATTAGTATAGTAATTAATAAAATAGTCGATATTTATAGGCATAATCTATGATAGGATTTGTGTTTTTTAACCTATTTATATGAGCCGATATGAATAAAATGGTTTTTTATTGATTTTTATGTTTTTTATTTTTAATAAAACTTGTTTGTGAAATTAAATAATTCGTATTTTATAGATTTTATTTCTATATTTCTCTATTTTTATTGCAAAATAAACATATCAACCTATAGAAAATACAAAAGTGCAACGAATACGATTATTTAATTTTTGTATAGAAGCGTATAGAAAAAGATGTTATCTATACCAAATGATATATGGTAGTGCCAAATCAATATTAAATAACGATGATTAAAATTGTTATTAATCATTGATAGTCCGCATATGATTTGAGCAATATGATGTATGTATGCATACATGTACATTGTATACATTAGTATGAGTAGGAGATTATAGATATGAATTTATTTCAATGATTAATATAATTTAATCTCAATAGGTGTATAAAAATTAATTTGGGAAGTAATAACAATTTAATTAAACCAATTTTGGTTGCATGTATAGACAATAGAAATACAGTACTCTGAAAACTTTTAATGTTAATTATTAACACTGACGATTTAATTGAATTTATCTACAAATATAAGTTTTATAAATATTTTTATAAACCGTGAGGATTACTCAAAATGAACAGCATGCTCTGTATAATTGAAAACATAGTAGTAGTAGTAAAATTTTATATCTAATGAGATATACAATGTTGATTGTAAATAGGATTTAGATTATTGTGATATGATAATATATCATATATAGTTTATATTGGTATAGCACAGTATGGTAATTATAGATTATAATAAGTGATAAAATTTACAGTTTGAGAGTGGTATTACTACTATGTTGTGTAATTTTTCATAAATTTATTAAATTATCTTTAATTCTAACTTCCAAGTTCAGAATAAATAGCGGTGTTGTTGTAAATAACAAACAAGGTTTTATGAAAATGTACTAATAATTATATGATTAATTTTAAATAATTGATGTATTTTAAGTTTGATTTGTAGTAAATGTTATTTTTTTTTGGAGATATAAGTATGGCATTGCTTAGCAATAAGCGAATTTTAGTTACCGGCATGGCCAACAATCGTTCTATAGCTTATGGTATTGCTCAAGCCTTATATAGAGAAGGTGCTGAATTAGCTTTTACCTATCATACCGATAAATTAAAATTGAGGGTACAAACTTTATCTAAAAATTTTGACTCTGATATTATATTACCGTGTGATGTATCCGAAGATTCTTGTATATATAAATTATTTGTTGAATTAAGAAAAAAATGGTTGACTTTTGATGGATTTGTTCATGCGATAGCGTTTGCTCCTACTGATCAGTTGACAGGTGACTACGTAGATACTGTTACTCGTGAGGGATTCGCATTATCTCACGTGATTAGTTCTTATAGTTTTGTGGGTATAGCTAAAGCATGCAGAAATATGCTAAATAACAACGCATCCTTAGTTACTTTAACTTATTTAGGAGCTCTTCGTGCTATACCCCATTATAATGTAATGGGGGTGGCTAAAGCTTCATTAGAAGCTAACACTCGTTACATGGCTAATGCTATGGGGCCAGAAGGGATTCGCGTGAATGCAATTTCTTGTGGGCCTATTCGTACTTTGGCATCCTCTGGTATTAAGAATTTTAAAAAAATGTTATTGTATTACCAAAAAAAATCGCCGATTCGTCGTAATATTTCCATTGAAGAAATTGGAAATGTTGCTGTATTTTTATGTTCTAATTTGTCTTCTGGTATTACCGGAGAGATAGTTTATGTTGATGGTGGATTTAATATTTCAGCTAATATAGATGATGCAGAATGACTAAAATAATCAGTAATATAGGATGCAAATTGTTGTATAGAAATATTTAAAGCATCATATATAGTTATACAAATTTATGTTTTGTATGTAAGTTATCTGTTTCATTTGAAAAGTTTTGGTTATGATGATACATGATTTATTTTTAATCACTATTTACTAAATGATAATGTTTGAGTTCTTATAACGTTTATGGTATTAACGATATGGGTTAAATTATGAATTTTTGTTGTGAGAGATAATATTGGAGTGCTTAACATTTTTATAATTAAATGCATAAATGATAATGAGAAAATATGCAATATATCATTATACCGGTGACTCATTTTCATCAAAATTGTTCAATAGTTTGGTGCGAAATAACACATGAAGCAGCTTTAATAGATCCCGGGGGGGACAGTGATAAACTACGAGCAAAAATAGCCAATTTAGGAGTCCGAGTAAATAAAATTTTATTAACTCACGGTCACATTGATCATGTTGGTAGCGCAGTGGAATTGCAAAGATATTATAGAATTCCAATAATAGGACCGAATAAAGCTGATAAATCATTATTAGATAATTTATCTGTTCAATGTAACATATTAGGTATGGCTATGCCTAATAGTACTGCCTCGGTTATTCCAGATATTTGGTTAGAAGATGGTGATATAGTACGAGTAGGATGTGAAGTTTTTAATGTATTACATTGTCCAGGACATTCTCCAGGACATGTAGTGTATTGGAATAAAATAAGAAAATTTATAGTAATGGGAGATGTGTTATTTAAAAATAGTATTGGTCGCACGGATCTGCCAGGAGGGAATATTACAGTTTTAATTCAGTCTATTAAGACTAAGTTGTTTCCATTAGGAGATGATATTTATTTTTTACCAGGACATGGTAAAAAATCTACGATTGGTGATGAGCGTTTAAATAATATTTATGTAGTATAATTTATGATTCATCCATTATAACTAAAATGGAATCCTGTAAGGTTAAGAAAAGTATTAATCTTCTAGTATTATTCGTAATTTTATTAGATTTTTATTGATCAACAAATAAAATTAAGTAATATTTGCATTACATTTCCTTCAAAACTTTAATTATAGCTTTGCTTACATAAGTAATATTGTCATTTGATAATCCTGCTAAATTAATTCTACCAGCGCCTACTAAGTAAATACCAAATTGATCTCGTAATTTAATTACTTGATTGTCGTTTAACCCCATAAAAGAAAACATACCACACTGTTGTTCAATAAAATTGAAATCTATATTTTTACTATTAGTATATAAAGTATGTGAAAACAATTTTCTCATATGATTAATATTTTCTCTCATATCTTTTAGTTCTGTTTCCCATGTAGATCGTAAAATTTTGTCGTTCAATATCAAGGACACAATGGATGCCCCATGGGCTGGTGGGTTAGAGTAATTACCACGAATAACAGCGCGTAATTGACTTAATACGCGTTCTGAGTCATTCTCATTTTTAGTTATTACAGTACATGCTCCTATCCGTTCGTTATATAATCCAAAGTTTTTTGAATAAGAATTGCATACTATCAATTCGGAATTTTTTTTACAGAAAATATATAATCCTTCAAGATCTTCTCTTAATCCACGAGAAAAACCTTGATAAGCTAAATCAAATAAAGGAAGCCATTGCTTTTTTTCTGACAACTCTGATAGAGAATGCCATTGTTCAGCATTAGGGTCAATACCTGTAGGATTATGACAACAACAATGAAACAATACGACATCATTGGGTTCAACGCTTTTTAAACTTGAATACAATTCATCGAAATTTAGTGAATGGGTTATATTATTGTAATAGGGATAAGTGTATACTTCTAATCCTGCAGCCAAGAAAATGTTTCTATGGTTTATCCAGCTAGGAGAACTAATCCATACACGTTTAGACCTAGTGTTTTTGGCTATAAATTCAGCTGCAACACGTAATGCACCAGTGCCTCCAGGAGTTTGGACGGTTTTCATGTTTTTTATTGGAATAATAGAATTATCATCTATCCCAAATAATAAATGCTGCGTAGCAGTATTAAAGGAAGACATACCCTCTATACTAAGGTAGTTTTTAGTGGTTTCATGCTTTAATAGCCGTGCTTCAGCTTGTTTTACGCTGGTCAAGATAGGAGTATTTTTCATTTTATCGATATATACGCCTATTCCGAGATTAATTTTATTTTTTCGTTCATCAGCCTCATAAATTTCTGATAAACCAAGAATTGGATCAGCAGGTGCCATTTTAATAGACTTAAACATAACATACATCCGTATTTATTATAATGTACAGAATCTTTTATTTATACCAAAACTATTATTATTTGCCAACTATTTATATTGAAATTTTTAATTTAAATATAAATAAATTATTGTTAGATATTTTATAATTAAATTTGTTGTATAGATATAAATTTATATAGATATAAACATTATTAAAAATTAATATTTTTTAAGACTCTGGGAAAAGGAATGACATCTCTTACATTTTTTATTCCTGTTACATATATCATTAGTCTTTCAAAACCCAACCCGAACCCTGAATGAGGCACTGTTCCATAACGTCTAAGATCACGATACCACCAATAATTTTCTTGTGCTAGATTGTTTTCTTGTAATCTTTGATCTAATTTTGATAGTCTTTCTTCTCGTTGTGAGCCTCCAATTATTTCACCAATTCCAGGCATTAAAATATCCATGGATGCTACAGTTTTATTATCATCGTTTAAACGCATATAAAAAGCTTTGATATTTTTTGGATGGTTTTTTATTATCACGGGAGATTTAAAATATTCTTCTGATAGGTATTTTTCATGTTCAGAGAACAAATCTATTCCCCAGTGTATTGGGTTATTAAATTTTCGGTTACACATTTTTAATAATTTTATTGCGTCAGTATATTCTATATGATTAAACTTGATGTTAATAAAATTCTCCAAGCGAGTGAGAATGTTTGTATTTATTTTATCAACAAAATATTTTATATCATCAGCTCGCTCCTCAAGGAGCGTGCTGATGATATTTTTAAGTAAAGATTCTGCTAAAGCAATAATATTATCTAAAGTCATAAATGCAGCTTCTGGCTCAATCATCCAAAATTCAGCTAAATGTCGATTAGTATTAGAGTATTCTGCTCTAAAAGTTGGGCCAAAAGTATATACTTTTGATAACGCACAAGCATAAGCTTCTGCGTTTAATTGACCTGATACTGTCAAAAAAGCTTTTTTTCCAAAAAAATTATGGGCATCATGCCCATGAGTATGGGTTAATTTTTCTTTTGGATTATCTAAAACTTGTTGAGTTTCTGAGGTAGATACGCAGAACATTTTGCTACTTCCTTCAGTGTCATATGCGGTAAGTATAGGAGTAGATATCCATATAAATCCTTGTTTATGCATAAAACTATGAATAGCTTGTGATAACGTGTGTCTGATACGAGCAACAGCGCCAATTATATTAGTACGTGGGCGTAAATGAGAAACTTCACGTAAGTACTCCATAGTATGTTTTTTAGAGGTTATTGGATAGGTACTGGGATCTTCTATCCACCCTAATATTTTAATGTTTTTTGCAATCACTTCAACATTCTGTTTTATGCCAAGGGATTTAGTTACTATTCCCACAATTATAACTGAACAACCACTAGTTAAACGTAATATTTCATTTTTATAATTGTATAAATTATCACACGCAATTATTTGTAAAGGGGCTATGCAAGAACCATCGTATAGATCGAGAAAGGAAATTTTAGCCTTAGAATCTCTTCGAGTACGAATCCAACCTTGTATGGTAATTTCGGTATTTTTTGACACATAACCGTGTAATATATCCACTACTGACACTACATGCATGCTATAGCCTCCTATTTTTTTAATTAATAATATTTTATTTTGGTGATATTCTAAATTTAGCAATCATATGCTAATGATTGTGTTTGAAACAATTATAGATATATTATGGTGTAATTGACAATTCTTTATTATTTGAGTGCATTTCTGATGCAGATGTAGACAATTGTTAAAATTTAATACAGTGATTAATCACAAAATATGTGATTACTGTATATACTGTATATTTGCAGGAGTGATGCAGACAATATAAATTTTGTATATAAAATAGGTTCAATTTTTAATCTAATCGGCTAATACGATGAAGTTATCACGAAAAAGTATTTTGAATTTTTATATAAGTATTTTAGAATATTGTAGCATTTTTAAATAATCCAACTTTTAGGTCAGTTGCTGTGTAGATTATTTTTCCATCACATAGTACCTCACCGTCAGCCATACCCATGGTTAACTTTCTTTTAATAATTCTCCGAAAATGAATAAAATAAGTAACTTTTTTAGATGTCGGTAAAATTTGCCCAGTAAATTTAACCTCTTTTACTCCTAAAGCACGTCCTTTACCTTCTCCCCCGAGCCAACCAAGGTAAAACCCTACTAGTTGCCACATAGCATCCAATCCCAAGCATCCTGGCATAACTGGGTCTTTTATAAAATGACAATTAAAAAACCACATGTCTGATCGAATATCTAATTCTGCCTCTATAAAGCCTTTATTATAATTTCCCCCATTTTTAGTCATTTTTATTACTCGGTCCATCATAAGCATATTAGGAGCTGGAAGTGTGGGTCCGTTTTTTCCAAACAGTTCACCTCTACTAGAAGCTAATAGATCTTCTTTTGTATAGTATTCACGCTTATTAAGCATAATATATCTTATCCTATCAATATATTTACTTATGTTAAGATAATAAAAATATAACAATTATTAAATATGATCGCATTATACATATAGTTATTTTATTAAATGATAAAAATTTATTTTAATAAAAAGCTAAATTATTATGTTTTAATAAAGTTTAAAACTATATATACATGTTATATATCATTCTATTATATTTATTTTAGTCTGACAGTATTATTGTATAATAATATATACACATCAATTTATTTAAGTATGTGTAATTATATTTAATATATATTTGTTATAATAACAATTTTGTTTTTGGTATCAAACATAATTCGATAATGGAACAATTCTATTGACATATATGTTTTATATGAAATATATTTTCTTAAAAAAGAATTAATGTATTATGCATGCATATATATAATGTTGTACTAAAAAATCAGTTTTATGTTAAATTGTAGACTTATGTGTGTAGGTTATAGCAATTAATGTTAACAAACAATTTTGTATTATATATCATATAATACATTCAATATTTGAAGACTCAAACGGTATATATTAAAAATACGCTACTTAGACTATAGATATATAGATACAAGAATGTTTATCGTGTATAGATATTATGATTAATTGTTGTTGTATATTTATTTGAATTTAATATTAAATGATAGATATTCCTAAAAATTTTGAAGATGATTAAGTAAGTAGTTAGTATAGTTACATAGCAGTGTAAAAAATAATATATATGTAAAATAATAATATTTTCTTATAAGTTTCATGATCTGAATATTAATTTCTCAATTTTGGCATTTGAAGTTGTAAACGAATAGATTCAGAAAGTTCATCTAAAGTTGTTTGTTCTGGATGTATTAGAGTGTTTTCATATCCCAATTGTACTTCTGCTAAATAAGTGTGTATGGGTTTTCCTTCTTCGTCTTCCATAACAACATGATACCATGGGGATTTTCGTAGAGTGTCGTTACTTGTAATTTCATCTAATGTGGGTTTTTCAAGAGAATATTCTGGATCTATATCTATTATTACACCTAAGTATCCTAATAATTTATGTCGTACTTGTTGTCCTATTCCAAATTTGCTAGCTATCATAAAAACTCCCGTGAAATATTATTTACCGAAAATCATAAAATAAATATGGGATAAGATAATAAAATCAAGGGTAAATTATTATTAAGTAGATTTAATGTAGATAAAAAATATCATTTTTTAATACTTAATGCATTTTAAAGGTTTCATGCTAAATATTAAAAGTGTTTGATAAAATAATTTGTTTTAATTTTAAAAATTTGTTGGCCATATTATAAACATTTAATAGGTTTAGGAAGGCCAGAAATTTTTGCAATTTTTTGAACCACAGATCCCTTTGGAAACAATCGGGCAAGATATTGGCTATTTCCTTTTTCTTTACCGTATTTCAGTTCTATAGCGTTAATTAATATTCTAATTTTTGGTATCGTGTGAAATTCTATATAGAACTTTCGCATAAAATATATGATATCCCAATGTACTGTGTTCAGTATAATACCTTCTAGTTTAGCGATATTAATCGCAACTTCTTCATTCCAATCTTCAATATGAATCAAATATCCTTGAGTGTCAACATTAACGTTTATTTGGTTGTATTCCACAAGTTGCTCCTTAATTATTTAAGAATTTATTACTATTAATAATAGTGTATAGGGCAAATAATATCTATTTTCAAATAAATCAACACATATATATATATTAAATATCAGTATGTATATTCTGCTGATAACAAATTTTACGTAAAGTTTGTTTTAAATATGCACTATGTGACAATTTAATATATACTTGACATTATTTGATGATAATGTAACTAAATATAGTTTTTGTTTATAGAGTTATTATTTATTTTTAACATTAATTTAGATATAGAATCAGCAGTTCGTAACTTCAGATTTAATATACATGAAAGTATATGTGTTACATGTATAAAAATAATAGAATTAATTTTATTATTTGAGATATTTTGGAGGAGTGGCCGAGTGGCTGAAGGCGCCGGTCTTGAAAATCGGTAATGAAAACATTCTAGAGTTCGAATCTCTACTCCTCCGAGATTTTTTTGATTATTAAGTATAATGAATATTATTATATATTAGTTGAGTATAATACAACTGAGATTTTATATGTTTTTAGAAGTGTACGTAGTAAGAATATACTTTTTTAATTAGTTATTTTATAGCATTAGTGTGTATTTGTTTTTTGTTTTATAACACCTTAAGAATATGTATGGAGAGATGTTATTAGAATTTACACTTTAATATTTTAGTTATTATATAAACCCATGTTTATGTTAAAAGTTTTAAAAAATTTAACTGATGATATTAAAAACTGTATGATCACTACAAAGTTTTAATTGATTGGGTCGTGTAGGACTTGAACCTACAACCAATTGATTAAGAGTCAACTGCTCTGCCATATTGAGCTAACGACCCAATTGTGCTTAGGATATATTAACATATCAATACTAACACTGAATCTTGATTATTTATTATTTAAATGGTTACGAATAATTTTCGTATACATAATGATTTGTTTGTCTGTTTTAAATATAATTTGATGTATATATGTATGATACTACATAACACATACTATATCTATCTTAGTAATTTATTGTAATTTCATGTTTATTATTCTTTTTTACACATAACGATAAAAGTAATTGATAGCTATGTATTCTATACGTATTTTATGGATAAAATATCATGCAATGATTTTATCTGTTTAAATCACTGAAATACATTTCAATTTTATATTATGGAAGAAGTATTGATCGTAATTAAATGAGCAACTTAACTAATATTTAATTGAGAAGCCATGACATTTTAAGAATTAATGATAATATTATGTTAGATGTTATTATGCAAGAAGTAGTGTTATATATATTGAGGATATGTAGTATTTTAGGGTTGTAACATTGTAGCTATGCTAAATTGGTTTTTTGTTATTATGGATTTTATTAATATACCAACATATCTTACCTTATTTCGTGTTATCATGACGCCATTTTTTACAGTGGTATTTTATTTGCCAATGAGTTGGGCACCAATGTTGTGTACTGTTATATTTTTTGTGGCGGCTATTACGGATTGGTTCGACGGATTTTTAGCTCGTCGTTGGCAACAAACTACTAGTTTTGGTAAATTTTTAGATCCGGTGGCAGATAAGGTGATGATAGTTTCAGCACTTATTTTAATATCTGAGCATTTCCATGTGTGGTGGGTTACATTACCAGCGTCTAGCATGATTATTCGCGAAGTGATCATATTAGCATTACGTGAATGGATAGCTAAAATTGGTAGTCTCAATGGGATTGGAGTTTCATGGGTTAGCAAGATTAAAACGTTTGTACAAATGTTGTCTTTAACTGCATTGCTATGGAGTTTTGATGAATGGATAGTAATTATCGGTATTGTCGCGTTATATGTCTCGGTTTTATTAACGTTTTGGTCTATGTGTCTTTATCTGTATACAGCGCGTTGCGATTTGTTTAATTATTGATTTTTATATAATTATAAAAAGTTATCAACACCTTAATATATAGATGCAATTTGTATCCATAGATATACAAATTTATCTAAAATATGACAAAATTGTGTATTGTCATAAGTGTTATATATAGTTCAGATATAAGTTTATATTATGTGTATGCATGTATGTTATTTTAAAACATAAGTGTAATTTAAATTTAATAGGTGATATGTATTTCATATACACAATATTAATTGCTAAATACTAATAACATAAGGGCTGTATCTGCATTTTTTTTAAATAGAGAGATGGTTGGTTGTTCTAGATCTACTATGTTAAAGATCTTGATATTCTTAAGTTAGTCAGTCATAATTATATTATGACTGACTAGTGTATTTAAAATATAGTTACATTGATTTTGTCGTGTAGTTTTTATCGTATATTTGATTGGTGTTATGTTATGTATAGGGCGCGTTGGCAGAGTGGTTATGCAGCGGATTGCAAATCCGTGTAGCTCGGTTCAACTCCGGGACGCGTCTTTTTATGATTAACAGCCCGGGTGGTGGAATTGGTAGACACAAGGGACTTAAAATCCCTCAGCTTTGGCTATACGAGTTCAAATCTCGTCCCGGGTAGTTGTAAACTGGGTGATATTTTGGATATTAACAACGGTTTTTAAAAATGATGGGTAATCATTGTTAGTGCGTTTTGAATCGAAATACTATATTATATATGATATAATTATCATTATAGTAAAGTTTATTGTTTTATTTTTGATGAATTTCGTGTAATATTAATTGGTATACCGGAACGATTTTGTAATGCTTTTTTGAGTATTTTATGATCTATATTAGAATCGTCTAGTAATATAGATTGTACCTTTTTTTCTAAATACGCTATTATTGATGCTTCTGAGTGATTTTCTTCGTTATTACAAGATAACGGATTATGGATTTCTATATATCGCATACCATTTGTTTCAACAGTAATTTTTACAGGTTCGTTTATAAATTGCACTTTAGTGCCGACGGGGACAATGTGAAACAAATATTCGATATCTTGAGGACGCAATCTGATACACCCACGAGTGATTCTAAGGCCGATGCCAAAGTTTCTGTTGGTTCCGTGAATTGCATAATTTTTTTCTAAATACAAAGCATATAGTCCCATGGGGTTATTAGGTCCTGCTGGAAATATTGTGGGTAATATTTCTCCGTGTTTAATGTATTCATCACGCATACGTTTGGTGGGGACCCAAATTGGGTTTTTTTTTATATTTTATCGAGGTTATCCAGTGAGATGGTGTTGAGTTTTTAACTGTTCCGATGGCTATTGGCAATACAATGACAGTATTATTTTTTTCGGCGGGATAATAATATAATCGCATTTCAGCGCTGTTAATAACGATACCTAAATGGGGTGTATTTGGTAAAATTAATTGATGTGGAATTAACAGTCGTGTTTCTGAATTTGGAAGATATACGTCAACGTCGGGATTAGCTTTTAACATATTGCTAATTCCTACTTGAAATTGTGCAGAAAAATGTTCAAGAGAGTATGTGTTATTTTTAGGTGTGACGATCTCTATATTTTCTCCTATCAATCTATTATTATTACTAGGTACTGTATAAACAGTAGCACAGGCTAAATAATGATATACACCTACAAACACAAACATTATGATATGCAAATATATTTTTATATTCATATTTATTTACATTGCTTAAAATCTGTATTTTTTCATTTTATATGTGGTTAGTGATATTTAAAAAATATTTAAATATTTTCAGAATGTTTAATTTTAACTTATAACAAATTAAATGTAGTTTAATTCATATATCATAAGATTATACTAATAGTGTAACACTACTATAATAATTTATTATGACTAATTTCAAAATGATTTTTTTAGTTAAATAGGAATATTATTGAATATAATATTATCAACAACGTGTGTAGTTGATAATACATTTCATATGGATGATACGCATTAGAATTGGTTATATCCTCTGCCTTAATTATATTTAAGGTCATCATGTTATGAATGTGCACGCATTATTCGTCTATTTGTGTTCTAAGAGTATTATATCTATGTAATTTCAAAAAAGAACGAGATACATAAATTATATAATAAATTCTCATCGTACATATATTTTTTGTATTTATTTATATCTTACATAAATCATTTTTTTATGTGTCTGTTCTGCATATGCATTGTTTTATCTGTTATTGATTAATATAAAGAAGATTCTCCAGGAGGACGGGTTTTAAATCGACGGTGCAACCACATATATTGATCAGGAGCTAGTAAGATTACTTGTTCGATCACTTTATTAATGTGTTTGATCATATCGATATTTGTTTCTAAGGGTATTTCATATTGTTTATTTGGTAATATTAGCAACTCATATCCCAGCACATCAGGCAGTCTACGTGCTATGAAAGGAACAATCGCGGGTTTAGCTATTTTTGTGAGTATATAGGTTCCTATGGTGCTTGCTGCATGTGATACTGCAAACAAAGGAACAAATACACTGTTCTTATATCCATAATCGTGGTCCGGTGCATACCAAATAATTTCTCCTTGCTGCAAAGCTTTAATCATTCCTTTGATATTAGTGCGATCTAGCATGGTTTTATTAGATCTCAATCGTCCTTTAGTTTGTAACCAGTCCAATAACGGGTTATTATTAGGACGGTAAACACCAATACCCGGATTTAGCATTCCTAAAATTCGGGCGCCTAATTCTAAAGTGAAAAAATGCATCCCAATTAGCAATATGCCTTTATTTTTTTTTCGTGCTTGGGTTATATTTGTTAATCCATTAATTTTGAACCAGCGTTTAATTCTGTGTTCTGACCAAAACCAAGCCATGCCAGTTTCAAATATTCCCATACCTATTGATTCACAATTTTTGTTGAACAAATCTTGTTGTTCTTGATTTGGTAAATTAGGAAAACAGAGTTCTAAGTTTCTGCGAATAATACGCATGCGATGCTGCATAAAATATTTTGTAATACGACCAATTCTAATACCAAGATAGTATATGATGGGGTAAGGGAGTAATACTAAAATGTATAATATACCTATTCCTAACCAGATTAACCAAAATCGTGGATGTAAGAAAGAATAACTGAAAGTTGGAAGTTTCTTCATGTGTTTGTAATTAACATCATGTGAATGATTATAAAAATAATCAATATACATTTATAAATAAATTGTCATCACTGTTGTATTTTTAGAAATTTATTGCCATAAAATTACGTACATATACGCTTAATGATAACATTTTTTGAGTCATTTATATATTTTTATAGTTAATAAAATTTAAAAAATAATTATATAGGTCTATTTATATAAAAAAAAATATATTTATGTTAATTAATCATGTCCTTTGGAAATGAAAAAATTAATGATTCGCATGCATTATAAGTTTATTTTTTTTAAAAACTAAAGAGTTAATTTTTTAGTTTTATATTATGTGTAGCTGTATGAAAGGTACCTATACGTAATGAATCTTAAGAAGTTATCACAGATATCGATACCACATACATGTAATAATATTGTGATATTTTATTTAGGGGATTTTCTCGACGTTGTTGTAAGCGGTATTTAGAATGTATACGAAAATGACGAGACGAGCGATATAAACAATGAGTCAGTTGTGGGCGATTACTGTTCTCTTGGCGGTATATGCCATGGTTATGTTTAGTAATATTGTTGTGAATATTTGGATAGTTACGATAGTACTACTGATATTTTTTTTGGAATATTTAGATTATTTATTTCCAAATTGGCAGTGCCAACATTTTTAGAATTTCTAATATTATTAGATTTCCTCCATCCAGTAATAATAGTAGTGTTTTTAAAGTTGGGAATCGGATCTGTAATGTGTTCTATGGGGATTGATATGTATAGGTACTATTGATTCTTTATTTATTTTCATGTGTAAGGTGTTGTGTTGATACGGATGATTTTTAAACCATATCCGAGATTCTGTATGATATCTCTTGTTTAAATACTTGTATTTAATATTGTGCTTATATCTTTTTTTATATCCTTGTATAGACGTTTTTTTTATTGTCTTTTCAACAGATCGCGTTGAATTGGTATAACGGAGAGTGGATATAAACGTGTCAGTATTTTCAACAAATTTCGATAGAGACGCGATATTATTATTTTTATCAAAAAAATCTATTGTTTTTTTATAATTATTTTTATTTAAGTTAATTTTATTTTTTATATTATAGATATATTTTTTTTTGTTATTACTATTATACTTAGAATATAAATTTTTACGTGGTTTTAAATTATGATCTAAGTATTGATATGGTTTGTGTTGATATATAATTTTGGCATGTATCCAACTAGTATATTTTCTGATTATTTTTAACAATCTTTGTTTTAAATAGCGAGAAGTGTCGATGTATAAACTAAATATTTTAGACCAATAATTTTTAATATTATTAACCCATGAAATTTCCATCTTTGATTTACATTGTAATTTACAATTTGCATAATGCCAAATGTTATTACGAGTAGGTATTAAATTTGACAAGATACTTGTTGTTGATAGAAGTTGTTTTGAAGAAGTATAAGCGTGATTTGAAGAAATTATTTCTCCTGATGATTGGACGATTTCACGATTTTGATTTGTTGTTAATAAATAACTTGGTTTATTGTTGGTTTCCCCTTTGCGTATACGTCGCACTTCGTAATTTGGAGTTTTCATTTGTTCATAAGGGACTATGACAGCACGCACTCCTCTTTGACGTTGTTCTATATCGCTGATAGCTTTTCGCTTTTCATTGAGCAAATATGAAGCGATAGCTACAGGAACAATTGCGTGTACTTCATGAGTGTTATCCTTTAACGCTTCTTCTTCAATTAAACGTAAAATAGATAAAGAAAGAGATTCATTGTCACGGATGTTTCCTGTGCCATTACAGCGTGGACAAATATGATGACTTAATTCTCCTAGCGATGTGCTTAGTCGTTGTCTAGATAATTCCAATAGACCAAATTTAGAAATACGTCCTACTTGAATACGAGCGCGATCTTGATGTACTGCTATTTTTAAGTTATTTTCAATTTCGCGTTGATGCCGAACTGGAGTCATGTCTATAAAATCTATAACGATTAATCCACCAACATCACGCAGACGCAACTGACGTGCTATTTCATCAGTTGCTTCTAAATTGGTGTTAAAAGCCGTATCTTCAATGTCTATTCCTTTAGTAGAGCGTGCAGAATTAATATCAATTGCTGTTAGAGCTTCGGTGGTATCTATAACAATAGATCCTCCAGATGGTAATCGTACTTCTCGTTGAAATGCTGATTCTATTTGAGATTCTATCTGATAATGACTGAATAAAGGAATATCGCCATTGTACAGCTTTATTTTTTTAGCAAAATCTGGACGACCTAAAGAAGTTATATGTTCTTTAGCTAAATTTAAAATTGCAGGGTTATCAATTAAAATCTCTCCTACATCTGGGCGCAAATAATCGCGAAATGCACGTACAATAACGTTATTGTCCTGGTGAATTAAAAAAGGCGCTAGTTTTTTTGCCGCAGTGTTTTTGATTGCTTGCCAATGTTGTAATCGAGAAGTTAGATCCCATTCTAATGCTTCGATAGATTTTCCCATTCCAGCAGTACGGACGATTAAACTCATTCCTTCGGGTAATTCCAAAGTAGGTAGAATTTCTTTTAATTCTATACGATCGTTCCCCTCAATGCGTCTTGATATTCCACCAGCTTTGGGATTATTTGGCATTAGTACTAAATAGCTACCTGCCAAACTGATAAAAGTAGTCAATGCAGCACCTTTGTTTCCTCTTTCTTCTTTATCTATTTGTACAATTAGCTCTTGTCCTTCGTATAAAATTTCTTTAATGTTAGACTTATTATAGTAAAATGGTGAGGAAAGAAAGTATTCGTGTGAGATTTCTCTTATAGGAAGAAATCCGTGGCGCTCGACCCCATAATCTACGAATACTGCTTCCAAACTAGGTTCAATTCGGATAATTTTGCCTTTGTAAATATTTGATTTTTTTTGTTCATGACCTATTGTTTCAATATCCAGGTCGTATAATCGTTGCCCATCTACTAATGCTACTCGTAATTCTTCCTGTTGAGTCGCGTTAATTAACATTCTTTTCATTATAATTTTTACTCAGTATTGACATATTGAAACATAGATATTTCTAATTTAAATATCTAATTATTTTCAGTATTTCTATAGTTTGGCATTTAAATAGATTTTCATTTACGTACTTAAATGTATAATTATTTTTATCTAGAAGATTCCTGAAAATTGTTAATAACTACATATTATATTGTATGTAAGTCATAATACTAGCTATCGATATATTATCGTATTCACATAACATCATCATGAATGATGTTTATTATTTATATTCTAAATAATACAACAGTTATTTATAACTTTCATATTATTATATGAACTAATAATTAGACTTTGTATCAGATAAAAAATAATAGTTTATATAATATATATGTGTACGAAATTACATATTTTAATTTAAAATTATTAGTTTAAATATCAAATATACCAATTTTATAATATTGGTTATATGGTTTGACTTAGTGTGCTAGAATCATGATCTTTTTTATTATTTTCATTATTATATTAAAACAATTATGTAATTACCATGATTTCTTATGAAAGAACATGATATTCATATACATTTTATCAAGATTTCTTCAAATTTTTCTGGGCAACGGATTGATAATTTTTTATACACTTATTTAAAAGTAGCACCTAAATCTATGATTTATAGAATTATACGAACTGGTGCAATACGTGTTAATAAAAAAAGAATCAAATTTCAATATAAACTAAAAATGGGGGATGTTTTAAGAATTCCTCCAGTAAGAGGAATAAAAATAAATAAATTTAATACGAAATGTATGGAAGAAGTTTCATTTTTACAGAATATCATAATTTATGAAGATGATTATTTATTAGCGTTGAACAAGCCAACTGGTATTGCTGTACATGGAGGCAGTGGACTTAAATTTGGTGTTATTGAAGGATTGCGAGCGCTGCGTCCTAAAGCACAGTTTTTAGAGCTAGTTCATCGTTTAGATCGAGAAACTTCTGGTGTATTGTTAATAGCTAAAAAACGCACTACTTTAGTGTATTTACATGAACAGTTGCGTTTACAAAATATAAAAAAAGAATATTTGGCTTTAGTCCATGGAAGATGGGATGCAAATACACAAATAGTATCCGAGCCATTGTTTAAAAAGAATATTTTATTTAATGGTAGTCGTGTTGTTTGTATAGATTCAGAAAAGGGAAAATTTTCTACGACTCATTTTCAAATTAAAGAACAATTTTCTAGTGTAGCAACCTTGTTGGCAATTCAACCTATTACTGGACGTACACATCAGATTAGAGCCCATACTCAACATGCCGGCCATGCTATTGTGGGAGATAATATGTACGGGAACTGCAAATTTAATACTCAATTTAAACAATTTGGATGCAATCGATTATTCCTACACGCTTCTACGTTACGTTTTACACATCCAAATACAAAAAAAAAATGCTATATATATGCTCCATTAGACCAATCATTTCACAATTGCTTATTTTTTTTAAGAAACTTAATTGCAAACAGCTATGATTTTAATTAAAGTATTTATTATACAATATAGATAATATGAAGCAATTTCTATCAATTTACACATTAGATCGAATACGAATACGCATACCATACATAAGTGGATTTGTGTGTCCTATAATAATATGATAAGATCAATAAAAAATCTTTATAAAAAGTAAACATTCTTTCAGTAAAAATATCTAACATATTTTAAATCTTTCTAAATTTATAGATTTAATTACTCAGATGAATATTGGTGATAAATTTAACTGAAAAAATAATTATATCAATCATGGTATGTTTGATGAAAAACGAAAAAATCTGTTCATAGTAAAATCTATTATGTTATTATCCCTATAATTGAATCTACGACGTACTTCTTTTAGAAGTAAAAGATTGTTATAGATCTAAATACAAGAAGGCGCACATAAAGAATAACAACAGAACAAAATAAAATATAAAATTTGTTATAAGGTAGCAATGAATCTTATTTTTTTACTATCGTAGAACAATATGCCGAATATATGTTTTAAATTTTACCAAATTATACGCTTCTGTGTTTTTAACATGAGCATATAAACAACAAAATATAATTCACAGATTATACTATTGGGCAATAAGTATATAAAATTAAAAATTATATTTCTATAAAATATGGCAATCATCTAATAAGTGCATGAATTTATTTCATATTTATTCAATAATCATAATAATAAATTAATCATGCTACTATACTAACCCACATAGGACCTGTTCCTGATGGATAACGAGATAACATGGTTAATTTTCCGTTACTTGCATTAATCGCATATAAAGAGATATAATTTGATTTTTGACCTGCAACAACTAAAAATTTTCCCTGACAATCGATTGCAAATCCACGTGGTTGTTCTTCAGTTAGTTGATAACTAACAAATTTTAATTTTTTTGTTTTTTTAGATACTTCCAAACAACTAATGATGTTAGCAGTTCTATCAGAACAATATACCCAACGACCATTGGGAGTAATATGTATATCAGCCGCCCAATATCGTTGGGCATGGATATTTTTCGGAATTATACTTAATGTTTGAACAATACTTGGTGTTTTTACAAAATTATCATATTTTATGACATCCACAGTACTTGTTAGTTCATTAATTACATATGCGTAGTGATCAAGATCATAAAAAACCATATGACGCGGGCCAGAACCAATATTAGTTTTAATAATATAAGGGTTACATGGTGTTAACATGCCAGATGAATTTATTTTAAATAACCTAATAGAATGTTCTTGTAAACAGGGAACCCAAAGCAATTTTTTAAATTTATCTATGTTAGCGGAGTGACAACCTAACAAACCTTCTATAATTTGTATAGGACGACCAAGAATTCCTGACATACGTATAGGCATCACACAGACTGTGTGATGCCTATACGATGTACAATACACAAATGCGCCTTTTATATCACTAATCAAATGAGTAGGACTACTGATTATATCAGTAGTTCCATTGTCTGTTAATAACCCCGTTTGATCTATACTATAGGTAGTAATTCCAAAATTAGGACGTATTCCAACATATAAAAACCGTTTATTAGGATGTACAGCCATAGGCTGCGCATGCCCAAGAGTGCGTATTACCTGAATTAATTCTAATAGTCCATGAATGTCATCTAATTTCCAGACGTGAATTTGTTGGCTTTCCGGACTTACTACGTATACAATTTGCGTCATATATTGATTATTCTTGTGGTGGCACGTTATTTACATAGCTTGTTGATTTTCATGTAATTCATAGAAAATTATCTTTTTGAATTATACTAATACATTTAAGTTGATTTTAATGTACGTGCATATAATTAAATAGCTAACCTGTAATAAATATTATATAATTAATTTATGTCTTTGTAAATAAAAAATAAGAGAATAAATTATGAATGTAACTAAACTTGTTCTTATAAGACATGGAGAAAGTCAATGGAACAAAGAAAACCGATTCACTGGATGGGTTGATATAGATTTATCAGATAAGGGGCGCACTGAAGCGGAACACGCTGGTCAAACATTAAAGAAAAATGGCTTTTTTTTTAATTGCGGATATACTTCAGTATTAAAAAGAGCAATTCATACTTTATGGATTGTACTAGACCAATTAGATCAAGCGTGGTTGCCGATAGAAAAATCTTGGAGACTGAATGAACGCCATTACGGAGCACTGCAAGGATTAAATAAAGATGAAGCTGTAAAAAAATATGGTTACGAAACAATTCAGAAATGGCGGAGAAGTTTTGATATTATTCCTCCAAATATTTGTGAAAACAATCAGTTTACCGCAACAAATGATAGTCGTTATGAAAATATCAAAACTGATGAATTACCTAATAGTGAAAGTTTAGCGATAACTTTAAAAAGAGTGATCCCGTATTGGAACCACTCTATAGTACCTCAGCTTAAAAAAGATAAAACCGTTATTATCGTTGCGCATGGCAATTCTATACGCGCTATAATAAAATTTCTAAATAACTTAAATGAGTCAGAAATATTTCAAATTAACGTACCAACAGGTGTTCCGTTGGTATATGAATTCAATAAAGATACGTGTCCTATTCAATATTATTATTTAAATAAATATTAAACAATGTTTTTTGAATTTAGTTATTATCTGAATTATATAATATTTGATATCTATTGAATTTTTATATTTATTTTAAGATAATGTTTGCAACATTTTATTTGCTCACGTGATTTTTTTACGATATAATCCATAAAAGATTTTGTATTTCAATTATTTTTGAAGGTGATAAGTATGGATCGATTTCCCCGTTTTCAAAGCACAGTGTCGGAACGAGTTAATAACGCAATACAACCATATATATTGCAGGTGTTTGGTTGGATGTCTTGCGGATTATTATTAACTGCTTTTGTTGCTTGGTATGCTTCTCAAACTCCAGCAATACTTCAAATATTATTTTCTAATCAAATAATATTTTTTAGTTTGGTTATTGGTCAATTGGCGTTAGTGTTCGTTCTTTCTGGGATGGTAACACGATTAAGCGGATCTTTAGCGACTACATTATTTATGTTGTATTCGATGCTAACAGGTTTAACTTTATCCAGCATATTTATATTATATACTACATCTTCTATATCTAGTGCATTTGTAGTGACATCTGGTATGTTTGGCGCTATGACGCTATACGGGTATACTACTAAACGAGATTTAAGCAGTTTTGGTAATTTGTTGTTTATGGCGTTAATTGGTATGGTATTAGCTTCAATAGTCAATTTATGGTTAAAAAATACAGCTTTAATGTGGCTTATTACGTATGTTGGTGTTATTATATTTGTTGGTTTAACCGCATATGATACTCAAAAGCTTAAATCTATAGGAGCTTCTTTATCCATAGAAAATCAAGACCAATTTCGTAAATACTCAATTATAGGAGCATTAACTTTATACTTAGATTTTATTAACTTATTTTTGATGATGATTCGTATTTTTGGAAATCGTCGTTAATTATAATAATTATTACGTATAATTTAATACACTATGTCTATAAACAGACATTTGAATGTTTATAGACATAGTGTATTAAATTTGGAATAAAAATTTAAGTATATCTCCGTCTTCTACGCAATAATCCTTGCCTGCATAGCGTATTTGATTGGCTTTCTTGGCGCCTAACTCTCCATTATATATAATAAAATCATTGAACTTAATGACTTGAACACGAATAAAACCCTTTTTAAAATCACTGTGTACTTTTTTAGCAGCTTCTAACGCGGTAGTTCCAATTACGCACGTCCAAGCACGTGTCATGTTTAAATTAATAGTAAAAAAAGTACATAAATTCAATACAGAAAAAATAGCATTAGCTGTGTCATACAATATAATTTTTTGCTGTTTTGTAACTGTTTTAACATAATTATTTTTATTTTTTAATAAAGACAATATTGCACAACATGAAATTAATGGCACATGTTCATTAGATGCAATTATACGTAATTTCTCTAAATAGATGTTATCCGTATCCGTAACAGTTTTTTCATCAATATTAGCAACATAAATGATTGGTTTAATAGTTAAAAAATTAAATTTATCAATATTTACTTGTTCTGTTTTAGAAAAATGTATTTTTCTTAAACAGACACCATCGTACAGATGATCCAAACATTTTTTTAATACAAATAACTGTTGTTCAATGTTTTCGTCCTTCAATTTAGATTGCTTTTGCAAAGTGCAAATATTTTGCTCACATTGTAAAATGTCAAATAATATGAGTTCAGTATTAATAATATTTACATCTCTACAGGGATCTACATTATTAAAAATGTGAATAGTTTTATTATTATCAAAACAACGTACCACATGGCATAATACTTTTGTTGATCGAATATGATTTAAAACTTGGATACCCATGCCAATACCTTGAGCAGCCCCTTTTATTAAACCCGCAACATCTATAAATTTCATCGTGCTATGAACTGTTTTATATGATGGTATGATGTTTGTTAGTTGACATATACGTAAATCAGGTATATACACCATAGATATATTGGGTTGGATAGTACAGAAAGGGAAATTAGCTATTTTAACAGATTTATTAGTTAACACATTAAATAAAGCGGACTTACCCACATTTGGTAATCCAATAATACCGCATTCAATTTGCATAAATAACTCTTTAATAATTATAATACATGTATATTACAATTAAATGTTAGGAAATAAATGTTTTTACTATAAAAGTTAAAAAATTTTCTAGATTAGTATTTTCATAAAAAATCAGGTTTGTAAGAATGTAGTTGATTCATAACTTCAATAAATTTTTTGTTAACTATACTTTCAGTGTGCCGTATTGCTTCGTTGATGGCATTGTCGATCTTATTTTTTTCACAAATAGTTGGTTTATTTAAAACGAAATCAATTACTTTATTTTTATCACCAGGGTGACCTATTCCAATACGTAAACGATAAAAATTACATTTATTATTAAGTCTAATAACAATATCCTTTAATCCATGATGACTATCATTATTTTTTTCTCCTAATTTAATACGCACTACACCTGGTGACAAATCAAGATCATCATGCGCTATTAATATTTCTTGTGGAGACAATTGATAAAAATCAACACATTTAGATATTGAAAATCCATTATTGTTCATATATGAATTTGGTATTAACAAATGTACAATATTGTGTCCTAATTTTAATTGCCCGATACGTCCATAGAATTTCTCATTCTTACTTAGCATTAAACTATATCGTTTCGCTAAAAACTCAACATATTTAGAGCCGAAATTATGCCTAGTATTAAAATAACTTGTTCCAATATTACCTAATCCAGCAATGAGCTTAATAGTCATTTTACACACACAAAATTATTACATGATCGTATAAATTATAATTTCATTAACATTAATTATTTATGATTTTAAATATATTTGTTGTTTAATTAAAAATATATTTAAAACAACTTAATGGTTTTCAAAAGTGTACCTTAATATTTATAATATTTATTTTTATGAGTTACTGCCCTTCTGCCATTAAAATAATAATAATCCGAATTAGATAAAAAACATATGATTTGTATATATATATATATTAATATTTCGTAAAGTATACAAGCATAATCTTTTTTAATGTTCAAACATAGCAGAAATTGATTCTTCATTGCTAATGCGACGAATTGTTTCGGCAAGCATACCAGATAAAGTTAATACACGTACATTAGCTAAAGATTTTATTTTCGATTTCAATGGAATAGTATCACAAACGATGATTTCATCGATCATAGAATCGTGAATATTTTCATAAGCATCACCAGAAAAAATAGGATGAGTAGTATATGCAAATACCCGGCAAGCTCCTTTTTCCTTTAAAACATCTGCGGCTTTGCATAATGTTCCTCCGGTATCAATCATGTCATCTACCAATATACAATCACGATTATAAACATCTCCGATAATATGCATAACTTGAGAAATATTGGCACGAGATCTTCGTTTATCTATAATTGCCATGTCAGTATCGTTAAGTAATTTTGCAATAGCACGCGCACGGATTACTCCTCCAATATCTGGAGATACTACAATAGGATTATTAAAATTTTGTTGCATCATATCCTCTAATAGAATTGGACTTCCAAAAACATTATCTACTGGCACATCAAAAAAACCTTGTATTTGTTCAGCATGTAAATCTACTGTTAAAATACGATCCACTCCTACACTAGATAAAAAATTTGCTACAACTCTGGAAGTAATGGGTACTCTAGCCGATCGTACTCGTCTATCTTGTCGGGCATAACCAAAATAAGGAATTACGGCAGTAATTCTAGCAGCTGATGCGCGCCTTAATGCATCAACCATAACAATCAATTCCATTAAATTATCATTTGTTGGAGCGCAGGTAGATTGAATAATAAAAACATCCCCACCACGTACGTTCTCATTAATCTGCACACTTACTTCTCCGTCACTAAAACGACCAACAGAAGCCTTGCCGAGATTAATGTATAATCTGTTAGCAATACGTCGGGCCAGTTCTGGAATAGCATTGCCGGTAAAAAGTTTCATATTAAAAATATCTCATAGTTTTACATTTAATGAAATATCGGTACTTGTATAGCGCATAATGACAATACCGAGGCAGTATTTATTAGCATGTGAATTATAATACGAATGTAGTGCATTTTAATAATTTTTGATGTAGTGGGGATAAATTTATTCCTCGCGTTACAATACTTTTAATCCATGATGGCAAACAATTTTGAACTTTATATGCAAGATATTCAGTACTAAATTCAGAAAAAATACAGGAACCTGTTCCTGTAAGTCGTGCCGACGCAAACCTCGATAAACATGTAAAATACGTCTGTATTTCAGGAGATATTTCTTTTATAATTTTTTCGAAATCATTACGAAACGGTACAGATAACAACTCTTGCATTCCACGATATGGAGAATAGCAATAATTCCCTAATTCATACATTCTAAAAAACCACGAAGTACTGATTTTAATCGGTGGTACAAGAATAAGATACCACTTCTCAGGGATAAAAACTGGCGATAACACGTGGCCGATTCCTTCAGCAAATGCTGAATGACCATATATAAACACTGGTATATCAGCTCCTAATGTCAAACCTAAATTCATTAAAACATTGATATCACAATAACAGCGCCATTGTTGATTGAGCACCAATAATACAGTTGCAGCATTAGAAGAAGCGCCTCCTAAACCAGAACCGATGGGCAACATTTTATCAATAAAAATATCTGCACCAAGTATTGGTTTTTTATTTGCCCAACAATGATGTTGCAATAATTTTGCTGCTCGTATAATTAAATTATTACTATACACTAAATTACCCATAGAGGTAAATAACCGAATTTTACCATTATTTGTTACAAATATTTTGAGAGTATCACCATACTCAATAAATTGAAATAACGTTTGTAAATAATGGTAACCATCTACACGGCGTCCGGTGATATATAAAAACAAATTAAGTTTTCCTGGAGAAGGCCATTGATAGTTCACAGTATATTCCAGTTGTTTATTATTAACTTAATATGATGTTGATCGTAATACGCTTCCAAAACTTTAGGTAGAATTGGTATATTATTAATATGATAATAATGATAATATATAGATATATTATCATTATTATAACAACAATTTATATAAGATAGACAACCGATAGAGTTCAGATTATATTCTGTATTGCTGCCAGGTAGCCCAAGAATCCATTGTTGTAATTGTTCTAAAAAATAGCTAATATCTATATCTGTAAACCATTTTTGCATTTCGTTTTTAAAATCATTATTTTGATTAATTGTACCGCTTAAAATACAAATCACTCCATTTTCTACAGATACAGAAACTATAGTTAATCCAAAAACATTAAATATTTTTATGTAATAACTACTGTTATGATTATGATTATAAATAAATCTAAAATGCATTTTTCTTTGGTGATTAACTGTATAAATAATAGTACCTTGTGCTTGATAATGAAATATTTGGGATATTAATTTTTTATGATTATTCCACATGTATATCAATTTATCTTCATAAAAGTTAAAATTCTGATGATAAACACAAGAAACACAAATAAAAATTGCTATACCAAACAATCGAAAACACGTACATTGATACATTTAAATAATAAATCTTACAGAAGTTATTCTTAAAAAATATAAATTTTATTTATTGTATTCACGTTCAAGCTGCTCTTAAATACAATCATTTATCCACTAATCAATAAAAATAATATTTTTAATCGTGAAAATGATTATCAAAGCTATTTTATTTTAACGTTTGTAAACAATAGCTTACAGTGTTTTTATTTAATTTTAAATTTCAATGTTTTAATTTGTTATTATTAATCAATAATATACACATGTATACAACATCATGATTATAATATGAATAACAATGATACTTAAGTTTTATAGATTAATGATACAAGTTGACGTTATTTTAGTGATTTTAATTTCATATACAAATGTAATCCCCAATAATTATTTTAAAAACTGTTTAATGATAGATACTTATCGTTTTATATGTTTTAATAAAAAATAAAAAATAAATTATTTTATAAATATAAAAATATGTGATATTATTACGGTATGTTGGTACAATTAATATTGTGCATGATAAACACGCAATACATATTTTACAATAAATAGATCAAAAAATATTATCCAAACAAAACTTTATAAATTCAAATTATATTGATAGTTATTAATGTCATTAATTTTATTTAAACAAAAGAAAGTCTATCTCGCCTTAATATATAAATAAATATATATATATGTATGAATCCTGCTATTATAAAACAATTAATGGTCTTGCAAGAGCGTTTTAGTGTTTTAGAAAAATTACTTAGTAAACCTAATATCATTTACGATAAAAAACGTTTTTGTATGTTATCTAAAGAACATACGCGGTTATCTGAAATAGTTGTGTGTTTTAGACGTTGGTTAGATATAAAAAAAGAAATAATTAATACAAAAGAAATGCTTGCAGATATAGATATGTATGATATCGCTCAAGATGAGTTAAGAACATGCTATTTACATAAGCATAATCTTGAGCGGAACTTAAAAATATTACTATTGCCCATAGATCCTAATGATAAATTAGGTTGTTTTATTGAATTACGAGCTGGGACTGGTGGAAAAGAAGCAGCAATTTTTGCAGGAGATTTATTCCGAATGTATGCTCGTTATTCAGAGATACGTCAATGGAAAATCGAAATTATTAATATCACTTATGGAGAATGCGGTGGTTATAAAGAAATTATTGCTAAAATTCCTTATAGAGGTGCATATAGTCTGTTAAAATTTGAATCTGGGGGACATCGAGTGCAAAGAATACCGCATACTGAATCTCAAGGTCGAATTCATACGTCTACTTGCACGATCGCTGTAATTCCAGAAATACCAGATATTGAATTACCTAATATTGATCCTCATGATTTAAGAATTGATACTTTTCGGTCATCAGGGGCAGGAGGGCAGCATGTAAATACTACCGATTCAGCAATTCGTATTACTCATATACCAAGTGGATTAGTCGTGGAATGCCAAGACGAACGCTCGCAACACAAAAATAAGGCTAAAGCATTATCAGTACTAGGTTCTCGATTACATGCTATTGAAATAAAACGTCGACAAAAAGAAATATCTCACACCCGACGTAATTTGTTAGGCACTGGAGATCGATCTGATCGAATTCGCACATATAATTTTCAACAAGGTCGCATTACTGATCATCGTATTTCTTTTACATCATACAAATTAAATGATATAATGAATGGAGAGTTAGATATTTTGATACAACCTATTATTAATCAACATCAATCTGATCAACTTAACCAATTATTAGAGTTATTAGAATAATGACATGGGATCAGTGGTTGCATTGGGCTCGTTTAATACTAAAAGAATCTATGAGCCCAAAAAGAGATGCAGAAATTATTTTAGGACAAGTCACTAAAAAGTCTCGTACTCAATTGTTAGCTTTTGGAGAATCATTATTAGAATATGAGACTATTATTGAGTTAGAATCTTTAATTCATCGCAGAAAAAAAGGAGAACCTATAGCTTATCTAATTGGTTCAAAGGAATTTTGGTCCTTAAACCTTCAAGTTTTACCAGGCACATTTATTCCTAGACCAGATACTGAATGCTTGGTGAGGCACGTGTTCAGTTTATTACAAGTACCTCACTTAAATGTTTTAGATCTAGGTACCGGAATCGGTACAATAGCTCTAGCTCTTGCATCAGAACGACCAAGATGGAGTATTACAGGAATAGATTGTCAGAAGAAAGCATTATTTGTTGCTCATAGAAATAAACTCTTACTCAATTTTAAAAATGTAAAATTCATATATGGAAATTGGTTTAAATATTTAATGGGGGAAAAATTTAATCTCATTGTCAGTAATCCACCATATATTAATAAACATGATTCATGTTTACAATCTAACGACATGATTTTTGAGCCTAAAAATGCATTGGTATCAGAAAAATCAGGATTAGCAGACTTGACAGCAATTTGTAAATGTTCCACCCAATATTTGCATCAAAATGGATGGTTAGTTTTGGAACATGGCTGGAACCAAGGAAATTATATGCGTGCGTTATTTTGTAGATTTGGATTTACTCATGTTCATACAATACGTGATTATCATCATTATGAACGTGTAACATACGGAAAATGGCAATCGCATTGCAAACTTACACAATAATACATGTTTGTCTGTTAAAATAGACAATTTCAAGTAACTAAATGAAAAAATCAATCCAGACAAATTGAGATTTAAATTATATCAACAATAAGATATTTACGTTTATAAAGATTATGTTTATGTAATGTATAGAGATTAAAAGTTAACTACTCTTTCCATATTATAGTGAGTCGATGACACTGAATTACAGTTTACTCTATTATTACAATGATTTATATACTATTTATTGAATAAATAAGTAAATAATTAATGCTTGCTATAATAAAATTTATAGTTTTATGTAGTTAAAATTAAAAAATTATTTGGGAATATAGTATATGCAACAATTGATAGTTGATATTGCCGATATAAAGGTATCAAATAGTTTACCGTTTGTGTTGTTTGGAGGAATGAACGTTTTAGAATCACGAGAGATAGTCATGAAGGTTTGCGAACATTATGTTGATGTAACTCATAAATTGAATATACCTCATGTATTTAAAGCATCTTTTGATAAAGCAAACCGTTCATCAATTGATTCATATCGTGGGCCAGGATTAGAAGAAGGTTTACGCTTGCTCCAAGAATTACAGGGAATATTTGGAGTTAAACTCATGACTGATGTACATGAAGTTTATCAAGTCAAAATCGTATCAGAAGTAGTAGATGTACTGCAGATTCCTGCATTTTTAGCTCGTCAAACTGATCTAATCACATCTGTCGCCCAGACTGGGATGCCAATTAATATAAAAAAACCGCAATACATGAGTCCAACACAAATCGTACATGTTGTCGATAAATGTCGTTCATTTAGAAATAAAAAAATAATTTTATGTGAACGGGGAACGTTATTTGGTTATGATAACTTAGTAGTGGATATGTTAGGCATTAATGTTATGAATCGCGTGTCAGGAGGTTGCCCAATAATAGTAGATGTAACACATGCTTTACAAACGCGTAATCCGCTAAGTCCTATTTCTGGGGGGAAAAACATACAAATTTATGATATAGCTAGAGCCAGTATAGCAGTAGGTATTGCTGGATTATTTGTTGAAGCACATCCCAATCCACATTATGCTAAGTGCGATGGATTTTCTGCATTACCTTTAAATCAATTAGAACATTTTTTAAAACAAATGAAATCCATCGACGCACTAGTCAAATCTTTTTAAAAATTGCATACTTGAAATATTGAATTAATCATAAAAAATACCTTATTTCAATTTAAATTTTTATTAAAAAGTATTAAATACATAATGTTTTTTTAATTTATAAAAATATTTTAAATTGATTTTATTTCGATGTAATCAAAAACGTTTGTAACTCTAAAATTAGAGTATCATGGTTATATCTGTTTAAAATATTTTTATAACTTTGCATAATTAAAATAAATGCCAATATTTCTAAATTAAATTTTTATTATGCATCGGTACTGATGATAAGTTAACAAATATGATTATAAAAATCATCATTAATACAAATAGATTTAAATTGTTTAAAAAAATAATATTTATTAACGTCAAAATTTATTAGATATCTTGTCATTTTTTGTTTTAAATATTTATTATTATTATTATTATTATTATTATTATCTAGATTGAAGTTTCTATTAATGATATTAATATTATTAAATTAATAACAAATACCAATGGATAATATTTAAATCACATATATGTTTATTTATTATGATAAGTGTGTTTAATTTTTAAATAAAAAATTATATCGGCCATATATATATCAAGAATGGGTATGATATAATATAACATTAAATAAAAACTTGTGTGATATATATATCAGTTATCTATTAACGTTATTTTTTTAAAATTTTTATATATTTTATTTTAGAAAACACTTAAATAATGCCAGTTTTTGATATTTTGTATATTAATGAAAATTTTAATAAGGAATTACAGGCTGTAAATATTAAAATTTATTTAATAATTAACTATAAAATTGTTGAGGATTTACAAAATAAATAATTTTTATGAACCCAAGGTAATAAAGGTTATAAATTTTCTAAAAATAGATTTATTGATACAACAAATAACATTATTTACTAGTTATATTCTATGTATTTAATAAAATGTAAAAAACATCAATATCTGTACATGAATGAATCGAGCACACTTGTTATGAAATGCACATGTATTAACAAAAAATATATTATGATTATTAATCAATTTAAAACACGTCAATTACCAATTAAATTAAATACAGTTTTTGAGTTTTATGTTCCACGCGTAACAGCATTATGATAGAATGTTTAGTTGTCACTGTATGATACAATAGACTATTGTATCATACAGTGAACTTGGATTCTATTCCAAACGCTTTATTATTTGCTTTAAAATAGACTATTATATTATTGTATAGATACAATAATATAAATACAGAATAGAATGTTTAATTTTAGTAAATTTATATTAGACATATAGTATATGATATAAAAAATGAAAAATAAATTTAAAAAAAAATTAAGCTCCTATATAATAAACAACTATAAATATATTAACAATATAAAGAACCGTTGATGCTTGTCAACATTTTACAAAACGAAAATCAACATCAATATAATAATTCTGTATTGTCTCTACAAGTTTCTAAGTATATGGATGTGAATTTGTCTAAAAATTATATAGTCACACACAGATCAATGATAAGATGATTGATATTATTTGATGTAATATATCATCATATAGCATTATAGTCTGTTAACGCAGAAAATGCAGGAATCATATATGATTCACACGTTCTTGTGTACATTTATTAGAGTATGAATGAAATAATTGTGGTGGCTTGCAACTAAAATGGCGCTTAATTTAACAACAAACACAAGATTTTTTGTTATGGTGTATCTCAATTGTCGCCTTAAGAAAAATGACCTAACAATTATAACAGATCATGCTTACTACGCATTAACAACAGTTATAAAATTATAAAAAATTACTTAAAACAAACTAATAATTTTTTCGTTTGGTGAGAAATATATAAAGTTCAGTATTAAATGAAATATTAACCCTACTAGATATGTGGATGATGCTATCATGATGAATATATATGTGGAGTGAACCACGTAAACCCAACATGCATTTTTTATTGGAATTGTAATTATATAAGATAGGGATTTTTTATATCTTATTGGATCAGAAACAACAAAAAAATAAAAAAATTACACATACTTCTGGTTGTTCTAGAATTAGATAACAATAGTATATAACTTACAACATATGTTACAAGCACTTAAAAAAAATGATCATCGCAATCTTGCGAAACAGTTACACCTATATCATATTCAAAAAGATGCTCCCGGTATGATATTTTGGCATCAAAATGGATGGGTTTTATTACAAGAATTAAAAAAATTTATACGAACACAACTTAAATCATATAAATACCAAGAAGTCAAAAGTCCTGTTATGATTAATCATGAATTATGGAAAAAAACAGGCCATTGGGATAATTATCATGAACATATATTTACTACTGCTTCAGAAAATCATGATTATTGTATTAAACCAATGAATTGTCCGGGACATATTCAAATTTTTAATCAGGACGTTAAGTCTTACAAAGATTTGCCTTATCGAGTGGCTGAGTTCGGCAATTGTCATAGAAATGAACCATCTGGATCTTTGCATGGACTAATGAGAACGCGAGAATTTACCCAAGATGACGGTCATATTTTTTGCACAAAAACGCAAATATTTGATGAATTAAATTACTGTATTCAAATGATGTATGATGTATATAATACCTTTGGTTTTAAAACAATCTTAGTAAAATTATCCACTCGTCCTAAAAAACGAATTGGCACGGATTTAATATGGGATGCAGCAGAACAACATTTATCTACCGCGTTGAAACATAATAATATCTCTTTTCAATATCAACCTAATGATGGTGCATTTTATGGGCCTAAAATAGAATTTACTTTGCTTGATTCTTTAGATAGAGCTTGGCAGTGCGGTACAATACAATTAGATTTTTCTTTGCCAAATTTGTTAAACGCGCGTTATATCGATCATCACAATAATCGTGTAGCTCCCATAATGATTCATAGAGCAATTCTTGGTTCCATGGAACGATTTATTGGTGTAATTACAGAAGAATATGTAGGATTTTTTCCAACATGGTTGGCTCCAACGCAAGTTGTCTTAATGAATATTACTGATAAACAATCCGAGTATGTTTCTATTATAGAAAAAAAACTAATAAATAAAAAAATAAGAACAAAAGTAGACTTGAGAAATGAGAAAATAGGATTTAAAATTCGCTATTATACCTTACAACGCATACCTTATATGTTAATTTGTGGAAATCAAGAAGTAAGTCATAATACAGTATCTATACGTACTTGTCGAGGTAAAGTACTAAAAAATTGTAATGTTGATATATTTATAAAAAAATTACTACACGAAATTCACAATTACAGTCTCAATCAAATGGAGGAATAACATATTATTAAATTCGTAAAAAAAATACAATCAATACGATTAAATCGTATTAATAGAGAAATTAGTGCTAAAAAAGTTCGTCTAACTGGAGTAGACGGCAAACAAATTGGTGTAGTTAGTTTATATGAAGCACTGAAACAATCCGAAGATATTGGTCTGGATTTAGTGGAAGTTAGTCCTAATTCTGATCCGCCTGTGTGTAGAATTATGAATTACGGTAAGTTTCTGTATGAAAAAAATAAATCAACAAAAGAACAAAAGAAAAAACAAAAGGTGATCCATGTTAAAGAAGTAAAATTCAGACCAGGCACTGATGAAGGAGATTATCAAATTAAGTTACGTAATTTAATTAAATTTCTTAATGAAGGAGATAAAGTTAAGATTACACTGCGTTTTAGAGGTGGAGAGTTAGTGCATCACCAACTTAGTGCAAAGATGCTACACCGAATACGTGATGAATTACATGAATTAACAACAGTGGAATTTTTTTCCAATAAAATTGAAGGACGTCAAATGACTATGATTTTAGCGCCAAAAAAGAAATAATAAGTTGTACGTGTCATCTAATAAGATTAGATAATAGTTTCTCTATCTAAATCTTAGCAGCAAATGAAATATATAATTAAAAAAGGTTATAGAGGTTGATTTATGCCTAAAACTAAAACACTCCAAGCAGCTAGCAAGCGGTTTAAGATAACAGCTTCAGGAAAATATAAACATAAGCATGCTTATATGCGGCATATTTTAACAAAAAAATCTACAAAACATAAGCGTCATTTACGTAAAAAGTCTGTACTTTCTAAAATTTATGCAACCACAATCATGCAATATTTACCATATATATAGATTCAATATTATTGTGTTTATTAAACATAATATTAAATTATTATGCTGTCTCTTACATCATTAGGAGAGTCATATACACATGACACGCGTAAAAAATAGTGTAGTGGCACACGCTCGCCATAAAAAAATTTTAAAAAAAGCAGCAGGTTATTACGGTGCTAGGTCTCGTACTTATCGTGTTGCCTATCAATCGGTCATAAAATCTGGGCAATATTCTTATCGTGATCGTCGTCAGAAGAAACGTCTATTTCGGCGATTGTGGATTAATCGTATTAATGCTGCATCACGCGAATATGGTATTTCTTACAATTACTTAATAAATGGATTACATAAATCTGATATTTGCATTAACAGAAAAGTGCTTGCTGAAATAGCTATTTTTGATAAAAAGACTTTTTCTACTTTAATCGATAAAGCAAAGATTAATTTAGAACAAGTATAATATACTCAAGTTAATATAACGAATGTATGATAACA
The DNA here is from genome assembly GCF_059935335.1 of Blochmannia endosymbiont of Camponotus quercicola. Taxonomy (NCBI): domain Bacteria; kingdom Pseudomonadati; phylum Pseudomonadota; class Gammaproteobacteria; order Enterobacterales; family Enterobacteriaceae; genus Candidatus Blochmanniella; species Blochmannia endosymbiont of Camponotus quercicola. Next base: position 478,847 of record NZ_CP011794.1, on the reverse strand, counting down.
ATACCACAAAAACGGTATCAATGAGTATCATCTCATTGATACCAGTTAATTAAATTTATTTTGTATACAACCATAGTTGTGTATATAAAATTAAGTGAATAAAATCGTATATATATGCGCACGGGAATATTTATGTCATTAGACTTCGTAAACAATTTAATTTTGCTAGCAAAATCAGATATCGTGCAATCTAATAATATCTCTGCTTTAGAAGCAGTACGTATTAAATTTTTAGGTAAAAAAGGATACTTAAATCAACAAATTAAAAATCTTAGTTATAGTCCATTAGATATAAGACCTAAATTAGGGGCAGCCATTAATCAAGCTAAAAAAGATATATACGCATTATTTATCGAACAAAAAAATATTTTAAAATCAAAAAATATAAATAACATCTTAGTTACTGATATATTAGATGTCACTTTACCTGGGCGTTTGTCGGAAATAGGCACATATCATCCAATAACAAGCACTATAAAACGTATGAAGTTTTTTTTTCATTCTGTAGGGTTTTCCGTAACACATGGCCCAGAAATTGAAAATGATTATTTTAATTTTGATGCTTTAAATATTCCTGCATATCATCCCTCTAGAGATGAACACGATACCTTTTGGTTTGACGAAAAACGTTTACTTCGCACACACACTTCTGGTGTACAGATACGCGTTATGACCAACAAAACCCCTCCAATTCGTATCATTTCTTTTGGACGAGTATATCGTAAAGACTACGATCACAATCATACACCTATGTTTCATCAAATGGAAGGTTTAATGATAGATTCTAACGTCAATTTAAGTCATCTAAAAACAATATTATATGACTTTTTACACAATTTTTTTGAGAAAAATATCGTTTTACGTTTCAGACCATCTTATTTTCCATTTACAGAACCATCCGCAGAAATAGACGTAATGAATCAAAAAACTGGAAATTGGTTAGAACTTTTGGGATGCGGTATGGTGCATCCCAAAATATTACGTCATGTTGGCATTGATACAGAAAAATTTTCAGGATTTGCATTTGGCATAGGAATAGAGCGACTAACAATGTTACTTCATAATATTGAAGATATACGAGTTTTTTTTAAAAATGATTTACAATTTCTTAATCAATTTAAGTAGTATAGAGATATTTAAATGAAATTTAGTGAAATGTGGATACGTGAATGGATAAATCCACCTATTAGTAGTGTTGAATTAGTTGATCAATTAACCATGGCTGGATTTAAAGTTAATGAAGTAAAACCTGTTTCTAATATTTTTTATGGAGTAGTTATTGGCGAAATTGTAGAATGCAAAATACATCCTAATTTTCATAATATGCGAATAATAAAAGTCAATAACGGTGCTAACAAATTACTAAACATTGTTTGTGATGCTTCTAATTGCCGTAAAAATATGCGAGTAGTTGTTGCCAATATAGGAGCGGTATTACCAAACGGAGAGAAAGTTAAATTAACTACTATAGAAGGGAAACAATCAGAAGGAATGTTGTGTACTTTTTTAACATTAGGAATAGTTAATCATACAGTAGGTATAATAGAATTACCTACGGATGCGCCTATTGGAGAAAACTTTTACAACTATTTGCGTTTTAATGATAATATTATTGAAATAAACATTACTCCTAATCGGGGAGATTGTCTTAGCATAATAGGTATTGCTAGAGAAATAGCAGCCATTAATCACCTAAAATTAAAAAAAACACAAATAAAATCAATTATACCAACAATTAATGATACCATTCCCATCTCAGTTGAAGTTCCAGACGCATGCCCACAGTTTTTAGGAAGAATTGTGAAAAATATTCATATTACTGCCCCCACACCTTTATGGATAGCAGAAAAATTACGTCGCTGCGGAATCTGTTCAGTTAACACAGTGATAGACATTGCCAACTATGTATTATTGGAGCTAGGCCATCCGATTCATATTTTTGATTGTGAAAAAATTGATGGCAATATAATACATATACGTTTCTCTCAAAACGGAGAAATGCTGAAATTACCTGACGATAATAACAATATAAAATTATTTCCAAATACAATAATCATATCTGATTGTAACAAACCATTATCAATAGCTGGGACAATTATTCCTAATCAATATTCTGTTTGTTCTGCAACTCGTCATATAATGTTACAATCTGCTTTTTTTGCTCCATCCGCCATTGCGGGTCAATCCGTGTTGTATCACATGCATGATCTTTCTTCTTTTCGTTATACACGAGGAGTTGACCCAAGTATATCTAAATTAGCTTTAGATCGTATTACATCATTGTTACTAAAAAGTTGCGGCGGTTATCCTGGCCCAATGATAAGTGTAATTAACAAAGATATGTTGCCAAAACCAACTAATATTATATTAAACCGTACTAAATTAGACAAAATTATTGGATTCCAAATTTTAGATCAAGAAATTACGCATGTTTTACAAAGGCTTGGTTTTCAAGCAGAATTTTCAAATAAAATTTGGAAAGTACTGACACCAACTTGGCGTTTTGATATATCTATAGAAGAAAATTTAATAGCAGAGATAACACGTATTCATGGATATAACAACATCCCTCATGTGTTTATTCGTACAAACTTGATAACAGATCGTAGTCGTATGTCGACTATATCATTATCAAAAATAAAAAATCTATTAATAAATCGTGGTTACCAAGAAATAATAACATATAGTTTCGTAAACCCTAACATTCAAAAATTATTACACCCACAACAAATTCCATTAATTTTAAAAAATCCAATTACATTGGACATGTCGACTATGCGGCTGTCTTTATGGGCTGGATTAATCAAAGCAATGATCTATAATCAAAATAGACAACATAAGCAAATCAAATTATTTGAAAGCGGTATGTGTTTTATTCCAAAAAAAACCGCTGAAAATCAAGTACATGAAAATTTTATGATAGCTGGAATACGATCTGGATTCAGATTTAATGAACACTGGGATCTAACAGCATACCCAGTGGATTTTTATGATATAAAAGGAGATGTAGAGGCGTTATTAAATATAGCTAACAAACTAAGCTGTATTAGATTTAAAAAATATTTGCATCCTGCCTTACATTCTGGTCAAAGCGCAGCAATTTATTTAAACAATATATGTGTTGGATATATTGGGATGATTCATCCTAGTATACAAATTAAATTAAATTTACGTTCACAGGTATTAGTCTTTGAGCTATCATGGAATATGATTGCTCAATATGCATTACCTACAATTACTACCATTTCTAAATTTCCTAAAAATTGCCGTGATATTTCCATAGTAGTGCCAAACGATGTTTCTGCAGAATCTGTTATTACCGAATGCAAAAAAATAGCTAATGAGGATCAATTAGTTGAAATCAAATTATCTGATGTTTATAAGGGTCAAAATATCTCAAAAGGTTTTAAAAGTTTTACTATCAAATTATTTTTACAAAGTAAAACTCATACTTTAAAAGAAGAAGAGATTTCTGATGTTGTTAATAAATGCTCGACGATTTTGAGAGAGCGTTTTCATGGAATCTTAAGATAATAACGGTACATTATTATTATTATTTTGATAATATATGAAATTCTATCAAATGTTGGAAAAATAATGATAAATAAATTATTTTAAATAAAACTATTATATAATGTACATATAAATTTTTTAATTCTTTTAATTACACAATTTTCAAAAAAGAAAAATATCTTATATGCCATTATTATCTCTCTCATATATAGATAATAAATATCTGATGCAATTGAATTGTATAATTTTAATTATTTGATAAAAATATCTGTAATTGTTTTAAAATTTATTAAGTGAAACGTTAAATTCATTTACGGAAGAATATTTAGTTGTTTCTACATATATAGAATATAATATTTCCATACAGTCATAAATACACCATACTATTTTAATATCAAATCATGATGAAAATAATGTACATTGTAAATGATTAATCATCTGTGTTGATTGCATGTAATTATAAATAAACATCTAAAACACATATAAAAATTTATTTTCAATATTGATGATTTAATAAAAAATGATTTTAAATTACTATTATTAATGATAACATGATATTGTATTTATATATACAATTGATACCTCAAATATTATAGCCCGATAGAGGAGGAACTATGTGTTCTTTGCGGTTGTTATTATCTGACTCTTATGATCCATGGTTTAATTTATCACTTGAAGAGTATATTTTTAAAAACATACCTAAAAAACAATCCATATTGTTTTTATGGAGAAATCAAAATACAGTAGTTATAGGACGTGCTCAAAATGCATGGAAAGAATGCAATACTCGTCGTATGAAACGGGATGGTATTAAACTAGCTAGAAGGAGTAGTGGAGGCGGGGCCGTGTTTCATGACTTAGGTAACACCTGTTTTACCTTTATCTCCACTCAAGAACATTATGATAAGAGTGTATCCACTAATATAGTTTTGAATGGATTAAGTCATATTGGGATTAAAAGCATCGTTTCTGGACGAAATGATATTGTCATACGTACAGCAGACGGAGAACGCAAGATTAGTGGCTCTGCATATCGTGAAGCGTCTGGACGTAAATTTCATCACGGTACACTGTTATTACATGTTGACATTGATAAACTCTCTTATTACCTTAATCCAGATTTTAAAAAGTTAGAGACTAAAGGAATAACCTCTATTAGATCACGAGTTGCTAATTTAAATGAACTGAAACCTGGTATTGATCATCAAGAAGTATGTCACGGATTAACGGAGGCATTTTTCCAATACTATGGAATGAAGGTGAAACCGGAAATATTATCTATAGATAATTTCAATAGTGTGCCAGAGTTTTTTGAACAGTTTAACAAACAACGTGACTGGAACTGGAATTTTGGTAGCGCTCCTGCATTTACACACCAATTAGATACCCGTTTTAATTGGTGTAGCGTGACATTACACTTCGACATAGAACACGGAATTATTAATCGTAGCCAGGTTTTTACTGACAGTTTAGAACCAGATCCTTTAGAAAAATTAGCAACAAAGCTAGTAGGTATACCATATAACGATAAAAGTATCTTGTATTGTTGTAAAGAATGGATAAAAGATTGGCCTCAATATAAAAAAGAATTATCAGAAGTTTCTAATTGGTTGGTTAGCAACATATCTTAGTTCTTTAATTTTCATTGTTAGTTTTATATACTAACTAACTTATTAGTTAAGACTTGAGGTTTTACATGGTTATACATGTGCATTTATACTCACTAATTATAATAAATGTAGTTTTCAATATGAATTGAATTTTATAAATGTAAAATAAGAAAATCATTTCAAAAGGACACTATAAAAATGGATGCAAACAATATATTAAGCCTATCTTTAATGCATATCTATTTCAAGAATGCTAAATTAAAATTTTAATGCTCATTAAATTAAATATAAAATTTGTATTTTTTATCAAAATAATAATATGATGAAAAAATTAGTATTTCTACTATACTAAATTATATATGTTGTCATATAACATGTGCATATTTTTATGTTTGTAAATATTTAGTGGAATAAAAATAATTAAAATATTTACTTCGGGAAAATATTGCATGATAGATTTAAAGGAATTTATCATGAAAAATGATATCAAACAAAATACACATTATATACCAAAAAAACATATTTCTTGGAATGGTCTAACCCTAACTGATTCGGCAGCGCAGCGAATTCTTCATCTAATAAATAAAAATTCTAATATATTAGGATTAAAAGTAACCATAAAAAAATCAGGATGCGCAGGATTTACATATCTTATGGATAAAGTTACATCATTAGATAATGATCACTTAATTTACGAACATAATGGAGCTAAGTTATTCGTGCCGTTGCATGTAATGCCATTTATTGATGGAACCGAATTAGATTATGTACAGGAAGGATTAAATCATATGTTTAAATTTAATAACCCTCAAGCTCAATATTCCTGTGGGTGCGGTGAAAGTTTTGGCATTGAAAAATAGGTATTATTATGATACGCAACAACTCTAACATATATGACATCAAAAAAAAATTAACACAAAATGATGATTCATATTACAAAGAAGGGTTTTTTACTAAATTAAGTAATGAGGAACTCAAAAAAGGTATTAATGAAAATGTGATATATGCTATTTCAAAAATAAGATCAGAACCAAAATGGATGTTAGAATTTAGGCTTGCAGGTTATCATGCTTGGTGTAATATGCAAGAACCGCATTGGTTAAAAGGCAATTATCAAACACTCAATTATAATTCCTACAGTTATTTTTCTGCTCCATCATGTACAACTGAAAAAACTGACCACAAAACACAAGACAATACAAACATCATTTCAAATAAATCAAAATATTTAACCAAAGAAGTAGAAAAAACCTTTAATAGACTAGGTATACCGGTTCATGAAACAGGAAATGTAGCAGTTGACGCTATCTTTGACTCAGTTTCTGTATCTACTACATTCCGTGCTACTTTATTAAAAAAAGGTATTATTTTTTGTTCATTTCACGATGCTATTCGCGATTATCCAGATTTGGTGCGCCAATATTTAGGAACTGTGGTGTCTTTTAAAGACAATTTTTTTGCTGCACTTAATGCCGCGGTTGTATCTGATGGTACGTTTGTATATATTCCCAAAAATGTATATTGTCCTATGGAGCTTTCAACTTACTTCCGAATGAATTCTAAAAAAACTGGACAATTTGAACGTACTATTTTAATCGCAGATGCAGGTAGTTATGTAAGTTATATTGAAGGATGTTCCGCTCCAAGACACAATAATTATCAACTTCATGCAGCAGTTGTAGAAGTTATCGTGCTAAAAGATGCTCAAGTAAAATATTCAACCGTACAAAACTGGTTTTCTGGTAACTCACGTTCTCAAGGTGGCATTTTGAACTTTGTTACTAAACGAGCATTATGTGCTGAAGAAAATTCTAAAATGTCTTGGACTCAATCTGAGTCTGGTGCTGCTATCACTTGGAAATACCCGAGTGTAATTTTGAAAGGAAAAAATTCTATTGGGGAATTTTTTTCAGTTGCTGTCACTAATGGGATACAACAAGCAGATACTGGAACAAAAATGATTCATATTGGAGAAAATACACGTTCGACTATTATTTCAAAAGGAATTGCTCTCGGAAACAGTCAAAATACTTACCGAGGATTAGTGAAAATTATGAAAACTGCTGTAAATTCACGTAATTTTACACAATGTGATTCCATGTTGATAGGCAATAAATGTGGGTCTCATACGTTTCCTATCATTGAATCACATAATAATAGTACACAGCTAGAACATGAAGCTACAACTTCACGAATCAGCGATAATCAGCTATTTTATTGTCGACAACGTGGAATTAATGAAGATGACGCTATTTCTATGATTGTCAATGGATTTTGCAAAGATATATTTTCTAAATTACCTTTAGAATTTTCTGCAGAAGCACAAAAATTATTGGCAATTACTTTAGAACACAGTGTTGGATAAAATCTTATATTTTAAGGATTTTCAAAAAGCATAGCCAGCCCATAGCCATTCAAACAAGGAGAAATCATGATGTTATCAATAAAAAATTTGAATGTCAGTGTAAAAAATATGTCCATTTTAAAAAAGTTAAATTTAGAAATTAATCCTGGTGAAATACACATTATTATGGGGCCTAATGGATCGGGAAAAAGTACATTATCTGCCACTTTATCTGGTCAACATGATTATATTGTTACTGATGGAGAAATATTATTTAAAAATAAAAATTTGTTACTTCTAAAACCAGAAGAACGTGCCGGTGAGGGGATTTTTGTAGCATTTCAACATCCAGTAGATATTCCAGGAATTAGTAATCAATTATTTTTACACAGTGCTGTTAATTCTATACGTAAGTATAGACACCTACCTCTTATGGATCGATTTAATTTTATTCAACTTGTTCAAAAAAATATGGCATTATTAAAAATGCCTGATGATCTTTTAACTCGATCAGTAAATGTTGGATTTTCTGGAGGCGAAAAAAAACGTAACGATATTCTTCAAATGATGATGTTAGAACCATTGTTGTGTATTCTTGACGAAACAGATTCTGGCTTAGATATCGATGCGGTTAAAATTGTGTATAATGGCCTTAATATATTAAGCGATAAAATGCGTTCATTTATTATCATTACTCATTACCAAAGAATTTTAGAATATATTAAACCAGATTATGTTCATGTGTTGCACAAGGGTCGTATTATAACATCTGGTAATATTTCTTTAGTAAAAGAGCTTGAGGAAAAAGGCTATGGTTGGTTATCTGAATAATAAAAATAGAGTATTAAATGAATGGTATAAATTATTTAAGCAAAAAAATAATATTAATTTAAGTTTGACGCATAAATATTGGGATCGAATTAAAATACTTGGATTACCGGGCATTAAAGATGATTATTGGAAACATACTGCGCTGGAAGAATTATTAACATATAATTTTGATTTTTCTGAAAATAGTAAACTAAATACTTCTCAATATAAAAAATTGGGATTCTCTATGGATTCTTATCGTTTAATATTTATTAATGGTTTGTTTTCCCCTGAATTAAGCGATAAAAACATTGATCCATGGATAATCAAAATTAATCGAAATCCCAATCGTCATGACATAACTCATCCCATTCAACCAGAAATGTTTTTATATTTAACTGAATGTTTAAGTGATGCAACAATACATATAGATTTACCTACAAAAAAAATAACAAAAAAACCATTATATTTGCTGTATATTAATGAAGGCTCTGATATAAAAAATAAATTGATTACATCACATTATAATCATCATCTTAAAATTGGGCACGATGCCGATACGTGTGTTATAGAACATTTTATTAGTACAAATAAAAATGCTCACTTTAGTGGTGCACGCATGTCTATGACAACAGGAAATCAATCCAGCTTGTACCATGTCAAATTAATATTTGAAAATCACGCGAGTTATCATATAGCACATAATGATATTCATGTGGGACAATCTTCCCAGGTCAACAGTAGTATCTTTGTTATTCTTGGTCCTAAATTCACATGCCATCAAACTAGTGCTCAAATCAATCACTCAGGATCATCTTTGTCATTAAATAGTTTAGTTTTGTTATCAGAACAAGATGTTGGAGATATACGTACTTATTTGGAACATAACAATCAAGAATATGCATCGAGTAGGCAATTACATAAAATAATTGCATGTAATTGCAGTACCGGTGTGTTTAATGGATTAATAAAAGTAAATCCAGATTCTGTAAAAACTGATGGAAAAATGATAAGTAACAACCTATTGTTAAACAAAGATGCAACTATTAATAGTATACCTAGGCTTGAGATTTACTCTGAAGACGTGAAGTGCAGTCATGGAGCAACAATAGGGCACATTGATGCTAATCATTTGTTTTATTTAAGTACACGTGGTATTCCAAAAAAAGATGCTTTAAAAATGCTTATTTATGCTTTTTCCATTGAAATTACAGAATCAATTGAGAATACTGTATTACAGGATGTTGTACTAAGAAGAATTGATAAAGCTCTGACAAGGATCAAAATATGACAATTTATCCTATAGAAACAATTAGATCAGATTTTCCTATATTAAGTCGAATTATTAATCAGTATCCTCTTACTTACCTTGATAGTGCTGCATCCGCTCAAAAACCTAATATTGTCATAGACTCACAAACTAGCTATTATAGACATGAATATGCTGCCGTACATCGAGGCATTCATACATTGAGTACTGAATCAACTCATCAAATGGAAACAGTACGCTTACATATCGCTAATTTTATTAACGCATCTAGAGAAGAAATCATTTTTGTCAAAAGTACTACTGAAGCTATTAACTTGATTGCCAACAGTTGGGGGCACAATTTTATAAATTGTGGAGATAATATTATTATTAGTGAAATGGAACATCATGCTAATATTATTCCATGGCAAATGCTAGCAAAACGCAAAAAAATTATATTACGTTATATACCATTAACTCCTAACGGTACATTAGAGGTATCTAGTTTATCAAAACTAATTGATAATCGTACTCGATTATTATCAATATCTCATATGTCTAATGTTTTAGGAACGATCAATCCATTGACAGAAATAATTAATATAGCACGAAAAAAAAGTGATGCTCTGATATTAATAGACGGTGCTCAAGGAATTGCGCATCAATCAGTAAACGTACGAAAGTTAGATTGTGATTTTTATGTATTTTCTGGACATAAGATATATGGGCCTTCCGGTGTTGGTATTATGTATGGAAAAAAAGAATTACTTCAGAAAATGCCCCCATGGCTCTTAGGAGGCGGAATAGTTAAAAATGTAAGTTTAATTCAAGGTGCGACATTTATTGATTCCCCTTGGAAATTTGAGTCAGGCTCTCCTAATATTAGTGGTATAATAGGGTTAGGGAATGCTATTAAATACATCAATACAATAGGTATTGAAAAAATTTATGATTACGAAAATCAATTAATACATTACGCTGTAGATACATTAAAAAACATTCCAGATTTGATATTATACGGCCCAAATACACGAGTTGGTATTATTGCTTTTAATTTAGGACAGCACCATTCATATGACGTTGGGATGTTATTAAACCAATATGGCATCGCTATACGCACGGGGCATCATTGTGCGATACCCACGATGAATTATTTTGCAGTACCAGGTATGTGTCGTGCATCATTAGCTATGTACACAAACACAGAAGATATTGATCGTTTAGCAAATGGACTAATGCAAGTGCAACATTTATTGAACCAATAACAATTATATTACAAAAGACAATGGTAAAATTTCCAACAAAAACTCAATTATTGCAAAATTTCTTAAGTTGTATTAATTGGGAAGAAAGATATATATATATCATTGATCTTGGAAAATTGTTACCCAAATTCCCAGAAAATATGCGAATACAGAAATACTTAATTTCTGGATGCCAAAGTCAAACATGGATTGCTTTAGATTCCTCCACCTTGTCCTCTCATAACAATTTAATAGAATTATATGGATATAGTGATTCTTCTATTATCAAAGGAATTATCACTATAATATTCAGTTTATATCAGGGGTTAAGTTTGCAAGAAGCCACTAATATTGATGTTAAATCTTTTTTAATAAATCAATTACAGTTAAAACAAAACCTAACTATATCTCGATCCCAAGGGATATACTTGATATTGGATTCTATACATTCTCAAATTAATGCTCTACGTAAATTATAACTTCTGTACACAATTTATAATATTATGTATTGTGATTTGCAATAAATGTTTGGTTTGTTATCTATTACTTTTACAAAAATCATTGTATACATACATATACTTCCTTAAAAAACCTGCAAATTTTTTCAGGTTTTTTAAGGAAGTATATGTATGTATAGCTACATAGCTATGTCTTTTTATTTTTATCTTAGCGCCATAATTACTTATGATAGGACGTGATTTGATTATCAATACGCTGATTAGCTCGTATTGCTTCATTTTTGGTTTTCTCTATTTCAGGGCGCAGAATATCGATATCATTATTTATTTGATCAATTCTTTCACTTAAATCATGAACTTCAGAAGACAATTCTTTTATTTTAGTCGTACTTGCACAGTTAACCAATACAAAAGAACTCAAAATAATTATAGAACATATTAATTTGTTATTATTATTATTCATTGTAAAACTCTCCTATATAAACACATCCTAATTTCATTTAACTTATATAAAAATATATGCTAATAGCTAATTATTTACTTAATTTTTTTAAATAAATAAATAAATGAATACACTACTGTATTATATTTATAGTATTTTAAATAAATCACGTAATTAATATTCCATTTTTATAAAAATAAAACCAATTGTATTCATCTAGCTAGCATTAGCGATAATCTTTTAAATTAGCTTCTATTCTGCTGTATCATAATTAATGCGTTCTAATGGACTTGAACCATCGACCTCTACCATGTCAAAGTAGCGCTCTAACCAACTGAGCTAAGAACGCACAATAATACCATAACATAATACAATATTATCATCTGTTTGTACTGTACTAGTAACGCATATTATTTATTTTTTCTTCTTATAAAAAAACTAAATAACATATTTTATTAAAAAAAATCAATCAAATACTCACTTACATCAGGATACGCATGATTTTATCATACTTCAAATATTGTGAAAATATCTTGTGCCATAAAAAGCCCGTTTTTATCATAATGACTTAAATCTTTTAAAGTTGTATTTAACATAAAAAAGGTATATGCTATATTTATAGCTTAAATATAATTTGAAATAATACAAAATAGTATTTGAAAAAATATGTTTTCAGGTATTATACAAGCTGTTGTTCCTGTTCATAAAATTTATGAAACAACTAATTTTAGAACATATATAGTTATATTACCCATACATTTACTCTTAAATTTAAAAATTGGTTGTTCTATATCAAATAACGGATGTTGTTTGACAGTGATTGCTATCAAATATAATTTGGTTAGTTTCAATTTGATACATGAAACATTAAAATTAACTAACATGGACATGTTAAAATCAGGAGATTTGGTTAATATAGAAAGATCGCTAAGTTATCATTCTGAAGTTGGTGGGCATTTAATGACCGGGCATATTGATTGTACTGGAAAAATCAGAAAAATAATTATCTCAAAAAACAATAAAATAATATGGTTTAGTATAAAAAATAAATATTTTCAAAAATATATTTTAAAACAAGGATCAATTGGTATAGATGGAGTAAGTCTTACGGTAAGTAAAATACTTAATAATTATATCCGTGTTTGTTTAACCCCATATACTGCCATACAAACGACACTTGGAGGCAAAAAGATAGGGAGCATAGTAAATATTGAAGTTGACATTATCACAAAATCTGTTATAAACAGTGTCGAAAGAACATTAGCAATTATTAATTCAAAAAAATAATAATTTTTATTAAAGATGGTACAATACTATATACAACAAGTTGTTGTATATAGTAAATTGAGAAAAGTTTATGTCAGTCAGATATTAATTTTTTACATCTATACTAATACAAATAAAATATGAACAATACAATAGAAAAAATTAAATGCCAAATAGAAGAAAATCCTATAATTTTATATATGAAAGGTACACCGAGCACTCCTAGATGCGGTTTTTCGTCAAAAGCTGCACAACTATTATCTACTTGTATACAATCTTTTTTTTATATTGATGTATTGGTTCATTTAGATATTAGACATGCTTTACCAATATTTTCTAATTGGCCTACTTTTCCTCAATTATGGGTAGAAGGAAAATTAATAGGCGGATCTGATATAATAATTAATATGAGCCGTACCGGTAAATTAAAAGACTTAATTGATCAGGTCAAGTTACGGCATAATTTGTAATTCAATATGTTTACTTCTCTTTTACAGAGAACCTTCGTACATAATAAAATGTTTGTTTTTTAATTTAAATTTTCAAAAATTCTTACTATATTATAATAATATAATAAAAAACACTATAAGTACCGAGTCTAATGATCATTAGACTCGGTACGATAAGGGGTTAATGGCCAACCACCAAGTCTTTTCCATTTGTTTACCAATTCACAAAATAACATTGCGGTTCGCTCGGTATCATATAATGCGGAATGTGCTTTATTTTTATCAAAAAAAACACCAGCACGTGCACACGCTTTAGCTAATACGGTTTGCCCCAATACTAATCCACTTAAAGTAGCGGTATCGAACATAACAAAAGGGTGAAATGGATTATTTTTTATAAAACTTACACGTTCCACTGCTGCCATTAAAAAACTATGATCAAAATAAGCATTATGCGCTACGATAATAGCACGACTACATTTTTGAGCTTCCATACCTTGATGCACCATTTCAAAAATTGCATGCAATGCTTCTTGCTCTGTTACTGCAGCTCGTAAAGGATTATCTAAATCAATTCCATTAAATGCCAACGATTCCTGTTGAATAATAGCTCCAGGAAAAGATTGAATATGAAAATTAAGAGTATTGTCAACACCCAACCAACCGTATTCATCCATTTTAAGTGTAACAACAGCAATTTCTAGTAAAGCGTCAGTATTAGCATTAAGGCCTGCTGTTTCTACATCGACTACGACCGGATAAAATCCACGAAATCGTGCTCGAAGAGTATTTTGATCATCTTTACAAATCATATTTCTTATAAAATATATTACATTACATAAACAATTAATGTTATCATAGATCTTAATATATTTTCATAATTTATTATGTAAAATTGTAACCGAATGCTCTTTCAAGATATAAATAACTATTTTGTTAAACAGCAGGTTTGATTGCCTCAAAATATAATTTGATGTAATTATACCTTAATTAAAATATTTTTTATTTCAAGATAACCGTTGCATATGTATGCAATCCATCATTTATCACTAGTTAATAGTGTAGCATAACGAAAAACTGCAGTAAATTTATATAACGCCAGATACTTAAAAAAGTTTTTTATTACTGAAATAAATAACGAATAATACAGAATTTATATCAAAAAACCACATGATTCTCAACAATTTAAATTTATTGAATGATTCATATTTATATGAATCATTCAATAAATTATTTTTAATGCTTGCATTAAAAATAATTTACATACAATGATAGATGTATGTTATACTTTAATAAATTAAAGTATACATAATAACGTATCTAATTGATACACTATCATCCTAATCATACATGGTTACGTAAGTTCATTGTTGTCGATATTATAGATACACATTATTAATTATATCTATATATAAATAGATCGTTATTTGCTTATTTATAACATAAATCATATTTACATAAAATAGACTTAATTATAAGGAAAGAAAAATTGGAATCACCATTAGGATCAGATTTAGCACGTCTTGTAAGAATATGGCGTGCTTTGATTGATCATCGTTTAAAACCTTTAAAACTTACACAAACACATTGGATTACATTGCATAATATTTGTCAATTACCTCCGGAGCAATCTCAAATACAGTTAGCAAAGGCTATAGGAATAGAACAACCATCTTTAGTACGAACACTTGATCAACTTGAAGAAAAATCTTTAATTATCAGGCACACTTGTGTTAATGATCGACGAGCTAAACGGATTAAATTAACCGACAATGCTGGGCCTGTTATTAACGAAGTTAATCATGTTATTATTACGACTAGAAACGAAATTTTTAGTGGAATTAGTCATGAAGAAATGATTTTTCTAAATAACATTATTTCTAAGTTAGAAAAAAATATTATGAATTTACACAATAAAAATTAAAAAATCTTCATATAATTATAAATTGTATACCTTTTAATAATATTAAAATTAATGCATCATAATTAATTAATTTTATTACCATGAACCTTTACAAATTCACATAACTATATTTTAATATTTCTAATAAAAACTTACATTATAAGCGACTGTTAAATTATTAAAAAATCAAGAAATTATTATCTTTAATCTTTTATAGTATTGCTATTTCTATTTTATTATCTAAAATAGAAATGTATTTAAATATATTTTATAACAGTTATTACGACGCCATATTTTATGCTAGTAGATAAAACTAACATTGCTAACATCAGACGAGAATACATATCTGGACAACTACGCCATTCAGATTTAACTACCCAACCAGTTCAATTATTTTCAATATGGTTGCGTCAAGCTTATATTTCAAAAATACCTGATCCTACCGCAATGTGTTTAGCTACAGTGGATAATACTGGTCAACCGTACCAACGTGTAGTATTGTTAAAGGATTTTACTAACGAAAAAATGATATTTTTCACTAATCTTAGTAGTCGTAAAGCTATGCATTTAACCAAAAACCCAAAAGTTAGTTTATGTTTTTTTTGGAATATTATAGATAAACAAGTAACAATAACAGGAAATGTTGATAAACTTTCAGAAAAAGAAGTTTTGAAATATTTTTATACACGACCAAGAGATAATCAAATAAGCACATGGGTATCCAATCAATCTAAAGTTCTTTCTTCTAAAGAAATATTAGAAAATAAATTTGTAGAATTCAAAAAAAATCATTTCCATAAAAAAATACCATTTCCTGAATTTTGGGGTGGATACAAAATTAAAATAAATAGTATGGAATTCTGGCAAGGCGGAACACACCGATTACATGACCGATTTATATATCAAAGATATAAACATACATGGTGTATTTACCGTTTATCTCCTTAATATCAACTATAATTTCAGTAAAATTTATATATACAAATATGATTGAATTAATATTATAAGTATTGACTGTATATGTACATATAAAACTCTTGATCGTGTTGCTAAAAAAAATACTCATATGAACAATAAACACATTAACATAATACAACATTTATATGAACGTAATTTGATAGCTCAAATCACAAATAAAGAAGCATTAATTAAAATATTAAAATCAAAATCAATAACTTTATATTGTGGATTTGACCCGACATCTGATAGCCTACATATAGGACACTTAGTTCCACTATTATGTTTAAGACGATTTCAAACATCTGGGCATCGTCCTATAATTTTGTTAGGAGGAGGTACCGGATTAATCGGAGATCCAAGTTTTAAAGACTCAGAACGGAAACTTAATTTAATTAACATAGCGCAAAAATGGGTAGAAACAATTAAACATCAAGTGTCTTTGTTTGTAGATTGCTCTTGTAAACAGTATTCACAAGCTTGTATAGTTAATAATTATGACTGGTTATCTTCTATATCACTCTTAACATTTTTAAGAGATATCGGTAAATTTTTTTCTGTGAATAAAATGATAAATAAGGACGCTATAAAAAAACGATTACAACATCATAATTATGGAATCTCTTATACTGAATTTTCCTACAATTTATTACAAAGTTATGATTTTGCTTATTTATATAAAAAATATGATGCAATACTGCAAATTGGCGGTTCTGATCAATGGGGTAATATTGTGTCAGGTATCGATTTGGTACGTCGAATATATAAAAGAACTACTTACGGGCTTACTATGCCTTTGCTTACTAAAGCTGATAATACTAAATTTGGAAAAACAGAAAAATATACAATATGGCTAGATTCAAAAAAAACTAGTCCTTATAAATTTTATCAACATTGGATTAATTCTTCTGATAAAGATGTATATCATTTTCTTAAATTTTTTACTAACATCGATATAGATACAATTAATATATTAGAAAAAGAAGATAGTACTAGGAATACAAAACCACAAGCTCAAACTATATTAGCAGAAGAAATTACTCGATTAGTTCACGGAAAGGAAGGATTAAAAATTGCTCAAAAGATTACTAACAATCTCTTTACAGGACAAATACATAAACTTACTTCACATGATTTTGAACAATTGTTTCAAGATGGAGTGCCAACTGTGTTGCTTAAATCAGGTATTGCATTACAACAAGCATTAGTAGAATCTAAGTTAGCGTCTTCTCGAACACAAGCACGAGAATTAATTACATCCAACAGCATTGCTATAAACTCACAAAAACAATTAAAAACAGAATATGTTTTTTGCGCCACTGACAGGTTATATGACCGTTACACATTATTAAAACGAGGAAGGAAACATTACTGTTTAATAAAATGGAAATAAGCCATTATTATATTGATAATATATAACTCGATTCATTTTGTTAAAAATGATATGAAATAATTTCACATCCTTTATGCCACGACCATGGAAATATTGATTATATACCTTCTCTTCTAAGATGAGACAGATGATTTTTTTCTTTAAATTCACATAAATCTTTAATCACGCAAATACGACAATTTGGACATCTAGCTCGGCAAACATTCTTACCATGCCACACTAACCATTGATGACAATTATTTTTGAATTCTTTTGGTACTACTGATAATAATTTCTTTTCTACAGAAAAAACATTATTTCCTAGTGCAAAACGACTGCGATTACAAAATCTAAATACATGCGTATCTACTGCAATTGTAGGCCAGCCGAAAACTAAATTTAGAATAATATTTGCAGTTTTACGCCCAACTCCAGGCAAAGATTCCAATCCAACACGATTTGATGGAAGCATACTATTATGCTGTTCAATTAATAAATGACAAGTATTAATAATATTTTTAGCTTTAATATTAGACAAACCGATAGATTTGATATAATTTTTAATTCCATCTACACCAAGAAGTAACATACTTTTTGGTGTATTGGCTGCTTTAAATAAATTCTTTGTTACTTTGTTAACTTGAATATCGCTTGTTTGAGCTGAGAGTAATACTGCAATTAATAACTCAAATTCCGATCGATAAATTAATTCAATGACTGGATGAATATTATTATCTCTCAATTTACACAAAATCTGATATCGTTTAATATAATTCATTAATAATATTTCATGCTTTCATATGTTTTGAAAAAAATTTGTAATACTTACTGTTGATATTTATATTGTCATCATGTGTTTAATGACTTATGACATTTCTGAGGAGTTTATCATATTTTCTGGACAAACCCATTTATCAAATTGTTGTTCATTCACATAACCTAACTGTAATGCAGCTTCTTTTAAACTTAATTCTTCTAAATGTGCTTTTTTAACAATTTCCGCTGATTTATCATATCCAAGATAAGGACTTAATGCAGTAACCAACATTAACGAATTATCGAGTAATTTTTTAATTTGTTGATACTTCGGTTGAATTCCTATAATACAATATCTATGAAAGCTTTCTATACCATCTGCCAGCAACCGTACCGATTGTAAGAAATTGTATATAATCAATGGTCTATATACATTTAATTCAAGATGTCCAGACGCACCACCAATATTTATGCTAACATCATTTCCCATAATTTGAGAACATAACATAGTCATAGATTCGCATTGCGTTGGATTAACTTTTCCAGGCATAATCGAACTACCTGGTTCATTTTCAGGAATACTTAATTCACCTATACCACATCTAGGACCAGAAGATAGCAAACGCACATCATTAGCAATTTTTGTCATAGACACCGCTAAGCCCTTTAAAGCTCCATGACTATGTACTAATGCATCACACGTTGATAATGATTCAAACTTATTTGGTGCGCTAACAAAATTATATTTAGTAAGAAGTGATAATGCATCGGCAACACGGCCGGCGTATTCTGGATGAGTGTTAAGACCTGTACCTACTGCTGTCCCACCTAATGCTAATTCACATAAATGAGGTATAGTAACTTTTATATGGTCTATGTTATGTTTCAGCATAGATACCCAAGCGGAAATTTCTTGTCCTAAAGTTAACGGGGTAGCATCTTGAAGATGAGTACGTCCAATTTTAATAATGTTATTAAATTCAATAGATTTTTCAAACAAAGTTTTTTGCAACATTTTAACTTTAGGTATTAATTGTTCGTTTAAATCCACTACTGCCGCAATATGCATTGCGCTAGGAAAAACATCATTTGAACTTTGACTTTTATTGACATGATCATTTGGATGGATAAATTTACTATTTGCGCTTTGTTTGTTTTTTAGTAATTCATTGGCTCGATTAGCTAAAACTTCATTCATGTTCATATTACTTTGAGTTCCAGATCCAGTTTGCCAGACTGATATTGGAAATTCGTCCTTATGTATTCCAGATAACACTTCATCTGCTGCTTGAATGATTACTTGAGCTCGTTCGTAATCTAACAATTTAAGATCATAGTTGACTTGTGCTACAACGCGTTTGATTTGTGCTAATGCTTTAATCAATGATGCAGGAATTTTTTCATCAGAAATATGAAAATATTTTAATGCACGTTGTGTTTGTGCTCCCCATAATCTATTATGTGGTACTAAAACTGTACCCATACTGTCTTTTTCAATACGCATCATCATAAAAATACCTTTAGTTGTAAAAAATATTAATTTCTTCCCGTTAAGAATAACAAATATAATCAGTTATATATGTCATATATACAAATAAATGATATCATTTTTAAAACTAATTTTTGTCAAAACATAATTTTATAATTATAATCTTATATTATGTATTATTCATTTAAAATTATAACAATTAAATATAATGTACTATTTAATATATTTATCGATATAAAAAAAATGCACATACCGACATTTATGATATTAATAATAGTATTTCAGATATTTTCATACAACGAGATCGCTTTGTGTAATATTTCTAAAAATTGTATCAAATTTAATGCTAGTAGCAGTATATTTCAAGATAATTTACATCAACAAGCAATGCAACTGTATGCTCACGATCATCATCCACGTCATATTCTTAATGTTTATCCCTATGCAATGAACAAATTGCGTCCTCAGGCATATGATTATAAATCTTCATTATCTTCTGCTTATAAATCTATAATACAATTACAAAATGATTCGATAAACATGTTTCATTCATTGCATACGCGATATAACGAACATCAACAAAACTTATTCTTTATGCAATTAGGAATACACAATCTTTTTTCAGAACAGTTTTTTAATTTTGGAGGAGGGAAAAGATACCTAATTAACAATAGACGTGCTATTGGCTATAATACTTTTTATTATTGTCCTATTCCCCATCAAAACGACAAACCATGCTCAATTAATTTTGGCGTAGAATATTGGTTATATAATACGGTGTGCATTCTAAATAATTATTATAATTTAGGAAATATTTTTAATTCCGAAACTTCATTACAAAAATGTGACATACACTATCCAAAAATTGGATACCAACTACATATTCAAACTAAATTTCCAAAATTTTTAGAATTTACTGGAAAAATAAAGTTGGAACAATTAATTTATGACAAAAAATATAAAAAAATTTTTAATAAAAAAAATAATGATTATTGTTTATCTTTAGATTTGAATTATCAACCTATTCCCATGTTAGGTTTTAGTATAAATAATGTTTTTGTAAATAAAAAATACAATAACACTATTTGTCAGGTATTAATAAATTACCAATTTGGTGTTCCTCTTATAAATCAAATTAATTATATAAATAGACAAAATAAATCAATGCTAAACGATCTTAATACTATAATACAACCATTTATACCTACTGTGATTCAATATTATAATTATGTTATATTTCACCATAATAAATATGTGGAATCATCGCAATCCGCTCGAAAAATGACAGGTTACCCTGGAGAAATTAAAATAATTAAAATTGATGCCAGTAGCGATAAATCTGTGCAATGGGATTGTCAATTGTTGAAACATCAAGGAGGTAATATCGTAGAAATAACAAATAATACTTATGCTCTTCATTTCCCCAGCTGTCCTATTACAAAAGAAAATGAAATTTTTATTTCGTATACTATTGTTGATGTGACGCAAACTCCTCAGGAGCAAAAAAAACAAAATATACATATTTTAGTAAAAGATTTTTCACGACAAAAATTCCTAAATACACAACAATCTGATTCTTCCATGATTGATATTAATAATGATTTCCAAATTAATAAGAATATAATTGGAGAAAATGTGCTGACTTATAATGATGATCATCATACAGCCTCAAATCTCATTACACAGCATAATGTACATGATATGAATGTGACAACCACAGAAAACACACAGAATGTCGCAGTACAAGATGATCACATATTCCCGACTCCTCCACCTCCACCTCTTCCAACTTCTTTTCCTTTTTTAGAAAAAAAATCGTCATCTATAATATCAGAAAAACTGAACGATACATTGGTATCATACCAATCTGAGTCTTATTCAGATCACCAACAAATGGGTTCTGAAAAAAATGAAAATAAAGAAGCATATAGTGGTTTTGTTGAAGATTCTAACAGTGAATTATGCCAAAATGATGATTTATCGCATAGATTGTTTATACATAAACAATCTAAATTTGCTGATATAGGCAGTAAAGACCATATAAATAAACTGGAAAATGCCATAACGGAACGAAAAAAAACAAAACACTTTAGTAATATGGAACAAATGTTTATCAAACTAAATCTTGTTCAATCTTCATCATCATCTATTAGCGAAGATTGTGTTACAGATGATAGCGATGATAGCTTTAATTCTATAAACCAAAGGGAATAATATCCTGCATATAGATAGATATAAGATACAAATAGCATGCAAATATTAACTTAATTATTTTATTAAGTTTAGGATTTATTTGTTAATAAAGTATTAAATATCGTCATATTTATTATTTATATATTGATGATATTTAATTTAATTTCATAAAATTATCATGATTTTCATGCCTAATACCTAACCAAACAGAAGAAATGTTGGTATCAATTCCAAATAAATTTAAAGCTCTCACTACAGTATAGCAAATGATATCGTCTATGGTCTTTGGATGTGTGTAATACGCAGGAACAGGTGGCATAATCACTGCTCCAAATTCTGTTAATTTAACCATGGTTCGCAAATGTCCTAAATGCAATGGAGTTTCTCTAATCATTAACACTAGTTTACGTTTTTCTTTCAACATTACATCTGCAACGCGACCAATTAATGACGACGTCATCCCTGAACTAATTTCTGACATCGTTCTAATAGAACATGGAGCAATTAACATACCTAAAGTTGGAAATGATCCACTGGCAACTGATGCTCCAATATCCTGCGGTAAATGCACAACATCTGCTAATTCATATACAGCTTGTTTGCTCATCTTTAGTTCTTGTTGCAAGATAATCAGTGCATTTCGAGTAACAATAAGATGGGACTCTATATTTATAGCACATTTTTTTAATATAGTTAACGCACGAATTCCATAAATACTACCAGATGCTCCCGATATTCCTACCACTAAACGTAATTGTCGTTGCATAATTATTTTTAAACCCCGCATTCACATAAATAGTAAACATTACTATACTTATAACTTTTAATAATGAAGCACTATACATAACACTAAACATATCTTCATGCTATAATTAATAGCAAATTTTATATATATTTCATAAATTTCAACACTTACACATCAAGAATATATGTATTTATGCTGAATACAGTAATGATAGTAATTTTAATCTAAATGACAGATAAACTGCTTAAAAGTTGATTATATATTTACTTCAATAAATAATTAAATACACTTATATTATAATTAATGAAATTATATTCATGTATTAT
This sequence comes from Blochmannia endosymbiont of Camponotus quercicola, assembly GCF_059935335.1. NCBI lineage: Bacteria > Pseudomonadati > Pseudomonadota > Gammaproteobacteria > Enterobacterales > Enterobacteriaceae > Candidatus Blochmanniella > Blochmannia endosymbiont of Camponotus quercicola. The sequence goes on along the minus strand of NZ_CP011794.1, from coordinate 455,721 downwards.
AGCTGTATAAGTGATTTTTAACGTTTTTTGAACAAAATATTCGCATGTCTCAATGATTCGGGAGTATCTACGCTAATATTTAATGCATCATTAATAACGGATACATATATTTTTTCTCCATGCCATAATACTCGGAGCTGTTCAAGCTGTTCAAGTTCTTCCAATGGACTTTTGGTCCATGCAATATAACGATGCAAAAATTTAACTTGATATGAATAAATACCAATATGACGTAAAAACATTTTAGGTAATCCATTGTCTAGATGATTGTTATAATATCCTCGATTCCAAGGAATCATAGAACGAGAAAAATAAAGAGCATTATTATTTATATTTACAACAACTTTAACTACATTGTCATCACATGCTTCTTTTGCAAAATTCAGAGGTGTTGCTAATGTAACCATACTAGTAGTAGCGCTGACTGTAGATAAAGTACTCGCTACTTGACGAATCATAACAGATGAAATTAAGGGTTCATCTCCTTGAAGATGAACAATGGTTTGATTGTCTAAAAATTTATAGTTAATAGCTACTTCTGAAAGGCGTTCGGTACCTGATCGATGATCGGCTCGTGTTAAACATACTTCGCCTGAAGGTTGTATTGATTTAATTGTTCGCGCTATACGAGTACTATCGGTAGCAATTATTACTTTATCAGCGCCAGAATTTAAAGCATTTTCCATAACACGAACAATCATAGGTTTTCCATGAATATCTGCCAAAGCTTTCCCCGGAAAACGTGTCGAAAAAAATCTGACAGGTATAATCACTACAAAATTCATATTCTATCCTTTTGTGATACAATATTATGGGCATTTTTTTTTAAAAGAACCGGAATTCCTTTTATTATCGGGAAAGCTAAATTATCAACATTACAAATTAGCTCTTTTTTTTCTAAATCAAAGTATAATTTTGAATAACATACAGGACACACTATAATCTTTAATAAATGGTATCTCATTATAATATTATTAAATTCATAAAAATTAATTTGTATAATATTATATACACAATAAAATTGTATATATATATATATTCTATAATATAGAACGGACTGATGCTTATTTAAATAAAAAATTATTATTACTAAATAAATAGTGATATTAATATATATTAATATCGACAAGTTCTTCCATACGTTTCTATACAGAATAATCATATTATTGTAATAACAATGATTATTGTTTGATAGATTTCAAATCCTTATAAGATCTAATTTTTTCTTCCACTACACATAATAGATTATTCGTATCCATTTCATTGATTTTTACCTCTATATGCACATACCACCAGTTATTATGAGCAAAATCTAGACATTTAACAGCATCTTTTTCAGTCATTAATAATGTCTCATCTTTTTTAACAAGGGATGTTAACATTTTTTCAGAATATACGTGATGATCAGAAAATGAAATTGCTTTGACTGGAGTAATACCATAACTTTGTAAAGTATCGAAAAATTGTGCGGGATATCCAATTCCTGCTATAGCTACAACGTTATTTAAAAAATCAAGAGGTCTATGTTCTCCTGTCGACATATTTATTACAGTAGTAGGATATAGTTGCATTAATATTTCTCCAGATTGTATCTGTTCTTTTGATCCATTCGCAATAATTGCATGTACTGTATAAAGTCTGTTAATGCGTTCACGCATAGGACCTGCTGGTAACAAATAACCATTTCCAAATCGTAATGAGCTATTAACTATGACCCATTCTATATCTCTAAAAAGTGCATAATGTTGTAATCCATCATCACTGATGATGATATCCAATTCTTGTATTCTCAATAACGCATTGATTGCATCAGCGCGGTTTGGAGAAACGGCCACTAATACTCCAGTACGCCTCCAAATCAACATAGGCTCATCGCCACACCTATCACTACGAGTGTTTATATTAATAACTATGGGATAATTACTCGATCTGCCTTTATAACCTCTTGAAATCACTCCGACCTTCCAACCTCGATGTTTTAACTGTTCTACTAACCATAATACCATCGGAGTTTTCCCATTTCCTCCTATTGTCAAATTACCTATAATTACTATTGGTAGCGAAAATTTATGTACTCTACGCCATCCGTATCGATAACTGATACGATTAAGTGTACTTATTAGACCATATATCCAAGAAAATGGTATCAAAAATAAATAAAACAACGATGATCTAAACCAAATATGAGTAAACATCAGGAAATTGCAATTTATATAACCGAGCATACATTCCTTGACGCCGTATTAAAACTTTATGTATACCACGTTCTATAATATAACCATTTTCAACCACCAATATTTCATCTGCATTTTCAACGGTTGATAAACGATGAGCTACAATCAATGATGTTCTGTTTTTTTTTAGTGTATCAAGTGATTTGTGAATAATATACTCTGATGCAGAATCTAAAGCAGAAGTAGCTTCATCAAGTATTAAAATCGGACAATCTCTCAATAAAGCACGTGCAATAGCTATACGTTGACGTTGACCACTAGATAATAGTATCCCATTTTCTCCTATAATAGTATCTAATCCATTTTTCATTTTAGAAATAAAATCCATTGCATGCGCCATACGAGCTGCAGTTTCGATGGATTTTCTAGAATAAAAATTTTTACGTGCGTATGCAATATTATTTGCAATAGTATCATTGAATAAATGAACATTTTGAGATACTACAGCAACTTGATTACGTAAAGAAGAGAGTTTATAATCATTTAAATTAAAACCGTCAAGCAATATACGTCCTTTATTAATATCGTAAAAACGAGTTAATAAATTTACGATGGTAGATTTTCCAGAACCAGAGCGACCTACTAGAGCAACGGTTTTTCCTGCTGCAATAGTAAAAGTAATGTTAGAAAGTGATGGAGTACTCTTTTCGGGATAAAAAAAAGTCACTTCATCAAAAACAATATGCCCTTTTACTCGCTTAACATCAAGTGTGCCTTGATCTTTTTCTACTTCTAGATCTAAAATAGAAAATAAAGTCTGACATGCTGCCATTCCACGTTGAAATTGAGCGCTGACATTAGTCAAAGACTTTAATGGCTTCATCAAAACTATCATAGATGAAAAAATAACAGTAATAGTCCCAGCAGTGAGCATCTCCATAACACTTGGAATACTGGCTGCATATAGCACAAAAGCTAATGCCAACGATGCAACGAATTGAATTAATGGATCAAAAATAGATGCAGTTTGCACCATCTTCATACTTTGTTGTCTCATACGATTGCTTACACAATTAAATCTATCCTTTTCTGTACGCTGTCCTCCAAATATTAATACTTCTTTATGTCCTTGTAGCATTTGTTCAGCGCTGCTAGTTAATTGACCCATAGCGCTTTGCATTTTTTTACTGATTGCCCTGAATCTATGAGCAACAAGTTTAATAGTGATAGACACTATTGGAGCAATTAATACTAAAATCAATGATAATTGCCAACTGTAATAAAACATCATTATACATAAACCAATAATCGATGCTCCCTCTCGAATAACAGTGATCAGGGCTCCAGAAGAAGAAGAAGCGACTTGGTCGGAATCATAAGTAATCCTAGATACTAATGTACCAGTAGATTGCGTTACAAAAAATGAAACCGGCATATTCATTATATGTTTAAATAACGTACGTCTCATTTGCATTACTACTTTTCCAGATACCCAAGATATGCAATAAGTAGACGCAAAACCACTAATACCGCGAATACCCATTAATCCTACTAGAGCTAATGGCATCCACACAAATACATCTTTATTAGCTTTTCCAAATCCGTCATCAAGTAAAGGTTTTAATAAAGCTAACATTAAAGCATCGCTTGTTGCATTCAAGATCAAAGTAATAGACGCAACAACTAATCCTGCTCTAAATGGAAAAATTATTGGCCAGAGACGACGAAAAGTTTGCCAAGTAGAAGAATGATTTTTATTGTACTGCAACATTTATGTCCCTGCGGTCAGAATTTATTTCGTATTCAGCATACGAGTAAATCTCGATCAACACAACTATACGATATAAACGTTTCAAATTTACTGATATTCATGCGCATATCTTATGATATATATTTATATGAAAATAAACCCATCACATCTATATAAATACATTTTCTTAATATAAGAAAGCATATTATATACTTTCTTATTGTATTTAATAGTGTATATGATTTGATAATCAAAAAAATAATTTAATTGTTACCTATATCATCATCAACTTGTTTTATAACAAAATTACACTATCTGTCGTTAAAGTTATATTGACAGGTGTTAACTTAATTCAGAACAACATAAGTAAGCATATAAAATTACTATTCATATTATTTTATTTATTTGATATTAACTAAATTTCATTTCTCTCTTTTATACGTATTAATAAATTATATAAAATGAAACAGATGCATAAAATCAACAAAATCATCCTTTTTCTGTTTACTAAAGTCAAGTCAATCTCGTTGTCCTAATATAACAAATCCTCCAATTGTAATTATCAACTAACATCAACTTCTTTTTATACATAATTTAGTTATATGTAGTTTATGCATTTCATATATAAATTGAAAACTATTCTCATTTATTCTATATTGTTACTTACATTTATATCACTGTAGCACATTAACGAATTAATTGTATAAAATTATTTAACAAAATAATTATTCATTTTTAGTTGCCGCTTTAAATGCTTCTACCATGACATTAGAAAAATTCTTATCTTTCTCTTGTCTATGATTATCAACAATGTGCATCTCTGATTTTTGAATTGGATCACATGTTATATTACATTCAGATAAATTGACGATTCTATTTTTACGGTCTACCCCATCTAAGATTGCGTTTATATCACTCCCTATATGGAAGGATGTATACATTTTTTTATTACTAGGTTTATTATGTGATATGCTAGGAATGCATAGATAACCAATTACGGTATTATCACCTAATGTTATGGTGGCTCCCCCTTTTTCATCTATAGCAATAATTTTTCCAGATACTACACTTCCTTTTTTATGAGTAGATAAATATATATTTAAAGGGTCTTCTGTTAATTGTTTTATACCTAATGAAATACGTTCACGTTCCGAATCTACTTGAAGAACTATAGCCATTATTTCGTCACCTTTTTTATATTTATTCATTGCTTCTTCATTAGATAAACACCAAGAAATATCAGAGAGATGTACTAATCCATCAATACCTCCTTCTAATCCTATAAAGATACCAAAATCAGTAATTGATTTTATTCTTCCCATAACTCGATCGCCTCGATTATATATATCTGAAAATTTCTGCCATGGATTAATTTTACATTGTTTTAATCCTAAAGAAATTCTTCGGCGTTCTTCATCGATATCTAAGACCATTACCTCCACAGATTCTCCCACTGTCACAACTTTGGAAGGATGGACATTTTTATTAGTCCAATCCATCTCAGATATATGCACTAATCCTTCTACTCCATCTTCAATTTCAATAAAACACCCATAATCAGTTAAATTAGTCACTTTCCCTATCAATTTACTTCCTTCTTCATGACGTTTAACAATAGCTGCCCACGGATCTTCACCTAATTGTTTTAGACCTAAAGATACACGAATACGTTCTCGGTCAAACTTTAACACCTTAACAATAATTTCGTCTCCAACGTTTACTATATCACTAGGATGTTTAACACGTTTCCATGCCATGTCAGTAATGTGTAATAATCCATCTACACCTCCTAGATCGATAAAAGCACCATAATCGGTTAAATTTTTCACTACTCCTTTAACTTCTATGCCTTCATGTAATTTATTTAACAATTGATTGCGTTCAACACTATTTTCGGATTCTATCACGGCACGGCGAGATACTACAACATTATTACGCTTATGATCTAGCTTGATTACTTTAAACTCAAATACTTGCCCTTCTAAAAACGAAGTATCGCGTATTGGTTTTACATCTACTAGAGAACCAGGTAAAAACGCACGTACACCATTTAGTTCAACAGTAAAACCTCCTTTTACTTTTCCATTAATAATACCTGTAACAGTGGTCGTTTCTTGATACGCTTGTTCTAATGACAACCAAGATTCATAACGCTTGGCTTTTTCACGAGATAATACAGTTTCTCCAAACCCATCTTCTACCGCATCCAATGTTACATCGACATAATCGTCAACTGAAACTTCTAATTCTCCTTGAGAATTATAAAACTGCTCAATAGGAATAGCAGATTCTGATTTTAATCCTGCGTCGACCAACACAATATCTTTAAAAATAGCAACAACAACTCCACGAACAATGGATCCAGGACAAGTTTCTACTTTTTTTAAAGATTCTTCAAATAGCTGAGCAAATGATTCTGTCATTTTTATAATCTTCAATTTTTAATTAACGTCCACCATATGTCCATGCTTGATGGGGTTATAACAAACATCTCATAACTATCCTTGATTATGAGTAGTATTATATAATACTCTCGATGAAAATACTAGACTCTCTCTAACATACATAAGTACTTTAGAGCTTACTTCTTCTGCAGATAGATGGGTCGAATCTAATATTAATGAGTCAATCGCAGGAGTTAACGGTGATGATTTTCGGTTATAATCGCGCTCATCTCGCTCTCTTATTTGTGACAACAAAAGATTTAAATTAGCATTAATTTTTTTTCTCCGCAACTGATGTAATCTACGATGCTCTCTTTCTTTGAAAGAAGCATAAAGAAAAATTTTTAATTCTGCATTAGGAAATACTACCGTTCCCATATCACGCCCATCAGCAACCAGTCCTGGACACTTACAAAATGTACGTTGATATGTCAATAAATTTTTACGTACTTGTGGAAAAGCAGCAATTTTAGATGCGTAATTTCCTATAGTTTCTGTATAAATGTATTGTTTAACATCTTTACCATTAAATAATATAAAAAAATTATTTTTATTATTTATGAAAGTTATTTGTATTGTGTCAGTCAATGTTGCTATTTTTTCTTCATCGTTAAGATCAATGTTGTGTTCTAAAGCTACTAATGCTAAAATTCGATAAATAGCCCCTGAATCCAACAAATTCCACCCAAAAAATTTTGCCAATCTCTTAGATAAGGTTCCTTTGCCTGCTCCACTAGGACCATCAATAGTAATAACTGGAAATAAATTGTTCACAATTATCCCCCTATAGCATAAATACTATCCTTATGCAATAAGGATAGTATTTATGCTATTTTAATACAATGCAATAATCATAAATCTTCGTACATATATGCATACTACATATATACCACACGCTATATGAAACCCTATCGTAATACACTAATATTAGATAATTGTGTAAAAAAATCTGGGAAAGTTTTATAGGTACATTTAGGATTATTAATCATAATTGGAACATCTGATAATGCCGCCAAAGAAAAACACATCGCTATACGATGATCATCGTAAGTATTAATATAAGCTGATTTAATTTTAATTGGGGGAGTAATTTGTAAATAATCATAACCTTCCACTATATCTGCTCCTATTTTTCGTAATTCAGTGGCCATTGCAGTCAATCGATCACTTTCTTTAATTCTCCAATTATAAATATTACGTAATATTGTAGGCCCATGACTAGTAAACAATGCAGTAGTGGCAAGAGTCATAGCTGCGTCAGGTATATCATTGACATCTAAATCAACAGAATTAAGATCAGTTCCACGAGTACATTCTATATAATTGTTACCCCATGAAATCTTTGCGCCCATTCTTTCTAATATATTAGCAAAATAAATGTCTCCTTGTTTGCTATGTCGCCCGACTCCTATAACTCGGACAGTGCCTCCTCGAATAGCTGATGCTGCTAAAAAATAAGAAGCACTTGAAGCATCTCCTTCCACTAAATAATGTCCAGGCGATTGATATGTTGTGTTCCCTTTACAATAAAAAACACGATAATTTTCATGTTCTATGTTAATACCAAAAGTTTTCATAAGAGATAAAGTAATATCAATATATGGTCTAGATACTAAAACTCCATCTACTTTAATAAGAGTATCTCGAGGGGCTAATGGTGTCATCATGAGTACAGATGACAAAAATTGACTGGAAATATTTCCTCGAATATAAATTTCGCCTCCATAATACCCCCCATACAACCGTACTGGAGGATAATGATCATGTTCCATATAATCAATATGCGCTCCTCCTTGTCTTAAGGCATCTACTAAATGCAGAATAGGTCTCTCTTTCATACGAGGATGACCAGTAAGCATAATATTTTGTGTCTTTACAGACAATGCCGCAATGAGAGGTCGCATGACAGTTCCAGCATTACCTAAAGATAAAATTAGTTGATTATGGTTTTTTGATTGAAGTGCACCGCCAGCGCCATTAATCTCACAAGTTTTTCTATCATTTGAAAGATAATATGATATCCCTAAATCACGTAACGCGCCCAACATACAACGCACATCATCACTATCCAGTAAGTTAGTTAATTGAGTAGTGCCTATAGATTGAGCTGCTAACAATAATGCTCGATTCGATATGCTTTTAGACCCAGGAAGATGTATAGCTCCCTGTATTTTTTTGATAGGTGCTAATTTGATAAAATTGTTCACGTTTCACCAACTTTCTTTTACGAAATACAACTAATTTTTAAAAATTGAATACTTCATTATCACTCATAGTAAGTGTATACGATCATAGTTAATGTTTTAACTCATACATACGGAACATCGCTGTATATCTAATTTAGCGATATTTTTCGGAAAATAATTTCATGAATTTAATTAATTTTTGAACACCTTCTAATGTCATGGCGTTGTATAAAGACGCCCGTATACCCCCAACTATTTTATGACCCTTCAATCCATGTAATCCAAAACATATTGATTCTTTTAAAAAAATATTATTTAATTCATTGTTTTTCAAAAAAAAGGGGACGTTCATGCGTGAACGATTAGATAGATTAACATTATTATAATAAAAATTACTAGAATCAATGGCATCATATAAAAGCGCTGATTTTTCTTTATTACGTTTATTAATTTCTTTTAATCCTCCTTGTGTTTTTAGCCATTTGAACATTAAACTGGCAATGTACCAAGACATAGTAGCCGGTGTATTAAACATTGAGTAATTATCAGCCAAAATTTTATAATTTAAAATGGACGGAACTGCTTGACTCGGTTCTTTTAATAAATCTGTTCTAATAATTATTATCGTTAAACCAGATATACCAATATTTTTTTGAGCTGTAGCATAAATTATTCCAAAGCGGCCTACATCGAGTGGACGTGACAATAAAGTTGAAGAACAATCTGCTACCACTATTTTATTAGCAAAGTTTGGAGTTTCATATACGGCTATTCCATCAATAGTCTCGTTTGGACAATAATGAATATAAAGACTATCCTTAGAAATATCCCATCGAGACATCGGTTGAACGCTATATAGTCCGTTTTTTTTGCTGATCACATTAATTATGCGTGGATCACAATATTTTTTTGCTTCTATTGCTGCATGGTATGCCCAATATCCAGTATTTACATAATCAACACTTTCTGATGATGTTTGTAATAAATTCATAGGAATTGCCGAAAATTGTGCACGCGCTCCCCCATGACAAAATAAAACTTCATAATTTTTTGGGATATCAAGAAGGTCACGAATATCTTGTTGCGCATCTTGCATTAATTGTAAAAATTCTTTACTACGATGACTTATTTCTATCACAGATATCCCCATGTTGTTCCAATTGTATAATTCTTCTTTACATTGCCTTAATACTTGTCTTGGCAACATTGCTGGACCTGCACTAAAATTAAATATCTTATTCATGTAATGAGCTATCATTAAACATTTAAATTAATAAAAAAAGACATATTCTCCACAAGGGCTACTACTAAAAAGTGACAATTAAACACATAAAATGTAAAAAGTTTTATTCAATATCGTATCAAATAATATATTTTATTTAAATTTTTTACGCAATAAAATAATAATATATGTATTATTATTTTCGATTAAATCATCTAATTACTTGTAGTAGATATATATAAAAAATATATATTTGTTTGTTTTAATAAAAAGATAATAAAAACGTTAAAAACTAATTTTTGCTGAAAAATTAACGTTTAATTAATATGTGTCATACCATTCATATAGGGATATAACACCGAAGGAATCACTACACGTCCATCCTCTAATTGATAATTTTCAAGAACTGCTGCTAATGCCCGACCTACTGCGACTCCAGAAGCATTTAAAGTATGCAATAATTTTGTTTTTTTATGCATCTTTCCTTTATAACGTGCTCTTATACGACGTGCTTGAAAATCTCCAACATTTGAACAAGAAGAAACTTCGCAATAAGTATTGTGCGCTGGAAGCCATACTTCTAAATCATATGTTTTACAAGAAGCAAATCCAATATTTCCTGTGCATAATAATATTTTTCGATATGGTAATTTAAGTAATTGCAATACTTGTTCCGCATGACTAGTTATTTCTTCCAACGTTTGCATGGATTTGTCTGGATGTACCACTTGAACCATTTCAACTTTATCAAATTGATGCATCCTAATTAACCCACGAGTGCGATGACCATATGATCCAGCTTCATAACGAAAACACGGAGTATGCGCAACCATCTTAATAGGCAATTCTTTTTCATCAAGAATTACATCGCGAACTAAGTTGATTAGTGGCACTTCAGCGGTAGGTATTAATGCATAGGGATTAGTTTCAGTTTGTGAGTGTTGAATATGAAATAAATCTGCGTAAAATTTTGGAAATTGCCCTGAGCCATATAAAGATTCTTTATTTACTAAATATGGTAAATAATATTCCTCATATCCATGATGTTTAATATGCAAATCTATCATAAATTGAGATAAAGCACGATGCAAATGCGCTATTTGTCCTTTCATTACAACAAAACGCGATCCGGTTAACTTTGTTGCATTAGAAAAATTTAAGCCATTAATTAATGCGCCCAACGTGATATGATCCCTTACCGGAAAATTATATTGACTTGGTTGACCCCAACGCATAATTTCTATATTATCCTGATCACTAAATCCATAGGGTACTTGATCATCTGGAATATTTGGTAAAGATAATTCATATTGTCTAATGCTATTTTGTAATGTTTTATTTTCAAATTTAAGCGAAGTTAATTTTTTGCCTAATACATACGCTTCTTGACATAAACACTCTATGTTCTCTCCGCGAGATTTAGCTATTCCTATGATTTTTGCCTTAGCTTTGCGTTTAGTCTGTAAAATTTCAGTTTTTTTTTGTAAAATTTTACGTAAACTTTCTTGTTGGCGAAATTTATCAGTATTTAGTATAAACTTTCTGCGAGCAAGTTTTTTTGCAACATAATCAAGATTAGTGCGCAATAAATTAGGGTCAAGCATATTTAAACCTATACTGTTTGTTTTATTATATATTAATTTGCTAATAATGTATTTTCACAATTACAATAAATTGAATATGTTATAATAATTTACGTCATATCTGTATGTATTAAGTTTAAAATTATCATGTTTTCATTCTACTAAATTCAAAATATCATTTAGTATATCAATACTATTATAGCAACAGAACCGAATTATGAATTTTTATATATATATATAAACCATGTATTGTAATAATAAATTGATATTCTTTATTTGCTTATAATTTACTTTATTAAAATAAAGTAAATTATAAGATTTTCTCATAAATATGACAATACACATCATATATCCTACGCCTTATATAATTTTAGATCTATATAATAGACACAAAAAGATATGTTACTACTGCATAGTAGTATACACTTTTTGCTATAAATCTAATTTAACTTTTTAAAAAAATAGTCTAAAAATCCATTGACATATAAAAAATAAATTAACACAATTCACTTTCTTTTATATTTGCAAATCGCTATATGATGGCATACCAAAAACAAAAAGTAATTTAAATTAAAAATCAATTGTTATCATGTATGCCTCAATATATAAACATTATTTCATAATTTATTTTGTGATGTTAATTTGTATTAAAAATAAATTATGAAATACACCATATTTGTAAACGCAAACGCTATAATATTATTCGTTTTTTTACATTTTTTATAAAAACAATACCTTATTCATATATAAGCATGCTTGTGTATGTAAATTAATAATTACTTACAATAATTGGGATAACTTCATTAGTCTTTATTAAATAAAGAAACATGTTTTAACTATAAAAATGAAATATCACATACATCGATAATAATAATATGATCGTCATTTTTCAGTTACACAATAAAGAATATATTTTGTGAATTTTTAATTCTGAAAAGTTTATACCTATAACAATACAATAAGCAAATAAATCCCACATTGCATAATATCAAATCAAAATATTTTTTAAAATTTTATTCTATTATACAAAATGATATATTAATTTTATTGTTAATAAACAAGTTAATAAATTTATTGAATGCAATATTTATATGCATGATATATTTAAAATTCCTTCTAATATATCAATAGAATTTAAGTGAGAAATTTTATATGATTTCCTTATATTTCTCGTATAAAATAAATATTTTATAATCATGCAACAAAATATAAATGAATCACCCAATAAATATTATTTACGTTGTTCGTCTAATTCAATATCTTCAGAAAAAGTAAAACAAAACTTACTTATATCGACATCATTATTATTTTGGTCTAATAAATAGTAATCCACATGTTGTCCTGTTTCTTCAAAGATGCTAAACATCTCAATCGTACCGCAATCAGTTATCTTAATTTTGCATTCTTTTAAATTAAAACTATTACTTATTGGTATTAGAGAAAAAAAATCCCCTTGTTGAGATACATTATAATTATCCCATATACACATGTTATTTTCAAAAAATAACATAAAAAAAATGTTATCGGAAAAGTTCTGTAACCAATACGCAGTAACTTGTTTGATAGAAGGAACATAAAACCAAAGTGTTTTCCCATCAGATATTAGAAAATTTTCTTCAGGAACTATTATATGCCAATTAAATAGATTAGGACGTTTTACCCATAGTTCCCCATATCCTTCCGATAACTGATTGCTATCAGAATTAATGACTTTTTGAGTAAAATGTACGTAAAAATCATTTATTTTTTTAAGACGATTTTGTAATACAACCATTGACATATGATCAGCAACTGCTGAAACAATTACAATAATATTTAAAAAACTAGCGTATATTATTTGCTTAATCATTTTTAATTAATTATTCTCCGTTATCATATATATTTATTCAAATACATAATAACGTCATAATATCTACACACACGTACCAACCTTTGTACATGATGCTATAGTAACTCTTATTATTCAAAAAAGATTATAAATTAACTATTTAGTTTTCCAAAAATTAACTACTGCATGTATTTCTTGATCTTCTATGAATGCTCCATGTACTCGAGTAGATATGGAAGAATTAGGTCCTAAATATAACATATCACCCATACCTAATAAAGATTCTGCTCCAGATTGACCAAGAATAGTACGAGAATCTATTTTACTTGATACAGTAAAAGCTATACGTGCTGGAATATTTGCTTTAATTACTCCAGTAATCACATCTACTGATGGTCTTTGAGTTGCTAATATTATATGAATCCCAGCAGCACGAGCTTTTTGTGTTAAACGAATAACTAATTCTTCTACTCTTTTTGTCGTAGTTATCATCAGATCTGAAAATTCATCTACAATAATTACAATATAAGGCAATTTTTTTAATGTATCAGAAGATAATACACTATTAATACACTCGCTTATAATGCCGCTTGTTGCATATTTTTTATAATAACATTGTTTTATATGATTATTATAATTTTCCAAATTTCTAACGCCGATCATAGCCATTAGTTTATAACGACGTTCCATTTCCTGTATACACCATTGTAATACCTCATAAACTTCTTGCGTATCAGTGATAACTTGTTTTAAAAGATGAGGAATACCTGAATATACTGATAATTCTAAAATTTTAGGATCAATCATAATAAAACGCACTTCTTCTGGCGTAGCTTTGTATAAAATACTAATAATCATAGTATTAATGCCTACAGATTTACCTGATCCAGTAGTTCCAGCAACCAATAAGTGTGGCATAGATTTAAGATCTACAATTAATGGTTCCCCAGATATATCTTTTCCTAAGACCAATGCTAATGGAGTATTGATATTCCTAAACTGATCTGAACTAATTATATCTCCTAAATATACTGTATTACGTTTTTTATTAGGAATTTCTAATCCAACATATGGTGTACCAGGGATCACATCTACTACTTTGACAGAGGTTGTGTATAAAACACGAGCTATATCACGTGATAAATTAGAAATCTTTGACGATTTTGTACCTGGTGATAAATTTAATTCAAATCGAGTAATTACCGGGCCAGGAACAATATTGGCTACATTTGCTACAATACGATATTCTGATAGTTTTGATTCTAATAATTGAGAAATTTTCTTTAACTCTAAGCAATCCATTGTTTTTTCTGAAGAAGATCTAGTTAATAGGTTCATATCTGGAAAAGCAATAGCTTGATTGTCATAATATGTATTCCAATGCACCATAGGAATTTTTTTATGTTTAAATAAAAGCATATGTTGTTTTATGTTTGCCTTAACAAACATAGGCATTTTTCGCTTGTGATGATTACTATCAGTACATACTAGATTTAAATCTTGTATCCGTGTTGTGTCATGTTTTTGTTCTTTTTGTTCAAGACAGCATTTATTATGATTGTTATACGTTTTTTCATCACGTTTATTAGTTGTTAAGGCACAACTTTTTCGCTTAAAAAAAATATTATTCATATATTTTTTTTGATAATGCTTGTAACTTTCTTTGTTTATATATAATTTAGTGCGGGATAACAAATTCTCAATTTTATTGATAACTTGATTCAAGATCTTCGTAGCCGCAATACATTGCATTTGGATAAAATCATTTTTTAAAGTAGAATTAAATTGTTTGGAAGATCGGTGAATACTTTCAGATACATTAGAGATTGTATGCATGTTTAATAAATCATTTTCCGATTTTTTTAAAAAATTGGGATCTTGTGTAGAAAAAACTAATGGATAAATATGTTGTTTAGTGTAAAATTTTTGATGATTGAATCGACATCGACATTTTTTTTTATAAAAAAACAATGTGCGTAAATAATGTAAATAATTAAAAAACTGGTTCTTAATAGTTTTTAAAATTATCCAAAAAAATCTATTAAAAAATACCATTATATCAATAATTCCGATTAACAAAAACACGATTACACTAACATGAGAAGTTATGTTTCCATAAGTTGAAACAATATGATAGGATATACTTCCTACTATACCACCTGAAGAAAAATAAAAAACATTATTAATAGTTAAATGAGCTAATCCACAACACGAGAATAATAATATCAATATACCTATTAATTTAAATAAAAAAAATGAAATAGTAATATGAATATTTTGCGTATAAATCCTCCAAAGATAAAATAACATAAATAACGGAATTATAAAAGCTGGAGCACCAAAAATAAAAAATAAGAAATCAGAAATTTTTGCTCCTAATATACCTCCAATATTATGAATTGGTCCATGCCATATAGTCTGTAACCATCCAGGATCTGCAGGATTGAAACTAATTAACGTAATAATTAAATATAATAAAGTTATGCTTATACCAATTAATATTAAATTAATCACTAAAATACATCCCTTACTTAAGTATTTGATGCAAAATTTTTTGTTTAATATTATTTATTTATATTAAGTATTCTCATTAAATTTAGATAACCGTACCTTCAATTTATCATAAATGATCATACATACTATAATTATAGTATGTATGTATAAATACATATTATTTATACACATTAAATTTACATAAATTATGAATAAATAGTATGTTCATAAAATTATTTAAACTCACATATACATATTTGATAAAAATAGATATCCTGATAAAATTCAAAAAGTATTTTTAATTTTTCTATAAAATACTTGTTATATATTATAAATATATCTTGCAATACGTTGCGTTTTATATAATCTAAGATTTTTTACGGTTAGCAATTTACTATACAGATAATAATCTGTATCATTTTGATTACGATCCTTATACGCAATAAGGTAAAAAAAAATTAGATGTCTGATTACATATTAATATCATATCAAAAATATATTTCTACATTAATTAAAAATTTAAAATTGATATAAGAAGATAAGTTTACAAAAATCATAAAAAGTAAATAGTAATTTTTATTTTAATTGCATATATTACGTTTGTTTTTTTATTAATATTAAATAGCATAATATTAGTACTTAGTTCAACACACGTAAGCAATGTTTGAATTTTATTTAGACAATATATGATAAGGCACAACGTTATGGCAATAAAAAAACATTGCAAACTACTTATATTGGGATCAGGGCCTGCCGGGTATACCGCCGCTGTTTATGCTGCACGGGCTAATTTAAATCCTGTGTTAGTCACTGGATTAGAAATAGGAGGACAACTGAATGGTACTACAGATATAGAAAATTGGCCTGGAGATCCAAAAAATCTCACTGGACCTATGTTAATGAGTCGTATGAATGCACACGCTACTTATTTATGTACAGAAATTATTTCTGATCATATTTATAAAGTAAATTTTAAACAATATCCTTTTTGTTTGTACGGCAATACATATGAATACACGTGTGAGGCTTTGATCATAAGTACAGGAGGGTATGCACGCAACCTTGGTATACCTTCTGAAGAAAAATATAAAGGTAAAGGCGTATCTTCGTGTGCTACTTGTGATGGATTTTTTTTTAATAAACAAATTGTTGCAGTTGTAGGGGGTGGTAATACGGCAGTAGAAGAAAGTTTATATTTATCTAATATTGCTTCTAAAGTCCATCTTATTCATCGTCGTGATAAATTTAGTGCAGAAAAAATATTAATTAGCAGACTTATGCATAAAGTACAAAACAATAATATTATTTTACATACTAATCATGTTGTCCAAGAAATATTAGGTAATGGTACTGATGTTACTGGGTTACGTGTAAAAGACATAACACAACATATAGAACATATAGTAACTCTCCAAGGTGTATTTATTGCTATCGGATATAATCCAAATACTTCTATATTCAGTGATCAACTCGTATTAAACAATGGATATATTGGTGTACAATCTGGTATAAATGGAAATGCAACAGCTACCTCTATTCCAGGTATATTTGCAGCAGGAGATGTTATAGATTATAATTATCGTCAAGCAATTACTGCAGCTGGATCAGGTTGTATGGCTGCAATAGATGCTGAACGCTATTTGTCTTCTTTAGATTAATACATGTACATGTACAAAAAATAAAATAAAAAAACAAAATTTAAAATACATTAATTCTACAGGAAATAAATATATAATTGTTTTTATTTAAAGGGTTCACATGCAGAGCGCTTATATTATTGATACATGCATTAGTTAATTACGTTAAATATGCAGCAATTATATTAAAACCTATACATATATGAAGATACCGAAAAAAATAAGATTCATACTAGGTATTCATACATGTATATCTATGAATAAAATAGGTAATAATTTATAACAATAGACGTGCATATTTCTATTGTTATGAACTTTAATAGTTATATTTTATTTTTAAAATTTTGTTGAAAATTAAAACATTCAATCATTGTATGCATAGAAATCAACACTTGATTAGTTTTTATCTTATGATAGAATTCTAACTTATTAGTTTAATTTACTAGAGACCGCGATGACAAAGGAAGATAATTTTGAAATGCACGGCGTAGTATTAGACACTTTACCTAATACAATGTTCCGTGTAAAATTGGAAAATGGACATATCATTGTGGCACATATTTCTGGAAAAATAAGAAAAAACTATATTCGAATACTAACAGGAGATACAGTTACCGTCGAACTTACACCATACGATTTAAGCAAAGGAAGAATTATTTTTCGTAGCCGATGATAATAATGAACAGAGTTGTATATACTGTTTAAAATACATCACTGAGATCGACTTATGATTTATGCATTAAGTTTACCACGAACACTAATGAAGTTAGGTATGTACACTTACATAAATTATATTAGTATAAATTATAAGTTAAAATTCTTTCTATTTCCTTATCATTTTTTGTTTATATTTACAACGCCATTCCCACTTTTATCCACCAAGTACGCCCTGGTTCATAAATTAATGTGCCAGCAGGATATCCAAGTCGTTTATGAACATATGAATTTAAGCAGTTTCTATAATTACTATTTAATAAATTGTCTACGCCAACGCTAAATTTATAAAATTGAGATCTTGTCCAGGCCAAATGTGTGGATAACGTTCCAAACCCTGAGTTGTTATGATCTGTACCTGTATGTAACAGTACATCCTTAGGAGTAACAGGTAACGGCGGCAATAACGAATTATTAGTAGATTGCGTGGATAATGCAAATCTCCACAAAGCAACCATACTATAACATCCTTGCGTCCATTGACATGTGATTTTGCCTTCTAATGGGGGAATTTTAGGTAAAACACAATTATCGTCTATATTAAATCCTCGGGTCCATGAGACATTACTTTCAGTACGCCAATGGTTATTAAATTTATAATTTAATCCTACTTCAGCTCCGCATATTTGAGCGCGGACATTCTTTGTATAACTGACATCATCTTGTGTGATACCATCATTGTCATAACTACACAAAATAAAATCTTTAGTATAGCCAATATAAGATGATACCCATCCGTTTGTTTGTAGGTGTTGAAAATGCGCTCCTATATCTACTTGTATAGTTTTTTCAGGTTTCAATTGAAAAATATCATCTATGTTAACGCCTTTTTTTGGTCTAGTATAGAATAACTCCAAATAATCAGGTAAACGAAAACTTGTTCCCACACCAACATAATATGACAATAACGGATTAAAATCATCTTCATAGCGTATGAATCCAGCTGGATATATTGTACTATATCGTTTGTATTGAGTAGGATAATGATCAAAATTAATTACACTGTGTTCCAATCGCGCACCCCCAACCAATCTTTTTTGTGATAACGAATCAATAATAAATTCAGTAAATATACCAGTATCTTGAGAGATAACATCTGTTTTCCAATGAAAATCAGATTTCAGATGTTTTCTATGTTTATTAATTTGTATATCTGCGCCACTATAATATTTAATGTTGTTGCATTGAGATACGGTAATACCTCTCACGCCCCATATCAATCGATCGACATTATTATTAGTATTATCACTAAAACTACAACATTTTTTAGTAGATGATTCTGTAATATGAGATATAGTATCAGCCATAATATGATTTACATAGTTATGCCAAACTTGTAATTCAATTTTATCTAGTGTTTTGCTGATATCTGCGGTTTCTATTTTCATTCCATAACTTTCTCTGGCAAAACATACCCCATCCATAGATCTAGAGGCATAGTTTGCATTGCCATTTCCCTGGCCTAAGCTAATTTCTAAATATGTATCTGCACTTAGGTTAAATGACAAAATCGCATCAGCGTTCCATTTATACCAAGCAGAATGTACTTGATGTTTATTCCCATCATAATAATCGTCTGAACGAGAAACATTACCTATCAATCTAAGATAACCATATTCATTCCCCATAATACTGTCTATATTTTTTTCTATTTTGTTATTTGCACCTATTGTTACGTTACTACGCAATTGAATTTTTGATTTATCAAATCGAGGGTGATATCGTTCAAATTGTAATGTGCCTACAGACGGTACAGGACCCCATAGCACTGTCTGAGGGCCTTTAATAATATTCAAAACATCAAAAGTCCCTGGAGAAATGTAAGCACTAACAGGATCCATGTGAGAAAAACAAGCACCAAGTACTTCACCGCTGTCTATCAAAATGCGCATCCTAGACCCAAACATCCCTCGAAATACTGGTTCATTATTTACTCCTCCATTACGAATAGCAGTAAATCCAGCAATACCTTTTAAATAATCGGCAACATCAGCTACATATAACGATTGCAAAGATATTGCTGGAGAATCAGTAAAAATCAATGGAGAACTTTTTGGTGAAATAATAGTGATAATGTCATCATGTGCTTTTATTTGAACTAATGTGGGTAGTTTCTGTATATCATTAAATAGCAATATCGAAGTATCATTAGATTGCCTACTAACAGATACATCATCTGAATCAGCCTGAGAATTATTAAAAGTGAATATGATTAAAACAAAGTATATTAAAAACAAAATTATGTGAACTAATATTCTAAAACTATGAAAAAATATACTATAAACCATATGTGTGCTCATAATTATTATTATATGTTTCAATATAGTTATTACAATAATCGCAATGTATATATTACACAATCATTTCATGCTAGGAGCCATGGGATAAATCGATAATATTAACAATCTTAATTGAAACCATGTATCTCTAATTAATTAAATACACAGTCTAAATTACTTACAACAATCATAATACTAAAAAATAGATTATGATCTATAGAATTTTCGACTAAAAATAATGTTTTAGTATTAGAAAAATAAAAACATTTATTGTTCTGAAATTGTCTGAAATGTAATTGACGCATATTATTTAATTTAGCATCAAAATCAACTGACAACTTATATATGTCGGCATACTAATATACATAACAATATTATTTTTTTTATATATTACTCTAGGTGTTCTCTAATACTAATACGCTAGATTTTTGAAATATGTTGTTATACTATCTAAATATAAATTGTAAAATTTCCACAATCTAAAATAATAGCACTAAAATTGTGTTAATTTCAATTTTCATAATACAAATACTTTTTATGGTCTTTATATATTTTAATTAAAAAATTATATATTTAGATCTTATATAACAGCTAGTGTAAATATTGCTGTGTCCATGTACTATTCATATAGAGCAACTAAATGAAATATATCATCCAATCAACTATAATATTTGATACTACAGAATATATTTTGACATCATTAACTGATTCTGATACATCAGTGAAATTATCTAATTCTGCTGGACGAGTGTTGGAAGAACTCATTAAGCAGCATAATGCTGATATTTGTGCGCCGGTCGCTCGAGAACACTTATTTTCAATTGTTTGGAGAGCTTATGGACTTGAACCATCTAATGGCAACTTAAATCAACAAATTAGTTTAATACGCAAAACTTTAACTTCTTTTGGGTTAGATGCTTCATCTATTATAACTATTCCCAAACGAGGATTAAAACTCAATAATCAATTGACCATAGAAAAAATAAATGAAGACAAACCATGTGTATCTTCTTCCCTACTCAAAACCACAGATCAAAATAACAATTTATCATCTCCTATTTTGTTACATATAAAAACTCATATAAAATACATGATTACTTTGACAATAATGGTCTTAATATTATTCAGTATCGGTTTTTTGTACCTATATACTAAAAAAGATCATATTAAATTATATTGTTGTAAAGAAATAAATTCATGCAATATTTGTACTTTTCATTCAGAATTAGGAATTGAATGCAATGACTGTAATATACAATGCACCGAAATCACATAATACAAATAGATATAAATCAATCTACATGGAGAGTAATGTTATTATATTTCTAATTCTGAATATCTTGGATATCATATCAATATATTTAACATAATATTTACTTTTAATAACTATTTTTTATTTCTAACACTATGTTATCAAATAACTATTAATAACACATTGAAAGAGAGCAAATATAATTTATTTATATGTTCTTTTGATCAGAAACAATTCTTGCAAATGAGGCACTCATTTATAAACTTTTTCAAAGAATCAATAAAACTTGAACTTACTTTTCCTATCTATTAAAAATTTAACAAAAGTAATATACAATTAATAACCATGCAGTTATTGCAATATTACATTTTTTATTCAACACTACTATATCATTTGCAATTCTGAATTTTTCAACAGAAGTAACAGTGCTATAAAATAGCTATTACAAAAATTTTAACAATTATCATTTTTTATTTTAATACTATATAGCGATACTGATTCATAATACCTACTAAAAAATATAATCACTATAGATATAGCTGTATATATAAATAAAGTGAATATATATATCTATACATAACAATAAATTTTATATCATTAAATACAAACGAATATCTTATCCGGCAAAACTTAGTACACAGTTCATTTACAACGTACAATAAGTGTTAACTAAATAAAAACATGAAAAGTATTATTGTATTCTCAAAACTATTATAGTTGATTTGATTAATCAACTAACAGCGCACTAATACTCAAACGTCGGGTCAATACTTCTCATAATTTTATTTCAATAATAATTGAAATAAATACGTCATTTGTTTATTTGTAACTTATGTAAAAATTAACTCACTATAAATAAATAGTATTAATAATATATTTTATAAAATAACTTTTATTAGACATATACCTCATAAAACTATTGTTAAAAATAAAACATTAAAACAATGTTTTTATACATCAGATTATAACTAATCTTGCGCAACGTAAATAGAATTAATTTTAGATAAATAACGTGGTGCTTGTTTAGATGGATGATGAGATTGTATGTATTGGTAAAATTGTTCTGGATTAAGCTTATTTATTTTTTCAATAGCATAATCGTGATCAATAGAAAATGTTTTTAATAACGCGCTTAAACCATTCACGTAAGCAACAATTACAGCGTAACGTCTAGTTTTTAGATCAATAATTCCTTCTAATTGTTTTTGCAATATAGATAAATAAGCAGTACCAAGATCAATATTAATAGCAGCATTTTTTAAATCATGAATACTAGGTTTCCCTCCCCATCCTTTCAAACGGTAAGCATCTCTTCCTGCGGCATCTGCTTTAAGCTGCATTAATCCAACAGCATTAGACTTACTGATCACAGCAGGATCATAATTAGATTCGACCTGAATAATAGCTTTAATTAAAGATGCATCTACTCCGTAATTCATTGCACAACGATGAATGTAATCATTGTACATAGATGGTGTAATACGTTGTTGATGTTTAGGAGAATAAATCATCTTGTGCCTTGAATTAGTATATAATATTTGTGTGGTATTTTTTTCGATGTTCTGTTGTACACAAGTTGTTACCAACAACATCACAATTATATATATTATATATATCTTCATAAGTTCATGATTTTTATACTTAAAACATATACTTTATATAAAATTGTTGTACAAAAGTAATGTTTTTTATACTTAAAAAAATCTATTTTATATAATAGAACGATTGAGATACGCAGGGATATTTATTTACATATGCATATATAAATAAATGAACAATGACTCAGATTTAGATTCGTTATTACAATAAACAAAATGCATTGCAAATTTATACTAAAAATGTCAAAAAAGTTGATTGCGCTATACACAATCAAATATTTCATTTTTTAATAGGTAAGCAAATACAGTTACATATACATTAGTTTGACTGAAATAAACAACCCAAATTAATTGAATGCCTATGTTTATACTATAAACATAGTTTATTATAATACAAAATTAAACCCTGTTTGATTATATAGATATCCTTGCATAAATTATTATATTATCTATTGAAACGCTCAGAAAATTGTCTAAACGCCAATAGCGTTTCATTACTAACGTGATGTTCAATGCCTTCTGCATCTCTTTGAGCAATTTTTTTATTTATACCTAAAGCCATGAGAAAAGTTTTTACAATTTTGTGTCGTTTATGATTTTCATTAGCCAATTGTTTCCCTTGTTTTGTCAACGACACTCCGCGATAACGTTTATGTTCAACTAATGAATAAGCAATTAGTTTTTTTAGCATTTTAGCTACTGTTGGTTGTGCTACTCCAAGCCTTGATGCTAAATCTACTTGACGCGCTTGCCCGCATTCTTGAATTAAATCTGCAATTAATTCAATGTAATCATCAATAAGCTCACGTCGATGCGCTTCTCTAACTTGGATAAATCCCTGTAAATTATCTGTTTTTTTTATAAAATGCGCTAAATTATTAGACAACACTTTTATATTATTTTTAGCCATAATAAAATCTCATTTTACATTATAAATAATAGTACTTTTTTATCAATATGTATAAGTAGATATGTATTAAAAAAATAATATCATCATATATTATTTGCATATGCAAATGTAAAATACAGCGGACATTGTCCACGTCATATTAATGCGGTTTAATACATTAAATGATTTATGCATATAAATAAGAATAATAAACATCTAATTTATATAGAGACAACCATAAAAATAGATTTGAATGTTTTATATAGCGCTGAATTTTCAAATAAGAAGGACATCATCTAAATAGCAAATATGATTTTTTTTTATGCATTTTTTTAATAATCAATGACGCTGAGGAAATTGCATTGATCTGTTGCACTATATCCGTATAGTAGATACAAAATAATAATAATTAATGTACATGGATAAAATATTAGTCAACTGATGATATTTAAAATATAAGCATATGTTTAGATTTAAAACTACTTGAATAAACATAATATAATTAATATAATTTAAAACACTGTATGATTACTTTCATATCATAAATGAATATTTGCTAGTCTTCATATTTTGTATAAATTTAAAATACTATTTTTTAAAAATATTCAATTATTACATGCATTTTATAATTAAGTTATTTTAAATATAAAACTTGATATATTAATTGTAATTTCCTATAGTATTATTGTAAATAATTTTTGTATTTTTCTTATATAAATTATTATGTCATATACCCGTAGAAAAAAAGTGATTGTTGGTATGTCTGGCGGTGTAGATTCTTCTGTATCTGCATGGTTATTGCAACAACAAGGATATAAAGTAGAAGGATTATTTATGAAAAATTGGGAAGATGACGATAGTTCAGAACATTGTGCGTCAACATCTGATTTATCGGATACCCATGCTGTCTGTAACAATTTGGGTATATATTTACATACTATAAATTTTTCTAAAGAATATTGGGAGAATGTATTTCAGGTATTTTTACAAGAATATAGTGTTGGTCGCACTCCTAATCCCGATATACTCTGTAATCAAGAGATTAAATTTAAGTGTTTTTTGGAATTTGCGCTGAACGATTTAGGCGCTGATCTTATTGCAACCGGACATTATGTACGTCGTATGAATGTGAACACAGAAACTTATTTGATACGTGGTTCAGACTTAAATAAAGATCAAAGTTATTTTTTATATACACTTAGTGATAAACAACTTAAACAATGTTTATTTCCTGTAGGAGAATTAAATAAATCACAAGTTAGAAATATTGCCAAAAAATTAAACTTAATTACAGCAAACAAAAAAGACTCAACTGGTATTTGTTTTATTGGTAAACGCAAATTTAAAGATTTTATTAGTAATTACATACCAATACGACCAGGAGTTATAATTAATGTAAATGGAGACAAAATTGGAGCACACCAAGGCGTGTCATTTTATACTTTAGGGCAAAGAAAAGGGTTAAATATAGGTG
Source organism: Blochmannia endosymbiont of Camponotus quercicola (assembly GCF_059935335.1). Classification (NCBI taxonomy): domain Bacteria; kingdom Pseudomonadati; phylum Pseudomonadota; class Gammaproteobacteria; order Enterobacterales; family Enterobacteriaceae; genus Candidatus Blochmanniella; species Blochmannia endosymbiont of Camponotus quercicola. The sequence goes on along the minus strand of NZ_CP011794.1, from coordinate 430,198 downwards.
GGGTTAAACAAGGAAACGGACAACCGTGGTACGTAATAGATAAAGATATAATAAATAATACATTAATTGTAGCACAAGGACGTAATCATCCACGTCTCATGTCTATCGCATTCATTACTGAACAAGCGCAATGGATAACACGGCACACACTTAAATCATCTCTATATTGTACAGTTAAAACTAGATACAGACACCTAGATGTCCAATGTCAAATATACCCTCTTTTAAATAACAAGCTTAAAGTTATTTTAAAAACTCCGGTATTGGCAATTACACCAGGACAATCAGCAGTTTTTTACTTGAAAGAACGTTGTTTGGGTGGAGGAATTATTGAAAAAAGATACCCTTTTCTAGATTCTTAACGCTAAAATAATACTTGTGATAAATATAAAACAACCATTAAATTCAATTAAAAATCATTAATAACAATATTAAACATTACTACAACCAAAACAACTAATCGTTATTATATTTAATACATACACATATACTTTCATTATAAATATATTAATGTTTTTACTTTTAGTATTTAGCTAACATCACATTTAATATGAACATCAACAAATCAATCATATGAATATTCATATGATTCCTGCGATTATGAAAATAAATTTTTTCTAATCACAAAAAATATATAAAAGCTCATAAAATGCAAGATTTATATTAGATGAACTCAGTTTAAACATCCATATAAATATAAACACCTAATGAATATAAAAGGAAAAAAAGTGATAAAATCATCGCCTTTAACCGCAATATCTCCTATCGATGGTCGTTATTATGAACAAACTAATTCTTTACGTAATATTTTTAGTGAATTTAGTCTACTAAAATTTCGTGTTCAAATAGAAATACATTGGTTAAATAAATTAGCTAACACAATTTCTATTAAAGAAATCCCACCTTTTACACAAATCGAATATGATTTTTTAAATAAATTGGTAACTAATTTTAATATTAAAGATGCAGAACGTATTAAAGAAATAGAAAAAATTACCAATCATGATCTCAAATCAGTAGAATATTTTTTAAAAGAAAAAATAAAAATGTTACCTACTTTAATAAAAATAAGTGAATTTATTCATTTTGCTTGTACTTCAGACGATATTAATAATCTTGCATATGGATTAATGTTAACTAACACTAAAAAAACTATTCTTTTGCCCATTTGGAAAAAAATGATTGATGCAATAAAAAAAATGAGCATTAATTATAAAGATATCCCCATGTTATCTAGAACCCACGGGCAACCCGCTACCCCTTCTACCGTTGGAAAAGAGATGGCTAATATTGCATATCGACTGATACGTCAATATCATCAATTAGAATCAATAAAAATACTAGGTAAAATTAATGGTGCCGTAGGCAACTATAATGCCCACATAATAGCGTACCCAGAAGTAAATTGGCATAAATTCAGTGAAGAATTTGTTATATCTTTAGGTATTGAATGGAATCCTTATACAACACAAATAGAACCACATGATTATGTTGCTGAACTATCTGACTGCATTGCACGATTTAATACCATTTTAATAAATTTTAATAGAGACATATGGGGTTATATTGCTCTTAACTATTTTAAACAAAATCATAACAATATCTCAATTGGATCCTCTACTATGCCATATAAAGTAAATCCTATAGATTTTGAAAATTCTGAAGGAAATTTAGGCTTAGCAAATGCTATGTTTAATCATTTTTCCAACAAATTACCAATATCACGTTGGCAACGTGATTTAAGCGATTCTACCGTTCTAAGAAATATAGGAATGGCTATGGGGTATACCTTAATTGCCTATTATAGTGTATTGAAAGGCATAAAAAAATTAACAGTTAATAAAAAACATATATCGATTGAATTAAATAAACATTGGTTAGTGTTAAGCGAAGCTATTCAAACAGTAATGCGAAAATATAATATTCATGAATCTTATGAATATACGAAAAAATTTGTCAGCAATACAGAGATTAATCCTGAAAAAATAAAAATTTTTATTGAATCACTACCATTACCAACAACAGAGAAAATACGATTACAACAAATCACCCCAATTGATTATACAGGTTTAGCAGCAGAAATGGCAAATGATATCACCAATATAACATAATACTAAATATAAAATAATTAATATTTAATATTAATATGAAAATATTAAAAAAATAAAACGTCATCGTTTTATCTAAATTAATTTACTTTAATCATTATTATAAAAGATAATAAAACAAATATGAATATTATACTTATACATACATATAAATAGACTTAACCTCTATTTTAGGATACATATACATTCAAAATATAATAATAGTAGGTTTTTATAAACAAAAAATAATATATGATCTTATTGTATTTTTTTTTAATTAAATAATAAGCTAAACATTAAATATTAAATGTTCTGTATTTTATATATAAAATCACAATTACATACTTGTTTAAATATTTATCTTAAGATCTTAGATAGATGGGCTTTCTTTGTTTTCGATGCTACATACCAACTAGTTAACGATCCAAGTAATAATGTTGTACTTAATATCGATAATACATCCCATGTATTTAACTTAACAGGTAAAAAATTAATAAAATACACTCCTTCTGATAAAATTTTACCTCCTAGCATATTATCACATTTCGTAATTACATTTGTTAAATTAAAAGTTATAAAAACACCTAGTCCAGCACCTATAATACTAGAAATAATATAAATTATTAATCCATACCAAAAAAACACACATTGAATAAAAGTGTTTTTACCCCCTAATGCGCGAATTATCGCAATATCATAATTTTTATCTTTTATTGCTAAAATTAGAGTAACAACCACATTGAAACAAGAAATGCCAATGATTAATATCATTGATAAATATATAATTATGCGAACCATTTGAATATCTTTATAAATATATCCATAAGTGTCCATCCAACTGCGTACACAAACCTGATGATTAAGTACTCTTTTAATTTGATGTACTATTTTATTAACAGAAAAAATATCATTAGTTTTAATAGCTATTCCCAAAACATCTAATGTTTCATTGTAATAATGTTGTACATCTGACAAAGACATTACAGCGATATTATAGTCTAATTGACTATTTAAATTTAGAATTCCAGCTACGTGTAAGCGAATTTTCTTAGATGATAATAATTTTTTGTTCGAACGAAAATCATGAGAAATTAAAATAGTAATCCAGTCACCTACTTTAATTCCTAAAACATCTGATATTCCTTTCCCTAAGATAATTTGTTTCGTATTTTCATAAAAATATTTCCAAGTATCTTTCTCTATGAAATTAATCAATTGATTTTCATGTATGTTTTGTGTTAAATCTATACTTCTAATATAAACTACATGCCATTTATTATTATATTCAATAACTCCAGAAAAGTTAATATAAGGGCTTGCATGAATAATATCTGGTATTTGGCGAATTCGAGCTAACACCGTTTGCCAATTAATAAAGGGTACATTTACTGGTTCAATTTCTCCATGCGGAATAACTGCCAAAATACGGTTACTTAATTCATATTTAAAACCATTCATTGTGCTTAATGCAATTATAGATATAGCTATTCCTATGGTAATACTAACAATAGAAATCAATGATATTAAAGATATTAAGATATTACTTTTTGAACCTCGATGAAATTTTAATGCAATTTGTAAAGATAATATCATTTGTCAACACTTACCTATATGAGTTATCTTGAATCAGTGTTATTTTTCCGTCAGATATCGTTAATATTTTATGACATTGTTTAGCTAAACTTAAATCATGTGTTGCAATTAAAAAAGTTGTACCATAATGTGTATTTAATGTCTTTAATAATTGAAAAATACATTCTGAATTTTCTTGATCTAAATTACCAGTTGGTTCGTCAGCTAATACTAAAGCTGGATTGTTTACTATAGCTCGAGCTATAGTAACCCGTTGACTTTCTCCTCCAGATAATTCATGTGGAAAAGAATCAATGTGATTCTTTAATCCAACTGATTCTAGTATACGTTGCGCTCTATTTTTTGCTTTATTAAATTCAACGCCTCCAATTAATAAAGGCATAGCTACATTTTCTAAAACATCAAAATCCAATAATAAATGATGAAATTGATAAATAAAACCTAAACGTCTATTACGTATTATAGCGCGCTCATTATCAGATAACTTATGTAGCGCATAACCTTCAAAAAATATCTCTCCTTCAGTTGGTTGATCTAATCCCCCAAGCAAATGCAATAATGTACTTTTACCAGATCCAGATGTTCCCACGACAGCAATAAATTCATTAGGTCGTATACTTAAAGTAATACCATCTAATACCTTAATTATAAAATTAGCACGCTTATAATATTTCGTTAATTGAACACAATACAATAATGGGATATCAGCCATAACGTAAAATTTTTGCAGGATGAAAAGAAGTTGCACGCCACGATGGATATAACGTACCTATCAATATGATCATAAACGTTATAAATATTATACCTAATATTTGAAAACATTTTATTTCCACAGGAAATTGTAATGTATCTGGAAATATTTTTAAAAATAATAATATTTTATTTAATTTATTAGACAATAATACTCCTAATCCTGTTCCGAATATAATACCAAAAATACCATTACTAATTCCCTGAATCATACAAAGCAACACAATCTGTCGACGAGTAAAACCATATGTTTGTAGTATCGCAATCTCTATTTGTTTTTCCAGTATTAATAAAACTAAAAAAGAAATCATGTTAAAACTTGCTGCTATTACGATTAAACCTAACAATAGGGACATTATATTCTTTTCCATTTTAACCGCTTGAAACAAAGATCCTTTATATTCTCTCCAATCTCTCCAAATCCAATCTTTATATGATTGTAGTTGTTTATTATTATAATAGCTATTAATTGAAAATGGTTCACGCAACCATAAACGCCATCCAGTAACACATTGCGATGGATAATGCATTAATGCAGCAGCATCTGATTGATGCACTAATACTTGATAAGAAGTAACTTCACTGCTAGTAAAGTAAATATTCAACACTGTAAACAAGCGTTGACTAGGAATATAACCAATAGGAGTAATTTGCATAACAGAGGGAACAATTAAACGAATTTGATCATTTATATGTACTTTGAGTTGCTTTGCTAATTCTGATCCAATAATTATATAATATTTGCCTAAAATCAGTTGATTTGAGCTTTCATTAACTAAATAGACATATGATGATTTAAAAAAATTTGAGTCGATCCCTAACATAACTCCGCACGACACCTTTGTAGAACTTTGTAATATTACATTAGATATGACCAACGGCTGCACATGTATTATATTGTTTAATTGGTGTAATATTGAATTTGGTTTATGTCCAACATGCACATATCCTTTTGAAGTAGTAAGCAGCGCATGAGGTATAAAATTAAGAATATTTTGTTTTAGATCACGTTCTACACCATTCATGACTGATAATATAGTGATCATAGCCATTACACCTATCATAATGGCAACAGTAGAAATCCAATAAATACACCGACCAAATTGATCTCTTGATTTTCCTAAAATATAACGTAGCGCAATAAATAATACAGTTGATCTATACATCAATATCTGTTTAGCTTACCTTATAAGAATATAAAATACCATTTTAAATTTGTATACATATAATAATAATGTGGATATAAATTCAGTCTATGTAAACTCTACCACACGGATAAATATAATTATCTTATTAAGTTTTAATAATTGAGTTATTTCCCGAGATCATACTTTTAAAATCCTTCAAAATTCTTTTTAAATCGCTATTACTTTATATTATAAAGAGTTATTTACAATCCTATTTTATTTTATACAGAATTATTGACAACACGCAAAATCTCACCAGTTTTAACTGATATTAATTGTAATTCTAAATTTGGTTTTACTGCATCTCCATAAGCAATACCATATAAAATGTAATTTGCTTGTAAATAATTTGCGATTTTCATAGAAAAATTATAAGAATTTCTATTATCTTCCGGAGACACACCTAACGTTCTATATACAGAATACAATTCTACTATATCAATAACATTATATTTTCTAGTATTTTCTGAAATACAGTGAATTAAAATATTTGTAATATTACTAGCCTGTAAAATACCATTAGTGTTATTTTTTACCATATTTACTAACAATACGCTACCATACTCAATGCTATCAAAAAAAAATACATTCTGAAGCATTTTAAATAAAACTGGCTTCCAATTAATTAAATTAATTTTTGATGGTACTGATAGTACAGGTTCCGTGGTCAAAACAGGCACATTATTATTATGTGATTCAGTAGAATATGAATAAAGTATACTAAAAACTAAATATATTATCTTTTTATTCATGACAATAATACGTATTATTTATTGTGCTAATAACAAAATTTAAATATTATTTTTTATAATTTCGTTTAATTATATAGATTTTATACAGTAAGCAACGCACGTCATTACCTATACATCAGCTAGCATACACATACGCACCTTATGATATAAAGAAAACACAACTACTTCAAAAATACCTTAATGAAAAAATTATTTTTTAATTCAACTATATTGTTACTTTCTGTAACAAAGGACCCAAAGGTTTTCCTCCTAATAAATGCATATGAAGATGATAAATTTCTTGCCCAGCATTATTGTTACAATTAATTATTAAGCGATACCCTGAAGAATGTATATTCTTTTGCGCAGCAATTTTTGCTGCCACTGTAAATAATCTACCTAATATTATTTCATCATGAATTGTTGCATGATTAACAGTAGGGATCAAAATATTAGGAACAATTAATACATGAACAGGTGCCTGCGGGTTTACATCATAAAACGCAGTAACTAACTCATCTTGGTATAAGATATCAGTTTTAACTTTCTTTTTAATAATATCTATAAAAATATTGTTTTTTTTCATGACTCATCCTATTTTTGTAAATCATATAAATCCTATAATAATTTTTTTAAACATATAAACTCACATCGTATCCCTAAATACAGACTTTACATCCATATTGCTGATACTATCTGATATATTTACCTTATAATTATTTACCAAATTTATTCCAATATTAACTAAATTATAATTTAAATATAATATAATTATTGTTATTATAAAGATTAATTAGAGTTCTAAAAAAAATAATCTCTTCATAGAATATATGTTGCCATACTTTTACTCTAAATGAAATAAGGTACGAAAATTAGATGTAGTGATGCACGCTAATTTATCTATACTTACATTTTTTACAAGCGCTACATACTTAGCAATTGCATATACATAAGCGGGCTGATTCTCTTTACCTCTATGAGGAACTGGAGTTAAATAAGGAGAATCAGTTTCTAATAAAATACGATCAGAAGGCACATATTTGATTACTTCCTGCATCATATGAGATGTAGTAAACGTTATCATACCAGAAAAAGATATATAAAAGTTAAGATTTAATAATAGCCTTGCAGTATCTATATCTTCGCTAAAACAATGTAATACACCACCGCACTCTCCTGCTTTTTCTGAGCATAAAAGAGTAACGGTATCCTTACAAGCAACACGACTATGTACAATAACTGGTTTTTTTGCTGCCTTAGCAATATTAATATGCTCTTGAAACACTCTTTTTTGTTTCTCTTTGCTGTCTGTTTCTAATCGATGATAATAATCTAATCCAGTTTCACCTATAGCTACTACGTTTCTTTTAGAAGACAGAATGTACAATTTTTCGCTATCAAAATTTTTAATATTGTATACATATGTAGGATGTACTCCACAAGAAAACACCACGTCGTTTCTATATCCAATTAATTCAACCATGTCATCATAATCTGACATAGTGAGACTAACCGACAAAACTAGCTGCACTCCTTTTTGTTTAGCTTTGTTCAATACATCTGAAACATTTTTATGAACATTTTTATAATTCAATTTATGTAGATGACAATGAGAATCAACTAAAAACATAATGTTATATACTCCATGAATGAAAACAAGATTCAACAATATCTTGTTGCCAATTTAACAATCGATAAGTTAATAATAATTCGCGATCAACATTAGTAAATTCCTGAAGATAACGTAACAACACTAACCATTGTTGTAACTGACGACTTAAAGATAGAATACTCCAATGGGTTGCAATGACATTAATCAATTCTACTTGATCTAAATTTATTATAAATCTTTTTTTTACTCCTTGCTTCCATTTTAATGCATCTACAAGTATGGTAATAAACCAATATAAAGATGTATTGTTCTGACAAGTATTTAAAAAAAATGGTAAAATTTTTAAAAAATCTCCATTTTTGATTGCATAATTTATAAATTTACATAACTCTAATCGTTGTTTCCATAAACCCAATTTAAACATAGCCTCTGCTTCTATGGGAGCTCCGTCACATAAACGTAATGCGCATTGCGCCAATAAAATATCATTTACCTCCCCTTGTTGCTGCATTAACCACTGTAACCCAAGTGATTCCTCTGGTGATATAACAGGCCATCGCATACATCGACTCAACAATGTTAGTGGTATTCTTGTATGATCACGAGTTTTAAAAAAAAAATAAGTATTTATTGGAGGTTCATCAAGTGTTTTTAATAATGCGTTTGCAGCCTGGTTAGTTAAATATTCTACATATTTTATAAATATAATTTTTGCTTTACTTTGATAGGAATGCTTATATATAGCATTAATGCAAACACGTATGGTATCTACACCTACAGTTTGAGTATTATTCTCAGAACTTATTTTATAATAATCAGGATGATGGCCTGCATTCATTAACTTACAATCATGACAAACATTGCAGTATCGAGTTTCATCAGGATGAGAGCAAGTCAACCAACGCACAATAGCATCAATTAAAACATCTTCGCCATTATCCCGTTTGCTATTTAAAAGTAATGCATGATGTCCTTTGTTTTTACGATAAGAATTTAATATTTGATTATAAGTAACATTTAACCAAGGATACCATCTCATATAATTTGTTCCTACGAACGTAAGAACCACCGATCTAAATGTTTATAGATAGAATTAGAAACTTCTTCTAAATTTTGGGCAGCATCAATTGTGATAATATTTTTTTTTTCAGAAGCTAACTTCTTGTAACAAGAACGCACTCGATCAAAAAAACTCAGAGGTTCTTGTTCAATACGATCTATTTTTTTTCTGTTATTTATACGAGACACACTTAATTCTGGAGAAATATCAAGATAAAATGTCAAATCTGGAGATAAGCTATTTGTAATCTTATCTGACAAAATACGTAACAATAATGCATCAATTCCTCTTCCTCCCCCTTGATACGCCTGAGAAGACAAATCGTATCTATCTCCAATTACCCAATATCCTTGAGATAAAGCTGGTTTAATAACATTGTCTACTAATTGTAATCGTGCAGTATATATCATTAATAACTCCGATATATTATTAATAGGTTCATCTGTAGGTCCGCCATATTTAATTAATATGCGCAATAAATCCGAAATAGGTGTTCCCCCGGGTTCATGTACAGTTAATATATTGGTAACACCATACTGATTTAAGTATTTACTTATTCTGTAAGTAACAGTAGTTTTTCCAGCGCCATCTAGCCCTTCAATTGTAATAAACCTATTGTCCATAGTATACCTTATGCAAGGTTATTGACATCATTCATTTATTATTATAATTATTTACTACAATCCATGAGATTTTATATATGTATGTAACAAATGATAATTAAAATATCATTATTCTTGAATATGTTCTAATTATATCTTCTCAAATATATACGCATTCATTCAAAATAATAGAACCTATTAATCCTAAAAAATAACAATAATGATTTATATGATATTAGAATGAAATAGCATTTAAACTCTGTAAGAGTAATACTATTTCATAACGATTATGATCGAAAGAGCTAAATAATCGCTTTTTTAATAAGTTTGTATGTGACATATTTATGATAAATAGAAATTATAAATATTTGCGCACATTATTTTTATGCAACATTATAAATATTATTAAATTTTACCACTTATAATATGTAAACGTAGTAAATGAAATAGCGTCCTATCTGAATAACAATAATCGTCAATCGAATTAACTGATGCTAACGGTAACAAAGAATTTGTAATAAAAACTTCATTTGCATTTTTTAAATGCTCAGGTCCAACTGTCACTTCCCGTATACAATACCCTAATTCCGGCAGTAATTTTAATACCAATTGACGTACAGTCCCATTAACACCAGCATGACATAAAGACGGGGTAAACACTTGGTATTTATATCGCCAAAAAATATTGGCACTACAACATTCCACAATATTTCCATCGGTATCCAAAACTAATGCTTCATCAGTGGTCTTGTTTTTACTTAGCCAAGTGGCAATCATCACTTGTTCCAATCTATTAAGATGTTTTATTCCGGCTAAACAAGTGTTGCGCGATAATCGCACAACACTTGTTTTTAAACAAATTCCAGAACTAATCCAGCGCGTATAACATTTTGGTAATTGACTAACATGAATTATACGCAACGGTTCAATATCATTGCTACATTGATAGCCATATGACCTATAATTATTATTTCTACTTATTATTACTTTAATGACATTAAACATATCACTATACGCAGCTGCATTTTGCATCTCTTCACGCAAAAGATTAAAATCAAAATTATTAAACATCAACCTTTTTGCTGATATAACTAATCTATCCATATGCCAATCTAAAAAATCTATTTTCCTATCTCTTAATTTAGCGGTTGTAAAAAATCCATCTCCAAAATGTAAGGCACGATTATTTAATGATATTGTTTTCTTTGAAATTCCATTAACCCAATACATTTTTGTCTCAATTGATCAGTATTTAATACTATCACATGATTATAATGTAATTATAATATTTAAAAATTTATACACACTATACATCATTGTGTTGTCATGAACACAACGATCTACTACCACATGTAATAATTTGATATATATATATATAGTCAATTAATATCTTTTAATTGTATATATTTACATATATATAGATTCTAAGTCTTATATGATAATTATTTGATTCTCATGACGTCTCCAATGATACATAAATAAAACGATTACATCAATATTAACAATACTTTCTATAAAATCAGTCTTGTAATTGTTATCTTTTAATTTACATATATTATTAATTATATTATGACTCGCCTTATTTATAACAACAATGAGTCATTATATTATCAATAACACATACACAAAAAAAATAATTAGCGTATAATATAACGTAATTGATGAATTTTGATTAAATAAGGTTAAATGCTCAATAACGTTCACCATCAATCACATATACAACAGCATTATCACGAATTAAATTTGATATACATAATATATATAGTTATAAATATGATTTACTAAAAAATTATTTATATCTTATCTTAAGATCAGCCAAGGCATCAGTTTATAATTCATCATTCTTATCTTGTTTACGACTATTGCTAATAAAGTCTATTGCTGCTTGAACAGTTGTAATTTTTTCAGCTTCTTCATCTGGAATTTCAGTGTCAAACTCTTCCTCTAATGCCATAACTAACTCAACAGTATCAAGGGAATCAGCTCCAAGATCGTCAACAAATGAAGCATGATTCACAACTTCTTCTTTTTTAACTCCTAATTGTTCAGCAATAATTGTTTTCACTTTTTCTTCTATAGTACTCATATTCTTATTTTCCTATCAAAATGAGCTTATACGATAGTTTTCAAAAATTAAAAATATACCACACTACTAGCTATGAAAAAAATTATATTTTAATTGTATTAAATATTTAATATATATACTAAATAAAATAAATTATCCCATATACATTCCTCCATTAATATGCATCGTTTGTCCAGTAATATATTTTGAATGATCAGATGCAAAAAAAATTACTGAATAAGCCACATCCTTGGGGTCTCCAAAACGATTGACTGGTATTTGCGATAAAATATCACTTTTTTGCTTATCAGTTAATTTTTTAACCATATCTGTGCAAATAAATCCTGGTGTTACTAAATTAACCGTAATACCTCTAGAAGCAACTTCACGAGCTAAAGATTTCGTAAACCCAATCAATCCTGATTTAGCAGCGGAATAATTTGATTGTCCAACATTACCCGTAATGCCAACCACAGAACCAATATTAATAATTCTACCATAATGTTTTCTTATCATCGATTTCATTACTGCTTTAGACATACGATATACAGCAGTCAAATTTACATCGATAACAGATTGCCATTCATCATCTTTCATATATAACAAAATATTATCTTGAACAATACCAGCATTATTTACCAATATATCAACACTACCAAATTCTTGGTGCATATTTTTAAAAAAAATATCAATAGAATATTTGTCAGTAACATTTAGTTGCATTCCTTTTCCTTGATTTCCTAAATACATATTAATATCTTTAACACCTACTTCACTGGTTGCAGTGCCAATTACAGTCGCTCCATACATTGCGAACATTTCTATAACAGCACGGCCGATGCCGCGACGGGCACCAGTAACTAAGACAATTTTTTTATTAAAATTCATCCTATATACTCCTATGCAAATATACTCTAATTCTAATTAATTTTAATTGCTTTTGACAAAGAAACAGGATCATTTACTGATAAACTGAATACATTGTTTACAGTACTGTGTATCAACTTAGTTAATATTGTTCCAGGACCCATTTCTAAAAATCTCTCAATTTTTTGCTGATGAATGCAATATTGCACGATTTCATGCCAACGCACTGGAGTATACAGTTGTCGTATTAACGCATTACGAATATCGTTTGGTTCCCGCTCGACATACACATCAGTATTATTTACTACTGGTATAGTAGGCGTAGTAATAAGCACTTTTTCTAATTCTTTTCTGAATTTTTCAACTATTGGTTTCATTAATGCGCAATGTGATGGAACGCTAATTGGCAGCATAAATATATGTTTCGCCCCTACATTTTTACAGCACAAGTTAACACGATTTACTGCTTCTTTATGTCCGGCAATAACTATATGTCCAGGCGCATTAAACCCAGCGGGAGAAACAATTTGATCTTGTTGTGCTGCTTTACATAATTTAAAAACAACATCATCATTTAGCCCAATAATTACAGACATAGCTCCATGGCCATACGGTACTACTTCTTGCATCAACATGCCACGTATCATCACTAATCTAGCTGCAGAAGATAAATCTATGCTTCCCGCGCATACTAAAGCGGAATACTCGCCTAAACTATGTCCTGCCATTATCTTTGGTATACAACCTCCTTGCTGCTTCCATATTCTCCAAACAGCTACTGAAGCTGTCAAAATAGCTGGCTGTGCTCGGTAAGTTTTATTTAATTCTGTAACAGGGCCATACTGTACCATTTTCCATATATCATAACCCACAACCTCTGATACTTCAGCAAAAGTCTCCTCTACTAATGGATAATGTGCTGCAAGAATTTTTAGCATTCCTACTCGTTGAGCCGCTTGCCCTGGAAAGATTACAGCCAATGTATTCATATGAACTAATATTCCTCTTGTAATTTTTTCTAAAATCTTAATAACGCTGAACCCCAAGTAAATCCAGCTCCAAACGCTTCTAATAATACTAATTGACCCGATTTAATACGACCATCGCGTACGGCTTCATCTAATGCTAAAGGAACAGAAGCTGCGGATGTATTCCCATGTCTATCAAGTGTAACCACTACCTTTCTCATATCCATATCTAATCGTTTAGCAGTAGCGGAAATAATTCGTAAATTTGCTTGATGAGGTACTAACCAATCTAATTCATCTTGACGTAAATTATTAATATTAAGAGTTTCATCGATAACACGTGCCAAAACAGAAACAGCTATTTTAAACACTTTGTTGCCAGACATAGTTAAATAATTAGATACGGTAGGATACTTCCTATTACAATTAGGGAGAGTTAATAAATGTCCATGATGTCCATCTGCATGTAAGTGGATAGAAATAATACCTGGAGTTTTAGAGCGGCCAAGTATGACTGCACCTGCTCCATCGCCAAACAAAATCAATGTACCACGATCCCTAGGATCCAGAGTATGACTTAAAGTATCCGATCCTACAACTAAAGCATACTCTACACTGCCATTTTTAACATATTGATCTGCTACACCTAATGCATAAACAAATCCAGAACAAGCTGCTGATAAGTCGAAGGCAATAGTATCTCTTATACACAAATCACGTTGAATTTGACATGCTGAACTAGGAAATGCATGACTGGAAGATGTAGTTGCAACAATAATAATACCTATTTTGTCAGCATGTACACAAGACATATCTAAAGCTCGTTTGGCGGCAAAATAACCCATTTTAGCGACAGTTTCATCAGAACTAGAAATACGACGTTCTTGAATACCAGTACGAGCTACAATCCATGCATGCGATGTATCTACCATTTTTTCTAAAACAATATTAGATCTAATGTGTTGAGGCAAATAACTCCCTGTTCCAAGAATTCTAGTAAACATGTATATTTAATGATTATTTTTAGATAATACTGCGCTTAATTGATTAGAAATTTTTTCTGGAACTTTTCGTTCTACAGCATTCATCGCTTGTGTAATAGCAGCAATAAATGCACGTTGATTAGCTGCGCCATGACTTTTGATCACTGTACTTCGTAAGCCTACTAAATGAGCACCGTTATACCAATCGGGGTTGAATTGACTGAATTGATTAAATAAATATTTACTCATACAAAATTTAATACCTTTCATAAACCAGTTCAGGTTATTTTTTTTTCCTGATGATTGCAATGTTGCTAAAATGACTCTTATAACTCCTTCCATAGTCTTTAAAGTAATATTACCAATAAATCCATCGCAAACTAAAACATCCGTTTTTCCCATTAATAAATCATTTGCCTCAATATAGCCAACATAATGAATTGATGAGATAGTATGCAATATCTTTGAAGCATAGCGAATATTATCTAAACCTTTAGTTTCTTCTGATCCAATATTTAATAACGCTACTCTTGGATTACTTATACCTAAAATTTGTTCTGATAATACTGAACCCATAATTGCAAACTGTACTAACATTGCGCCATTACATGAAATATTAGCACCTAAATCTAAAATAACAGTTTTTCCTTGTTTTTGATGTGGGAGCAGTGTTGTTAAAGCCGGGCGTTCAATACCATTTACAGATTTAAGCACTAATTTAGATAAACCCATGAGGGCGCCTGTATTTCCTGCGCTAACACAAGCTTGAGCACGGCCTGACTCGATAAGTTCTAAAGCTACACGCATTGAAGTATCTCTGCTCACTCTAATAGCCTGAGCAGGTCTAATATCTCCACTTATTACTGATTTTGCCGGAATAACAGTTAACCTATCCAGACATACAGATCTTGATTCTGCTAAAATAGGTACAATTGTATCAGGATTTCCAACAAGTAACAATTCGAGTCTTGGGTATAAAGACAACGCTTGCAAGGAAGCGGGTACCGTTACAACAGGACCGAAATCACCGCCCATTGCATCCAATGCGATAACTAAATTTTGTAATTGTATATCGTTTTTCAAAAATTACTTCTCAATCATTTTTCGTCCACGATAAAACCCATCAAAAGTAATGCAATGACGCCGGTGTACTTCCCCAGACATCCGATCTGTTGATATAGTAACCGGGCGCAATGCATGATGAGAACGACGCATTCCTCTTTTAGAACGAGTAGATTTATTTTGTTGTACAGCCATGTTATATCTCCTTTTCAGGATATTTTAATATTGTTTGCTATCAAGTGGTCAATCTAATTGTAGTTAAATTGCCAAACAATTAAAACGAACTTTCTTTAATTATACGCAACATAATCTTCACATTAATAATATTTTATTTATTTGTAATTTAAAACATTATTTTACTAAAAAAATAACAGATTAATTATCTATCGCTCAGTAAATATATTTTTATTTATTTAATTAAACTATTTATTTACTTTATTATAAAATGCTCTATAACTTATTTTAAAAAACAATGATTACATACGTATACTAAATACGTATATATGATTATATATATAATCATAGCTTATGTTAAGGTACCAATATTATCATAGCACTGTGTTCTTGCTGTATTAATTTTATGAACTTACTGATTTCCACGATAAAAAATATTATCTATAGAACATCAAAAACAAGTCTTTTTAACATCAACCATTTATACACAACTCAATATAACATTAAATGATACGTTCAAAAGAAAATCAACTTGCTTAAATATATACATCTTCACCTCTTACATTGTATAGCTATATTGTGAATATTAAATTCTTACTTATGATCAATATTATCAAATCTACACACTTCCATAATTCATCAAAAATCAGCAATTAATTGTATTTTTTTTTTAGAATAAAATTATCTAAATATTATGCAAATAATACTAATTTTATAAAATCTTTGATTTCATAATTAATTTAAATAATTAGTTATATGAGATAATATTCATTTTTAATTAAAAATATGCAATTAATTAATGTTGGAATTAATTATAGTTTTTATTATACAATAAATAATTTTAAAACTATTTAAAAATAGCATACATCATCTTTTTGAACATAACATTAACGATAATAATTAAGTTTTATTTTTAAAAATATTAAATATGATGTTTGATTTAACAAGTTATTGCAATTAAACTGGTAATTATATGTTATGTATTATTTAAATGTAACATCTCCTGATATGATTTCTACATGAATAAAATCATATTCAGATTATAATTAATTATTTTCAACAAAACGTTTTTGTTACTAGATATTTTAATGTTTATTATCAATAATAATATTAAAAACATTTCGTTAAGAAAAGATAAAGTGATAGTCATTATAGATGATGATAATGACTAAACAGTAGAATTTTGCTGTAGAAATTAATAATTTTTTTTTAATTATATAAGGCTACCGTTCTTTATTATTTTGGCTATCAAAATGATATTTCGTGTCAACTATCACATAATGAGAGATTAAAAAAAATTAATTTCAAGCAATAATTTATTATGATTATAAATGTATCAAACGTTTTTGTGCTTGTTTTGCTGCATCACTGTTAGGATATAATTTACCTACTTGTTTGTATATTATTTTAGCTTTATCGTTTTGTTCTGTTTCTTGCATAATGATTCCTATTTTTAATAATGCATCTGATGCTTTTAATGATTTAGGGTAATTCTTCACGACTAGAGCAAAATGATAAGAAGCATCGTTTTTGTTACCTTTATTATAATAAAGTTGCCCTAACCAATAATGTGAATTAGCTTGATAAATTGATTCTGGATAATTTTTAACAAAACTTTGGAAAGCTTCTATTGCTTGATTATACTGTTTCTTTTCCAATACCAATGACACTGCTTTTTTATAAGCAGTGTCTACATCAATTATCCCAGTATTATTAGTTTCTTGATTTTTTTTAATGTTCGAATTAATGGATAGTTTATCAGCAATATTGTCAGAATGGTACGTATTGTTATGTTTATTTAGGATATTGGTGATGTGATGATATGATTCTTTTTGATTATTTACAATTTCTGATATATGTCGTTGTATATCTTGAATATGCCCACGTAATATATCAATATCTTGTTGATTTTCAGTTAATTGTTGTTGTATTTGAATTAAACATTGACTGTGTGCATCGTATATTTGATGTAATTGTTCCATGTGTTGATTGTTATTTGTCTTATAATGTATGCTTTTGGCGCATACAATATTGCGTTGTGTAATACTACTACATACGGTTATCATAATTATAACCGTATGTAATTTAAACAGAAATGATATAAATTTTATTATATGAATATTATTATCCATATATTAACACAACGCGTCTATTTTGAGCATAAGCTGTTTCGTTATGTCCTAATACAGCTGGTTTTTCTTTACCATAAGATACAGTCAACATTTGTTCAGATAGTACACCTTTACTTTGGAGGTATGATTTTACAGAGTTAGCTCGACGCTCACCTAATGCAATATTGTATTCCGGAGTACCACGTTCATCTGCATGACCTTCAATCTTAATGCGATATAACGGATTATTACATAAAAAATTAGCATGCATATTTAATGTACAAAAAAATTTAGGAGGAATGTCATATTGATCCAAAGAAAAATAAATAATTTTATCAGATTTTAATTCTTGGATTTTTGGTTGTATTTGTTTATTAAGTGCTCTGTTACTTTGTGTATTGGTATGTTTATAATTATCCGATTTGATGTTTTTATAACTATAAGTAATGGTATTGTTTTTGGGCAGTGAAGAACATTCAGTTATTACTATACTCATACTTATTGTAAATACTAGTTGTTTAAAAAAATTATTTAGTTGCATTTATATATCCATTATGCATTATTTTTAATTGTTAACTATAATAAAAATAATTATGCATTTTATTCTGAATGTAATGGAGACCAAGTTGGAAACCTCATATTTCCCACACACCCTTGTATATGAGCTTTAAAATGTCCATCAACAGAAATTAACTCTAAATTAGATGTTGTTGTGGTTACATCTTTAATATTGCTGTATATCACCATAGTATTGTTAGGCGCTATACTGGGGGTATCAGCCAAAAATGTATCTGTTAATATCTCTTCTTGCCCAGTTAATAAATTCAATTTAGCAATATTTTGTTTCCCTTGATTTCTGTTCACCATCATTATCAATGTACCGTCTGAGCTAACATTTGGTTTTTGATTACTAGTGCGCAGCCAAGATAATCTTTGAACATCAGCAGTATTAATATTAATTTTATATATTTGTGGTCTACCTCCTTGATCAGAAGTATAAGCTATATTTTGATTATCCGGAAACCAACTAGGCTCAGTATTATTGTTTCTATTGTTGGTTAGCTGTTTAATTTCTCCAGACTCTAAGTCTATAATGTATAAATTTAAACTACCTGTCTTAGATGAAGCAAAAGCTAATTTTTTGCAATCAAAAGAAAAAGCAGGAGCACCGTTATGATTTGGAAAGTCAATAATATTGTCAACAAACCCAGTGCTTAATGTTTGAATAACCAGCTCTGCATGACCAGAGTCGAAAGTAACATAAGCAATTTTTTTTCCGTCTGGAGACCAGGCTGGAGACATTAATGGTTCTGTTGATCGACAAACTGAGATTTGATTATGACCATCGTAATCAGAAATGTATAGTTCATAAGGATATTTGCCATTGTTAATACGCAACACATAAGCAATACGTGTACAAAACACACCTTTTATACCGGTTAATTTTTCAAAAATTTCATTACTTATAGTATGCGCCACATAACGTAACCATCTTTTTTCTACCGAATATTGATTTTCTGCAATTATCAACGCAGGGTTGCTAGAAGTATCTATTAAATGATATGAAATAATATAACTCTCATCATAATTTATATGTATTGTTCCTAATACAATAATATTAATACCTAATTTTTCCCAAAAAGTTGGGATCACATCAGATACCTTAGTAGGCTTATGTGGTAAATATTCCACGGGCACAGTATTAAATTTACTACTATTGCGTAAATCAGAAGCTATTATTGATGCTATATCTTCAACTGGTATTAATTTATTATATTGATTATTAACACACATAAAAGGTATTATAGCAATGGGATGCGCGGTATTTACTCCACATGTAATTTTAACATGCATATCTGCAATCAATGAAGGTTTACCCAAACATAAAATTAATAATATTAATAGAAATATTCTTTGAAACCAATTTGATAATTTATTAATTTTTTTAATCATTGAGGCATAAAAAGTTTTGTAGTTAAAAAAGATCATTTAATAACTAATATATTATTATTATTTTATAAATGTGTAAATATTTTGTTTATTGAGGGGAAAAATTTAATGTTGTATTTTTAAATATTTGATAAATATCTGTATTTGGGGGTGTAGGAATTTTTGCTAATTTAACTGCTATCATTGCTGCTTGACATAGATCAGGATCTCCAGATATAGCAGTTACTGACAGCAATGTGCCATTAGGTGCTAATTTGATGAGTAGGCTACATTGTTGACCAACATAGTGAGAAACGTTATAAAATTTTTGTTGGATTGATTCACTGAGCATGCGTTTGTATGTATTGATTTCATTATTTTTAATCACATCGTTTGAGATATTATTGTGATTGCCATTTTTTTTTGTTGTTAAATTTAACTTTGATTCTTTGTTATTTTTTATATATTTTTGTTGACTAGTTAATGTATTTAATAAAGTATTCAATTCGTTAGAATTATGAGACACATAATTTAACTCATCATACGTTAATGTATTTTTTTTTATAACATCATTTT
The DNA here is from genome assembly GCF_059935335.1 of Blochmannia endosymbiont of Camponotus quercicola. NCBI lineage: Bacteria > Pseudomonadati > Pseudomonadota > Gammaproteobacteria > Enterobacterales > Enterobacteriaceae > Candidatus Blochmanniella > Blochmannia endosymbiont of Camponotus quercicola. The sequence continues at coordinate 409,841 of NZ_CP011794.1, read as the reverse complement.
TATGTTGATTTTTTTTATTAGGGGTGTTGGGTGCTGTTGATCCTCCCAATTGACGCTGTGTTTCTGTTATGTTGAATCTATTTGATGGATCTTGATGTTGATTTTTTTTATTAGGGGTGTTGGGTGCTGTTGATCCTCCCAATTGACGCTGTGTTTCTGTTATGTTGAATCTATTTGATGGATCTTGATGTTGATTTTTTTTATTAGGGGTGTTGGGTGCTGTTGATCCTCCCAATTGACGCTGTGTTTCTGTTATGTTGAATCTATTTGATGGATCTTGATGTTGATTTTTTTTATTAGGGGTGTTGGGTGCTGTTGATCCTCCCAATTGACGCTGTGTTTCTGTTATGTTGAATCTATTTGATGGATCTTGATGTTGATTTTTTTTATTAGGGGTGTTGGGTGCTGTTGATCCTCCCAATTGACGCTGTGTTTCTGTTATGTTGAATCTATTTGATGGATCTTGATGTTGATTTTTTTTATTAGGGGTGTTGGGTGCTGTTGATCCTCCCAATTGACGCTGTGTTTCTGTTATGTTGAATCTATTTGATGGATCTTGATGTTGATTTTTTTTATTAGGGGTGTTGGGTGCTGTTGATCCTCCCAATTGACGCTGTGTTTCTGTTATGTTGAATCTATTTGATGGATCTTGATGTTGATTTTTTTTATTAGGGGTGTTGGGTGCTGTTGATCCTCCCAATTGACGCTGTGTTTCTGTTATGTTGAATCTATTTGATGGATCTTGATGTTGATTTTTTTTATTAGGGGTGTTGGGTGCTGTTGATCCTCCCAATTGACGCTGTGTTTCTGTTATGTTGAATCTATTTGATGGATCTTGATGTTGATTTTTTTTATTAGGGGTGTTGGGTGCTGTTGATCCTCCCAATTGACGCTGTGTTTCTGTTATGTTGAATCTATTTGATGGATCTTGATGTTGATTTTTTTTATTAGGGGTGTTGGGTGCTGTTGATCCTCCTAATTGACGCTGTGTTTCTGTTATGTTGAATCTATTTGATGGATCTTGATGTTGATTTTTTTCTATTTTTGAATCGGAATGGTAGATGAAGGTATTGATTGGATTTTTATTATTGGCTATGTTGGTGGTACACTGTTGTTTTTTTGTCATTATGTGTTTATTTAAAAATAAACACATAATGACATGTCCAATGATAGATATCATCACAGCAGAGCCAAATTTTTTATAATATCTATTAAATAAATTTAATAATATCATCTGGTTTTATAAGAAGAGTCTCACTACGTAATTTAAATAGAAGGATTAGTTATCAGTCCAATTGAATGAACGCCTATGCTATTTAATAAATTTAACACTTTGACAATTTCATCATATGCTACAGTTTTAGAAGCAGCTATCAAACATGTTATATTAGGAGTAATGCGTATTTGATAGCTTATTTCTGATGAAATTCGATTTACACGTATCTTCCTCACATGTGTATTATCGATAGTAAGATTATAAAATCCCATTCCTAAAATTTCAATAGTAATTATAAGTTTTTCATTATTAATAATATTTGTTGTTACCTCACTATTTGGAAGATTTACTTCAAAAATTTGTGTTATTTTAGATGGTACTATCATAAACATCATTAAAAGAACTAACAATATATCTAAAAACGGTATGATGTTAATATCAGATTTAATCGAGTGTTTTATGCGCTTTCTCTTCATATTGATTTTCCTTGTTTAACATAGAATCAATATTAAAAAAAATCTGATGATATAAAATTGTAATAAATTCTTCTGTAAAATTATTATAATCTTGATCCATATTATTTATTTGTGTAGTTAAATAATTAAATGCCATAACTGCTGGAATAGCTACTAATAAACCAATTGCTGTAGAAATTAATGATTCAGCGATACCTGGAGCGATGATTTGTATATGAATTGTTTGAGTAACAACATTGTTAGCAGTTGTTTTACCCAATTCGAGAAAAACGTGTATAATTCCTAATACGGTTCCAAGTAAACCAAGATACGGACTGATAGATCCTATGGTACCTATTAATGCAATATAATCTTCTAATGACTTTAACTCTATATTGATTGCAGTATGCATGTTATCTAATGTTCTGGCAATTATTGTATCAGGTGAACAATGTTTCACTTGATACAACTTAGAAAATTCTCTAAAACCTACATAAAAAATTTGTTCAGCTCCATTTAATTTATTGCGACGAGTTGAGGTTTTTTGATATAAGTTAGACAAGTCGGTTCCAGACCAAAATTCGTCTTCAAATATTTTTAGTTTACGCTGTGCTGAATTAAGCACAAAGACACGATGAAAAATAATACTCCAAGATAATACAGAAAATCCAATTAATATGCATACACTAATTTGCACCAAAATATTAGTTTTTAAAAATAAATCAAAAATGTTCATACTAATTATTAATTACATGTTGTATAAAAGGTATATAATGCATTTTTTTTGCGGATGATATATGTAAGAGTTATAAAAAATGTGATTTTTTCTATAAATAACAAATTGTCAAATATAAAAGAGTTTTTTAAAAACATATTAAAATAAAAAAGCACCTATTTTGTTTTCTCATAAAACGAAATAGGATAAAGAACAAAAATGATCACATTCTTAAAGTTGAAAACAATAAAAAACCGGTATCATCATACTTAATCTATTGTCACTATTATATATCAATTTATATTAATATTTTTTTAAAATATTTTATGTATATGTTATTTTTGTAATATATATTGTTTGTTGTTATTTCATACCAATGGATTTGATATATTGACCAATGTTAATAAAGTCATTTACGACATGTACTCCTGACTTAGATAAAATAGCGCATTTTTCTCGAGCCGTGCTACCGATTCCAGAAATAATAGCACCCGCATGGCCCATACGTTTTCCTTTAGGAGCAGTAGCTCCAGCAATATACGCAACCACTGGTTTTCTAATATATTTTTTAATATGTGTTGCTGCTTTCTCTTCAGATCTACCTCCTATTTCACCAATCATTACTATTAATAATGTTTGAGGATCTTGTTCAAATAATGATAATATATCAATGAAATCTAAACCGAGTATTGGATCGCCTCCAATTCCAACACATGTGGATTGACCTAATCCAAGATCAGTGGTTTGTTTTACTACTTCATATGTTAAAGTACCTGATCTGGACACAATGCCTACGCCACCTGGGTTATGAATATCATTGGGCATGATTCCAAGTTTACACTGACCTGGAGTAATAATTCCTGGACAATTTGGTCCAATCATATATGTATCATGTTTTTTTAATTGTTGTTTTATTAACAACATATCCAACATTGGAATACCTTCGGTAATACAAACTATTAGCTTGATACCCGCATGGATTGACTCTAAAATAGCATCTTTACAAAAAGGAGCGGGCACATAAATAATAGAGGTTGTTGCATGAGTATTACTTATTGCTTCATCAACAGTATTAAATACTGGCAATCCAAGATGGGTGCTTCCTCCTTTTCCCGGGGTAACTCCACCTACAATTTTTGTACCATAGTTTAATGCTTGTTGCGAATGAAAACTGGCGTGTTTACCAGTAAATCCTTGACAAATTATTTTGGTGTCTTTATTAATCAAAATTGACATTTTTTCACTTCACCGCGGTTACAATTTGTTGAATTGCATAAATTAAATTATTAGTAACAATAATATTAAATTTACTGTCAATTAATCGATTAGAACCTAATGTAGAATTATTACCTTCTAATCGAGCTACGATAGGAATATGTGCTGTATTATATGCGGATAATGCAGTGATGATACATTCAGCAATTAAATCACAACATATAATTCCGCCAAAAATATTTACAAGTATCGCTTTTATTTTAGTATCTTTTAAAATCATGTCAAAAGCTGATATCATGCATTCTTTACTAGCGCCCCCTCCAATATCTAAAAAATTAGCAGGAACCCCGCCTAATGATTTAATTAAATCCATAGTAGCCATTGCCAACCCAGCCCCATTAACCATACAACCAATGTTTCCCTCTAAGGGAACATAGTTAATGGAATCCCATTGACTATTAGATATAGTATTATTATTATTATTGATGTTGTTTACCGTACATATATTTAATAACTCTGATTGTCTAAATATAGCATTGTGATCTACAATAATTTTAGCATCTAAACAAAAAAAGTGATCATTATCAGTAATAGCCAATGGATTAATTTCAATTAACGTTAGATCTCTTTCCAATAACATATGTGTTGCATTTACAACAATTTTAGAGAACTGATTGATTTTGACGCCAGATAAACCTAATTTACATGCTAATACCCGTCCTTGATAAGGATATATTCCTGTTATAGGATTTATAATACTCTTATGAATAAGATTGGGTGTTGTTTGTCCCGTAATTTCGATGTCTGTCCCACCTTGTGTAGAAGATATGCACATTATTTGAGCTTCATCTCTATCAACTAATATACTTAAATAAAATTCTTGAATAATATTGACAGCTGGCTCTATTAGAATATAATTCACTAATTCTCCAGCATCAGTTGTTTGATATGTCACCAATCTATTACCAAGCCACTTATTAGCAAAAGATAATATATCTGTTGTGGAGTGGACAACACATACTCCTCCTGCTTTTCCACGCCCTCCTGCTTGTACTTGACATTTCATTACCCATGGGCCACTGCCTATGCTATTTGATGAAATATAATGTTCTATATCATTTAAAGTAGCACATAAGAAGCTTTTTAAAATGGGTAAATTATATTTTACCATCAGTTTTTTTGATTGATATTCATGTAAATTCATAATATGTGACCATGCGTATTGTGATTGCTGAAGATAATATAGTAATTAAATTTAATAATAAAATTAATTCATTAAAAATATACGAATATAAAATATATTTATTGTGCACGCATACCATTAAATTTCTAAAAACAAGCGCACTGGATCTTCTAACAACTCTTTAATATATACCAAAAAACTTACCGCATCTTTTCCATCGATTAATCTATGATCATATGATAGCGCTAAATACATCATAGGTAATATTGTTATCTGCCCATCTTGCGCTATAGGTCGGTCTTTTATTGCATGCATACCAAGAATTGCGCTTTGCGGAGGATTAATAATAGGAGTAGACAGTAATGATCCAAAAACTCCCCCGTTAGTAATGGTAAAATTGCCTCCACTTAATTCCTCAATTGTTAGTTTGCCATCTTTCCCTTTTTCAGCTAAAGATCTTATATTTTTCTCTATATCAGAGACACTTAATGTGTCAATATCTCGTAATACTGGTGTAATTAAACCACGTGCTGTAGATACTGCAATACTTACATCAAAATAATTATAATATACTATTTCTTCTCCATCAATAGATGCATTGATTTCAGGAAAATGCTTCAAACCCTCTAAGACTGCTTTTACAGAAAAAGACATCAGTCCTAACTTAACTCCATAACGTTTTTCAAACAATTCTCCATATTTTTTCCGTAATACTATGATAGATTGCATGTTTACTTCATTAAAAGTAGTCAACATAGCTGTAGTATTAGTGACAGCTAACAAGCGTTCCGCAATTTTTTTTCGTAATCTACTCATTACAATGCGTGTTTCTTTACGATCATTTTTTATGTTTTTCATATGATAATGATTTGCATCATCTACATAATTTTTTTGATCAGTACAGTGTATTTTTTTTTCTGAATGAATATGTGCTTCTATATCTTGGCGAGTTAAGCGTCCTTTAATTCCACTGCCTTGAATGTTCTGTGATTGTAAATTATGTTCTACTATTAATTTGCGAATAGACGGAGTTAAAATCTTATGATGCTCATTGTTTTGAGTAATAATATGTTTTGGAGATACTGATGATACAATAGATTTTTGATCTGGCAACACTTTTTGCATATCTTTTTTAGGAACGACATGATCAATATTTAAACGACCTAAAATTTGCCCAGATACTACTATTGATCCCTCTTGTTCTAAAATTGATTCTAATATTCCTGTGTTGGGAGCAGGAACTTCTAACATAATTTTATCCGTTTCAATTTCAAGTAAAATATCATCTTGTTTAACTTTATCTCCTGCTTTTTTATGCCAAACCGCAACAGTAGCGTCTGCAACCGATTCGGGTAAATTCGGAACCAAAATGTCTATACTACTCATTTTATATCCTTTTAAAAAAATTAATTTAGATTTAATGCATCATCAATTAATTTTTTTTGTTGTTGTTGATGAACTGAAAAATATCCTACTGCAGGCGCAGCAGAATCAGGACGCCCTATGTAATTTAATGTAATATTTGAAGGTATTACGTTATAAAGACAATTTTGTATATAATGCCAAGCTCCTTGATTTTTAGGTTCTTCTTGGCACCAAATAAAATCTTGTACATTGGAATAAGAAGAGAAAATAGCCTGTATATTTGTATAAGGAAAAGGATATAATTGTTCAATACGAATAATGGCTATGTTACATTGTTTATTTTTGCGCCGTTGACTTAACAAATCATAATATACCTTCCCAGAACATATTATCACACGATTGATTTGATTCGAAACAATATTATCATCTATTTCTCTTAAAATAGTTTTAAATGATCCATGTACCAAACTGTCTAATGAAGCAGTTACCATAGGATGCCTTAATAGAGACTTTGGTGATATCACAACTAATGGTTTTTTAAGGTCAGCACTACATGTTGCTTGTTGACGTAATATATGGTATATTTGGTCTGGAGTAGAAGGTATACAGACGCGTATATTATGTTCAGCACATAATTGTAAATATCGTTCTATGCGAGAAGAAGAATGTTCCGGTCCTTGTCCTTCATATCCATGAGGTAAAAGCATTACCAAACCGCATAATTGACCCCATTTTTGTTCGCTAGAACTAATAAATTGATCAATAACGATTTGAGCTCCATTAGAAAAATCCCCAAATTGTGCTTCCCAAATAACTAACATATTGTTCGCTAAAGTGGCATAACCATATTCAAACGCCAAAGTTGCTTCTTCAGATAGCACTGAATCCCAGACAAAAAAAGATCCTTGTTTATTTTCTTTTGTATTAAGGTGCATTAAAGGGGTATACGTCGTGCCATTGTTTTGATCATATATCACAGCATGTCTATGGAAAAACGTTCCTCGAGCGGCATCTTCTCCAGATAAACGGATAGAAATGCCTTGATCTAGCAAAGTTGCGTATGCTAACACCTCTGCAGCCCCCCAATCAAACAATCTATTACCTAGAGCCATCTCCATTCTTTCATGGTAAATCTTTTTTACTCTAGAATGCATGGCGATGCTCGATGGAATATCGTTGATGCAACAGGCTAATTTTTTTAAGTATTGGATACTCATTGTATCAGAATATAGATCGTTTTTATTGAAGTTGTTGGTATATACATGCAAGAGGGATCGAATATGAACTGGTTTCCATTTATGTAGAATGCAACATTCTTTATCTAATTTCTCACGATATGTATTAATCATTTTGTAATTTTCATCTATATTTATTATTCCATTATTACTTAAAATATTAGAATAAATATTAAGTAATGTTGGATGATTACGAATTTTTTTATACATCAGAGGTTGAGTAACACTTGGTTCGTCGGCTTCATTATGTCCATGTCTGCGATAACATATCAAATCAATTATTACGTCACGTTTAAACATTCTACGAAAATTCAATGCGATTCGAGTAACATAAGCTACTGCATCTACATTATCTGCATTAACATGAAATATAGGAGCTTGTATCATTTTTGCAATATCCGTACAATATTGTGTAGAACGCATATCATGAATATTTGATGTTGTAAATCCTACTTGATTATTAATAATAATGTGTACTGTACCCCCTACATCATAAGCATGCGTTTTGGACATATTAAAAGTTTCTTGAACGATTCCTTGGGCGCTAATTGCTGCATCTCCGTGTATTATGATTGGAAGTACTATATTATATTCTTTTTCATCATGATGAATCAATTTCTTAAACAATTGATCCATTCGTGCTCGAGCACATCCCATGACTACTGGACTAACAATTTCGAGATGAGAAGGATTGCATAACAAAGATAAATGTATGATCTCTCCATTAACTGTAATGTCTGAATAAAATCCTTGGTGATATTTTACGTCACCGCTACCACAGGTAGTATGGCGCTTATCAGAAAATTCATTAAATAAATCTTGAGGATTTTTACCTAAAATATTAATTAAAACATTTAGACGACCACGGTGAGCCATGCCTAAAAATATTTCTTTAATATTATGACAACTCACAGAGTAACGTATAATTTCTTTTAGCATAGGAATTAAAACATCGCCACCTTCTAATGAAAATCTTTTAACTCCTGGAAATTTTGTGCCTAAATAACGCTCTATTCCTTCTGCCGCTACTATTTCTTGAAGAAATTGTTTTTTCTCTTCAGCATTAAAATTGAACATTCCTGCTGTGGATTCAAAATTATTTTGAATCCACAGCATTGCATTTACATCAAGAATGTGCATATATTCAATGCCTATGGGTCCACAATAAGTTTTTTTAAGAAATTCATATATTTCCAGCAAAGTCATTGATTCTTTATTTATTCCAAAATGAACCACATCGAATTTTTTTTGAAGATTTTGTAGAGTGAAACTATAACTCTCTAAGTCTAATAGATAGTTTTTAAATGCATTGCTCCATAACTGTAAAGGATCTAGCATAGCATATTGATGCCCATATATTCTGAAAGAATTTATTAATTGCAATATTTGTATATAAGTCACATTACTACAAGTGTCAGTTTTTACGTGTGATTCATTCAATGCAATGCTGTGTTTTAATTGAGATTGAGTGCTATTTTTTAAATTATCAAAAGATTGATTTTCATAACTTTTTTCAAAAGACAATTGTTTAAAAGCCTGAATCCAACTAGAATCTATAAAATGAGGATTTTTTAAAAAATCCTCATAGATTTGTTCTATGTAAGTTTGATTATTTTTTACCAAATAAGAAGAATCTAACCAATTTTTCAGTGTATCACTATACATTGTAAAATCCTTGTATTCTATTATATTTAATTTTTTAAAACATCCAATTCCTAATCAACCGATTTAATAAATTAACATGTATATTGCAAATAAATTAATTGTATGATTTTGTCAGCTATTGTAATCATACATAGATACACACTACAACTTCATCGGACCATCATTCATATATCATTGTCAATTATGTTTTACAATTATTACTTTTGTCTTAAATGTTATCTATACCTATTGCATTTTTTGCTAGTATCCTCTTAATATGGCCTATAGCTTTGGATGGATTTAACTTTTTAGGACATACATTAACGCAATTCATAATATTATGACAACGAAAAATGCTGAAAGAATCTTTCAAATTATTTAATCGCTCTTTACTATTAGTATCACGACTATCCATTAAAAAACGATATAAGACCAATAATCCAGCAGGACCAATGAATTTATCCGGATTCCACCAAAAAGATGGGCAAGAACTAGAGCAACATGCGCACAATATACATTCATAAGATCCATCTAATTTAGAACGTTCTTCTGGAGATTGCAAGTATTCGTGAGACAACTGAGATTGTTGATTAGAATGATCATTAATTAAAAACGGTTTTATCCTTTCATATTGCAGATAAAATTGACTCATGTCCACCACTAAATCTCGGATTATTGGAAATCCAGGTAATGGACGAACTATGATTACATTCTGATGATTTCCATCATATAATTCTGTTACTGAGGTAATACATGCTAGACTATTTGTACCATTTATATTCATTCCATCGGAACCACATACGCCTTCTCTGCAGGAGCGACGAAATGCTAAGGTTGGGTCTTGTTCTTTTAATTTAATTAAAGCATCGAGTAATGTCATATTTTTTGTATGTAATACATTAAGTGTATAATTCTTCATATAAGAACGCTTGTTAACTTCAGGATTATACCGATAGATGGAAAATTTAATTTGCATATTTAAACCCCATTTTTTTAATACGCGCGGGTTTTTGGAGGAAAAGGAGGACGAAATTTTGGCTCTATATTAACATTACGGCAAATCATAATGTCATTTTTTGGTAAATATAACGTATGACATAACCAATTTTTATCATCACGCATGGGAAAATCATAACGACTGTGAGCTCCCCTACTTTCGGTTCTAAAAATCGCAGCCATAGCAGTTACGTAGGCAGTTTCTAATAAATTGTCTAATTCTAAACATTCAACACGTTGTGTATTAAATGTATGCGATTTATCAGATAAAGTAGCACAATTCAGTCGATTACGTATTTCCTTTAGCTCTTTTAAACCTTTTAACATTTTTTGTTTTTCTCTAAACACGGAAAAATTATTTTGCATACACAATTGTAAATCTTGACGTATTGTGACTGGATCTTCCGTTGCGCCCGATTTATTATTGTTCCAGCGAACATAACGGGCTAATGATATTTCTATATCAGAATCAGTAGGACCGCGAACTGGCCATTCTTCTTCTGATAAATATGTTTGTATATACGTTCCTGTTGCACGCCCAAATACGATCAAATCTAATAAAGAATTTCCACCGAGCCGATTAGCGCCGTGTACTGACACGCAAGCAGTTTCTCCAACTGCGAATAAACCTGGTACTATCTTCTCTCTCCTTCCATCTCCATTGTGTATAGTAATCACTTCTCCATGTATTGTTGTAGGAATACCACCCATCATATAATGACAGGTAGGGAATACTGGAATTAACTCTTTTACAGGATCTATATGAGAAAAAGTACGTACCAACTCTAAAATACCAGGTAATCGTAACTCTAATAATTCTTTTCCCAAATGATCTATCTTTAATTTAACGTGAGGACCGCATGTACCTGTATAACCTCGACCTCCTTGAATTTCCAGCATAATTGCTCGAGCCACCACATCACGTCCAGCTAAATCTTTTACATTAGGAGCATATCGTTCCATAAATCTTTCTCCTTTAATATTTAAAAGATATCCTCCTTCACCACGACATCCTTCGCTTACTAAAATTCCAACACCAGCTATACCAGTAGGATGAAATTGCCACATTTCCATATCCTGAGCAGGAATACCTGCACGTAATACCATGCCAATTCCATCGCCAGTATTTATATGAGCGTTAGTAGTAGATTGATAAATACGCCCTCCTCCTCCAGTTGCAAGCACTGTAGCACGTGCTTTAAAATATACTAATTCTCCTGTTTCAATAGAAAAAGCAATACAACCAAGTATTCTTCCATCTTGATTTTGTACTAAATCTAACGCGTACCATTCTGAAAATATAGTTGTTTTGTTTTTCAAATTTTGTTGATATAGAGTATGTAATAGCGCATGTCCAGTGCGATCAGCAGCTGCAGCAGTACGTGCTGCTTGTTTTTTTCCATAATACAAGGTCTGCCCTCCAAATGGTCGTTGGTAAATACGCCCATTTTTTAACCTAGAAAATGGTAAACCCATATGTTCTAATTCTAATACTGCTTGAGGGCCAGTTTTGCACATATATTCAATAGCATTTTGGTCTCCTATATAATCCGATCCTTTGACAGTGTCATACATATGCCATTGCCAATCATCTTCATGATTATTACCAAGAGCAACCGTAATCCCCCCTTGTGCAGATACTGTATGTGAACGTGTAGGAAAGACCTTAGATATTAAAGCGCAGGAAAACCCCATTTTAGAAATTTGCAGTGCAACGCGCATACCTGCACCGCCAGCTCCAATGACAACAGAAAAAAATTCTTTAATTGGTATATGATGCATCTATACGCTCCAAATAATAATCATTCCAAATAATAAGTACATGAATAATATAAAACCAGTTGTCCATATCCCTAATTGTCTTAATGCGGAGAATTTTATGTAATCTTCTAACACATGGCGCATGCCAATCCAAGTATGACTTAAAGCAGATAGCAAGGCCAGGATACTAAATATTTTAGTAGTATTTTTGCTAAAAAAATCATACCATTTGTCATAAGACAGAGCGTGATCAAAAATAATAAAAATAGAGATATACATGATGTACAATAACATCCAAACGGCCGAACAACGTACTAACAACCATTCATATACTCCATGATTTTTCAAGATTGATTTAATAATGGATACCATATCAAAATTCCACTGAAAATAGATAATAAAATAATCAGCATAAACATAACTTTTGCACTAATTTTTCCTACTAATAATGTTTGATGTATACATCCAAAATCCATTAAAATTTGACGGACCCCAGCGACTATATGATAACTAAATACTATTGTAACTATCCAAAACAAACATTGGAAAATATAATGATTCATTAATAAAAAACTACGAATTTTGCAGAATTCATTATTGGAAGATAAAGACAATTTTAATATCCAAAGCATGGGTCCAATTATTATGAATAATAAAATTCCAGATATTCTATGTAAAATAGAAGCAATAGCAGTGATAGGAAACCGTATAGTTCTGATATTTAAATGCGTTGGTCTTCGATTGTCTTTGATCATATAAACACTCTTAAGTTATATAATGACGAACATATGTTGTAGTGACACGTTCTTACATCTTAAAACGTTATACAGCAAAAAATAATTAATAATAAAAAATAATTATTGTTATATTTTATCTCACAAAATGTAATTTTTTTATATGCATTATATTTTCAATTTGATATATATCTGCAGATTACACTAATTTTATCAGCATTATAACAAATGATTAGATCGTATGTAATACCATATCCTGCATATTATTAACAATTTAATAATATTATAAAATTTAGAATTGAATTCAGTTGTTTATAATTTTTTTAAGAAAAATATATATTATGCAATAATAAGGCGGGGTAGATTATAAATCTTTTGTTTTTTATATTACGCAAAATAGATGAAAAATAATGTATTCAACATTAGTAATGTATTATTATCGTCAGTTATTAAAAATTTTTATATTTTTTAACTTAATTTGACGTTAACTAGGTTAAGGTTGTTAACCTTTGTCGGTTGAGGTAGCTATTGTTATAACTGAAGGTGCTGTTAAAATAACATAACACATAGGCAAGAAATAATATAGCATTTGAATAATAAACATTTTGAATCATAAAGGTATTCTTTTTATAAAGAATTAATATCTTTTATTAACATTATTGTAAATTAATTCATCTTATAAAAAATAAGCAAATAGGAGATTATAAATATTTTACTTGTGCTTCTGATGTCACATGTATTATTTTTATAAATCTAAAAAAAATTTTATTGTTTATGACAAAAAGATTGTTACAAAAACGAATATATAACAAGTTAATGTTGTTAGTATTTTTAGTTTTTTTCATAGAGTATTAACATTTGCATTGTGTTTCTGTGTATCATCAATATTCTAGAAATGAATTTTTTATGTATCCTCTATTTATCTTAAAAAAATTGCTTCTACACTGATATCAATCATCATACAATACTTGATTGCTTATAAAATGAATTATCTATACATTTAATTCTAAATTTCAGAAATAAATTCCATATGGTTATTTATGTATATTGTTAATGTGGTTACAAAAAAAGTTTATTATTGTTCGCACAAATGTACAGACAATTATTTAAATATAATTTAGAATATTTAAGTAGTCATTTAATTAAAGTGTTACTAAATCTGGTTAGATATACTACTAACGTTGTTAGTAAAATATATATACTTTCAATATATACATATTCTGGGTATTTTAAAATATAAACAGTTATACATAACGCAATGCGTTGACAATCACATATAAAACTGTGACTTCCTGCGCTGTAATACACCAAGCCTATCATAAAGTACTAATTAATCATATATTTTTCATATAATTTATTAAAAATGACTATCGTATTAAGATACGTCCTTTATATTATTTATATTTTATTAAACACAGCAATTTCTAATGTAGATTGCAGCTAACTAAGCATTATTTAAAAGATATGGAAATTTAAAACATCTATGTTTATTTTTATGAATGCACACATTAATTCTATGATATTTAATACCATGGTAATCAACAGCATTAATAACGATGTATGCAGTTGAATTTTCACTTAAAAAAATGGATGAAAATTTTAACTTAAAATCGTAAATGTCCACACAATAATATAAATACACATATAACGATATATGTAATAAAGATATAATTGTTATTCGTGTCCATAAGATAAATTGTATGTAAAATGTTATTCAGTGATAATGAAGACTAATAAATATAATTATTTGATAACTACTATCTGTAATTTATTATCGTACATATATTGTATTAAGATGTATTCAGTATAGTATTGATAATACCTATTATTTCCTTTTCTATTTTTTTTCTATGCGCAATATTTAAAAAGCTTTCGCAATAAATTTTATATACTAATTCAGTACCCGATAGTCGACACGCTACCCAACCATTACGAGTTACTATTTTTATACCATCCATGGATATTTGATGTCTTAATGGGGCTATATTGAATATTTTAATAATAGGATCATCTGCTAATTCTGTCATATTAATCTGATTAAATAATGTGCTGGAAATCAGGGATTTCTGTGTATCATTAACGGGGAATTGAATACGATTATAACTAGATATATCAAAATTTTGAACTAATTGATCATAATACTGCTGTAAAGATTGATTATTAATAGCAATTATTTCAGCTGCTAATAGACACATAATCAGTCCATCTTTATCAGTAGACCATGGAGAACAATAAAAATCTAAGAAAGATGCTCCTGCGCTTTCTTCGCCTACAAACCCAAAGCAACTATTAAACAATCCTTGCGCAAACCATTTAAAACCTACCGGTACTTCTAATAATTGACGCTTGAGATTGTATGCTACTCGATTTATCATAACACTTGATACATAAGTTTTTCCTAAGGACAATGAATGATTACGCCACAATGGGCGATTATTAAAAAGATAATTCGCTGCTATTACGAGATAATGATTGGGTTTGATTAAACCAAGAGGAGTAATAATTCCATGTCTATCACAATCTGGGTCATTAACTAAAAGCAAATCAAAATTATCATACGATTTTAATACTCCAGTCATTGCGAATTCAGAAGAACAGTCTATTCGGATGCAGCCGTCATAATCAAGATGTATAAAACTAAAAGTTTTATCAATTTCTTCATTGATTAAATTTAAATCTAATTGATAACATTGGGCGATATTTTGCCAATAATCTATACTTGCCCCACTTAAAGGATGTACTCCTAGTTTTAAACCAGATGTTTTTATGGCCTGCATATCGATTATTGTGGATAGTTGTTTTACATAATTTAGAATAAAATCTTGTAGATGTATATAACCACTTTTCCAAGCTTTATTTAATGTCATGCGGCGTACATTTTTTAAATTATTTGCTAAAAAATTATTGGCGGTATGTTCAATTGCACGAGTTATACTAGTAGAAGCTGGGCCGCCATATATTGAATTATATTTTATCCCACCGTCTTCAGGTGGATTATGAGAAGATGTGATAATGATACCATCAGCTTTTTTTGCATGATTATCATATTTGTTTTTATTATATTGAGTGATAGCATGAGAAATAACAGGAGTTGGAGTATAACCATTGTTTCTTTGAACAACGACATCAACAAAATTAGCTGCTAATACTTCAAGTACAGATATGAACGCTGGCTCAGAAAGTACATGTGTATCTTTTCCAATGTAACATGGTCCAGTTATGCCTTGTTGCGCACGTACTTGCGCGATCGATTGGCTAATTGCCAATACGTGTGCTTCGTTGAAACTGTATCTCTGAGAACTACCACGATGACCTGATGTACCAAATATAATATTGTGACCGTCATTACTTGGATCGGGAGACAAGGTATAATATTGTGTTATTAATCGAGACGTGTTGATAATTTCATTATAGGATGCAAGTTGTCCAGAACGAATATGATGCTTCATATAAAGATCTCCTTAAATTAATTATCTTGTGATTTAAGAATATTATTTTACTTTTTTCGTAAAGTCTAATGATATATTTTGGTTTGTAGTTTCGACTATATTCAACAATGATTGCAAAAAGTGATGGTTTCTATCAATTGATAGTATTGTCATTGTTATATATATTAAATATATGTATTATTCAATCATGATAAATAATATCTTGAAAATTACTACAATAGCACTATTATATGCAGCTTAATTACAGATTTCGAATATTTAAAAGTATATGTCGTCAAAGAACCCCAGTAATAATGATCCATGGTCTTTTCGGTGATCTTACTAATCTTGGAATAATTGCTGAAAGCTTGGTTCTATATTGTTATGTCGTGCAAGTTGATTTACGTAATCATGGTCGTTCTCCTCATGAGCAATCTATGACTTATTACATGATGGCAAAAGATATCTTAGATTTATTAGATCAATTATTAATAAAAAAATGTATAGTCATTGGGTATTCAATGGGCGGAAAAGTTGCCATGAAACTATGTACGTTGGCAGCTCATCGTATCAGCAAAGTCGTGGTTATTGACATAGCTCCAATAAAATATAATATGCATAACCATGATAATGTTTTTCGCGCAATTGAACACATTAATACATCTGGAGTAAAAAATAGAAGCGAAGCCGCACGTTTTATGCAACAGTATCGTATTCATCAAGCATTAACATTATTTTTATTAAAATCTTTTCGTCAAGGATCTTGGATTTTTAACTTTGCAGCTATCAAGAGCAATTATACTCATATCAGCGACTGGCACACATATCAAACTTGGTGGGGTCCAGCGTTGTTTATTAGAGGTGCATTATCTTCGTATCTCAATGATCGTTGTTTGCATGATATCTATCATCAATTTCCACAGGCATATATTCGTACGATACCTAACGCAGGACATTGGGTGCATTGGGATAATTCTGCACATGTATTAAGTGCAATTAATAAATTTATTATTTATTAACCTTTATAATGCAACGTTATATTATAACGTCTATTTTATTATTTTTTCAATTTATATCATTCCAAACAAATAATATTGATAATTATTGAATTGCTTAGGTATTGTATAAATGGTATTATGGGACATCATGATATCATTGATATATTGATGGATATCGTGAAATTGAATGTGTTTTAGTTGATAACAAAATATAATTTAAATTTTAAAAATATAAGGTTGGAATACTATGGGAGCAGCGTTAGTAGGTATTTTTTTTAGTAGTGATACAGGTAATACTGAAAAACTTGCTAAAATGATTCGAGCGCAGTTAGGACAAAGTATTGCAGATATTTTTGATATAGCGATGAGTTCTAAAGAAGATATAGAAAATTATGACAATTTATTGTTTGGAATTCCTACCTGGTATTATGGAGAGCCTCAATGCGATTGGGATGCTTTTTTACCCGCATTAAGAAATATCAATTTTTCTGGAAAAAAAGTTGCAATTTTTGGATGTGGAGATCAAGAAGATTATTCAGAATATTTTTGTGACGCAATGAGTATTTTATATGATATTATTTTAAAAAATGGAGCTGTTGTTATAGGATTGTGGCCCGCGACTGGTTATCATTTTGATACATCAAAAAGTTTAATTGAAACCGATAAGTTTGTAGGGTTAGCTATTGATGAAGATCGTCAACCCGAAATGACAGGGATTCGTGTACAGCATTGGGTTAATCAAATTCGCAATGAGATGAATATTAGTAATAAATAAAATAATGATATTGTCACACTGTGCATACGATTGTTATTGTTACAGATTAACTCTGAATTAAATAATGCGAGTACATACTCGCATTATTTAATTCTCTATACAATTAGAATCTATTTATGCTATAATTAATAAATAACAGGATTATTTAAACATGACTGTATAAAATAACTTGGAAATTTATTTATTTAGATTAGAATACTTAGATGTTTTTAAAGTTACTGTTCTATTAAGCACTAAGTAAGATTCTTTAGATCGATGTTTGTCTATAATAAAATATCCTTCTCGCTCGATTTGATAGGGGCCAGAATTATAGGATCGGATTATATTTTCTTCCACAACTCCTTTAGAAATTATTAAAGATTTAGGATTAATATTGGATAACAAATTATCTGTAATAGAAGGATTAGGATGAATAAATAATTTATCATACAAACGAAATTCAGCTGGTACGTTTCTTGTGGCTGATACCCAATGGATAACTCCGGTAATTTTTCTACCATCTGTTGGATTTTTATGTAAAGTATATGGATCATAATTACAATAAACACAAATGATATTCCCATCGTTGTCTTTTTCGGTGCTTATTGCTTTTATAACATAAGCGTACCTTAGTCGTATTTCCTTGCCTAAAGTTAATTTATAACGTTCATTATTATTTAATACTTCACAAAAATCAAAACGATCAATAAAAATTTTTTGACTAAAAACTACATAACGCACTCCCATATCAGAGTTATTAGGATGATTCGGCATTTCAATTTTTTCCTCATATCCTACAGGTAAATTATTAATAATAATTTTTATTGGGTTGATTACTGCCATAAGTCGTGGTGCATATTTGTTTAAATCTGCGCGAATACATGATTCTAAAAGTGACAATTTTATTTGACTTTCTTGTTTGCTAATACCAATGCGATGACAAAATTCACGAATTGATCTGGCTGTATATCCTCTGCGTCGTAATCCAGAAATAGTAGGCATACGAGGATCGTCCCATCCGTCAACTATATTGTTTGTGACTAATATATTAAGTTTACGTTTAGACGTGATTACGTATTCTAAATTAAGACGAGAAAATTCATATTGAGTAGGGTGTGTTTGTATATCAATATTGCTTAATATCCAATAATACAAAACGCGATTATCTTGAAACTCTAAAGTACATAAAGAGTGGGTAATCCCTTCTATCGCATCTGAAATACAATGACTAAAATCATATGTTGGATAAATACACCAATTTTCTCCAATACGATGATGTGGAGTATATTTAATACGATATAATACTGGATCCCGCATTACTATGGAAGAAGAGGCCATATTGATTTTAGCGCGCAAACAAGCGGCGCCTTCTGGAAAGTCTCCAGCTCGCATTTTATAAAAATAAATTAAATTTTCCTTAATACTACGAGATCGGTATGGACTATTTTTTCCGGGATTCGTTAATGTCCCGCGGTATTTTCTAATTTCATCTATAGACAATTCATCTACATACGCTAATCCCTTTTTAATCAATTTAATGGCATAATTATACAACTCTTCGACATAATCTGATGAATAATGCACATCTCCATGCCACATAAAACCTAGCCATCTAATATCATCCTTAATGGCTTCAACGTATTCTTTATGTTCTTTGTCTGGGTTGGTATCATCAAACCGTAAATTACATTGACCCTGATAGTATTGAGCAATACTAAAATTAAGACAAATAGCTTTAGCATGTCCAATATGTAAATACCCATTAGGCTCTGGAGGAAATCGTGTACGTACAATAGTATATTTTCTCGATTCTAAATCCTGATCAATAATATGGTGAATAAAATTAGGTCGATGATCTATGATCATATTCATTTGCTTATTCTTTTGTATAAATATATATTAATCGTCGTTAATATGTAGATATTATGCTATCCATTATTTCAGCAAGAAGGCTTTACTGTAATTATTGTGTAATAATATAAACAAATTTTAAAAACAATCATTTTATATTACAACTATAATATACAATTCCATAATATGTTAATAAATGCATCAAATAAAATTCAACAGCATACAATGCTATAGTAATTGTTATTTTAAATATGTATATATTATTCAGTAGTTAGTACGATAGGAATCAAAGTAATAATAAAAAAAATCTATTTTTATAATTAAAATATATTTTGTTTTTTATCAAATACATAGTATACAAATTATTTTCTTATATATAAATCACATGCAGTATATTATATGCTGACAGTCATAGCAATTACAATGCTATAGATATTTATTTTTTATAAGATTTAGAACATATATAAATTTTACTTTGTTGTTGTAAACCGCACCGTATCTGATACAATTTACTTATGTTAGTTGATTAATCATGTAATCAAATGGCTACAATATAGGTAAATAGATATAGGTGCTGATTAAATTCGGTTGTATAGCGCGAGCATAATCTAAATTATGTTAGAATGAAATATATAAGCAAATTTTGAAATAAAAATAAACACGTACGTTTTAGTAGCTAGAGAAAATAGCTGTCTGAAAAAACTATTTATATGTTGATACGTGTGTTATTTCATAGTTACCGGTTTGTGTAATGAAATGTTTTTCAAATTAAGGACGATTACTTCTCGTTGATTTGTTACTAATTTTAAATGGTACGTTATCAAATGTCTTATTGTTTAACTTTTAAAAATAACTTAAATCACATCTACCATTAAAAGTACATGTATCCATTTTCTGTTTTATTTAGTTCTTTTAAAACACTATATATAATAGAATGCTATAGACCAATTTTATTATTAACTCAATTAAACAAGGATCTACATGAGAGTTATATTTTTAGACACTTCTGACCATGTTGCTCAGTGGGTTGCGTATTACGTTGTGTGCCGTATTAATTCCTTTAATCCTACTGTTGATAATCCATTTATATTAGGCCTACCTGCAGGTAAAACCCCGATAAAAACTTATAAAAATATTATAGATATGTATCAATCTGGTCAAGTAAGTTTTAAACATGTAGTAATATTTACTATGGACGAATATCTTGGTTTGTCTCGTGAAAATCCCAAAAGTTATAATACTTTTATACATACAAATTTTATTGATTATATTGATATCTCTAAAGAAAATGTCTACGTTTTAAATGGAGATACTAATAATATCGAACATGAATGTAAACAATATGAAGAAAAAATCAAATTATATGGAGGTATTAATTTACTGATAGGAGGGGTTGGCAGTGATGGGCACCTTGCTTTCAATGAACCTGGTTCTTCCTTAACATCACGCACTAGAATTAAAAATTTAAGCAAAGAAACTCGCGCATCGAATGCTAAATTTTTTAACAATAATATTAATTCTGTCCCTAAATTTGCATTAACTATTGGGATTGCTACATTACTAGAATCACGGGAAATAATAATAATAGCAACTGGATTAGATAAAGCAGCAGCTGTACAGGCAGCAATTGAAGGTAGCGTTAATCACATGTGGACAATTAGTTGTTTGCAGTTACATTCTAAATCGATATTAGTATGTGATGATTTATCGACTATGGAATTAAAAATAAAAACAGTTAGATATTTTCAAGAATTAGAAATAAATAGTCAAACAATCATAGTGTAGTTTTTAAAAAATGTATGCTTTAATTAACAGCAAAATATATACTGGAAAAGAAATTCTCGATAATCACGCGCTTATAGTCTCCAAGGATATTATCAAAGCTATTTGCTTTACTAATGAGTTACCTAAAAATATAGACATATACGATCTATCAGGATTTTTATTAACACCTGGATTTATAGATTTACAAATTAATGGGTGCGGCGGCGTAAAATTCAATGATCATATCAATGAAATATCAATATGTACATTGAAGACCATGCAGGAAACTAACCAACTTTCAGGTTGTACCAGTTTTCTTCCAACATTGATCACTAGTAGCAATGCTTTAATGCAGCGAGCTGTTGAAGTTATGCGTGCCTTTTTATTTACAAATAAAAATCAGGCTTTAGGATTACATCTAGAAGGTCCATTTATAAATTCTGTAAAAAGAGGTATACACAATCCTATATTAATTCGTTTACCGACAGAAGAGATGATAAGTTATTTATGTGATAATAGTGACGTTATAAAAAAAATAACTCTTGCTCCTGAACAATTGGAGATGACATTTATTCAAAAATTACAAAAATCGGGAATCTGTATCTCAATCGGACATTCTAATGCTACTTACAAACAAACACGATTTAGTTTTTTGAATGGTATTACTTTTGGGACTCATTTGTTTAATGCCATGCCTCCATTAACTGCTCGTGAACCTGGTGTTATTGGAGCTATCTTTGATGCACCAGAAATATATTGCAGCGTTATAGCAGATGGGGTACATGTCCATTGGGCTAATATTAGATATGCTAAAAAAATTAAAGGTGATCGTTTAATTTTAATAACTGATGCTACTAATCCTGCAGGAGTTAATAAAATCATATCTAGTTTTATTTTTTCTAATAAAACTATATATCATAAAAATAATATATGCATGGATGGCAAAGGCGTACTTAGTGGATCTACTTTAACAATGATACAAGCAATAAAAAATACCGTTAAATACACCGGAATACCATTAGATGAAGCTGTACGTATGGCTACTCTATATCCAGCAAAAGCTATAGGAGTAGACCATTATTTAGGTAGTTTAGAGGTAAACAAAATTGCTAATCTAACTGTTTTTAATAAAGATTACCAAATAAAAAAAACCATTGTTAATGGAAGAATAATTAATACATCATTTTTATAATATAAAAATAATAAATGCATTAAATAAATAGTATTTATGAGTAAATATTTTATCGTATTATAATGCATACTTTTAACGTTATCTGCAATTTTAAATTTTTATTGCTGTAGATTATTTGTTATTCTACTGTATCTAAATAGAATGAAATGATTATGCACAACAATTTTCATAATATATGCTTTTACTACAATTATGTTCTTATTTTTTTGTTTATGATTAATCAGATTACGATTACATTGATATAATGTGCAATGTTATAAAGTAAATTTCATAATTTCTATATTTTTACAATAAAAACCACTATTACACAATAGTTGAGAATCTATATATTTAGATAAACGTAAAAGAAAGTTGACGGATATTTTATAATTACTGCATAATGTAACACCGAGTTTGTTGTGTTTAGATGCTTAACCGAGCGCATATAATATAAGACAATTAAAAAATATTGGCTACGTAGCTCAGTCGGTTAGAGCGCAGCACTCATAATGCTGAGGTCACAGGTTCAAGTCCCGTCGTAGCTATCCACACAATCAGATAGCACGCGGGAGTGGCGAAATAGGTAGACGCATCAGAATTAGGATCTGATACTGCGAAGTGTGCGAGTTCAAATCTCGCCTCCCGTATGTTGTAAATTCATATAAACAACATACACGTAATATAAAAAAAGGAAGTATAGTCAATATAAAGTGTATATGAATGAATAAATATATTTCATGATAATGGGGCATAGCCAAACGGTAAGGCAGCGGGTTTTGATCCCGCCATTCCCAGGTTCGAATCCTGGTGCCCCAGCAGATATAGAAATTAAATCATGAAAAGTTTAACAAAATATGAATAACTTCGTATTTAAAATTCAGTGTAATTGATGATTGGCAATTATTTTAAGATAAATAATTAACATATAAGATAACACTAAGCTTGTGCATTGATACGTAAATAATAATAATGTAAAAGTACTTGTTTAATATCAAAATGATTTAAATACCTAAGGCATATTTTAATATTTGTCTTTTTAAATAATAAGAACGCTCGACTGCCATAAATGCAACATTTCTCGCTATCTTTAATGGCAGGTGATCATTGTGAAAAATAACATATAACCAATCTATACATAATTGCATCAGAAAAGAATCATATTTACGGCTATTTTGATAGGATACCAGAATTTCTGAAACACTCGAATTTTCGTCAAAAACGCGTGAATTAATCAATAATTGTGATAAGCTCATAACATCACGAAGTCCTAAATTTATTCCTTGTCCCGCTAAAGGATGCAAGGAATGTGCAGCATCACCAACTAATGCTCCTCCTGGAGTCACATAGTTACGTGCACATTGACGAATCAATGGAACTACGGCTATATTATGTAATTTGATATTGCCTAGTTGTTTTTGAAAATTATTCTCAATTTCTTTTTCCAGAATTGCTGTAGGTAATCGTTGATACCTCTGAATACGTTCAGGGGTATCATACCACATTAAGGAACCCCAATGATTGTGTAAAGGTAAGAAACCTATGGGACCATAAGGAGTAAATACTTGCCAAATTGTTCCACGTTTACATTTTTCTGTTTTAATAGTGAGCAACATACAACATTGATGATATTTCCAACCAATTACTCCAATTCCTAATTTTTTTCGGATCTCAGAATAAATTCCATCAGCTCCTATTAGCAAACGACTAATAATTATGACACCATTATCAAGAATACTTCGCCAAGAAAAACCATCATAATGTGTGGAGATGAGCATAGATGGGCAGTATAGCGTTATTGTGTTAAAGTTTACAAAATTTTCCCAAAGTGCCGATTGTAAACGGTTATTTTCAATGCTACACCCCATTTTAGAGACACCTACAGATATAGCATGAAAAATTACTTTTGATGACGGCCACTCCCACGCCTCTAGATGGTGATATGGAGTACAAAAATCAGAAGGAATTTTTTTCCATACATTAATTTGTTTCAAGAATTTAATTGACGCATAATTAACAGCAGCAACTCGAATATGCGGTTTTTTTTTAATTGGAACGGGATGTTTATGATCTACTATAATTATTTTGATCCCAGACCGAGAAAGACTCAACGCTAAAGATGCGCCTATAATACCGGCGCCAAATATTAACACATCACAGAATAATTTATTCATAATATTTGATGATTTTAAAATAAGAGTTGTTCTATATACACACTTATTCTTAATGAATATGAAAATTTCTGAAAGTAAATATTAATTGTTTAAGTAATAGTATGTAACATATAAAAATGCATATTCTAATGAATATTAAAAAATTTACAGATTTAACTACAATCATATGTCCTTGACATATGATTGTATATGTTTTAACCTCAAATATATTATATATTATGTAATTATAAAAATAATTTGATTTAATTTTTATTCATTATTAATGTTTTTTATACATATCGATTCTTATACTATTATTCATTCTAAAATTGAAAGCATCTGTTTAAAAAATAGATACTTTTGAAACTTTAGCACTATAAATATGAGTCTGTTTGTTTTAAAAAATGATATTTAAATACATAATTGTTGATTTTTTAATTAAATACAATGGTGTTATAAACTATTTTTTCCGAGTAATTAGAGGTAATGTTTGAATTTAGAAACTAAAGAAATTAGATTACAACCAGTAAATAATAAACGCTTGATCAGTCTATGCGGACCTTTTGATGATAATTTAAAACAATTAGAGTCTCAATTGAATATTACCATTAATAGACGCGATAATTTTTTTAGATTAGTAGGAACATCATTATCTATTGATACCGCTGCTAATGTTTTGGTGTCTCTGTATTCAGATACAGAGACTGAATGCGGCACGATTCATGATATTAATCCAGAGCAAGTATATTTAACTATTAAACACATCCAGATATTAAAAAATCAATCAAAATACACAAAATCAGTGCATAATACTCGTATACAAATTGAAACAAAATATGGAATAATAAAACCTCGCACAGAAAATCAAGCACAATACATTTCTAATATTTTTAATCATGATATTACTTTTGGAATAGGACCTGCAGGAACTGGAAAAACATATCTGGCGATAGCTGCTGCAGTAGATTTATTAGAGCGTCAAAAAAATAAACATATTATTTTAACTCGTCCTGCGATTGAAGCTGGAGAAAAATTGGGGTTTTTACCAGGAGATCTTCATCAAAAATCCGATCCCTATGTACGCCCATTGTATGATGCTTTATTTAATATACTTGGGCATGAAAGAGTAGAACAATTAATACAAAAAAATGTAATAGAAGTGGCTCCATTAGCTTATATGCGCGGACGTACATTGAACGACTCTGTCATTATTCTTGATGAAGGGCAAAATACGACTATTACTCAAATGAAAATGTTTCTAACACGCACTGGCTTTCACTCTACAGTGATTGTTACTGGAGATATTACTCAAATTGATTTACCATCTAATCAGTCATCTGGATTAACACATGCTATTAAAGTATTACCCATAATTAAAGATATTAGCTTTAATTTTTTTACTAAAGAAGATTCAGTACGACATGCAATAGTCAGCCGCATAATAGATGCTTACGAAGAATGGAATAAAGATAAAAGCATTTTACATATACATCAAGATCAATATCAACATGGTTACAAATCAAAATTATAAATAAGATAAATAGCAGCGATAATAATATTATAATAAAAGGGATGAATTGATGAAAAATAATCAGGTGACTATTAATTTGCAATTAGCATGTAAAAATTTGCATGGATTACCCAATCGAAAAATGTTTCAATCATGGGTATATGGTATATTTTCTATATATAAAAAAAAAATAGAATTAACCGTTCGTATAGTAGATGTAAAAGAAATGTGTTATTTAAATTGGTATTATTTAAGAAAACATTATCCCACTAATGTTTTGTCGTTTCCTTTTACACCGCCATTAAGAATCAAATCACCATTACTTGGAGATATAGTACTTTGCCGCCAAGTTATAGAATATGAATCTAAACAAAGAAATGTACCTTCTAGATCACATTGGGCACATATGATGATTCATGGTTCATTGCATTTGTTAGGATATAATCATATCCTCGATGAGGATGCAACGTTAATGAAACGAATAGAAATAAGTATACTGCAGCAATGCGGATATCGAACGTGTTGTTATACTACATATAGACAATTCAAATCTTTATAAGATAGATATAATAAATAATATTATGAATAACAATAATTTGGAGGAGAATGTTAATTCTATTCGTAAAAAGAGTTTTTTTACTTTCATATTACATCATCTCTTTCATAGTAGCCCTAAAAATCGCAATGATTTATTAAATTTAATACGTGATTTTGAACAAAATTCTTTGATAGATTCAGACACTCGGGATATGTTAGAAGGAGTCATGGATATTGTTGAACAAAAAGTTAAAGATATTATGGTGCCTAGAGCGCAAATTATTTTTTTAAAAAATACTCAGTCTTGGGATGAACAACTCAATATTATTATAGAATCTGCTCATTCTAGATTCCCAGTATTACATGGCAGTCAAGATAAAATTAAAGGTGTTTTAATTGCTAAAGATTTATTGCCATTTATATTAAAAAAATCTCAATTATGCAGTATTGATAAAATTTTACGTCCAGCAATGGTAGTACCAGAACACAAAGGCGTAGATAGAATGCTGCAAGAATTTCGTCTGCAACGTTGTCATATGGCTATTGTAATAGATGAATTTGGAGGAATGTCTGGACTGATTACTATTGAAGACATATTAGAATTGATTGTTGGTGAAATTGAAGATGAATATGATAATAAAGATAGTTGTAATATTTGTCAAATAAACCAATACACTTTTATTGTTAATGCATTGACCCCTGTTATAGATTTTAATCAAATGTTTAATACTTGTTTTTATAATGAAGAAATAGATACTATTGGGGGTTTTATTATGCAATCCTTTGGGCATTTGCCTGAAAATGGAGAATCTATTAATATTTTAGGTTATAAATTTAAAGTTACACTTACAGATAGTCATCGTATTGTACAATTACTTGTACAAATTCCCAAAAACTCATTATATATACCCAAACAAAATAACCTGCAGACATGATTGCTGTCGTTACCACATATTATAAATATAAACAATATTTATGGTTTTTTATGGTGTTGTTGTTTGGAGCATTTGGTATTTTGGGATTTTCTCCATATAATTTTTGGCCAGCTAGTATTATTTCTTTAACTGTGTTATTGAAAACGATTTTAGATTCTACGTGGAAACAAGCTGCATGGTATACATTTTTTTGGGGTATTGGATTTTTTGGCAGCGGGCTGCAATGGATCTATGTAAGTATGGACCAATTTAGTAGAATGCATTGTTGTATCAATGTTTTACTAATCATTTTTTTAGTATTATACCTAATATTATATCCTGTATTATTTTCTGTGTTATTGGTAATAATTCAATCATACACAAGTATATGGTATGCGGTAAGTGTTTCTCCAATATTATGGTTAATTATTGAATATATTAGAGGACACATATTCACCGGTTTTCCATGGTTACAATTTGGGTATAGTCAAATTGATGGTCCTCTAAAAGGTATTGCCCCTATTTTTGGAGTAGAAGGTATTACGTTTACTCTTATTTTAATCAGTGGATTATTAGCCCTATCCATTAAAAAAGCACAATTATCATCAACTGTTGTATCTTTAGGAATGCTATTATTTTTATGGCCTTTAACATGGATACAATGGTATCGTTTGCAGCCACAACGTGCTGTTCATGTTTCTTTAGTGCAAGGTAATATTGATCAACATATAAAATGGAACTCTAATTATGTAGAAAAAATACTGCAGACATATATAGACCATACTTTACCCTTACTTGGAAAAACAAAAATAGTTATTTGGCCGGAATCGGCTATTCCAGGAAATGAAATAGATTACAATGAGATTTTAACATTATTAGATAAAAAATTCAGACAATACCAAACACATTTAATCACTGGAATTATTGGAGTACGTTACGTTAAAGACTGTTATCATTACTATAATACTGTTATAGTAATTGGAGAATCTAAACCCTATAAATATCCACATAACAATAGGTATGATAAACATCATTTAGTGTTATGTTCTGAAAGGTTTCTATTTCAAGGAATTTTTAAACCGCTGTTGAATTTTTTTAACGTACCTGTGCCTTTCATGCAAAAAGGCTGTTATTTGCAACCACAATTAACTGCGTCATGTATAAAAATGACTACCGCTGTTTGTTATGAAATAATTCTTGGTAAACAAATACGTGATAATTTTAAACCTGATACTGATTTTTTATTAACTGTCGCAAATAATGCATGGTTTGGTCATTCTATTGGACCATGGCAGTATTTTCAAATGGCTCGTATGCGTGCTTTAGAATTAGGAAGGCCTTTATTATGTAGCACGAATAATGGAATTACTGCAATTATTAATGCAGATGGTTCTCTACAAGCACAATTAACTCAATTTATCTCTGCAGTGCTGAGCGATGAAGTTATTCCAACTACAGGTTTGACGCCATATGCGAAATTTGGATCCTGGTTATTTTGGGGTATTGCTATATATGTTGTTCTAATTTTTAAATGTAAAAATTATACGTAATTTTAACAAAAACTGTTATCAAATCTTCAAAGTACTTATCGCTTCTAATTACATGGGAGTTTCAAAGTTACATGTCGTACTCATTTTATTAAGTGATAAACAAACGTTCCCTATAAAGTATACAAAAAAAATAATTAAGTATTATGAATTATGTATAATTATTATTATAATGCCTATTTTATTTTAATAAAAATAATTTCGTTTTAGCAGTATTGATATTTGTAATGAACTAAAATTTTTAATTACTAATTGATAATTTTCATTTAACCCGTTGAGTTTTTATGCGTAAATTATATTCTCCAAGCGAAATTGAAAACATTATTCAAAAATATTGGGATAAAAATAAAACGTTTTCAGTAATAGAAGATAATAATAAAGAAAAATATTATTGCTTATCTATGATTCCATATCCATCTGGAAATTTACATATGGGACATGTGCGTAATTACACAATTGGAGACGTGATCTCCCGATATCAACGTATGCTCGGAAAAAATGTACTACAACCTATAGGATGGGACGCTTTTGGATTGCCTGCAGAACATGCTGCAGTTACAAATAATACAGATCCAGGAATCTGGACGTTCTCTAATATTAGTTATATGAAAAACCAATTACAATCATTAGGTTTTGCTTATGACTGGAGTAGAGAACTGATAACTTGTAAGTCACAATATTATCGATGGGAACAGTGGTTTTTTACGGTATTATATAAAAAAGGTTTGGTATATAAAAAAACAGCATCAGTAAACTGGTGTCCATATCATACAACAGTTTTAGCTAATGAACAGGTTATTAATGATTGCTGTTGGCGTTGTCATACTCGTGTAAAACATAAAAAAATTCCACAATGGTTTCTAAAAATTACTAATTATGCAGATCAATTGTTATATGGGTTAGATCAATTAAAATATTGGCCTAAACAAGTAAAAATCATGCAACGAAATTGGATTGGGCGTTCAGAAGGTGTTAATGTTACTTTCGATATTGAAAATTCTAATGATACATTGATGATATATGTGACACGATTAGATATTTTTATGGGCATTACTTATTTAGTAGTATCGATAGATCATCCAATAGCATTACAAGTAGCAGAAATTGATGTAAATTTAGCTCATTTTATTGAAAAATACGATAAATATGATACTAAATTAAACAAAAACAACGTTTTTTATATTAAAAACGAGGGAATACCTACCAATATTTATGCTATACATCCGATCACTAATAGTAAATTGCCAATTTGGGTCTCTAATTCTGTAATACCTATGGAATCTGATGGAATAGGGGCGGCTATATCCGTCCCAGCTCATAATCAACAAGATTGGGAATTTGCTAATAAATATAATTTGCCAATAAAACCTGTTATAAAAAATCTAGACGAAATTACACCAAGTATTATGATGAAAGCAATGACTTCTGGCGGAATATTATTTAATTCTGGTGAATTTGATGGATTAAATTCTCAAATGGCATCTAGTACTATCGCTAAAGCGTTAATTACACGCGGTATAGCTCAATATAAAATAAATTATCGCCTAAAAGATTGGTGTGTTTCTCGTCAACGTTATTGGGGAGTCCCGGTTCCCATGGTAACATTAAAAAATGGTGCGATCAAGCCAGTACTTTTAGATCAATTACCAGTAATTCTTCCAAAAAATATATTAACTACACAGAGAAATAGCGATGAATATAGCGATAGTTCTTTAAAAATGTATTCTCACTGGATTCAAACTACTTATAAGGGGCAAACAGCTATTCGTGATACCGACACTTTTGATACTTTTATGGAATCTTCTTGGTATTATGCTCGTTATACTTGTCCTCATTATAATGAAGCTATGTTAAATACGCATGCTGCTAATTATTGGTTACCAATTGATCAATACATAGGTGGCATTGAACATGCCACCATGCATTTATTATATTTTCGTTTTTATCACAAATTAATGCGCGATGAAGGACTAGTGCTTTCCGATGAACCTGCAATACGTTTATTATGCCAGGGTATGGTATTAGCAGATTCTTTTTATTATTTATCTCCTAATAACCAACGTATATGGATAGATCCAACTGATGTTAAAGTAAAACGTGATAAAATAGGGAATATTATAAAAGCTATTGATAAAAACGGACACGATTTAATTTATGCCGGAATGTGTAAAATGTCAAAATCAAAAAATAATGGAATAGATCCCAATATAATTATTAAAAAATATGGTGCAGACGCAGTGCGTTTTTTCATAATGTTTGCTGCTCCAATCGAAGCGACATTAGAATGGAAAGAATCTGGCCTAGAAGGCGCCAAGCGTTTTCTCAGACGGATTTGGAACTTAATATATCGACACACCCAAGATGGACCCGTAGATGCATTATGTATTTTAATGCTTGATCGTACTCAAAAACTTATTCGATATAATATACATAAAACCATAGAAAAAGTTACTGATGATATTGATCGTAGGCAATCATTCAACACTGCTTTAGCCGCTATTATGAAATTAGTAAATAAATTACACAACGCTCCTAAAAAAAGTATGCAAGATAGAGCAGTGTTACAAGAGGCTTTGTTAGTGGTAGTGCGATTGTTATATCCATTTACTCCACATATTAGTTTTATTTTATGGAAAGCTTTAGGAGGCTCAGAAGATATTGATAATGTAACGTGGCCTACTGTAGATAGGCAGGCGATACAAAATGAAACAACGCTTGTTTTAGTTCAAATTAACGGAAAGATGCGACATAAAATTTTTGTGCCATTAAATAGTGATAAAAATGTGGTTTATCAACTGTTAGAAAAAGAGAGGACTTTAAATAAATACCTGATTGGAAAAAAAATAAGCAATATAATTTATATTCCAAATAAAGTAATCAATATCATCGTAAAATAAATGTTGGATATTATTTTTTATATAAAAAAAAATATTTTTTTAATGTTGGTAAGTGTTGTAACTATGATTATTTTTACAAGTTGTGGTTATCAATTATGTACAGATATAACGGAAAAAAAATTGCAAACAATTAACAATATAAAATCTATAATATTATGTAGTGATGACCCGTTTGGACCAATAACTCGATCTATAATGACTGAATTATATGCAAATCATATTAATATTTCTAACGATTTAAGTGATAATTTATTATGTAAACAAGAAATACAAATTCCTCTGTTAAAAATCGTCAATACTTCGGAAAAACACATAACCACATCCGTATTTCAGAACGGAAAAGAAGCTGGATATCAATTAATATTGTACATAAAAACTAATTTATTCGTGCCAAACAAAAATTGTTGTCCCATCAATGTTCGGGTATGTCGATCTTTTATAAGAAATCCTGAAAATGCTTTATTTAATGATACACAAGAAAAGAATATACGCAACGAAATGTATCGAGACGCAGCTCAACAATTAATATGCCAATTATTTCTAATATATGAAGATTTTTAACTAAGATATGTTATAAAATTATTTTTTACATTAATTTAAATATAAACCTCTTAATTCATCATTACAATATATCATGATTTGGATATACCCAGAACAATTATTTACAGAATTAAAGAAAGAACTGAAATTTGTTTATTTATTATTAGGAAATGATTCTTATTTTTTGCAAGATAGTTGTCTAAATATTATAAATACAGCTAGAATACTAAATTTTAATGAATTTGTTAATATAGAGTTGAATATATATTCTGATTGGAAGGACATATTTAATTTATTTAAAATGTCGAGTTTATTTACAAAACGAAAAATATTGATATTAAATTTTCCTCGAAATTATCCTATCGCTTATTTTAACAAAAACGTGCCTTTACTATTCTCATTGCTTTATGACGATTTAGTATTAATTTTATACATTCATGAATCAAATCAAATTAATAAAAATAATATTTGGTTACAATGTTCTAACAAAATAGGAACATTCATTGATTGTAGCACTCCTACACATACACGCTTAATGGTATGGATAGAAAATCAAGCTAAACATATGAAACTTGTCATAGAAAATTTAGCTAGTCAACTATTATGCTATTATTACGAAGGTAATTTAACATTATTACATCAAACATTACATAATCTCTCTTTAATCTATCCTGACGGAAATTTAAATTTCATACGTGTCAAAAAAATAGTAACTGATTCAGCATGTTTTAATATAAATCATTGGATAGAAGCAATTTTGATAGGAAACAAACAACGTGCTGATCGTATTTTGCAAAAATTAGAATATACGGGTGTTGATTTAGAAGTATTATTACGCAACATCAAATCTGAAGTATTGATACTAACTAATCTCAAATATAATATGATGCAAGGAAAATCATTATTTAATTTACTAAAACAATATAAAATATATAAAAAATATCATTTCATGTTACTGGCTAGAGCGATAAAACGACTAAGTTTATATCAATTACACCAAGCAGTAGGATTATTATCAGAAATAGAATTAGCATATAAAAAAGATTATGTGCTTTTATCTCGATCAAATTTTGAATTATTATCGCTTATATTATGCTACGATAAAAAAAACGTGCTTGATAATGGTTTTTAATTTAATACGTCGTTGCCATATGTTTCTATGTTTAGTATGTAAATTTTACTTGCTAGAATAAGTCTGATAATTATTATATTAGGTGCCAATCACTTATACATAAGATACACGCGTAAGTTCTTTATTACAATGATTTACAGTAAATATTGTAATAGATTTATGTTATTACACTAATATGTATATAAGTAATTTTTTATTTTTTAACATTAAAATATAGTTATAGGTGTATATGTCTTGATGATTGCTTTATTTAAATTGTTATCATGTCCATTTAAGTTTATGAAAATAAAAAAACACAACAACAAATTAGTAATTTATGTTTATTTTATTTGGAATATCTATAACAAACATAGATCGAACAGTTATTTTTTATTAGATATTAACAATATCTATATAATAGATCTTGTTTATTTTAAAAATTTAAAAAATTAATAAGATAATCATTGTGTTATTTAGTCAAATACCATACATTAATTGTGTAAATATAATAAAAAAGTTATATGTAGTATATATACCTGGGTATTAAATTGTGCGATCCAATACTCTGAAAGAATTTATAATTAATGTTATCAATAACGTACAGGGACAGAATATTATGTGTTTTGATGTGCATAATAAAACTCACATTACAGATATTATGATTATTTGTACTGGTATGTCTAATCGTCATGTAGTTTCTATATCTCAGGATATATTATATCAATCCCGTAATGTGGGGTTAAAACCGTATGGTATAGAAGGTATGAGTATTGGTGAATGGGTGTTAATAGACTTAGGCGATTTGGTTATACATGTAATGCAAAAAGAAATGCGTAAATTGTATGAATTAGAAAAACTTTGGAGCTGATGGAAATAACAGTTCATTTATTAAATAAGTGCATAATTATTTATATCGATTATTCATATCAGATATAAGTAAGTTTTAATTACATGAAGTTAAATGACTATCAAATTTTGCATGATTATTCAGCTGAGTCGTCGTTGTTTACACGTCGTATAACGATCGCATGCGTTTTCATTATGTTAGTCATTAGTATTTTGTTTACTCACTTATACCAGATACAGATAATTAATTTTAATGTGTATACTACTCGTGCCAACGAAAATCGTATTAAGATTATTCCTATCCCACCTAAAAGAGGGATTATTTATGATCGCAACAGAATAGCTTTAGCATTAAATCGGACTGTTTATCAATTAGAAATAATACCAGAAGATACAATTAATTTAAACCAAACGATTCATGAATTGAAATTATTATTAAATTTAAGCGATTATGATATAGCACATTTTGAAAAAGCTCGAAAACGTTCTTCTCAGTGCGTTTCATTACCTATCAAAATTGATTTGACAGAAGAACAACAAGCTCGGTTTGCTGTTAATAAATTTAAGTTTTCCGGAGTAACAATTAGAGGTTATCAGCGTCGTTATTATCCTTATGGATCCGATTTAACTCATGTTATTGGATATGTTTCCAAAATTAATGAAGAAGATATAAAACGATTAAATAAAGAAGGTATTTTGGGTAAGTATATTGCAGCTCCTAACATAGGAAAATTAGGGATTGAACGGTATTACGAAAATATTTTACATGGTACCCCAGGTTACGGAGCTGTAGAAATAAATAATCGTGGAAAAATTATTAGAGAATTATATAAAAAACCTCCAATACCGGGAAAAAATATTGTTTTGACATTAGATTTAAATTTACAACAATACATTATAAAATTATTGGTAGGAAATCGGTCTTCGGTAATAGTTATTGATCCACGAAATGGTGGCATTCAAGCTTTAGTTTCACATCCTAGTTATAATCCCAACCTATTTGTCGATGGTATTTCTAAGACAGAATATAGTATTTTATTAAAAGACAATAATCACCCTCTGCTTAACCGTGCTACCCAAGGGATATACCCTCCTGCATCTACAGTAAAACCTTATATTTCTGTATCTGCTTTAATATTAGGCGTAATTCATCAAAATTTTTTATTTTCTGATCCTGGATGGTGGCAATTACCTGGTTCAGAAAAACGTTTTCGTGATTGGAAACGATGGGGACACGGAGAACTAAATATCACAAAAGCTCTTGAAGAATCTTCTGACACTTTTTTTTATCAAATAGCCCATAAGATGGGAATAGATAACTTGTCAGAATGGATGAACAAATTTGGATATGGCAAATATACGGGTATTGATCTGTTCGAAGAATTAACTGGGATCATGCCAACTAAAGCATGGAAAATACAACGGTTTAATAAACCATGGTACCAAGGAGATACAATACCCGTAGGAATCGGACAAGGATACTGGGCTGCTACTCCGATACAAATGTCTAAAGCTTTAATTACTTTAATTAATGACGGCAACGTGCGTATTCCACATTTACTTGATAGTATTTTATTAGAAAAAGATTATATTCCATATCATCAAACAGAATATAATCAAGTAGGAGATCCGAAATCAAATGTATGGAAAATTGCTAAAGATGGGATGTTCGGAGCAGCTAATCATCCAAATGGCACAGTAAGTAGCAGTTTTTCTGGAGCTTCATATAAGGCAGCGGCAAAGTCTGGTACCGCGCAATTATTTAATTTAAAACACAATCAAAACTATGATCCAACTAAAATTTCTGAATATCTTAGGGATCACAAATTGATGACTGCCTTCGCTCCGTATGAAAATCCTACGGTAGCTGTAGTAATAATTTTAGAAAACGCCGGAATTGGAATATCAATAGGAACAATCACAAGAAAAATATTTGATTATATTTTATTGAAATAGATAAATACTTAATTGGATTATTTTTACTTATTTTATTCTCTAACTAGTTAGAGTGATGTATTCATGGATCAAATTATTAAAAAAAAATCATTATGTAATAAATACCATATTGATTTAACATTATTTTTGCTTATCATTTTTTTATTATTATATGGAACTTTCATAATGTGGAGTGCGTGCGGTCAAAATTTTGAAATAATGCGACTAAAAATATTTCAAATTATGGTAGGATTATTTATTATGTTTTTTTTAGCACAGATCCCACCTAGAGTTTATGAAGTCTGGACGCCTTACATATATTTTTTATGTCTTACATTGTTAGTGTCAGTCAACATGATTGGGCAAATTAGTAAAGGAGCTCAACGTTGGTTAGATTTTGGTATAATACGATTCCAACCATCAGAGATAGTTAAAATCTCTGTCTTGCTTATGGTAACATATTATATTGATAGAGGACAACATCCACCATCCTTAAAAAATGTTGGTATAGCGCTATTATTAACTATAACTCCTACTATACTCATGTTAAATCAACCAGATTTAGGTACAGCGATTCTAACAGTTAGTTCTGGATTTTTTGTATTATTCTTATCTGGAATTAGCTGGAAATTAATTACGTTTACGCTATTATTAATGGCTTCATTTATTCCTGTATTTTGGTTTTTTTGTATGCACGAGTACCAAAGATCTAGAATAACAACGTTATTACACCCAGAAATTGATCCACTAGGTGCTGGATATCATATCATTCAATCAAAAATTGCTATCGGTTCAGGTGGTTTAACTGGAAAAGGATGGCTACACGGGACACAGTCACAATTAGAATTTTTACCAGAATGTCATACTGATTTTATTTTTTCAGTGATAGGAGAAGAACTAGGGTTTTTTGGAATATTAGTATTATTGTTGTTGTATTTAGGGATTATATTGCGTGGACTACTTATTGCTGTTAATACACCACATATGTTTGGGCGTTTAATCATTGGTAGTTTTATGTTAGTATTATTCATGTATATTTTTGTAAATATTGGTATGGTCAGTGGTTTGTTACCGGTAGTAGGTATTCCATTGCCGTTAATAAGTTATGGTGGCTCGTCTTTATTAGTATTAATGGCAGGATTTGGTATTGTTATGTCAATGAATGGACACAAAAAAATGATTTCTAAAATTTTGTAAGTTAATAAAATGTTGCAGAATAAACAATTAATGTATTATTTTCAATAATAACTTATACATTAATAACATACAAGTAAACATAACAAAATAACAAAAAACTTTATGATATTGTTATTCACGATATATACGCAATTGTTTTTATATTACGAAAACAATAGATATAAATTTTATTATTGATAAACAATTTGTTTTGATAAACATCGGCTTTGTTTTCTATAAAATACAATAAATATACAATCGTAAAAGAATATATTTTTTAATTATTTATTTCAAGATCAATAATTTTTAATGTATAAAAAAATTATTTTAGTGTGTGTTTCTACGAATTTGCATGATACATGTAACCCCAGAAATCAATAAAAACATTCCAACTAAAATTAAAGGAGACGGCCACAATTGTCGATGTATAAACGAATATATTAAACCTGCTACAGTTTCTACCACAATCAATGGGCCTATTAATGTTGTTGGTAATCTTTGACTAGCTTCATTCCAACAAAATGTTCCTAACCAAGAGCAACAAAATCCAATTAACACCATTAATAAAATAAAAAAAATCGGTCTGGGCCCAAAGGGTAATACGAATTCGTCTTGCATAAGATCTGAGCAGTAAGTACATGAAAAAACATAAACGAGACATGACAATGGCAATGTAACTACTCCTTGTGCATTAGCCCAAGTCATAGGTTTATTATGTGGATGTGTTTTTAACCAGTATGCATTCCTTAATGCATACCACGCCCAACATAAAACAGAAATAATTGCTAAAATTATTCCGCTTACGTATTGCCATATACTGCATATGGAAAATTCAGATTTTAATTCGGAGATATTTACACATAGTACACCTGTCCCCATCAGACATAATGATATAAGCAAAATATGGTTTGGTAATTTTTGTTCATTACGAGAAATAATATGTGTCGTTATAGTTAACATCAAAGGCAATGTGCCGATAATAGCTGTTGAAATTGGCGCTCCAATTCGTTGAATGGCACTTGTTAAACATGTATAATATACTAAATGTCCTGCTAAAACTAATTTTATTGCTTCTAACCAATCTTTCAATAACAATTTACGCAAACGTGCTCTATCATACCATGATAGCGGTAACGAAATTAATCCAAACGCAATATAACGACCAGATGCTTGTAATACACTAGGATATTCTGGTATTAACAAAGGACCAATAAAGATTAATCCCCACAACAATCCCGAAATTACAGCAAAAGTAATTCCCAATATCATGACATTTTTACTATACTAATAAAATATGCTCGATACTATTATTTAGTAGAAGTCTATTTTTTATTAAATCAAAAGTACGTCTTATTAGTATACACATTTTAATTAAACAATGTTATATGATGTCTTTAATAAGACCTTGTTTATTCCTGTTGATTTAATTAATATAATTGTAGCATTTATCTACGATAATGCGCCCTATAGGATTCGAACCTATAACTTACAGCTTAGAAGGCTGTTACTCTATCCAATTGAGTTAAGGGCGCTGTTACTTATATATATTTACCAAATAATAAAGCTCTTTTTTCGAGATATCCAATTAAATCAAATATTTTCTTTTTAAGAAAGTAGATATTTAAAAGAAATATACAATTTTAGAACTAATAGTAATATATATTAATAAATAACATCA
The DNA here is from genome assembly GCF_059935335.1 of Blochmannia endosymbiont of Camponotus quercicola. Lineage (NCBI taxonomy): Bacteria > Pseudomonadati > Pseudomonadota > Gammaproteobacteria > Enterobacterales > Enterobacteriaceae > Candidatus Blochmanniella > Blochmannia endosymbiont of Camponotus quercicola. Next base: position 370,515 of record NZ_CP011794.1, on the reverse strand, counting down.
TTGTGTTTATACATAACTTGTTGGATGCATTTTAAAATGATCGCTAAAGTAATTGATGGTAAATATGTTTCTGAAGAAATAAAAAAAGAAGTAGCTAAACAAGTGCGTAAAAATATGAATTCTGGAAAACGTGCGCCAGGATTAGCTATGATCCTAATAGGGCATAATCCAATTTCTAATATATATGTAACTAACAAGAAAAAAGCATGTGAACAAGTTGGTTTTATTTCATTTCTCTATACTTTACCTATTACAACAACTGAAAATGAGATTTTTCAATTAATTGAAACCTTAAATAATGATAATCGTATAGATGGCATTTTAATTCAGTTACCATTGCCAAATAAGTTAAATAACATAAATGTTTTAGAGCGTATTTCCCCTGAAAAAGATGTAGATGGTTTTCATCCGTATAATGTTGGACGTTTATGTCAAAGATCTCCTGTATTACGCCCTTGTACCTCTCGAGGTATTATAACTCTGTTGGAATGGTATAACATAGATATGTTTATACTACATGCAGTTGTGGTTGGAGCGTCAAACATTGTGGGTCGTCCTATGACGATGGAATTATTATTAGCAGGATGCACTGTATCTATTACTCACCGTTTTACTCAAAATTTAAAAATTTATATTGAAAATGCTGATTTATTAATCGTGGCAATAGGTCAAGCAAATTTTATTCCTGGTAGTTGGATAAAACGAGGATCTATAGTAATAGACGTCGGCATTAATCGTTTAAACAACGGAAATATAGTAGGCGATGTTCACTTTTCTAGTGCTTACGAACGAGCTGCATATATTACACCTGTTCCCGGTGGAGTAGGCCCAATGACAGTAGCTACGCTTATTCAAAATACTTTACAAGCTTATGAGACACACCATTTTGTGAGATGATTTGCATTTGTGCCACCGTAATTATTTTATTGTATTACTTATATTATTACAATGCCATGTTGTTATTCCTGTGGGACCGTCCTCTAATGTTATTCCCATAACGGTTAGTTTTGTCCGTATTCTATCAGCTAATTCCCATTGGTTATTTTTACGTGCAACTGCACGACGTTGGATTAATTTTTGAACTTTTTCAACATGACAATTTTTATCATTTTTCAATGCTATTTTTTTTAAAAAAATCTCCGGATTTTGATATAATAATCCAATAATATTTGCTAAATATCTTAAGGTGGCAGCTATACCTTGAGTAAGTGAATGACGTTTAATTTTTAAATCATTTAATCTATGTGCTACATCAAATAATACTGAATACGCTTCTGGTGTGTTGAAATCGTCATTCATTTTAGAGATAAATTTTGATATAAAGTATTCCCCCCCATTAGGTTTAGTTGCAGGATTAGTATCTCTCAAAGCGATATAAAGTCGCTTCAAAGAATTTTGTGCGCTTCTAAGATTATTATCGGTATATTTTAGTTGACTGCGATAATGAGCAGACAATAAAAAATATCTTATTGTTTCGGGATCATAATTTTTTAAAATATCACGTATAGTGAAAAAATTATTTAATGATTTTGACATTTTTTCATAGTTTAGTAACAACATACCAGGATGCATCCATATGTTGGCATAAGGAGCATCATTAGCACAAACAGATTGAGCAATTTCGTTGTCATGATGAGGGAAAATTAAATCTGACCCCCCACCATGAATATCTAATTGGTTACCGAAAATAGAATAATTCATAGCAGAACATTCAATATGCCATCCCGGACGTCCTGAGCCCCATGGAGACGACCAATAAGGTTCACCTAGATTAGATGTTTTCTTCCACAGCACAAAATCCATGGGATTTTTTTTTATATTTGATATTTTTAAGATATTGTGTATTTCGGGTAGATTTTTTGGATTAGATAAGATACCGTAATTGCGCATAGTTTTCACAGAAAACATTACATCTCCGTTAGGAGCAATGTATGCATGTTTTTTAGCAATCAGTAAACAAATAAATTTGATAATTATATCAATATGTTCAGTTACTTTTGGTTCATAATTTGGACGTAATATATTTAATGCATCTAAATCTAGATGCATTTCATGAATCATACGATTAGTTAATTGTTTGATAGTTTCGTTATTTTCATATGCTCTCTTTATAATTTTATCATCTATATCTGTAATATTACGAACGTAATCTACTTCATATCCACAATAACGTAAATAGCGAATAATGCTATCAAATGCTATAAATGTCCTAGCATGACCAAGATGGCATAAATCATAAACAGTAACACCACAAACATATATTTTAATTTTACCAGCAACAATAGATGTAAATTTTTCTTTTTTTCTTGTTAAAGTGTTAAAAATTTTAAGCATTTTAATTTATTCTATAATGTTATAATATGTGTTATATCTCGTATGTGATATGTAAGTATTCATAGATTTGTAGAATTCTCACATAACAATATTATATATAACTTAATCACTTAGCATTGGGAGTCATCGTCTTCATGTAAAAATATAATATATGTTATGTTAAGAATAAGTATATGGCAATGGTTATCGCATAACGAGTTTAATAGTTATAGATAATCGTATTATCTGATTGATATATAAATTTTTAATTTATATAAAAAGTTATGTTTATTCATATAAGTATTTTATTTTACCAAAACTAATTTTATTAAATGAATTTTTATTTAGTTTCTAAATTTTAATTGGATGATTTCGGTGTAAAATATCAAAAATATAATAATAACCAGTATTTTAAATTTAAAATATGTATGTCTATTTTATTTGTTTCAGATGTTCATTTATGTGCTCAATCTCCAGATATTACTAATAGATTTTTAAATTTTTTAAATTATCGTGCAATACGTGCTCAAGCTCTTTATATTTTAGGAGACTTGTTTGAAACTTGGTTAGGAGATGATGACTATAATCCGTTACATATCGATATTGCTAAAGCTTTGAAAGCACTAAATCAAAAAAAAATTTCATGTTATTTTATTCATGGAAATCATGATTTTTTATTAGGAAAAAAGTATGCTAATGCCTGCGGAATGACGTTATTATCTTCAAAGCAAGTTCTAAAATTAGCATCAGGAAAAAAAATAATTATTTTACACGGAGACATTCTGTGTGTTAATGATACTTCCTATCAATTATTTAGAAAATGTTTGCATCATATTATAGTACAACGATTATTTTTATCATTACCATTATCTATACGTTCACGTATATTTAAAGTGATACGTTCATACTGCATACAACACAAAAAATATAAGTCAAAAAAAAAATTAGATATCAACTTTAAAATAGCTACAGATATATTGATTCAGAATCATGCAGATATTATGATTCACGGACATACTCATCAACCAGCAATCCATAAAATCTACAGATCCAATAAAAATATTTTTAACATAATGGTGTTAGGATGTTGGAGTAAGTACGATTCAATAATAGAAGTGAACGAAGAGAATAACAATATATTATTTACAGAATTTTCACTAAATAAAACAATTAATTATTAAATTATACTTTTACTTTAATCATTTATATATCTATATGTAACACATATAGATTTTCTTAATAGAAAAATAAAATATTTTTTATTTGAGATAATATTTTTAAGTAATTTTTCAAGTGATGCTAAAAACACATGACTCGTTATTTTTAATATTTCTAATGTACACATAAGATTGAAAGTTTTTTATTTAAACCTATTTATTATGATTGTTTAATATATGAAGGTATAATTTTTTATTACTAAAAATATTTGAGTATAATTACTTTGAAATTTTTTCTTATAGTATTGGTTTGTTTATTTTATAATTTATAATTTTAAGGTTTACATTGTTTATTCAATTAACATTAACATCCACATATCTGTATATATAAACACTTATTTAAATGACAATATCAACTGTTGTGTTGCATAATATCTTCTTATGAAACTAACTATGTTCGTCAAAGCAATAAGTACCGTAAATAATTTTAACATACTCAAATAACTCAATATAAAAAATTAACGTTTTATGATGGGTAATTATAATTAATACCGGTGATTATTATGGGGTATTTTGTCGCTGCTACCGTGTCTACTACTATATACCTATGCAATAAAATTTTTTAGCATACCTCATGAACCAATAATATTGATTAATTCTTTATAGATTTCAAAAATTTCACGATTTCCATCAACTGAAAAATATTGTAATTCTTTATTTTTCGATGCTCGTTGATAATAATCTAACACTGGTCCAGTATGTTTATAGTAATTATTTAATCGTTTACGTATAGCTTCTTCGTGATCATCTTTTCGGATAGTCAATATTTCTCCAGTAACATCATCTAATCCATAATTTTTAGGTGGATTAAATTTAATATGATACGTTCTGCCAGAACGCATATGTATTCGTCTACCTATAATACGATCAATAATTATAGAATCTGATACAACAAATTCTATAATATAATTTATAAAAATTTTATATTGTTCCATAGATTTTACTTGTATAATTGTTCTAGGAAATCCGTCTAATAAAAATCCATTACAGCAATCATTTTGATTAATACGCGTGTTAATTAGTTGCACCATAAATTCATCATTTACTAAATCACCAGTATGCATAACATTTATTACGTTTTTATGAACTTCATAGGATTCACACGAATTTTTAATTAACGATTGACGTAACATCATGCCTGTAGAAATATTTGGGATGTTATACTTATTGGTAATAAGACGAGCTTGTGTTCCTTTTCCAGATCCAGGAGGCCCTAAAAGTACAATACGTATCAAATTTAATTCCTAATAAAATCACATAAACATTAATAGACAACGTTATAACACATCAAATATTATTTATTCAGACATAAGTGGCTATATTTATCTAAATGTATGATCATAAAGTTTCAAAATTTATATTAATCTATTTTTAAAAACTGTCATTATATTATTATATCATATTATAGTTTGTTAACTGACTACTTCATATTATAGTAATAATATTTCTATGATATTTTTTTATATTAATCAATACATATACAAACAAATTACTATTTTTATTTTATAATAAATAATGATTAATAATTAAAGTAAAATGAATAATATGTGATAAATCAAAAAATTATACACGTGTTCTGAATGAATTTTTTGTTTAATATAGCAGCGATCATTGATCGAATATTTTTTCGTGGTTTTATGATCAAATAAAATTTATATCGATTTAATAAATTGAATATCATATATTTTTAATACTTTAATATGTACAACAGTAATTAAATGATGATAGAATTACAAAATTTTATTTAAATAAATCATCATTAAATGTTAATTTTACGTTTGTTATATACAATCGAGATATAACTGAAGATAATGCATTTTATTTACTAATTCTTATAGGTTTTTATTTTAATATCAAAGCACTTGAATATCATTTTCATCTATTTCAGCATCAAAAAAAATTTTTATCATTTTAACATATGGATCATTTGAAAATTCTTCTTTTATTGATGATATTTTTTCTTTATATAAAATATGAAGATATTCCATTGGTGTTTTTATTTCATAATTATCATCTTTTTGTATATGCAATTTTATTGGTATACCCATATCATTACTGAGTGATTCTTGTATTGTATTGCGTAGTACTGTGGAATTTAAATGTTGGTATTTAGATCGAACATGTAGGCATATTGCATCTGAAGAAATTTTTTCTTTCCACGCATTCATAACTAATTTTTTGGCTAGTTTTGGTAATGATAATTGATATATTTGTGATATCCACGAGTCTTCGCTCATTGCTTTTTGGAATATTTCTTTTATGTAATTAGGAGTGTTTTTCTGGTTTTTATGGCAGTCTTCTATATCATTATTGTTATTATTAGATTCTGCATATCTTGATAAATCTTGACTAATTTTGTCAACACGATTAGAAGTATTTCTTAACGTTGTTGTATTAATATTGGAAAATCGCTCTAATATACCTTTTATTTTTTTTTGAGATTCTAAAGTTAAATTTGATCTTTTTTCTGTTGTGTTTAATTTGTTATATTGTTTATATTGTAATAATTTTGAGCGAGCTTCTAATATTTTAGAAGTAGTATCTGTAACTTCAATATTGGAGGAAGATATTGAAATTTTTGATTTGGTATTATTATCCGAACATAATTCAGATTGTTTTAAATTTAAGCGCAGTATATTACTTATATTTTTTGGTTTTTTTGTATTTAATACATTGACATTGCTATCTTGATCATGATGTATTGATTGAGAAAAATCAGTAATAATATGTTGTTTATTATTTCTATCAATCATAGAGTTGTTATCTGATTGCATAACTTTTGAAAGTATATTACCACCATTACCATTTTTTTTATTTGTTGCATCTGTATCTGCTGTATCAGGACAAAAAGCTAACGCTCTTAACATAGTCATTTCTATGCCCATACGATAATTAGGAACGTAAGGTAATTCTCGACGACCTATCAGAAATATTTGATAATATAATTGTACATTTTCTGGAGTAATACGATGATTTAACTTATGTATACGTTGATTGATGTGTTGTGTTGAATTGTTATCTTCTCGTTTTACAGAATTTGATAGAAATTGACTTATAGCTATTTTCTGAAAAATAATAATAATTTCAGTTAAAATGTAATCCCAATTAATTCCCAAAATAGACAAATTTTCAATTTGATGCATAATACTATGTATATCTCCATCAATTAAACTTTCAATTAAACATAATGGATGCTCTACATTTGATATGCCAAACATATTATTAATAACTTTATTAGTTATTTCATTATTTCCTAGAACAATGGCTTGTTCTGTTAAACTAAGCGCATCGCGCATACTTCCTTTTGATGCATAAGCTAATGATTCTACAGCGGAAAGTTCTATTTTTATATTTTCCTTATTAAAGATATATGTTAGTTGAGTTATAATTTGAGAAACATCTAAAGGTTTCAAGTAAAACTGTAAACATCGGGATAATATAGTTTCCGGTAATTTTTGATATTCAGTAGTAATTAAAATGAATTTTACATGTGCGGGTGGTTCCTCTAATGTCTTCAATAAAGCATTGAAACTATGGCGCGATAACATATGCACTTCATCTATAAGGTATACTTTGAAGCGACCTCGAGATGGCATATATTGTACATTATCTAGAAATTCCCTAGTATCTTCTACTTTAGTACGTGATGCCGCGTCTATTTCAATAAGATCAATAAAACAACCTGATTCGATATCTTGGCAACTACTACACTGCCCACACATAGTATATGTTGCGCCTTGATCACAGTTTAATCCTTTTGCAAATAATCGAGCAATAGTAGTTTTTCCTACTCCTCTCGTACCAGCTAATATATAAGCATGGTGAATTTTATTTAATTCAAAACTATGCTTAATTGCTTGGAGGATATGTTCTTGTCCTATAATATCAGAAAATTTTTTTGGACGCCATTTACGGGCAAGTACTCGATAACTCATAAGATACAACTCGTATAGTAATTTTTACAAATAAAAGAATGAATTTTTATTGATTTCGTAAATATATTCTTAATAATCAGAAAACGTTACTAAACTGTAGGAATTTATTCCTACAGTGTTTAATAATGATTTACCGCCTAAATTTTTCAAATCTATTATAAATCCAGCATGATTTACTTCTCCTCCTAATCGTCTAATTAATTTTACCACTGCCGCAATTGTTCCACCTGTTGCAAGTAAATCATCTATAATTAAAACATTATCACCTGGAGTAATAGCATCGGTGTGTATTTCTAGAAATCCACTATCATATTCTAAAATATATGGCTCGCTAATAGTATCACGCGGTAATCTTCCTGATTTACGAGCCGGAATAAAACCTAATTTTAATATTAATGCTAGTGGAGCGCTAAATAAGAATCCCCTAGCTTCTATTCCCACTATTTTAGTTAATGTATGATTTCTGTAATAATGAGCTAAAAGAGTAATACTTGCTGAATATGCTTGAGGATTTTTTAATAATCCGGTAATATCACGAAACAAAATGCCTTTTTTTGGATAATTGGGTACAAATTTAATATTTTTCTTGATCAATTCTAGTTGTTGATCCATAACATTTATCATATTTTTCCCAAAGTATAAACAAATGATTTAATTCGATCTATATACATAAATATATAGAATTGTCTTTTGCACTAAACTTTATAAGATTGATTTAGTAGTAAAATGTATGATACGGTATCTTGTGCAAAGATGTAGTGTATTGTATAAATATTCGTATTTTTAAAAAATTATTTTTCAATATCAAAATCAATATATATATATATGGCTATGTGCTAATAAAATAATTTATTACTATAAATTAGTATATTAATTTGTTAATAGTATAATAAAAATATGGCGTATATGATACATATATATATATTTAGTGAAAATTTCAAGTGTTTATTTTAAATAAATATGAATGTTTATATATGTGATTATAGACTTATTAAATTAAATATTTTAGGACAATGATATTACGAATACAATTAAAAATATATATCTAATTTATTAAATATTGTTGATAGCGTAGTATATTTAACTTTTTTATATTATAGTACGGAATACTAATAAAGTCAGTATGATATATTTTAATTTTAATAATTTATTAAATATGCATAAATTTTAAATACTGTTAAATTAATTAAATTACATTTAATTAATTTAACAACTTATAGTGAATATTTATTCTATATATATATATATGGATACGCTAAAGATTAAGATTATGAATTTTAAATGATTTTAATTTTTTAGTAAAAATGATTAAAATTGAGACTCAATGCATTTTATAAAATACGAAACTATAATTGCAAAATACATAGTTGAAAAGATAAACATTATATGAGATGGTGTATATTTGAGATTTTTTTGCTGTATTACAGCTACTATTGTTTATTCTAAAAGTTTCATAATTGATAATTATGAAAACAAATAATACTAATTCATATCTCTAATGCTATTAGCACAATACTTATTAAATATACTTATGAACTATATGTATCTTCTTAGATACACAATTAGTCAACACAAATACCATCTGTCGGGATGCTAAACAAAAAATACATTACAACTTCTTATTACGGCTGCTTCTTTCCAGATCTGACCGGTTTTTAAAAAATTACCATGAATAATTTGATAGCACCCCTTCTAAAGATTATCTATGATTATTTTAAACTTTTCAAGTAGTAATTAAACATTTAGGTGTAAATCAAAATTTAATTAAAAACATATCCTTTTTATTTGCAGCACATAGTGGCAATATTTATTTGAAATATCAAATTAATTAGTTTGTATCTCCACAAAACAAATTTAACCAGTACATATCTGTTAGATAATATGATTTTTAATATCAGTACTCTTTCTTTTAGAATAAAAGACTCAATTATTTTATAGAATCTTTTTATTAATTATTACTCGAAGCTGATAGCTGATGTTTAACAGTTTTTTATATAAGTCTTTTCTGTTATTACTATGCCTAGTATTCTTATTACCAATATAAATGAATACAATTTATTTAATATGTAATCATAAATATTCACAGTTACAAGCTGCACTATGACTGTGGTATAACCACATTGGTCAATGTTGTTATACAAATGTAGTAATCTCATTAACACAACTGCTCTATTTCTTAATCCTTATAATTGAATCAACAGCAACCTTTAAAAAAATTTTATAAATTTTTATTAAAAATAAAAAATGTTTCTATTTTTTTACCATCCTATATATAATATATTATATATTCCGCGTATTCATGTATGTATGGCGAATGTAATAAGTCCAATATACGCCTGTTCTTTATTTATTTATATATTTAATTATTATTTAAACATACAAATAAATCATGCTAATGTCGCTTTAGATATTATTTCAGAATTAAATGGAATGTTTTGTAACGCTAATATCAATACCTCATCTATTTGTTTTACTGGATAAATATCTAAATTATCAACTACAATAGCAGGCATATCTTCTAAGTCACGCTTATTTTCATATGGTATTAATACTGTTTTAATACCTCCTCGATGCGCTGCTAATAATTTTTCTTTTAATCCACCAATAGGTAATATTTGTCCTCGTAAAGTTATCTCTCCTGTCATAGCTACATTAGCTTTAACAGAATTTCCTGTTAAACAAGAAACTAAAGCAGTACACATAGCAATTCCAGCACTCGGTCCATCTTTTGGTGTAGCTCCTTCTGGTACATGTACATGAATGTCTTTTTTTTCATAAAAATTAGTATTAATACCTAGTTTGTTTGCACGCGCTCGTACTACAGTTAATGCGGCTTGAATAGATTCCTGCATAACCTCACCTAAAGAACCAGTGTAAGTTAATTTTCCTTTTCCAGGAACACAAGCAGTTTCAATAGTTAAAAGATCCCCTCCTACCTCGGTCCAAGCTAACCCAGTAACTTGTCCAACACGGTTTTCTTGATCTGCATGGGTACAATCATAACGTTGCACGCCAAGAAAATCTTTTAAGTTATTTTTATCAATAGTTATATGCTTTATTTTTTTATTCATTAATAGCATTTTTACTGTTTTACGACATAATTTAGAAATTTCGCGTTCTAAATTACGTACTCCAGCTTCACGCGTATAATGTCTAATTATACCTATTACAGCATCATCTTGAATTATTAGTTCTCCTGGTTTTAAAGCATTACGCTCTACTTGTTTAGTGAATAAATGTTGACGCGCTATATTTAATTTTTCATCCTCAGTATAACCGGACAAACGTATCACTTCCATTCGATCTAACAAAGGACTTGGAATATCCATTGAATTAGAAGTAGCCACAAACATGACATCAGATAAATCATAATCTATTTCTAAATAATGATCATTAAAAGTAGTATTTTGTTCTGGATCCAACACTTCTAGCAATGCAGCAGCTGGATCCCCTCGCATGTCTAACGACATCTTATCTATTTCATCTAAAAGGAATAACGGATTCCTTACTCCAACTTTAGACATCTTTTGTATCAGTTTGCCAGGCATAGATCCAATATAAGTACGACGGTGACCTCTAATTTCAGCTTCATCGCGCATACCACCTAAAGCCATGCGTATATATTTACGTCCAGTAGCCTTAGCAATTGATTGCCCAAGTGATGTTTTACCTACTCCAGGTGGGCCTACTAAACATAAAATAGGTCCTTTAATTTTATTTATTCTATTTTGTACTGCTAAATATTCTAAAATACGATCTTTAACACGCTCTAATCCATAATGATCCTTATCCAGACTTTCTTGGGCTTTAAGTAAATCTTTTTTCATTTTACTTCTTGCATGCCAAGGCACTGATAATATCCAATCAATGTATCCACGAACTACGGTAGCTTCAGCAGACATGGGAGACATCATTTTTAATTTTTGCCACTCCGATTCTACTTTGTTTCGTGCTTCTTTAGGCATTCTAGCTGCTTCTATCTTACGTCTAAGGGATTCATTTTCATCAATAACATCGTCTAACTCTCCTAGTTCTTTTTGTATAGCCTTCATTTGTTCGTTTAAATAATATTCACGTTGGCTTTTTTCCATTTGTTTTTTTACACGATTACGAATACGTTTTTCAATTTGCAATAATTCAATTTCTGATTCCATCATAGCCATTAGATATTCTAGCCGTTCTGTCACATTTGACATTTCTAAAATAGATTGTTTATCATTTAACTTGAGTGGCATATGAGCGGCGATAGTATCAGCAAGACGATCTGCATTATCAATATTATTCAAAGATGTTAAAACTTCAGAAGGTATTTTTTTATTAAGTTTAATATATCCTTCAAATTGATTAATAACAGCACGCATTAAAACTGCTTGTTCACGTTCGTTTAATTCTTTAGGATTCAAAAAAGAACTTGCATTCGCTTGAAAGTGGTTTCCAGTATCTGTTAATTCAGTGATACGCGCCCGCGTCAACCCCTCTACTAACACTTTAACTGTACCATCTGGTAATTTGAGCATCTGTAGTATTATAGATATTGTGCCAATTAAAAAAAGATCATTAATGCTCGGTTCATCAGTTGATGCTTCTTTTTGGGCTACTAACATTACTTTTTTATCGCTATTCATAGCAGACTCAAGACACCTAATTGACTTGTCTCGGCCAACGAATAACGGAATCACCATGTGTGGATATACCACTACATCGCGCAGAGGTAATACAGGGATTTCTATGCGCTCAAGTTGCTCAGTATTCATAGAGCTATCTCTCTTGGTTATAGCTTGTCGGATTATAGAACTTCTAATATTCAATTGCGTTATTTTCAAGTAATCAGATATTTAAAGATATGGGGACAAATTAATTATATTCAACGTTGAAAATTACGAAAAGAAAAATAAATAATTATTGATTAGTGAATTTATTTATCACTTAATATTTATTAAATTTAAATGATTTTTAGAAAAAAATATTTTTTTTGAATAAATAAAACTTTTCCTAAAATTTATTTTTTATATTTTAAAAATATTTATTATTTTCAATATTTAAATTTTATTTGAATATTTATATTTTATTTTAATAAATCTATTAACTATTTTTAATTTCTGAATATAATTATTTATTTGATTACAAGTATATTAGCATATGTAAATGTTTGCTATGTATTCAAATTTATATGTATTATATTTTTAGATTAGAATGATTAATTATTATAAAATAATATTTATTTATTAGTTAAAATAAATAACTATTATAATCAACGCTATTTTAATAACAAATAGATAATATAAATCACAGTAATATTTCAATTTGTATTGCAAATATAATGGTATAATAAAATCTGATTAAAAACTATTTTAAATAATTGCAGTCTTACCCACATAGATGTATTTAATATTTAGATTAAATCATAGCATTCATTATTAATTTCAGATATGACTATTTATGTAATAACTATATATTTTATTAAAATTTACAGTTATATATGATTATATGAGTATAAAATGTAGCATGATTTAATGTATCGATTGTAATGATTAATTTACGAGAATCTATTCATATAACCAAATTGCTCTCTACAATAGAAGATATTTCTAAAAATATATAATTACTTGTTTAATTCTGCATTAGAATTAAATAGTATTATATATAGGTCATCAATATCATGCATCTATTATAATATTTCAATATGCTTATGCTATTTATTATATTTTAATGATTCAAAAAACTACTGTGTAGTTAACATTTTTTAAACAAATAGCTTATACTTATAACGAAATATTTAAAAATAATTATTTTTTATTAATATGACATTGTTTTATTTATTACTTACTTAAATTTATAGAATATCAACATTATTATTATTTATTTTTATATAACGTCTAGACATTATTGTCTTTAAATATAAGTTCATCTAATTTGATGATTGATGATATAATAATTATTTGTTGTTTATTAATACTTAAATAACAATAAATATACGAACAGAATGATGTAAATTATTAAAATTTATAATTTACTAGCTCGGCGATATTATAAAATTTGTTTGTTATATATACTGATTTAAAAGTTGTTTTTTTACGCTTTAACATCGTTAAACAATCATTATTATACAATAATAATAATAACTTATTATTGTATATGTCTATACATAACAGAAGTTTTTATAGTTTTAAGAAAAAATATCTTTGTGGTAAATGGTAAAAAAACTTAGTTGTTATTTTACTTTACGTTCCCGCGATCTTCATAGAAGATATTAAAACGGACCCACAATGGATATGGCCTCGTGTTTCAATATCGCATCCAATAGCATCAATGTTATAAAACATTTCTTTTAAATTTCCAGCAATAGCAATTTCATTTACTGGATATTGAATATTACCGTTTTCTACCCAAAAACCAGCTGCCCCACGGGAATAATCTCCAGTGGTAACGTTAATTCCTTGTCCCATTACATTAGTAACAATAAGCCCACGATGCATATTCTTTATTAATTCTATGAAACTTAAATTTTTATAACTAATATACCAATTGTAAATGCCATCAGCGTGTCCAGTGTTTTTCAGTCCTATTTTTCGTGCAGAATAACTATTTAAAACCCAACTGTTTAATATACCATCTTCTACAATAGTGCGATCTAACGTTTGTACTCCTTCGCTATCAAATGGAGCTGATCCCAATCCTTTTAATATATGCGGCCGTTCTTTGATTGACATCCAGGAAGGAAAAATTTTTTTATTCAAATCATTTAATAAAAAAGTAGATTTACGACATACATTATTTCCGTGAATAGCACTGGCTAAGTGGTGAAATAAACTTGCAGCTACTTCAGCAGCAAATAAAACCGGAGATTTCATTGTTTTTAATTTTTTTGAATTTAAATGATCCAGCGTTCGTCGAGCACACTCTTGACCAACCCATTCTGGAGAATGTAAATCATCAAATGAACGACTTAATGTATATGCATAATTTTGTTCCATAATGCCATCACTTTCAGCAACCACACTACAGCATAAAGAATGTTGACTACTGGTATAACTTTGTAACATACCGTGACTATTGCCAAAGACCTTAGTAGTAAAATAGCTATTAAATCTACTACCTTCAGTAGAAATAATACGTTTGTCATATTTTAATGCTGTTTCTTCTGCTGTAGATGCTAAAGTCACGCCTAATTTAGTATCTAAACTAATGGGATGAAATAAGTCAAGATTCATGGAATTGAATGCTAATAACTCTTTATCGGCAATACCAGCATATGGGTCCGGAGAAGTATAAGACGCTATATCCACTGCAGCTTCAACAGTGCGAGTTATTGATCGTTCATGTAAATCATTAGAAAGAGCGTGACCTTTTCGTTGTTGACGAAATATAGTTATATCTAAGACACCGCGATTATTAAATTCTACATTCTCAAGTTTTCCGTAACGAGTGCTGACCGTAATTCCTGTGGTTTTGACCACTGAAACTTCTACTTCATTTGAATATATATGCGCTAAATTTAACGTTTGATTCACTATATTTTCTAAAAAACTAAGTTGTTGTATCATATTATGTATTTCGTTCATACTATGCTCCCGTAATAACAATTCTTATCAAAAACAGATTTGTCTAATATAGTTTATATTAATGATTTATATTACCTTATGTACTTCATTCTACAAAAAAATTAAAAATTCGTTTACATTAATTATGAATTTTCGCTAATAAAATTTCATACCACACTGTTTGTTGTCATTAATAATATGACCAAAAGTAATATTGTCAAAAATTAATATTTCTCTATGTGTAAAAAAATATAACTAAAATACGAATATGTACAATATATGCCTATTCCTGGTGTGAATATATAAAATAGTAAAAATGTTAAGCAAAACCATTACTTTTTTTTAGAAATTAATTGCATTATGTGATACGTACAAATGAGTTAATTAGTACCCCCGACAGTAATATTATTTAATTTTATTGTTGGCTGGCCAACACCAACTGGTATATTCTGACCATTTTTTATGCATGTCCCTATTCCTGTATCTAAGGATAGATCATTGCCAACCATAGAAATACTTTGCATTATTTCGATTCCTGATCCTATTAAGGTAGCTCCTTTTATAGACTTAGTGATACGACCTTTCTCTATTAAAAATGCTTCAGATGCAGAAAAAACAAATTTACCCGATGTAATATCTACTTGGCCCCCGCTAAAATTTGAAGCATACACTCCGTAATCTACGCTGTTAATAATTTCTTCCGGTGTCGATTGACCTGCAAGCATATAAGTGTTAGTCATACGGGGCATAGGCAAGGAAGCATAGGATTCTCGTCTACCGTTTCCTGTTGAAGTAGATCCCATTAGTTTAGCATTTAATTTATCTTGCATGTATCCTACAAGGATGCCATTTTGAATTAAAATATTATATTGACCAGGCATTCCCTCATCATCAATAGTCAATGACCCACGTGATCCCTGTAGTGTAGCATCATCTACTATTGTGCATAATTCAGAAGCTACTAATTTTCCAATTTTGTTAGAAAATATTGAACTACCTCGTCTATTAAAATCTCCTTCTAGACCATGTCCTACCGCTTCATGTAACAAAATACCAGGCCAGCCTGACCCTAAAACTACCGTCATAGTTCCTGCTGGTGCTGCTATAGCTTCAAGATTAATTAAACTCATTCGAACAGCATCTTTAGCCCAATAATCGACTCTTATGTCTCCTTCTATAACAGACTCTAAAAAAAAATCATATCCAAATCGACCACCACCGCCACTTATTCCTTGTTCTCTCTTCCCATGTTGTTCCACCTGTACTAATATAGATAAACGCACCAGCGGTCGAACATCTGCAGTAAAAGTACCATCTGTAGCTGCTACTAAAATTTGTTCATAAACACCCGATAAGTTAGCATTAACTTTTTGTACCCTAGAATCAGTAGTGCGCGCTATTTTATCTATTCTCATTAATAACTCAATTTTTTCTTCTTTAGATACGCTAGTCAGGGGATTCGTATAAGAATACGCAGGAGGATAAGAAGATTGATGAGTAGAATAAGCATGTTTGTGTCTTTTAGGTCCAACTCCCACTGTGGTGTTACAACAACGGCGTTCGTGTGTAATGCTAGTAGCAGCGGTCGTACTACGTATTAACGCGTCTCGGGTTAATTGATCAGTATAGGCAAATCCAGTTTGTTCACCTATGATTACTCGCACACCAGCACCTTGATCTATGGTGTGAGATCCAGATTTTATTATACTATCTTCAAGAACCCATGTTTCACAAAAACATGATTGCATATAAAGATCTGCATAATCTACTTGGAATTTTTCTGTCATATCTAATAAATACAAAAGATCATTATGTTGCAGTTTATTAGGTGTAAGTAATTGTTCACTAACAAAATCTAAGTTCATATAACCTCTATTTAGCTATGATATTAGTATGTTAAATACTATATAATTTATTGATATATTGATATCAATACATTATATATATTCTCGACAAGTTTGTGCATAGAACTTTCTTAAATGTACATTTTTAAGTTTTATACATTTAATTTAGTTGATTTAGTGCTGTTGCAGTGTTTTGATATATCGTTTTATATTAATTTGGAAATACTTAATGTAATTGAAGACACACTAATTTATTTTTAATATATTCTATTATAAATTAAACAATTTCATAACAATCTCATTTTTTTATTATGACCAATAAATACCACATGTATATGCTGATTTTTAATTAATAATTTAATAAGATGATACTTACAATGTGTTAAATCCGCTATCATTATAATATTTATTAACTTTAGAATCTACTTATTTACGGCAAGGATATAATGTAATGCAACTAAATATTAGTTATAACATTACTTCAATAGTATCGTTGATAGTAATTCAATTTATAAAGTTTAATGGATTCAAATTTATTTAATCAAAATGGTTATATAGTATCAACTAAGTCATTAGAATTTTTTACAAATTATCGGTTGCCGCAGCAATTAATTTCTATAAATTTTATGCATTAAAAGAACTAAAAATGGCCATGATCCACCATCTAATAAGCAACTCCAAAATATTTCTGGTGTATACAAAATTTTAGACATTAAAAATTTTAAAAAAAATATAATACTATGATCAATGAACGAAAAAAATGTAATAATAAAAGATTGTTGCCAAATAGGCATGTGTCTAAAAAAATAAATATTGCGTACCGCCAAATAAGCAAGTATGCTAAAGGATAAAGAGTGTGTCCCTAAAGTAGAACCGAGTATAATATCTATTATTACTCCTAAAGTAAAACCAGTGCCTATGTTTACCTGATTTGGAAGCATCGTAATCCAGTAAATCAACACTATCATTATCCAGGATGGATGTACATTCCACGTTCGTGGGAAAAGAGGACCAATCTGTAACATAAGCGCCATCACAAAAGAGCCATATACCATCCATAGATTATAACTATAGAATTTATTATACATTTTATTCAAGTTATTTTTATTTCAATATTTTGATATCAACGATATCATCATCATGTATAGTTATTTTGTTAAAAATAATGTAGCATATAAAAAATTTTTTTAATATTTAATCTTGCTACTATTTTATTCCCAAATTAACACCGCATCACATAAACATTGTAATTCCGCTGTTGGATGCGCTTGAATGATAGTACAATCTTGTTCTGAATCCACCGTTATATGAGACACTGTAGCTACTGGATATCCTTCCGGAAAGCAGCCATCTAACCCAGATGTTAACAATATATCACCGACACATATGTCTAAATATCCTGGATATTCTGCGCGCAAATTTGCATGATATCCACAACCCATCAAAATAAAACGCATATTATTGCGTTTTATTTGCACAGACAAAGCATGTTCAGGATCACAAATTAACATAACACGGCTAGTGAATGTATTAATAGCAATTACTTGTCCTATTATTCCTGCATCAGTAATAACTGGTTGACCAATGTAAACATCATTGTTCTTTCCTTGATTTATTATAACTTTGTTACTATATGGATCCGTGTTAACAAAAAGAATTCTAGCAATCAATTTTCGTTTTTTATGACATAAGGGAGAGTTAAGCAACTTACGTAATTTACAATTTTCGTGTTTATATTGATCTATTAATAATAATTCACTATTTTTTAAAAATAGTTCTTGACGCAATCTATTATTTTCTAACATCAATTTGTTATACCCTTTTAATATTTTTGAAGCATGATCTAATATATAGCACGGTCTATCGCATAAATAATAAAATAAATAAACGTAATTTTCTATATAGCTTCTTAATTGAGGAAGCAGATTCAATTTTCCATCGGCAAAAATCATAATAATGGACATCATTACGGCTAAAAATAAACGTAATTCTAAATGAAGCAATTTACCACTCGCAGCGCTACACATAGGAAGACACCTGAAACTTAATAACATTCGTTAACATGCATATTCAAAAGGAATACATTTTAATTTACGTAACTTTATTAATTAAAATATATAATCATTCTATAGCGCTTAGAAAATTATTCTTCACTAAATAAATCTCGACCATGTACATCAATCATATCAAGAGCCTTGCCTCCACCCCGCGCAACACAAGTAAGTGGGTCCTCTGCAATTGCTACAGGAATACTAGTTTCTTTTATTAATAAACGATCGATATTTTTTAGTAATGCTCCTCCTCCAGTCAATATCATACCATATTCAGAAATATCAGATGCTAATTCTGGTGGGCATTGTTCTAGGGCTGCCATCACTGCACTGACAATACCAGTTAACGGTTCTTGTAATGCTTCTAAGATTTCGTTATTGTTTAATACAAAACTCCGGGGTATTCCTTCTGCTAAATTGCGTCCACGCACCTTCATTTCACGAAGTTCATCATCTAAATACGCAGAACCTATGGTATGTTTGATTCTTTCTGAAGTTACCTCTCCAATTAAGGAACCATAATGACGTCGCACATAACTAATAATAGCTTCATCAAAACGATCTCCTCCAATCCTAACGGATGATGAATACACTACTCCATTAAGTGAAATCACTGCAACTTCAGTAGTACCACCTCCAATATCTACTACCATTGAACCAGTAGCTTCCGATACCGGCAACCCCGCCCCAATAGCTGCTGCCATAGGTTCTTCTATTAAGAAAACCTCACGCGCTCCTGCTCCTTGTGCAGATTCACGTATAGCCCTACGTTCAACTTGTGTAGCGCCCACCGGAACGCATACTAAGACTCTAGGGCTGGGTTTCATGAAACTATTACTGTGTACTTGTTTGATAAAATGTTGTAACATTTTTTCAGTAATAAAAAAATCAGCTATCACTCCGTCTTTCATAGGACGAATAGCTGCAATATTGCCTGGAGTACGTCCTAGCATCTGTTTAGCCGCATATCCAACGGCAGCTACACTTTTGGGCATTCCTCCACGATCCTGTCTAATAGCAACAACAGAGGGTTCATTTAAAACAATACCTTGTCCTTTCAAATAAATAAGAGTATTGGCAGTTCCGAGATCAATAGACAAATCGCTAGAAAATATACCACGAAATTTTTTAAACATAATAATTTAATACAATGTTATTAATTTTTTTAAATTGTCCATTCGTATGAAGTCTCCTGTAAAATAAAAACAAACAATCACACAATATTCACTGAATCTGCTTTTTCAATGTACAGATAGTACATTGCATATTATTAGTTTTTTGTACTTGTTTGATATAAAATTTAAAATAGTAACTATACCAAATCCTTATATTATATAATATAAATGTGTTTGCATGATCAATACCATTACATATGCGTATTGTAAGTTATACTGAATAATATTCACAATAGTGTAAGCTTTGTTTCATATACTTACTATAAGTATAGTAAAACTGAAACTATATATATATTGAAAACATTATAATTTAATATTACAATACTAATCCATGAAACGAAAGAAATTGTTTATTACATTTGATAATTACATAAAAGTTATTTTGATTGATAAGAAAATAAAACTAACAACACCGTGATAATGTTTTGTAAATAAAATAATAACCTACAAAAAAATTTTTTGCTATTATGTTGTGAGCATAACATGAATCAAACATTGAATGAAATATAATATATTATATTATAATGATTGTACAAATTATGATGATGTATTGTATGTTAAACTTTCTGAGGGTATGTGGATATCGTGGTCAATACATTTCGTATTTTATTAATAAATGGTCCTAACTTAAATTTATTAGGCACGCGTGAAACACATATATATGGAAACGAAACCTTATCCGATGTTGTAGAGAGTTTATATAAGACATCTGAGTCTTTGGATATGCATCTGGATTATTTTCAATCCAATGCAGAACATAAGTTAATTAATTGTGTTCACAAAAATTGCAATGATACGGATTTTATCATAATTAACCCCGCGGCTTTCACCCATACTAGCATAGCATTGCGAGATGCGTTTTTAGCTGTGAAAATTTCTTTTATAGAAATTCACCTTTCTAATATATATACAAGGGAAAAATTTAGATATCGTTCATATTTATCTGATATCGCTCTTGGTGTGATCTGTGGATTTGGAATACACGGATACCATTGTGCTTTACATCTAGCGCATAAATATTTATCCGAAAAAAAATTAATGAGTAATAGATAAACATAGGTTTTTGATATGGATATTCGTAAAATAAAAAAATTAATTACATTAGTTGAAGAATCTAATATTTCTAAGTTAGAAATTTCTGAAGGCAATAAAATAGTACGTATTACTCGTTCTGCATATAAACAATCGTCTTCTTCGACATATCCGTCTATAACCAAAGAGTCGGCAATGCCAGTATGTCATTCAAATACAGAAAAAAATTATGACAATACTAAATTAATAGACAGCGGACATGTTATACGATCTCCAATGGTAGGTATTTTTTACCTAGCTCCTAGTTCAGATACTAATCCATTTATATCAATAGGTCAAACAGTTGGAGTTGGAGATACTTTATGTATTGTTGAAGCTATGAAAGTTATGAATCAAATTCAATCAGATAAATCAGGTATAATAAAATCAATTTTACTTGATAACGGCCAACCAGTTGAATTTAACGAGCCGTTAATTATCATCGAATAACGAGAACAAAATGTTAGATAAAATTGTCATCGCAAATCGAGGGGAAATAGCATTGCGTATTTTACGTGCATGTAAAGAATTAGGAATAAAGACAGTTGCTGTGCATTCAACCATAGATCGCGACTTAAAACATGTACTGCTAGCCGATGAAACCGTTTGTATAGGACCTCCACCTGCAATACATAGTTATTTAAATATTCCAGCTATTATCGCAGCTGCAGAAATCACTGGATCATCAGGAATTCATCCTGGTTATGGATTTCTGTCAGAAGATGCTAACTTCGCAGAACAAGTGGAACGTTCTGGTTTTATTTTTATTGGGCCATTTTCAGAAACAATTCGTTTAATGGGAAATAAAATATCTGCTATAGCCGTTATAAAAGATTCAGGAATAATGCCTGTTCCAGGTTGGAATTATGAACTGAATAAAAATATAAATAACAACTTTTGTAATTTTTCATATCAAAATTTACACATTAATTATCCAATTATCATAAAATCTGCTCATGGAGGAGGAGGGCGCGGCATGTGTGTAGTTAAAAAGGAATCAGATTTACAAGATGCTGTACGAACGATGCGATCAGAAGCAAAAAACATATTTAATAATGACACTATTTATATAGAACAATATTTGACAAACCCAAGACATATAGAAGTACAGGTTTTATCTGACGGAAAAGGAAATATAATTTATTTGACAGAACGCGATTGTTCTATACAACGGAGAT
Organism: Blochmannia endosymbiont of Camponotus quercicola; assembly: GCF_059935335.1. NCBI lineage: Bacteria > Pseudomonadati > Pseudomonadota > Gammaproteobacteria > Enterobacterales > Enterobacteriaceae > Candidatus Blochmanniella > Blochmannia endosymbiont of Camponotus quercicola. The sequence continues at coordinate 348,190 of NZ_CP011794.1, read as the reverse complement.
ACCAAAAAATAGTAGAGGAGACTCCTGCGTTAGGTATCAGCTCCGAAATGCGGCGACATATAGGAGAAAGTTGCGTCAAGGTTTGTTATAATATTGGATATCGCGGCGTAGGTACGTTTGAATTTTTATATGAAAATAATGAATTCTTTTTCATAGAAATGAATACTCGGATTCAAGTAGAACATCCGATTACAGAAATGGTTACCGGAATAGATCTCGTTAGAGAACAATTAAGAATTGCTTCCGGATATACGCTAGATATTAAACAAGATTCGGTTAAATCTACAGGACATGCTATAGAATGTCGCATCAATGCTGAGGATTCTCATAATTTTATACCTAGTTCAGGACGTATTACTAGATTTCATGCTCCTGGAGGATTAGGTGTACGTTGGGAATCTCATATTTATTCCGGATATTCGGTACCGCCTTATTATGACGCAATGATAGGAAAATTAATTTGTTTTGGAGAAACACGTGATATAGCTATTGCTCGTATGAAAAACGCATTATCGGAGTTAATCATTGATGGGATTAGTACCAATATTGACTTACAATTAAAAATTGTTACTGATGAAACGTTTCAAACCGGTAATAAAATTAATATTCATTATTTAGAAAATAAACTCAATATGTGACTAACAGAGATACATAATTTAGATTATATTATGTATCTAACTAATATATGGAATTATCATTCTTCGATCAAGAGAGCAACATATATTTTCCTTTAATTATAAAATAATTATTGATTTTATCAGTTAATAGAATAAAACGTTAAGAATAAAAAAAATACACAACATTTGTATACTTTTGTGTAATTATGTATTCTTATCATGTTTGGTAAAAATGCTAAACTTTCTATAATCCAGTTTGCTGTATTTTTAGTTTTTTTTGTGATTTTTTTTCCGCTACATACTAGCACTTTAGTTCCAATACCTGCTGATTGACCTGCTAACATGTCATGTTCGGTATCTCCTACCATATAAGAAGCATCCATGTTAATATTAAAACGTTGTTTTGCATCTAATAACATTCCTGGATTAGGTTTACGGCATAAACAGGTTTGTTGAAATTGTTTCACTGTTCCTTGTATATGATGCGGACAAAAATAAATAGCATCTATATGTACATGACATGATGCTAAATAAGCGATCATCCATTTTGTTAATAACAAAAATTCGTGTTGAGTAAACAAACCCCGTGCTATTCCAGACTGATTGGTAACTATGATCAAAAAAAAATTCATTTTTTTCAAAGCTATCATTGCATCTATAACATTGTCAATGAAAAAAAAATTATCAATATTATATACGTAATTCTTATCTACATTAATAGTACCATCCCGATCTATAAATACAGCATTATTCACACTCATGGCTTGCATTTATTCTTATATTTAAGAAATGTTAATTATCACTTAATAATGTTAATAATAAAATTTTTTATTTTTTCATAAAAATAGAATATAATTGCCGGTTTTGTGTCTACTAATAGATCACATCATGACAAATATATTATTACCAGCAGACTAATTAGTCATATATTAAAAAATAGGAAAATTTTTATAAGCAATTATTATATTACATAAAATAATAATAAACTAAAATTAAAGAATTGTATTATTTTACAAAAAATCAATGTACAGTGTTGAATATAATAAATTTAATTTTTTAATTTCAAATATATATATTAAACAATAAAAATTTTTATAATCATTATTAACTATTCTACCTTTCAGAACGGGCAATAATAATGCGTACCAGTCAATATTTGTTAGCTACCCTTAAAGAGGTGCCTAAGAACTGCAAAGCAATTAGTCATCAACTAATGTTACAGGCTGGTTTAATTCGTCAAGTATCATCTGGTCTTTATATTTGGTTACCAACTGGGCTACGTGTACTACGGAAAATAGAAAATATTATTCGAGAAGAAATGAGTAAAATAGGTGCAATTGAAATATCTATGCCGATAGTTCAACCTGCAAAATTGTGGAAGAAAAGTGGTCGTTGGACAGAATATGGTACAGAATTATTACGTTTTAAAAATCGTAATAATCAAGAATTTGTATTAGGACCAACTCATGAAGAAATAATTTCTGAAATTATTTGTAAAGAAACAATGTTTTATAAACAGTTGCCATTAACTGTGTATCAAATTCATACTAAATATCGTGACGAAGCACGTCCTAGAGCTGGAATAATGCGCGCTAAAGAATTTATCATGAAAGATGGATATTCTTTTCATACAAACCAAGAATCTCTTCAGAATACATATAATAATATGTATCACACATATCATACTATTTTTAATCGCATTGGATTAAATTTTTGTGTTGTTCAGTCTGAACCTGGTAAAATAGGAGGCATATTATCTCATGAGTTTCAAGCATATTCTGAAAATGGTGAGGATAATATCGCAATTCCCATAATACCTAGCAATCATTCAAATAACTTTAAGTTCTTGAATAATACTACTCCCATTAAAATACAACCAAAAATGGCTGCAGAAACTATGCGATTAACAGAGGCTCCTCATGTTAAATCGATAGAAGAATTAATCACCCAATTTAATCTATCTATACATCAAGTTGTAAAAACAATAATTGTACGCGCTAATAATAAATATATAAATAATTCTTATTCTTTATTAGGATTAGTAGTTCGAGCCGATCATCAGATTAGTTTAAAAAAAATTGCGATGATTCCACAAATATACACCCCTTTATCTTATATAGATCCAGAGGAAATACGCATAACTACCGGAGCGCAACCCAATTTGTTGGGTCCTATTAATCTAGCCATACCATTAATTGTGGACTACAATGTAGCTATAATGAATGATTTTGTTGCTGGATCTAATATAAGCAACAAATATTTTTTTGGAGTTAACTGGAACCGCGATATACCGATTTCAAAAATAGCAGATTTACATGAAGTGTTACATCAGAATCTACATCTTCCTAATAATGAAAGTATTTTTTCAATTCATAACTGTATTGAAATAGGACACATATTTCAATTAGGACAAAAATATACAAACTTAAGTAATAATTATATACAAAAAAATAATAATCATAATTTAGTAATAGAAATGGGTTGTTATGGTATAGGTATTACTCGTATTGTTGCAGCTATTATTGAGCAAAATTATGATAAAAATGGCATTTTATGGCCAGATGTGATCGCTCCATTCAAATTAGCTATCATACCGATTGATATGTATCGTTCTATTAACGTAAGAAATATTACAGAAAAGATTTATAAACAACTTCTATCTGTTATAGGTATAGATATATTAATTGATGATCGTAAAGAATATCCAGGCACGATGTTTGCTGACATAGATTTAATCGGAATACCACATGTTCTGATTATTAGTGATCGTAATTTAGCTAACCAAGAGGTAGAGTACAAATATCGCAAAAAAAATAAAATAAAAAAAATAAAACTTAAAATATTAATACGATATTTAGTAAAAAAAATTATTTCCTCATGAGATTTTCTAACTAATTTTAAATAAGAAAATGGTATTAGTTAATATTACAATAATATGGAAGAGACACGTATACGATAATTATCGTTGGTTGTAATTATATCAGATAATCCTTGTTTCTATTAAAAATAGTAAATTTTATATATTACAGTTTAGAGTATAACTATTTTTATTTAATGTTTAATCAAATAAAAAAATCATTTTAAATGATAGCGAACATTATTTTTAAAGATTTTATAAGATAAAATATCTTGTAACCAAGATATTTTCCATGCTGTGTTTTCTTTGTCTATAATTTTACCATTTTGAGTAATGAATACCCCTACAGCAGCAATTAATGTGTTATTATAAAAAAGTAAAGGTATACGACTTCTTAACCACGGAGGTATACTTTGTTCTTGCCAAATTTTTTTTAAATGACGACCACGATTTCTACCTAAAATGTATAATAATCCATCCACGTTCCCAAAAATAATTGATATTTTTTCATCAAATTTTGGGGCTCGCACGAAACAATATGTTAATATATTTTTTGGTTTTTTAAAAAAAATAGGAGACATATTCAATAAAAAATTTATATTTAAGTTTGAAGTCAATAGATCTTCAGATAAAGATTCACTCGTACTTAATGGTTCATACATTAACATTCCTAAATTATACGGTAGCATAATTACGTTGTGTATTATTTCCCAAGATAATTTTGTTCTATTTAAAGAAGATCTCATATTTACAGGTAAAATATACAACTTTTCACGAAAACGACGACATAGACACTTATCTAATTGTAATATTGGAGTAGCATCTTTCCTGCTCAATACTACTTCTTGCCAAATACGATTTATAAGTTGATAAGACGGCATTTTTATAGAAAAGTTAGCTAACCAACGACGTAGTAAAGCCTGTCTTTTTGGTATACTGTATTGGAATAATGGTTTGAATAATAAAGAACCATCGGATGTATCAACTAATTTCTGCAAAGATTCTGACAAACATTCATTTAATAAATTTTCTTGATCTCTGCATAATTGCGCGGTACGCACTACAACTTGATTAAAACAAGGCCAACGTCGACATATTAGTGGTAAAATTTTTATACGTAAAAAATTACGATCAAAACGCATATCTGTATTCGTATCATCTTCAATCCAAGTAAGCTTTTTTTTATGAGCATATATTTCTAATTGTTCTCGCGAACAACCTAATAAAGGCCTTAAAAGCCTATATTTATTAGCATATAGTACATCTTGACCCATTCCAGCTAATCCAGCTGGACCGCTTCCTCTTTTCAAAGCAAGAAATAAACTCTCTACTTGATCCTCCATATGATGAGCAGTCAAAAGTATTTCTTCTGAATTTAAATGATTATATAATCTTTGATAACGAAGCTTTCGTGCTAATGCTTCTACATTACGTAGTTTATTTTCTACGTTATAACAATTAATATAAATTACTGAAAAAGGTATATCTCGCATTTTACATTGATCAGAACAATGATTAGCCCATTGATCAGCACGATTACTTAAACCATGATGTACATAAATCGCACGCAAAATTACTGGAGATGACATTAAATTATTAACGTTACTTCTCAATGTTGTTAAGATATCTAGAAGCACTGTAGAATCAAGTCCCCCACTGAAAGATAGCAGTAATTTTTTGTATCCAACAAGACAATGTGTTACTGTATTATATAAATCTATATTTCCTGATGACATATTGATGGTAATCATGTTTTCAATAATATTAGATAAGTAAAATCCATAATGATTTAATAGCATAGTAATATGGATATATAAATATTTTGTATTTGATTAACGAGTTACACGATTTACATGCCATATCAATTTTTTACAAGTAATGTATACATATTATTTTAAAGTTAACAATACCCATAATGCATCAATCTGTGATACCGCCTATTTAATAAATCTCTTTCATCAAAAGAATCTAATTCTGTTAAATCTAGTAATAACTGTGTTTTTAATGAAATAGATGTAGTTAAAACATCCCTATGCGCCCCTCCTAATGGTTCAGAAATTACACTATCAACTAATCTAAGTTCTTTTAATCGAAAAGCAGTAATACCCATTGCTTCAGCAGCAATAGGAGCCTTTTTAACGCTTTTCCATAAAATCGATGCACATCCTTCTGGAGAAATTACAGAATATGTACTGTACTCCAACATATTGACTTTATCACCAATACTTATAGCTAAAGCTCCTCCAGACCCGCCTTCTCCTATTACAGTACATATAATTGGTATCTTTAATATTGACATTGTACGTAAATTTTTAGCAATCGCTGCAGATTGTCCACGTTTTTCTGCGCCTATCCCAGGATAGGCGCCTGGAGTATCTATAAAAGTAATAAGTGGTATTTTAAATCGTTCTGCCATTTTCATAAGACGCAATGCCTTTCGATACCCTTCTGGCGCAGGCATTCCAAAATTTCTTTTAATTTTTTCCTTAGTGTCACGTCCTTTCTGATGGCCAATAATCATAACTGGACGGGAATTGAGTCTTGCTGTTCCTCCTACAATAGCCTTATCGTCAGCATACATTCGATCACCAAATAATTCGTCAAAATCACTAAATATATGTTCTATATAATCTAAAGTATATGGCCGCCCAGGATGTCGTGCTAATTGAGCGATTTGCCAAGCATTTAAATTAGAAAAAATTTTTTGAGTCAAACTGATGCTTTTCAAACGAAGACGATTAATTTCTTCATTAATACCTGTTTCTAATTCCTTATCTAAGTGCATTATCGATGTTAGAGAATTAATTTTTTCTTCTAAATCTAGAATAGGTTTTTCAAAATCAAGAAAATTTAAACCCATAAAATTCCTGTTATTAAATTAATGCAATTCTAATTTGACCTGTTCATCTCCAACAAGACTACGCAGATTGGTCAATAACTGATCAGTGAGGGTAATATACCATTTTTTTCCGCAATGTAATTTGATTTGCATGCCATTTTTTTGATAAAAAAAATAAACCGGTAAAGTTCCAAGTTGATTTTTTTCTAGAAAAAAACGAATATTAGTTAATAATTGATCATCAATTTTTTTATCATCTAACGTAATAGATAAACTATGTGCGTGTTTTTTATGGATATCGTTTATATCTTTTAATTCTCGTGCAATTATTTTGTAATGTCCGTGTATCTTATCGAGATGAATTATGCCTGTAACAACCACGAAATTATTTTCTCTTAAACAATATTGATATTTATTAAGCAATCTCTCAAAAATCACTATTTCTAATCGACCGGAACAATCTTCTAAAATACAAAATACAATATGTTTCCCTTGTTTGTTTAATTTTGTTCGCAACGACACAATCAAGCCAAAAATGTGTACCACATGATCACTTTTCTCTAGTATAGCATCTTTTATGTTAATGATGTTAGGTATATAGTATTTTATTTTTTTTACATACTGGACAGTAGGATGATTAGTTAAATACAATCCAAGGACTTCTTTTTCTTTTGCTAATAACAGTTGATTAGACCATCGTGGCACGGTGTGATCCCAATCAGGCGCTGCAATAGTGCATGTATCCAAATGCATTTCAAATATATCTGTTTGTTGGCTATATTTATTTTTAATATACTGATTAGCACGTTTTAGTGTATCATCAAGTGATGCTATTAATTTTGCACGATGTATTCCAAATGAATCACAAGCCCCAGAAAGAATTAATTTTGAAATCATACTATAATTAATTTTTGCACTGTCAATGCGAATACAGAAATCAAACAATTCTCTAAAATTACCATCTTGATTACGAGATGCTATTATAGCTTCTATAGAAGTTTTCCCTATTCCTTTTATAGCTCCAAATCCATAAACAATTTCTTTATTTGCATTAACATAAAAATGATATTGGCTAGTGTTAATATTTGGAGATAAAACTGTAAGTTTCATTTTTTGACATTCACCTATTAAGTAGACTACTTTATTTAAATTATCCATATCAGAACTTAAAGCTGCCGCCATAAATTCAGCAGGATAATGCGTTTTTAACCATAATGTTTGATAAGATATTAATGCATATGCAGCAGAATGAGATTTATTAAAACCATAACCGGCAAATTTTTCTACAAGATCAAAAATCTTCATTGATAATGTAGCATCGATCCCATTTTTTATGGAACCTGAATTAAAAAAAGCACGTTGTTTAGCCATGTCTTCTGGTTTTTTTTTGCCGATAGCACGTCTTAATATATCTGCCTGTCCAAGTGTATAACCTGCTAGTACTTGAGCTATTTGCATAACTTGTTCTTGATATAGAATAATTCCATAAGTTGATTCTAATACTGGACGTAAAAATTCGTGCTGCCATTTAGCATCAGGATAAGAAATAATTTCATAACCATGCTTTCTATTAATGAAGTTATCTACCATGCCTGATTGTAACGGTCCAGGACGAAATAACGCAATCAATGCTATCAAATCTTCAAAACAATCTGGTTTTAAACGTTTAATTAATTCCTTTATACCACGTGATTCTAATTGAAATACTGCAGTAGTTTCTGAAGATTGGAGTGCGTGAAAACATTGTTGATCATGTAACGATATAGAGTGTATATCAATAACCGTGGAAGTATGTTTACATAACGTATTGTTAATCATTTTTAATGCACGATTAATAGTAGTCAAAGTACGCAAACCAAGAAAATCAAATTTTATTAAACCAATACGTTCAATATCATCCTTATCAAATTGGGTCATTGAATGGACACTGTCGTTATCATAATACAAAGGAGAAAAATCGGTAATTTTTATAGGCGCAATCACTACTCCTCCTGCATGTTTGCTGACATTTCTCACAATACCTTCCAATTGACGGGCCATATCAATTAATATTGTAATATCTTCATCATTTTTATAAAGTAATTTGAGTTGAGGTTCTATAGAAAAAGCTTTTTCTAATGTTATGCCCAATTCTGATGGAATTAATTTAGCAATACGATTAATGAGTGTATAAGGATGACCTAATGCACGCCCCACATCACGAATTACCGCTTTAGCCGCCATAGTCCCGAATGTAATAATTTGAGATACAGCATCTGACCCGTAAGTTTTAGCGACATGGTTGATTACTAAATCACGTTGCTCCATGCAAAAATCAATATCTAAATCAGGCATAGATATACGCTCTGGATTAAGAAAACGTTCAAATAACAAATCAAATTTCAACGGATCAAGTTCCGTGATTTTTAAAGCATAAGCCACTAGGGAACTGGCGCCAGAACCTCTTCCTGGTCCAACTGGAATGTTATTATTTTTAGCCCATTTAATAAATTCCATAACTATTAAAAAATAACTAGGAAAATTCATGTTGTTGATTACCTGTAATTCATGCTTCAATCGCAAATCATATGGTTTTCGCTTAATAAAACGTTCTGCAGTTTTTGGAAATAAAAAAATTAAGCGCTCTTCTAATCCTTTTTCTGCGCATATAACCAGAAAATCTTTAGCAGACATACACCCAGTAGGAAATTGTGGTAAAAAAGATCCACCTAAATCGATAGTGAGGTTACATCTATAAGCAATTTCTACACTATTTATCAAAGATTCTGGTATATCAGCAAATAATTCACACATTTCTTGTTCGCTTTTCATAAACTGTTGTGAGCTATACTTGCATAATTGTTTAGTATTATTTAGTGTAGTGCCATTATGTATAGCTACACGAACTTCATGTGCTAAAAAATCTGTTTTATTAATAAAACGCACATCGTTGGTAGCTACTACTGGTAATCCTTTGATTATTGATAATTCTATTGCTAATTGTAAATAAGATTCTTCATGTTGACGGCCAGTTCGTATCAATTCTAAATAATATCTATCTGGAAAATATTTTGAATAAAAACATAAACATTGTTCTATTTTTGATTTTTCATTGCTTAGTAAATATCTACCAATATCTCCGTTACGTCCCCCAGAAAGTATAATTAAACCTTTGTTGTATTCCATGAGCCAATGGCGCTGAATCATAGGAACGATATTATTATCTTTATTTTTATATGCTTTTGACATTAACATAATTAAATGATAATAACCTTGTTTATCGGAAACCAGGCATGTTAACTCGCTAGGTTTGTTGCCAACAGCGATATCTTGCACTAAAAAATCTGCCCCAATAATTGGTTTGATTCCCGCTTTATGAGCAGCATCATAAAATTTAATGAATCCAAATAAATTATTAAAATCAGTAAGAGCCAACGCAGGCATTTTAAAAAATGCTGCTCTTTTTATCAATTTATTTACTGTAGCTAATCCATCGATCATGGAGTAATCACTATGTACGTGCAAATGAACAAAATTCGGTTTTTTCATAATTAAAAGAAATTATAACTAATAATATATCCCTGGAAAGATTAATACAGAGCAGAGTTATCTACTGACATCAGAAATTATATGTTTTATGGGAGCAAAGCTTTTTCGATGATGCGAGATAGGACCGTACAATGCTAGTTGTTTTAGGTGAAAAGAGGTAGGGTATCCTTTGTTTTGAGCAAATCCATATTCTGGATGTTGCATGTCTAATATTATCATATCTTGATCACGAGTAACTTTAGCTATAATGGAAGCTGCGCCTATAATCGTTATTCGAGCGTCTCCTTTGATAAAACATTGATAAGGTATTTCTGTAAATCCTGGAGAATGATTTCCATCTATTAAAATTAAATCTGGTGTAACAGATAAATTCTGTACTGCTCGTTGCATTGCTAATAAACGAGCCTGTAAAATATTAAAACGATCAATTTCTGCAACGTTGGCGCAGCCAATACTCCAAGCTAATGCATTTTTAACAATATTTTTATATAAATTAAATCGTTTATTTTTATTTAATGCCTTGGAATCCGCTAAACCACGAATTGATTGTATTGGGTGTAATATCACCGCAGCGGCTACTACTGATCCGGCCAATGATCCACATCCTGCTTCATCTACTCCTGCAATTAACTTTATTTTTTTTGACAAATAATGTTTTTGATGTTTCATTAACTTTATGCCTGCATGATGAATAACATCGCCGTTATCCAATTAACCTTAAAACTGCATGAGCTGCTTGCTCGTTTGCATTACATCGAATACTGCAATGCAACTGTCTAAATTTTTTTTGTAATATTATATGTTGATTGTTGTCATCATTTAGTAAATCAATCAATGTTTTCGCTAAATTTTCAGGACGGCAGTCGTTTTGAATGAATTCTCTTACCAATTCATAGCCTGCTAATAAATTAGGTAACGATATCCAAGAAATATTTATTAAATACTTAGTTAACATAAATGTTAAGGGATGCATGCGGTAAGCCACAACCATCGGACATTTGACTAACATACATTCTAAAGTTGCCGTTCCAGCGGTTATCAAAGCAACATCTGCCGCCATCATTATTTCCCATGCCGCCTGGTTATTTAATATACGATATTTGATTGATGTTGATACAGTACTAATAAATTGTTGTACGGACGTTTGATTAGTTAATGGCACTAAAATTTCAAGATTAGGAAAATTATTTTTTAATAATTCAGCGCATACTAAAAAATCCTGCGCTAACATTTTAATTTCCCTGATTCTGCTTCCTGGTAGTATGGCTAAACAACATACGTTATGCGGGATACCTAATTTCTGGCGAGCAGATGCTTTATCTGGATCAAGTGGTATTTGATCTGCTAACGCATGTCCAATAAATTGACATGGTATATTGAAATGATCGTATATTTTTTTTTCAAAAGGCAAGATTGCCAAAATATTATCAGTGGCTTTTTTAAGCGTAAAAATACGACTTTTTCTCCATGCCCATACTGATGGGCTAACGTAATGAATCGTGCGGATCCCACGCTTTTTCAAACGGTTTTCTAAAGAAATATTAAAATCCGGAGAATCTATACCAATAAAAACATCAGGTTTTAAATTTAAAAATCTACGAGCTAGATTTCTACGAATGTATAATAGTCGTGGTAATTTCATAATAATTTCAGCAAAACCCATAACTGACAATTCTTCTATATTATACCAAGACCTCATATTTTCAGATTGCATATAGGGCCCGCCAATTCCAAAAAAACACACTTTTTTTAAGTATTTTTTTAATTCACGAATTAGTCCTGCGCCTAAAACATCTCCAGAAGCTTCTCCGGCTACTATACCAATAATAATAGTACGATTAACAGACATTTGTTAACGAATAATTCCTCTCTGAGAACATATTAAAAAATCTAAAAATTCATTGATAATCGGATGTTCTACTGCTAATAGTTTTAAAGCTACTTTGGCCGATTCAACAGTTTTGTTGCTACGATATAAGATTTTATAAGCATCTCGAATAGCATGTACGACAGAACGACTAAAACCTCGTCGTTTTAAACCTTCAATATTTAATCCAAACGGTGTCGCGTGATTTCCTTGGGCTATTATGAATGGTGGAATATCTTGAACTACACCAGAACATCCGCCAATCATAACATGCGTTCCAATAAGACAAAATTGGTGAATTGCAGTCATTCCCCCGATAATAGTGTGATCATCTACTCTTACATGCCCGCCTAAAGTAACATTATTAGCCATGACACAATGATCTCCTATTACACAATCATGAGCAATATGCACATTAATCATGAATAAATTGCTATTTCCTATCTTAGTAACTTGCTTGCCTTGCATGGTACCACGATGAATAGTAACACTTTCTCTGATTTGATTATAATGACCAATTTCTATACGCGTAGATTCTCTTGCATATTTTAAATCTTGATTCACTTCGCCAAGAGAAGCAAACTGATAAATTTGATTGTCTTGACCAATTTGAGTAATGCCATTTATTACAATATGAGATTTCAGCAAAGTTCGCGCCCCTATTTCAACTTGTGCTCCAATAAAACAAAATGGTCCGATATATACGTTATCATGAATGATAGCTCCTTCTTCTATTATAGAACTAGGATGTATAATAGCAGATTGATGAATCATCAGTTTAAATTTCCTTTCTACGAGCGCACATCATTGATGCTTCACAAGCCATTTCTTCGTCTACTGTAGCTACTCCCTTAAAGCGCGCGATACCGCGTCTTTCTTTAACGAATTCAACATCAAGTATCATTTGATCACCAGGTTGTACTGGACGCTTGAATCGAGCTGCATCAATAGCAGCAAAATAATATAATTCACCCGGGGCTAATTTTCCTGTACTTTTGAAGGCTAATATACCTGTAGCTTGAGCCATAGCCTCTAAAATTAATACTCCAGGAAAAATAGGTTTCCCTGGAAAATGACCCTGAAAAAATGGTTCATTAAAAGAAACATTCTTTACCGCTCTTAAAAATTTTCCTTTTTCAAAATTTAGTACACGATCAACTAGCAAAAATGGAAATCGATGCGGTAATAGTTCTAAAACTTCCTCAATACGCAAAACACAAGTATTAGTAATCAAAATTTTCTATTCCTATTTAAGATAATAAGTCATTTTAATGACCTTTATCCTATTCATCCTAACAGGATAAAGGATAAACTGTCCTAATTATCTTAAAAATTATAGGCACAGTATTTTTTTTAATTTTTGCTCTATAGTTTTCATACGTTTATTTATACTACTAATTCGCGTGACCAATGCGGCAGTTTTCCACCATACTGTATTTGGTTGCACAGGAATACCTGATGAATAAATACCAGGTTTTGTTATTGGTTTAATTACCATCCCCATTCCCGTTACTGTGACTCTGTCACAAATATTTATGTGACCGTTAATCACACTGGCTCCACCTATCATACAATACTGACCAATAGTTAAACTACCTGCCATGATCACACCACCTGCTATTGCTGTGTGCTCTCCAATTGTGACATTATGTGCAATTTGGCACTGATTATCAATAATTACTCCATTTTCAATTTTAGTATCATCTAATGTTCCGCGATCAATAGTAGTACAAGCACCTATTTCAACATTATCTCCAATTTTTACTGTTCCTAAATGAGGAATTTTGGTCCAAACACCATGGTCATCAACATATCCAAATCCATCAGAACCAATTACAGTTCCAGATTGTATTAAACAGAATTCACCAATTTTTACTTCATGGTGTATAGTGACATTAGCCCATAAACGCGTACCTGTTCCAATTTTTGTTTTTTTTCCTATGAAGCTGCCAGGACCAATTATTACATCATCACCTAAAATTACTTCAGATTCTATAATTGCATTAGCACCAATTCCTACTCTTTGCCCTAATATCGCATCTGGAGCAATTATTGCTCCAGATGCGATATTTTTTTCTGGTTTAGGGGTAGTATCCATTAATCGCGCTGTTTTAACATACGCAACATAAGGATCTTTTACTACTAACGCAGCAGCCCCACAGAAAATTAAATTATTTTGGGATAGAATTACTGCTGAAGCATGACAAGAACTTAGTTGTTTTAAAAATCTCTGGTCTTTTAAAAAAGTAACATGTCCTATTCGCGCGCTATTTATAGAAGCAACACCAGTAATGATAATATTTCCATCGCCATATAATTTAGCATCTAACTGCTGTGCTAAATCAGCTAGCCGCATCGCGCTCATAACTTATCCAACTTGTTTCATTACAGAGTTGGTAATATCCATAATATGAGCGCTGTGATATACTATGGCATTGGCGTCAATTATTATGTCGTAATTTTCTCTTTTAGCGACACTTGCTACCGCATTGTGAATTATATTAAGAATTTTATCTCTTTCTTCTGTTTGACGTGAATGATTCTCTTGTTGAAATTCTTTAGCTTTATTAGAAAAAATCTCACGTTGACTTATGAGTGATTTTTCTAGTTCACTGCGTTCGATTGCTTTCATGGTAGCGCCATCTTGTTGCAATGTTTGTATTTTCATTTGTAGATCATGCTCCATATTTTCTAATTCACTAGCACGATCTTTAAATTCATATTCAAGTTGTTTAATTATTTTTGCGCGTTCTGAAGATTGTTGAAAGATATTGGAAATATTAACTATCGCAATTTTATCCATGGCATCGACAGGGTTGACTTGTATTAACCACATAACTAAGCTCAATATATATGTCCACTTTTTCACTGTAAACCTCTTAATTTAATAAAATGTATTATTTCGATAAGATATTTATTATTCCTGTAAGCATCTAAACTTACCATGTTTTTCCAATACTAAATTGGAATGGTTCTTCTACATCTCCAAGATATTTTTTTATTAATTTCGAATAAGAAAAAATCACTGGTCCAATCGGAGATATCCATTTCAATGCTACACCACTAGATATACGAACATTAGTGGGAACACTATAATCTACAATACCAGCTACTCGTGTCGCTTCAGTATTTTTCCAAAAAGTATCCCATACAGTGCCCGTGTCTAAGAAAAGAGAAATACGTGCAGCATCAGAATATTGTGTTTTCAAATATGTAATAGGAATGATTAACTCGGTTTTAAAAAGAGTTATCGCATTTCCACCAACAGAATATTGAGAGTTTTTTATTGCACATTCAGCATAATCTTGGTTAGAATAATTACAACGATAATAAGCAGCTTTTGGTCCTACGCTATTTAATCTAAATCCACGTATTGTTCCGATACCGCCGGCGTAGAAATTATCATAAAAAGGACTTTCTTTTTTATGTATGCTTCCAGAATAACCGGCATATATGGAGCTCATTAGGATCCAATTATAATGTTGATCCAAAGGTATGTAACTGATACCATTAACTACAATTTTGTAATATTGATTATTAGATCCGGGCAGTGTCAATGTACCTGACACATTAGCATGTACGCCATGTGTAGGAAAAAAAGCATGATTCGAGTTATCAAAGGTCCATCCTGAAACTAATAGAAAATCATTCGCACGAAAATCAATAGCGTTATCAAAAAATTTATTATTAATCAACATTTTTGAATACATACTCTTAGATTCTAGATAACGCCATATCGCCACTTGAGGGACGATTTTACTTAAATAATTAGATACATAATTTAATCCTATATTGAACGTATTATACTCAATAAGTGGATATATATAATTAATATTCATGCCATAATTTTTCAGATTATAATCTGAAAAACTCGTATTATTAGTATTTAAGTCATTAAAAAACACTTTTCCACCTATGCTAACATTATTGATACCACAGTAGGGTTTTATAGCTGATATTTCAGCATAAGTTTGATAATGATTTCTAGTACTAATAATAGATATAGAATTTCCGGAACCTAACACATTCTCCTGATTCATTCCGAATTGCAAATTTATACCACTTTCTGTTCCAAATCCAACGCTCAAATTTAAATTGCCAGTATTGCGTTCTTCAACATTATAAACAATATCAATTTGGTTTAAAGTATCTGATACGTGCTCAATTTGAGCGTTTACAGTTTTAAAATAACAAAGACGTTTAAGTCGGTCTTGATCCTGAATAACACGGATATAATCTAATTGCATTTGTTCTAGTTGATGTATTTCTCTTCGCATTACTTCATCTTTAGTAATATTATTGCCTTCAAATCGTATTTCACGTACATAAAAATGACGTCCTATATCAACATATACATATAATTTTACTGTTTTATTCGTATCATTCATATCAGATTTTATTGATATGACCGGTTGAATATAGCCATTCTTGCTCAACATATATCGTATGTTGTATTCTATTTCTCGAATTTTGTCATTACTATATAATTCTCCAGGAGAAATTTTAACGCATTCCTTAATGTTAGGGAAATAATCTAATACATTCCCATAGAATGCTACAGAATCAAATGCATATTGCATGCCTTCAGTAATATATAAAGAGAGATAAATATATTTTTTATCTGATGTTAAATCAATTTGCGTTTCATTAATATGAAACTTAGCGTAACCACGGTTTAAATAAAAACTACGCAATTTATCTAAATCGTGGAATAATTTTTGTTGTTGATATTGTTGATGAGACAATATATTTCCCCATAAAATTTTTCTATGTAATTTACATTGTGATAATAATTGTTTTGTATGAAATGCATGATTACCAAAAATATTAATTCGTTGTACTTTGGTGGTTTTACCTTCAATAAATATTATTTCCAAATTAACACGATTTCTTGATAACGGCGTAACTACAATATTAATTATAGCTGTGAATTTACCAAAGTTATGGTATAAATTCTCCAATTCTCGTTTTACTTCAAAAATAGAACATTCATTAAATGGTTCACCTGACTTTATTTTTTTTATATTTAATGCGTGTTTTATTTCATCTTCTTTAATTGTTTTATTTCCATGAAAACTAATATTATCAATCACTGGGCGTTCTTTTACCTGAATTATAATAGTCCCTTTCTCATCACTAGATATTGTGATATCTTCAAAATGTCCTGTAGAAAATAACATTTTAATACTATTCGCAATATCCTCATCATTAATAACGGCTCCAATTTGCAACGGTAAATTAAACAGTACTGTATCTACAGAAATTCTTTTTAATCCATCAAAAAAAATTTTGTTTATGATGGTATCATCGCTGTGTGCCATATCGCTAATTATCAATAAGAATGCTATAAATATTCTTTTCATCTCATCGTTATTATTTTAAACTTTTCAGTTGAATTTCATTGTTAATTACCATAGTCTAGATATATCGTTGAAAAGCGTTAAGCACATTATTAACGTCAACATGATAGATCCAATGATATAACCAACACTCTGTATTTCTTTGGATATTGATTTTCCTTTTATTTTTTCTATCATAAGAAAAAACAGGTGCCCCCCATCTAATATTGGAAAAGGTAATAAATTAACAATTCCTAAATTAATACTTATTAAAGATAAAAACATGAGATAGTAAATTACCCCAGATTGAGCTGATTCACCCGCTCCTTGCGCTATTGCAATTGGCCCACCAAGATGAGTCATCCTAATATCTCCGGTAATCAATTTAAATAATGTGTTAGTTGTCAGACATATTAATTTCCAAGTTTTTTCGCAAGCTTTTAGTATAGATGGATATAATCCATATTGACGGATTACATGATGTTCTGTTGGGATACAAACAATCTGAGGTGCAACACCTATGATTCCTTCCACCTTATCGGAATGAATTAAATATTTTTTATTTGGTGTTAAATTTAAATTTAGTATTTTATTATTTCGTTCTACAGTGATTTTAAACGTTTTTTCTGGATTATTTTTAATAGTTTTAACAAATGACTCCCAATTATGTAATAATTGATCGTCAATTGAAATTATTTTATCTCCAATTTTAAAACCAGCTCGTTGTGCAGCAGAATTGGCTTTAATTTCTGATAATATTAACGATACATGTGCGTTAAAAGGAATGATACCCAATGCTATTATAGGATCTTTATTATTAACAGATTGATTAAACCAGTTATGAGATAAATTAATAGTATAAGTTTTTATACATGCGCTATTTATTGGCATTGCAGAAATAATAATTTTTTCTTTACCTATGTTATTAACAATTTCCCAGCGTACTGTATCCCAATCATGGGTTGGAATATTGTTAATTGATTTAATTTCCATGCCAGATGGTATATTTGATTGAGCAATAATAGAATTAGGTATAATGGAATGGATTATTGGTTTGTGAATAGGCACGCCTATCATAAAAACTAACGCATATGATACAATAGAAAAAATAAAATTAAAAATAGGCCCCGAGATGACAATAACACTTTTTTTCCAAATACATTTACTCTCAAATGAACTATTATGTTCTTGATTACAAGATATTATTTGTTCTCGAGTATTAAATAATTTAATGTATCCACCAAAAAGAATCGCGGAAATCACATATTCAGTATCATGTGTATCACGCCAACTCCACAAAACAGGACCGAATCCTATAGAAAACCGCTCCACTTTTACTTTTAAAAAACGTGCTGCTACAAAATGTCCGCATTCATGCACTGTAATGAGTATTCCTAACGCAAAGATAAATGCAGCTAAATTCCAAAGAAAATGTAATGACATGATTTTTATGAATTCTCTATTCTTTCATAATAATAATATTAATATAGACTTAATAATAGTAGGCAAGCAAAAATAGGTACTGCAGCAACTAAGCTATCTATTCGATCTAAGATGCCTCCATGCCCAGGGATTAAACTTCCACTATCCTTAATACCAGCTTCTCGCTTAAACATACTTTCAGTTAAATCTCCTATTATAGAAGCTATAATTGCGATTACAGAATAAATAAATATAACGAATGGATTTATCATGTGTATTGGTATATACTTGCTGAATAGCCATGAAATTCCTGTTGAAATCAATATACCCCCAATAAATCCTTCCCAAGTTTTTCTAGGAGATACATTTTTTAATAATTTACGTCGACCTAATGTTTTACCGATGATATATGCGCTCGAATCATTAACCCAAATTAATGCCACAATGTATAGTAAACACCACGCACCAATGATGTTATCGTTGATGTGATGAAACTGACGCAACGTTAATATCCCCCAAAAAAATGGTAAAATTATTAATATTCCAAAAAAAAACGCAATATATTAGACTTTTTCCAGAAAATAGCAGAATCAGGATAAGATAATATTAACAAACATGCTAATATCCACCATGTTATACTAACGCTACCGAAAACATACCAAAAAATATGCCAATTATTGTAATATAAATAGCTTTGTGATGTAACAATCATCATTGTAATACACAATAACCCAAATATAACGCATATCCACATTCGGTGCATATAAGTGGGAAAATGCATTATTTTCCCCCATTCCCATGCACTAATTAAACAAACGATAAATACAAAAATTGAAAACTGTATGATAGGCAATAAAAATAACATAAAAATGGTAATAGGAATCAAAATAAACACACTAATTAAACGATTTCTTAACACATATTTTCTCCTAATTTGCGTATTTTATTGAAATTAAATAGATGCAGCGCTACTATTCCCAAATCGGCGCTCTCGTTTTATAAAAGTATTTAGTGCGTTTTTAAATATAACATCATTAAAATCAGGCCATAATACATCTGTAAAAAATAATTCAGCATACGCTATTTGCCAAAGCAAAAAATTACTGATACGATGCTCTCCTCCCGTTCGGATAACCAAATCTACTGGAGCTAATTCATTCATACACACGCATTTACATAAAGCATCTTCATCAATTTGGTTAGGGCTTAATGTTCCTTTCTGTACTTGCGTGGCAAGTTGTTTGACTCCTTGGATAATATCCCATCTTCCTCCATAATTTGCAGCAATATTAAGCGTAAGTCCATTATTATTGGAAGTTAATTTTTCAGAACGGCGTATATTTTTTTGTAATTCCATAGAAAATCGATTAATATCCCCGATAATTCTTAGTTTAATATTATACTTGTGTAGTGTATCTATTTCATTATTTAGCGCATGAGAAAACAACTGCATCAAGGAATCAATCTCTTTATCAGGACGTTTCCAGTTTTCACTGCTAAATGCATATAAAGTTAACGCATCAAATCTGTAATTAACAGCGAAATGAACAGCACGTCGAACCGCGTTAAATCCAGCTTGATGTCCAACAATACGTAGCTTCCCTCGTGTTTTTGCCCAACGACCATTACCGTCCATAATAATAGCAACATGGCGTGGTAATAAGTTAGATGAAAAAGTGCTAAGATCTTGATTATGTTGAAATAATATCACACTTATTTATTTTCCAAATTAAATACCTGTATGTTAAGCAAAAAATATTATTTATAATAATTAATACTGTAATTATAAATTAATTAGTTTTTTCTTATAAATTTGATACTATACATGTAACAATGTGATAATTTCTTAAAGGTAACACTATATATATATTAGATAACACATATAGATATTGCTTTATCACGAGCTTTTTGGTCAATACGTAAAATATCTTCTACATCATCAGGGTCATCTAAATTTATTTCATCAAGTACACGACTAATGACATCAGGAATTTCGGTGAAAGAAATCATTCTATGTAAAAACGCTTCTACAGCAACTTCATTTGCCGCGTTTAAAACAATAGTTGCTGCTTGACTACAATTATCAGCGTCTATTGCTAATTGTAAACACGGATAATTTCGACTATCCAATTGATCAAAATGTAATTTATTCAGACAATGTACGTTTATATCAGATAAGATTTTCAATCCAATTCTATCAGGATAAGCCATTGCGTGCGCAATAGGAATTCTCATGTCTGGAGACGCTAAATGCGCTAACATATTTCCATCTTTGTAGTATACCATACCATGGACCATAGACTGAGGATGTAATAAAAGTTCTATCTCATTAGGTGCAGCATTAAATAAATGACGCGCCTCAATATATTCTAATCCTTTATTCATCATGGTAGCAGAATCCACTGATATCTTACGGCCCAAGGACCAATTAGGATGCACACAAGCTTGCTCTGGTGTCATTGCAGTTAATTTTTTTTGTGGTATTTTTAAGAAAATTCCTCCAGATGCTGTTAATACAATACGAGATATCCCGCATTCAGATAAAGAAACATGTCCCAAATTTTTCTGACATGTTATTGGTAAATTTTGAAAAATTGCGTTATGTTCACTGTCTATAGGCAGTATACGGGAACGATATCGTTTGGCTTCGTTCATAAATAATTTTCCACAAGTAACTAAAGTTTCTTTATTTGCCAGCAATATTTTTTTACCAGCACGTAATGCAGAAAAAGTAGGTTTTAATCCAGCAATTCCAACTATAGCAGACATCACCATATCGACATCATCGATTGCTGCTAATTCACAGGCATTTATTACTCCAGATAATACTTCAATATCATATTTTCCAGCTGTTATTAGATTTTTTTTCAATACTCGTGCGGAATATTCACACATCATACAAGCATATTTGGGGTGCATAGTGACGCACTGTTCTGTCATTGCGGAGACATTATTTTTAGCAACTAATGAATGTACAAAAAACTTATCGGGGTGTTGTCGTATTACAGAAAGGGTAGCTTTCCCAATAGTTCCAGTGCTACCTAGAATTGTCACGGATTGCATATGTATAAATCAAATTACTCGCTTAGTTATAGAAATTAAAATTTTGTTGTTTATTGTTAATACGTATATGGATAACATCTATCATGTATATAATTTAATATTCAAAATCTCATTAATTCTGATTCTTTTTCCATTAAAATAATATCAATTTCTTTAATCCAAATATTAGTTAATTTTTGAATTTCATTTTGAAAAAAATGCTCTTCATCTTCACTAATATCTTTGTTTTTAAGTAAAATTTTAGTTTTATCGTTGGCAACACGACGTATATTTCTCACGGCTATTTTACTTTTTTCTGATTCAGCGCGTACCATTTTTATTAAGGTATGACGCCGTTCTTCAGTTAATGAAGGTAAAGTAACTCGAATAATATTTCCATAAGAAACAGGAATTAATCCTAAATCAGACATAAAAATAGCTTTTTCTGTTGATTTGATCATTTGATGATCAAATACTGTAATAGCTAACGTACGCGGATTTTCCACTACAGCATTCGCTAATTGAGACAATGGAGTTGATATTCCATAGTAATCTACTCGAATATTATTTAATATATTTGGAGAAACACGTCCTATATGAATACTATTGATACTCATTTTAAAGTTTTCAATACATTTTTTCATATGTATTTCTGAATCTCTATAAATATTGTTCGTTTTATTAATCACATCATATACCCCTGCTGGTGTTGTTAAATTAAAAAATCAATTTATATAAGTTTATGCATTCATTTTAAGCTTGGAATTTTTTTTAAATTATTTAGTTATTAAAGTCCCTTCTTTATATCCCATTATTATTCTTTTTAATGCTCCAAGTTTATTGATATTAAATATGCGTATTGGTAAATTATGTTCTCGTGCTAACGTAAATGCTGTTAAATCCATAACTTTTAGCTCACGCTCTAATACATCCTGATAACTTAATTGTTCATATAGTGTAGCGTCAGGATGTTGGATTGGATCAGTAGAAAATACACCATCTACTTTAGTTGCTTTAAGTACTACATCTGCTTTGATTTCAATACCACGTAAACAAGCTGCAGAATCAGTAGTAAATAAAGGGTTTCCGGTTCCAGCTGCAAAAATCACTACCCAATTATTAGATAGTAAATTAATAGCTTTTATCCAATTATAATTATCGCATACCCCATTGAGTGGAATAGCTGACATCAAACGGGAATGAACATAAGCGCGATGCAATGCGCTCCTCATAGCTAATCCGTTCATTATAGTAGCTAACATACCTATATGGTCTCCTACTATACGGTTCATACCGGCTTTCACTAATCCAGCGCCACGAAATAAATTGCCACCTCCCATGACTATGCCTATCTGAATGCCTATGTTAACTAATTCTTTAACTTCTATAACCATTCGATTTAATACAGTGGCATCGATTCCAAAACCTTCAGCGCCTTGTAGAGCTTCTCCACTCATTTTAAGTACGATACGCCGATAAATTGGTTTCGTGTAAGTTACCATTAATTATATTCCTCACAAAAAATGGCATAAACAGAAGCAAATACTAACTTAAGCTAAAATATGAAAGTACAATATGCATGTCAATAACTATTCCAATTTAACCAGTATAATTAGTACGGTTTTATTGTTAAAGGATTGAATGTAATTAATATATCACTCAAAAAAACCATGATGATCTGTGTGAAGTGAGTAACGACCATATTAATAATATAAAACATTAATTCACATATCTTCACCTAGTTCAAAACGAACAAAATTATTAATTCTAACGTGATGCTCAGTGAATAATTGTTCCACTGTTTTATTAACGTCCATTATGAAGTTTTGTTTTGTTAATACAATATCATTTATAAATCTATTCATGCGCCCTTCGATTATTTTTTCTGCAATTTTATATGATTTTCCAGATCTCATGGCAATTTCCATTTGAACACGATTTTCACGAATCACTATGTCTTCCGGAATATCATCTACGTTGATATACTTAGGGTTTCTAGCTGCAATATGCATAGCAATATGTTTTATTAAATCTGTAGTTACATGTTCATTAGCAGTCACTATTACACCAATTTTTGATCTATGTACATAACATCCTAAAAAATCGCCCGTTAATGCAATGAATCTGCGAATATTTATGTTTTCCCCGACTTTTGCGATTAAATTAGAACGTTGTTCTTCAAATCTAGTTTTTAATATATCAATATTGCTAATTTCTTCGTTTAATGCTGTAATAGTAACAGTTTTAGCGAACTCTTGAAAAGTACTATCTTTAGCTACAAAATCAGTTTCACAATTTATTTCTATCATGATGCCGTATTGTCTGTTGGATGTAATTTCTACCACGATTAGACCTGACGATGTTGTGCGTCCAGATTTTATGTGAGCAGTTTTTAGACCAGATTTTCTCATGTTATTTATAGCTAATTCAAGATCTCCATTAGCTTTAATTAAAGCTTGTTTACATTCTACAACACCAATGCTAGTACGTTTACGTAATTCTTTAATTAAATCATTATTAATATTAATCATTTTTTCTTTCATAATAATATCGTCGTATTAAGAATATATATATAAGGAATATAATTTCCACATGTTTAACTATTAATACAATTTATATGTAGCATTAATTATGCTGATTACTAAATGCAATTCATATTCATTGTATTAGATATTATATTTAAATATAAATTGATTGCACGTACAGCATCATCGTTTCCTGGAATAACGAAATCTATTCCGTCTGGGTTAGAGTTGGTATCAACTATTGCAAAGACCGGAATCCCTAAACTATTTGCCTCTTTTATGGCAATATGTTCATGTGTTGCTCCAACGGCAAAAATTGCATCTGGAAGTCCACCCATGTTTTTGATACCTCCTAAACTATTTTCTAGATTAATCAGTTCTCGATTCAAGATCAATGCTTCTTTTTTAGTTAATTTCTTAAAGGTACCATCTTGAGATTGAGTTTCTAAATCTTTTAGACGTTTTATAGATTGACGTACTGTTTTCCAATTAGTTAACATCCCACCTAACCAACGGTTATTAACAAAAAATTGATTACAGGCCAATGCTGTTTTTTTTACGGCTTCACTAGCTGCGCGTTTGGTGCCTACAAATAAAATTTTTCCCTTTAGTGAAGCAATTTTATTGAGTTCAATTAAAGCTTTTTTAAACATTAAGATAGTTGTTTCCAAGTCAATAATATGTATTTTGTTTCGAACACCAAAAATAAAAGGTTTCATTTTAGGATTCCAATAACGAGTTTGGTGACCAAAATGAACACCAGCTTGAAGCATATCTCGCATAGAAAGTTTTTCCATTATACACCTCGATTGATTGTTAAATAAATTACTTATAATATTAATAGTTATCGATATCTAAATATAGATAGATTATATAATACATGTTATAATAATTTCGATGAATTAAGCACGAAGAATAGTTTCTACAATAAACTAAAATAAAGAAATAATTAACATATATTTGCAAATAAAATATGCCTATTTACTAACGATACGTATAGATACAAAATTAATGTTCATGTAATTTGTTTCAATTAAACGTAAACATTATGTATGCGTCCATTAAAAAATTATAATATATTATGAAGATTATTATTAAAACACTTACAGATATAGAAAAAATGCGCATTGCTGGAAAACTAGCTGCAGAAGTGTTAGAAATGATTGAATCTTATGTGAAACCTGGAATTAGTACTGGAGAAATAGATACCATCTGTCACAATTATATTACGCAAACGCAACATGCTGTTTCTGCCCCTCTTGGTTATCATGGATTTCCTAAGTCTATTTGCACCTCAATTAACGATGTAGTGTGTCATGGTATTCCAAACAATGCACATAAATTGAAAGAAGGCGATATTATAAATATCGACATCACAGTAATTAAAGACGGATTATATGCCGACACTTCTAAAATGTTCATCGTTGGTCAATCAACAAAGTTAGGGCATCGATTATGTAATATTACTCAAGAAAGTCTTTATTTGGCAATGCGTATGATTAGGCCAGGGATTCGTTTGAGAAAAATAGGTCAATCTATTCAAACATTTGTTGAAGAACAGAATTTTTCAGTAGTAAGAGAATATTGCGGCCACGGCATTGGGAAATTTTTTCATGAGGCTCCCCATGTATTACACTATGATACTGATGATGAAGGAGTTATATTGCAATCCGGGATGACACTAACAATAGAACCTATGATAAACGCAGGTACTCGCCATATTTATACTGATAATGACGGATGGACGGTAAGAACAAAAGATCATAATTTATCTGCTCAATACGAACACACTATTGCGGTTACAAAAAATGGGTGCGAAGTATTAACGCTACGTTCTGATGAATCCTTCCCATCAATTATTTGCCACTGCCATTAATAGTATTTTTTTTACACTAATGCAAATATTTACGTAAATATTTGCATTAGTGTAAAAAAAAATTGTAGTGTTCATCGTTTTAGAACAAACACATTAAAATATCTATTCCTTAACAAAATGCATTACTAATACACATATTCTCATATACATAAACTAATATGATAAAACATTAAAATCTAACACTTAACTATTGGTATGTACTTGCCTTTCAAATATGAATAAATTCTATTTTTAGGACATCAATATTGTCCTTTATCTAGATTGTCACTTTATAACACGAAGATACAATCATCAGTCATAGAATTTTATGATGTAAATTTACTTAAATAAAAAAGTATTTTAAAATTAATAAAAAACAAAATCTTAAATAAACTATATAATTATGGATACAAAACACATGAATCAGCTACAAACAATAATAGAAAGTGCTTTTGAAAAAAAGGAATATATTTCACAAAACAACGTTGATTCTACTATAAATAACGCCATTCAAGAGGTTATGGATAAGTTAGATAACGGGACATTACGTATATCAGAAAAAATTAATAACACATGGGTTACTCACCAATGGCTAAAAAAAGCAATTATGCTTTCATTTTATACTATGGATAATCAATTGATAACTTGGGGAAATGCTCGTTTTTTTGACAAATTTCCTATGAAATTTTCCGGATGGGATGCCACACGTTTTAAAAATAAAAAATTGCGGATCATTCCACCAGCTACCATACGTTATGGGGCTTATATTGCTGATAATACAGTAATTATGCCTTCCTACATAAATATTGGTGCTTATATTGATGTAGGAACAATGATCGATACTTGGGCTACAGTTGGGTCTTGCGCACAAATTGGAAAATATGTGCATTTATCTGGAGGCGTTGGAATTGGAGGAGTCTTAGAGCCCATTCAAACTAATCCAACCATCATTGAAGATAATTGTTTTGTTGGATCTCGTTCTGAAATTGTAGAAGGCGTGATCGTTGAAAAAGGTTCTGTGATTTCCATGGGAGTATTTATAGGTCAAAGCACTAAAATATATGATCGGGATAGCGGGAATATCTACTATGGGCGTATACCGGCTGGTTCAGTTGTAATTCCTGGAAGTCTGCCATCTAAAGATGGTCGTATTAACACTTACTGCGCGGTAATAGTAAAAAAAGTCGATTCTAAAACGAAAAATAAAGTTAAGATAAATGATTTATTACGCGACATATAAAACATTTTTTACTTATTTAAAGTCTTTATTATTCTATAGGATGTTTTATTGTGTCATTTTTAATATTATTATAAATATCATTGATGTTTGTACTTCAGAATAATTTTATTCTTATTCATTAAATTTATATGTATAAATTTAATGAATAATAGTTAATCCATAAATAATAGATAAAGAGATATTTCTTTTATTACCAAGAATAATTAGCTAGTTATTTTATAAGTAAATAATATTTAGTTCTATTATCGCATCATTTTATATATTATTAAAGAGAAAACTATAACGTATAGTTTTTAATAAAAAAATTTATAAATTTGCATGTTTTTGATTGGATATAAACAATAGCCATAATGTACAACTTAAACGTTTTAGAATTACCTTTGTATGGTATTAGTTTAATTGAAGCTTCAGCGGGAACTGGTAAGACATATACTCTTATAATAATTTATCTTAGATTATTGTTATGTTTGGGGAATAAATCAGATTTTTCTCGTCCTTTAACTGTCAAAGAAATCCTCGTAGTGACTTTTACTAAATCTGCAACACAAGAGCTGCGTTATCGTATAAGAGAAAATATCCATCAATTTCGATTAGATTGCATACGTGGATATAGTAATAATTTTTTATTTTCTAAATTGTTATTACAAATAAATAATATAGATCTAGCCATACATCAGTTATTTGAAGCAGAAAAAAAAATAAATCAAGCATCTATATTCACCATTCATAGTTTTTGTCAAAATATTTTAAACCATAATACAATTGAATTGAACATGCTATTTGATATAAATATTATTGAGAATGAAACAACATTATACCAACAAGTGTGTACTGATTTTTGGAGAAGAAACTTTTATTCACTTCCATTGAATATAATCAGCTTAATTCAAGAATATTGGAAAGATCCAAGTGCACTTTTAAATGATATCCTTCCTTATATATGTGGACCTAAGCTTAGTATTGATTATTTCGATACGCATGAAGAAAAAAAAAATATCGTAACTTATTATGAAAAAATTATTAATTATATTAATAATATTAAAAAACAGTGGTATGAAAATAAATGTAATATAATTACTACCATACATTCTTATGACATTAATCGCAGAATATATAATGAAAAAAACTTAACACGTTGGATAGATAGAATTAATCAATGGGTTAATCAGCCAACAATTGATCATACTACACCTAATGATCTAAAACGTTTTAGAACAACAGAATTAAAGATATACAACGATCAAAACTCTGGAGATATGTATGCCTTATTCAATTCGATAGAAAAATTACATTACCAATTATTATCATTTAAAACATTAATATTTGATATCACAATAAATGAAGTACGTAAAAATTTAAGCAGCACTCAACACTTAAGATCAGAAATCACTTTTAATGACCTTGTTGATGTGCTAGCTTATAATTTAACTGAAGATAAAAAAAATAGACTAGCTAGTATTATACGAACATATTATCCAGTAACGATTATTGATGAATTTCAAGATACAGATGAGCAGCAATTTAAAATTTTTCACGCACTCTATAATAATTATTCAGAAAATGGTCTTATTTTAATAGGAGATCCCAAGCAATCAATTTATGCCTTTCGTGGCGCTGATATATTTGCATATATGAAAATACGCCGAACAATACGCAATAAATATAACCTTAATATTAATTGGCGTTCTTCATCAGGTATAGTTAATGCTATTAACCAATTGTTTCAGTTGGTCTCTAATCCATTCATTTTTAAAGACATTCCTTTCATTCCTTCAATAGCTGCCAAAAAAAACAATATGTATCGTTTTTTGATAAATAATAAATTACAAACAGCTATGTGTTTTTGGTTACATCCTGATGATATCGTTACAATAGATGACTATAAAAAAGCAATGGCAAAAGAGTGTGCTAATATTTTATATAATTTATTATATGAAATACGTAATGGGACCGCTTGGTTAGAAGATGAAAAACATAAAAGAAAATTAGAAACATCAGATATAACTATATTAGTACGAAATCATGAAGAAGCGGCACTTATTAGTTCTGCTTTATCCAAAGTAAATATATCAACAGCGTTTTTATCTAATTATAAAAATATTTTTGAAACAACAGAATCTTATGAATTATCGTTACTATTACAAGCAATCTTATTTCCAGAGCGCCGTACAATTTGTACTGCCTTAACAACTGTTTTCTTTGGATTAAATGCCGCTGATATTGCATGTATTAATAATAATGAATGTGAATGGGAACAAACACTTGAAGAATTTTATGAATATTATTCTGTGTGGAAAAAACAAGGTGTGTACCTGATGATACAAAAAATAATTTTTTATTATAAAACACCAGAAAAGTTATTATCTGTACAAACAGGTAAAAATAGTTTAATAAATATTTTACATTTAGCTGAATTATTGCAAAATACTTCAAGACAGTTACAAGATGAGCATGCGCTCATGGAATGGCTAATATTCAAGATAACACAACCCAAAAACAAAAGAATATCCGATCAAACTGTACGATTGGGCAATGACCATCAATTAATAAAAATTAGCACAATACATAAATCTAAAGGATTAGAATTTCCATTAATATTTTTACCATTTGTAGCGGATTTTAATTATAAAAAAAATCCTTTTTTTCATAATAGGAAATCATATAAAACTCATTTAAACTTTAATACATCGGAATCAAATTTAATATTGTCATATGAAGAACGTTTATCAGAAGATTTAAGACTATTATATGTAGCAATAACCCGTAGTATTTATCATTGCTCTATAGGCATTGGACCAGTGGTACGCCGCCGATATAAAAATAAATCTAATACCAACAACGATGTACATCACAGCGCCCTAGGATATTTAATCCAAAACAAAGCTTCTGGAAATGCTGAAACATTAAGGAAACACTTGAAAAAACTCATCATTGATTCAAATGGTGATATTTCTTTTCATATTATTTCACAAACACAGAAGCTGCTTTGTCCTGAACCATCCATTACACCCGATCAGTGCTTATTTGCAAGAAAATGGAAGAAAAGAGCGGCAAATATTATTCCGTGGAGTATAACAAGTTTTAGTGCGCTAAAACATACGAATATAATAACATGTTTGGATTGGAGGAAACGATTAAACATTAATGAAGATATTCAGTGTCAAGAAAGTGATGTTCCATTAACATCGCATACTTTTCCTAAAGGAAAAGTATGCGGAAATTTTTTTCACAGTATCTTTCAAGTTTTAGATTTTAGAAAACTTGTAGATATGAAATGGTTATATCTACACATGGCAAAATATAATATTGATCCTATTTGGGGATTTGTCATTCGAGAGTGGATATATATAGTACTCAATACACCGCTTAATAAGGATAATTTAACTCTTGCTCAGATAATACCTAAAAATAAGAAAACTGAGCTTCAATTTTATTTACCTATTGATACTCATTTAACGTCACAAGAATTAGATCATTTATGTAAAAAATATGATCCTTTGTCATATAAATCTTCATCACTTACTTTTTTAGATATAAAAGGAATGCTACAAGGATTTATTGATTTAGTCTTTCGTTGGAATCAACAGTATTATTTGTTAGACTATAAAACTAATTGGCTAGGAAAAAATAATGATGCTTATGTTTATTCCAAAATGACACAAGAAATGATTCAACATCGTTATGAATTGCAATATCAACTTTATACCTTAGCATTACATCGGTTTTTACGTAATAGACTCGTATCTTATAATTATGAGAAAGACTTCGGAGGAGTGTATTATTTATTTATACGAGGCATGGATGGAACACCAGTCAGTAATGGTATTTATTTCTTTCGTCCATCATCGATATTTATTAATAAATTAGACAATTTATTTTCTAAACAATAACAACACATTTAAATGAAATAGCACAAACGTGATGTAATATGTTAAAGATTAACATGCCTGTTTATTATAAAAAAATAAAACAAAATAAACTATATAATTATGATAAAGTAAATTGTTTATCTTTGATTGGTGTACACATAAGTTATCGTAATAAAATTTAAATAATCAATGATCACTTATTTTTAACTAAAAGTTATGCAGTGTGTTTTATTTTTTTGATACATAATATAATATTTATAATTGTAAAATAGTAAGTACCATGAAAGATGTTGTCAAAAAAATGATAAAATTAGGACTGTGGCATTCATTAGACATACAATTTGCCGATGTGTTGACTCTGCCCATTTCTGATGATCATCGATATCACAAAAAAGAAGCATTAATTTTAGCTAGCGCAACCCTAAGTGCTAACGTTAGATCAGGCCATATTTGTTTGCCTTTATGCTTGCTTACTCCCGATAGATTATTCCAAGGACACTATCCTGAATTAACGTATACGGTATGCAAAAAAATAGGACACATGTCGATAGCCGATTGGCAAGAATTATTACTTTCTTGTCCTGCAGTCAGCAATGGATCACGGATCGCTCCGTTGGTGTTAGAAGACGAGCGTTTGTATTTACATCACATGTGGAAAGATGAATGCGTAGTTGCGCAATTTTTTAGTTGTAAACATCAATCAAATGTTTTTCAAAAAGAAAAAATAATTTATGCATTAAATCAATTATTTCCTACAATTTGTACAGAAATTGATTGGCAAAAAATAGCTACTGCTATCGGAATCACACATCAAAGAGCATTAATTTCTGGGGGGCCTGGGACTGGAAAAACATCGATTATAGCTAAAATAATAGCAGCACTGTTATTATGTAGTGACAATAGTAACTTAAACATCAAGATAACTGCTCCAACGGGAAAAGCTGCAGCTCTCTTAACTGAATCTTTCAAAACAACAATAAGTAATATCCCACAATTAGAAAAGAGTTTCTTATGCAATTTACCAGAAAAAGCAACTACTTTACATAATTTACTAGGAACACGATTACATAGAAAAAACATCCAACACCATTATTTAAATCCTATACATTTAGATCTCCTGGTCATTGATGAAGCTTCTATGGTCAGTCTATCTATGCTAGCTCAATTGGTTTTAATGCTTTCGCCCCAAACAAAAGTTATTTTTTTTGGTGATCAATATCAATTATGTTCGGTAGAACCTGGATCTGTATTTAAAGATGTATGCCGCTTTGCTAACTTTCATTATTCTCGTAAACGTTACCAAGAACTTATAGATCTTACAGGTTACATATTACCTATGTTATGTCCTTCTGAATCATCTCCTACACAGGATAATTATAATAGTATTATTGACGGCACATGTATACTCAAGAAAAATTATCGATTTCATGAAAATTCAGGGATTAACCAACTAGCTGGTGCTATAAATTCAGGAGATTATAATCGTGTATTATCATTATTAAATTCAAACGCATACAAGGATTTATGTTATATCTACTTTACAACAAAAGAAAGCTATATAACTATGATTGTTAATTGTGCGATAGTATATTCAAACTATTTACAAAAATTACAACACACTAAAATAGTGACAACAAATATTTTAAAAATTTTCAATCATTATCGAATATTATGTGCATTACGCGATGGACCATTTGGAGTGATAAAACTTAATTATTATATTGAGCAAATATTAAGTGAACAAGGACTGATACAATTACATAATTCTGGTGACTATATAGGTAGGCCTATTATCATACTACGCAACAAACCATCATTAGGATTATATAATGGGGATGTTGGGGTGTTGTTGTTGAATGATCAAAACAAACTGTCTGCGCACTTTCTGTTACCAGAAAGTGGTATAAAAGTTGTACAAATCTATCAATTGCCAGAATATGAAACTTGTTTCGCTATGACTATACATAAAGCACAAGGATCTGAGTTTCAAGATATCGCAATAGTATTACCTAATAAACATATACCAATACTAACACGAGAATTATTATATACTGCTGTCACTAGAGCTCGTCGATATATTTCTTTATATGCAACAGATCATGTAATAATACGTAGTGTTAATCTACTCACACAACGTTACAGCGGATTATATGATAAAATAAAAAAATTATATAATATCACGTAATTTAATAAACTAAAGTTTTTTATATTTTATATTTACAGTATCTCAATATAGTTTTAAGTTGTTATATATTAACTTAATTTTTTTTAATTAATTTAAATATTAATTATTTCTAAAATTAAATATTTTGAATTATTGTATTATCCTGTATTTCATTACAGGAAAAAGGTAATGTTCTGCAGTATCAATAATTTTTGTAATATTTTCTTCGCTTAAATCAAATGAGATAAGCTTGCGTAAATATGGGTCATGACTTTCTCTGCAAAAGGAATATTTAGTACCCTGCCAAACTTGTATTAATTTTTGGCATGCTTCTTTTCGACAAGACAAATTGGAAGATATCGTTCTAGTATTCCAGTCAAATACGTGATTCATCCAAGCCCCTCCAGACTGATATAATAACAGTACTGGCGTATTTACACCAGTACTGTAACCTAATATTAAAACTAATAATAACTGTTTTGCGTGAAGTTTTGATAAATTAGGAAAATGCCATATATCATTAATGCCAAATAATCGACTATCACCTTTTCCACCCATAGAACAGTATGTTATATGTTCTAACCATAATAAAAATACATCTTTCATGGAAAGATGTTGAGGTTTCCAACGTATTAATCCATTTTCTTGAACTATAGTTAATTGTCCGATTAGTTTAATCTCGTTAAATGTTAAAGAAATATCTAAATTATGTTTTTCAATACAATGATATGTTTTTATTTGATTTGCTAATATTGTCATTTTTTTTTGTTGTTTAATCCAATATAACTTTCCAAATACACCATAAGGCAAAATTCCAGAAGCACATGTACTATAATACAATTCATCAGTATTTTTATTATGGATTAAGTAATCAATCAATTTTATATTTAGCTCATAATGATTTAATCCATCTACAAAAAAAGGTTCATCATTCGATAATCTTAATATATTTTGATCAAAATACACACTTAAACGTTTTTGAAACCACATTCGCACTGGATGGCGATAAAAATTATATAAATCCTGAAATGTTATTGTTTTTATAGGCCAATAAGTAAGCGCAGTATTGAAATTTGGATAGATTGGTAAAACATTATTCGCATGAATATTTATTTTAGGCAACCATTCTTCGGAAAAACTTTGTGTATTACTACTACTACTACTAAGACTAAAATTTTCATGAGAAAAAGGAAACGGATGATGCCATTGGCATAAATGCTGACGTATATATTCTATGTTAATACCTATTTCCACATTTTTATGTTTTTTTAAATAAAAATTTAAAGCAATATATTCAAAAAGTTCACCAATTAATACGGAAGGATAATGCATGATATTGTCATAAATCGAGCGTCCAATAAAACTAACATATATCCGTTCCTGAGCTAACAAAAATGCTAGTAAAAATGAATAACAATCTCTTTCGTGTATATTGTCATCATTTTTACGTGGATTTTTAACCATTAAATTAAAGTCTGGCGATATTTTATTGCGAGGAAAATTATTATCATTCATACCCAAAAAACACACTACTTTGTAAGGAATACAGAAAATTGGAGTAATATTACAAAAATTAATTACATTCGGTAGAAATCGGTACACTATAGTATCTTGAGTTAATCTATGACATAATGTATCGCGTAACGCTTTTATACTTATAGTTTGAGTGTATTCTGATTGTACACCCGACTCTAATATGTCTCTGCAACAATTTTTTAAGAAAAATAAAACTTTACCGTTTTCTGAATCTAAATAATCACAATAAAAAAAATCATCAATTATTTCTTTAAAATAAGGTATCCATTCTGCCAATGTATAAGAGCAACTCAATCGGTCTCTCCATTTTTTTAATGTTTTTAGAAATTCCCCTAATTGACCGATAATATTAATATGTTCTCCGCTCATCATATCATCGTCATATGGTAGGATTTTCTCCCAAGTATCATGTTTATTTTTTATAGCATAACCTATTAGCATTCGAGTTAATCCAAAATTCCAGGTATTTTGATCAGTAATAGGTAAATTAAAGTTACGCATAGTGACGTTATCTAGACCCCATCTAATACCAGATTTAATGGTCCATTGACGTAATAATTTCACTGCTTCTTTGTTCATTTGGAATCGAGAGGCAATAGATGGTACTGTTAATAATGATAAAATTTCTTCAGAAGTAAATCGACTATATGGTATGTTAAGTATATTAATAAAAGCTGATATAATCGGATGTGTGTTTTTTTTACAGTTATCTACTGTAATATTAAAGGGTAAATACCGACCTTGTGTATTGTTGAATATAGTTTGAATAGCTGATGTATAGCAATGTATATCAGGGGTCATAACTATGATATCTCCTGGGGATAACAATGGATCATCCATCATCATGGATAACAAATTGTCATGTAATACCTCTACTTCTCGTTGAATGCTATGACAAACATGACAGGCAATTGATCTATCTTCTGAGGCTAATACACGTCGTTGATTATTTTTGAATGGTGCAGTATTATACTGAGTTTTCACATTTATTGTGAGATCATAATATTCTAAAATGTTTTTTTGTATAATATGAAGTAAAGAATCTTGTTGAGGAATGATAAACGATTTTAGTTCAATTTTATCTTTTAATTGAGCAAACAAAGGTAAAGTGTTGCGTGCGACATCACCCCATGAATTTAATAAAGGATGATTTATATTAGTATGATTATTATTATAACCAGCAAGATAAGTAGAAATATATGAAGATGAACATAATGATGATATATTCTTATTATATGATTGATTTTCTTGTTGTGTTACAACATGCGAATCTTGATCAGGCACATGAATTAAGTCATTATAACAAGGATTTATAAACCATAAATAAATGTCAATGTGATAACTTAATAATTTCAATATATTCCAATGTATAGGAGGTATAGATGTCATGCCTAGAATAAATATTCTACTTGGCAGGTCACAGTTTATATTCTGAGTATTTTTGAGAAAATAAATACAACGTTGCAAAGGATTTACATTGTTATTTAGTTCTGGTTTATTACATCGTATCTTTTCCAAAAAGATGCGCCATATTTTTGATTGCCAGATTTGATGCGGGTCATCTAAATAATTTATTATTTTATTAGATTGCCAACTATTCAACCAATCTGGACGATATATTAAGTATTGAGTAAATAAATTAGCAAGTTGTTCTGAAAATTGGCCTATCTTTTGTTGATTGGTATCATTATTTAAATATTTTTTTATGATAGAGCAATTTTCTAATGTCTGTGTTTGAGATAATATTTCCATAAATTTCCAATACATAATAGAATGAGAAAAATTATTCATAACAGAATTGTTAGATTCCATTTTATTAGAAATATATTGTATAAAATACGATATAGTCATAAATTTAATGTTACATACAATGCCAAAATAATTTGCTAATTCAATTTTTATCCACTGATCTATAATACCATGTTCTGTTAATATTATTTCAGATTGCATTGGATCAGTCAGTGACTTATCCGACATAATACTGATTAACAGTTTTTTGAATGAATTTGCCTGATTGGAATGATAAATAGTAAACATTAATTTAATAAACTATTTAGATAAATAAGATATATTCTTTATTAATTGAATATACGTATAGGTTGATATCGTATAGATTTTAAATTGTATTTATTATAATTTAAACAGAAGTATATATTCTAAGTATACAATATCACTGATTTATAAACACAAACATACTTTATACCATCTATAATTACAAATTCAAAAACTTCATTAGATGATATATTTCGATACATAAAAAAATAAATAATCGCTATTTTAATTGAAAATTAAAATAGTCTATATAACAGAGTTATTATATTA
This sequence comes from Blochmannia endosymbiont of Camponotus quercicola, assembly GCF_059935335.1. Lineage (NCBI taxonomy): Bacteria > Pseudomonadati > Pseudomonadota > Gammaproteobacteria > Enterobacterales > Enterobacteriaceae > Candidatus Blochmanniella > Blochmannia endosymbiont of Camponotus quercicola. The sequence goes on along the minus strand of NZ_CP011794.1, from coordinate 311,168 downwards.
ACATTTAAAAAATATGGATAATTATTTATAAGCAATATATAATATGATTATTCCTAATATAATCATAGGACATGATAAAATTTGCCCCATGGTAGCTATGTTATTGATTAATCCCAAATGATTATCAGGTTGACGAAAAAATTCTGCTATAATACGAAACAAACCATAACAAATAAGAAATAACCCAGACACGCTACCCACAGGATGTGGTTTTTGAATGAACTTACTTATAATGATAAATAATATTACTCCTTCTAAAAACATTTCATATAGTTGAGATGGATGACGAGGCAATGCACCATAATTATCAAATAATGGCTGCCATTTAGGATGATCTAGTAGTATTGATAAATCTTGATACACGGCATTAGGAAACAGCACGGCCCAAGGTGTATCAATGGCTATTCGACCCCATAATTCTCCGTTTATAAAATTTCCTAACCTGCCAAGACCTAATCCAAACGGCACTGCTGGAACGATTAAATCTGATGTTTGAAAAAAAGACTGATGTTTTTTATAAACAAACCATTTAATCGATATAATTACACCAATTAAACCTCCATGAAAAGACATACCTCCTTCCCATATATTAAAAACCCACAGTAAATTTTTGGAAAAAAAAGACCACTGATAAAATAATACATACCCAATACGCCCGCCTAATAAAACGCCAAGAAAACACAAACATAATAAATACTCTAAATCTTTATGAGTCCATAAAATCTTATCGGAATGACGTATACGATATGATAATGACCACATAGCATACATAAATCCTAATGCATACATCATTCCATACCAATGTAATGAGATAGGCCCGATTTTAAAAATTACCGGATTACATGCATGATAATAAATATATTGCATAATTTATGTATTACTTGGACATATAGGTATTATTATAATTAGTTATCAACTGAAGTATTGTACTATATTAATTACTCTGTTTAAATCAAACGTTGATATATCAGCGATATTCACAGTAATATCTCCAGTCACAAAGTTACTGGATTTTTCAATTAAATATATTTAACGTTATCTTTATTTCTTAAGAGATGATAACATCGATTACGATGTTATCATCTCAACAAATTCTTGCATAACTTTTCTATACACATTTCTTTTAAAAAACACAACTCGACGTATAGGATACCATAAACTCACCCATTTCCAACTATCAAATGTATAATCTCCATTGCTTCTCATGTTAATTCGTGTATCTTTAGATAAAAGCTTTAATAAAAACCACTTTTGTTTTTGCCCAAAACAAATCGGTCTAATTTTCCAACGAACTAATTGTTTAGGCAACCTATAACGCATCCAGCATTGTGTTGAAGACAAAACACGCACATCTTGATAATTCAATCCTATTTCTTCAAACAGCTCCCTATACATGGCTTGTTCAGGAGTTTCTCCAATGTTAATTCCACCTTGAGGGAATTGCCAGCAATAATGTTGCTTACATTTTCTAGCCCATAGTACTTGTTGACGAGTATTACACAACACAATCCCTACATTTAATCGGTAACCGTCATTGTCAATCACCAGATTTCCTCGGTTTTATTGAAATATTTCATTAAATTTTTAAATATTCATAATAGATATAATTATTTCAGTACAGTTTATACAAAACATAATTAATACTATAAATTACTACGATAATATAAACACACGTTGTATGCTATATTATAATCACATTGAATTCAAGGATTTTTATCCTCATCTTATTTACTTAATTTAATGACTTCCATAGAAATAATCAATTCAAATTTAATTATAATTGTATTATGTCTAGAGTTTAAAATAAATATTGTTAAAGTATTTTATCAAAATTTATAGGTACAATATTATTGTATGAAACCATTATTAAATAATGATTAATCTAGATTTAAATTTAAAACCTAAAAATATATTTTGATTGGTATCGTTCAACTCATAGTTACGTATTTTTTTATTTATAGGAACATACAATAAAAAATTATCAGTAAATAAAACTAAACGACAAGATTAGTAATCTTGTAATATCTATCTAATTTAATTAAAATTTTAAGATATTAAATGTAAGTCATTTTTAATAAATAATTTATACGATAGCATATTTATGCGTTTAAGTAACGCTTAATAAGTTTAACATTTTTATTTATGAAAAATTATTCTGTGGTTTCCAACATAAATAAATCTTCTAATTTTTGTTTTCGACGAATTTGGCGCATTTGTCCATTTTCCAATAAAACTTCTGGTAGTAATGGACGAGTATTATAATTAGAAGACATAGAAGCGCCATATGCACCAGTATCATGAAATATTAAATAATCTCCTACTTTTGCCGAATCAGGCAATTTGCGTGCTAATATTGTTCCATTTGTATTTTGTGTAAAAACATCTCCAGATTCACATAATGGACCACCAACAACAGTATCACGTAATGTTTCTAAAGTAGTGCTGCGATTATCTCCAGGAACTAATGAAATATGATGGTAACTACCGTACATTACTGGACGCATTAAATCATTATATCCTGCATCTATTAATATAAAATGACGACGACCCATGTTTTTTACTGCTCTAATTTGGGTAATTAATACTCCTGATTCAGCCACAAGAAAACGACCAGGCTCTATTTCTAAGCTTACTGTATGATCCAAATATTGACCAATGTATTTTCTTGCGTCATTCCACAAATGAAAATAACGATTGACATCTAAAACCAGATCATTGTGTTGATACGGTATTGTTAACCCTCCTCCAGCAGAAATGACTTGTACATCTATTTTGTATTTCAAAATTTGTTGGACCATTGCATTACATACTTTAGATAAATGATCATACTTTACTCCAGAACCAATATGCATATGCAGCCCAATTAGCTGTAGATCATAATGACGAATGTAAGATAAAGCTGTTGGTATATCTTCATGCCAAATACCATGTTTACTGTTTTCTCCTCCAGTATTAGTTTTTTGATTATGTCCATATCCAAATCCAGGATTAATACGTAACCATATTTTATGTCCAGGAGAACAAGCACCTAATTGTGCTAACATATCTATCGACCCTGCATTAACAATAATATTTAGTTCTGATATTCTTAATAATGTTGCTTCTTCTAAAATATCTGCGGTGAAAACTATTTCATTACTTTGATTTCCCGTTTTAAAACCAGCTAATAACGCTCGTTCAATTTCTCCTAAAGAAACAGCATCTACCTTAACCCCATGATTATGCATTAATCGTAAAATATGAATATTAGAGCAAGATTTTTGAGCGTATCGTATAACGTCAAATTGTTGTAATTGTGTAATACGATTAATTATAACTGATGCATCATATACCCATACTGGACCTTGATATTTGTGATGTAATTGTTTTAATCTTGCATAGGTAAACGCATTTGTTTGAGTAAAAACATTATGTATCATGCTATATTCCTATTATTCTTACTGAGATATATCTTAATATCAAAATTTTTCGGATTATATCACTGATGTACAGTTGAAAATTATCGATATAAATTCACGTTATTTAAAAAATAATTGCCAATATTAGTTTTTAATATTTATTAAAAGATTACTACACCGTATAGTATTATAGTCACTTGCCGAATATACTTAAAAACATAAAAAATTTTATTTTGGGCGAAGTGTGGGAAACAAAATTACATCACGAATAGTATGTTTGTCGGTTAGCAGCATTATCAAACGATCAATCCCTATCCCAATTCCCGCTGTAGGAGGCAGTCCATATTCTAATGCAATTAAATAATCTTCATCGTAATTTACATAAGCATCGTTATTTTTTTTATCTTTTTTTTCATCTACTTGTTTTAAAAAACGTTCTTTTTGATCTTCTGGATCATTTAATTCCGAAAAACCATTTCCTATTTCTCGCCCAGCAATGAAAAGTTCAAAACGATCAGCAAACTTTAGATTATTATCACTACGACGTGCCAATGGGGATATTTCTATCGGATAAGAAGTTACACAAGTTGGTTGAATTATTTTTTTTTCTACCTCCTCTTCAAAAATAACCATATGTATTTTGTTTAAAGTCCAACAACTTTTGACTTTAATTCCAAATGATTTTGCAACAGAAATAGCAGTATGTATATCATCTATATTTTGAGATCTAGTTTCTGGTAGATAATAAAAGATAGCTTCTTTTATACTTATTTGAGTAAAAGGATGTTTAAAATCTAATGCATAATTTCCATAATGTACGATATTGCTACCCAATACTCGGCGTGTTACTGAGCGTAATAAATTTTGTATTAAAACAATTATATCACGATAATCAGCATAAGCCATGTATACCTCCATCATTGTAAATTCAGGATTATGATAGGAAGATATTCCTTCATTACGAAAACTACGATTTATTTCAAATATTCGCTCAAAACCACCGACCACTAGTTTTTTTAGATATAATTCTGGGGCAATACGTAGATACATATCTATTCCTAATTTATTATGATGCGTAACAAAAGGATGTGCTATAGCCCCTCCCGCAATTGTATGCATCATTGGCGTCTCTACTTCTATAAAATTATGCTTTTTCATGAATTGACGTATTTCAGAAATAATTAAAGCACGTACTTCAAATGTTTTTTTTGCGTGTTCATTGATAATTAAGTCCAAATATCTTTGACGATATTTTGTTTCTTGATTATTTAAACCATGAAATTTATCTGGCAATGGGCGTAATGATTTAGTTAACAATCGGATTTCTTTACAATGTATCGATAATTCCCCCGTACGTGTTCTAAACAACGTACCACATGCTCCTACGATATCTCCTTGATCCCATTGTTTTATACTTTCCTTATATAAATTTACTGATAATGAATTAGCAGTAATATATAACTGTATGCAACCTTCAGCATCTCGTAAAGTTATAAAAGATGCTTTTCCCATGACACGTCGACTCATTATGCGTCCCGCTACGCTTACTTTAATATTTAATTGTATCAATTCTGCATGAGATTTATGAGCATATTTTTTATGTAATTGATTAGAAATAGAATCACGACGAAAATCATTTGGAAATGCTGCACCTTTTTCACGGAGTTTTAATAGTTTTTTTCGACGAATATTTAATTCATCATCAATATTAAATTTTTGGTATGACCGATCTTTTGAACATGCGTATTTAATCATTATAAGTCTCGCTTAAAGTATTTTTTTGATACTAACTTTTATAAAATCATCTAGATCTCCATCTAAAACAGCTTTGATGTTACGTTTTTCAAAGCCAGTACGTAAATCTTTAACTCTAGAATTATCTAAAATATAAGATCGGATTTGATTGCCCCAAGTAATATTTACTTTATCGTTTTCTCTCATTTTTTTTTCATAATTTTTCTTTTGTAGTTCGAGTTCATATAACTTAGCCTGTAATTGTTTCATTGCTTGATTTTTATTTTTATGCTGCGAGCGATCACTTTGGCATTGAGTAACGATATTTGTTGGTATATGCGTTATGCGCACTGCAGACTCTGTACGATTAACATGTTGACCTCCCGCTCCGGAAGCTCGATAGACATCACAACGTAAATCTTCTGGACGAATGTGAATATTTATACTATCATCTAATTCTGGGTATACGAATACTGAAGCAAATGAAGTATGACGTCTTTTAGCTGAATCAAAAGGACTTTTTCGTACTAGTCTATGCACACCAGATTCAGTTCGTAACCAACCATATGCATAAGGACCAATAACTTGAATAGTGGCAGACTTTATCCCAGTAATCTCTCCTGTCGATTCTTCAGTAATGTCAGTCATAAAACCTTTATGTTCCATCCAACGCAAATACATACGCAACAACATACCTGCCCAATCTTGTGCTTCTATGCCTCCAGATCCTGATTGAATGTCAACATAACAATTAGAATCATCATGTTTTCCTATAAACATACGACTAATTTCTAATTGAGATAGTGTACGTTCTAAATCAATTAATTGACCATGAATTTCAGAAAGCAAGATGTTGTCATATTCCTCCGTTAGTTCTAATAAATCATTTAAATCCACTAAGTTTTTATTCAGCTGATCAACAATGTTAATAAAAATTTTTAAAGAAGTGGATTTTTGGCTAAGAATTTTTGCAGTTTTAGGATTTTTCCAAATATCAGGTGATTTTAGTTCGTTGCTAATTATTTTTAAATGTTTTTTCTTGAAATTGTAGTCAAAAATCATCCTTAAACTTAAATACTCTATTTAACATGAGTTGAATATGTTGCTTAATAAAGTTAATATCTATCATTAAAATTTTGTTCCTTAAGATGTATATTTGAATTCGTATTATTTCATGTATTATATATGCTCGAATATAATATAATACAATCGAATAAAAATTCTTATATAATATATAATATGAGAATACACATTTTTCTTATAAATATTTAAATATGTAATATTATATAATCTTTGGTCCCATATTATTTAAATGTGTTATTAATTGTTAATAAATATAAACCATCTATACGGTTATTATATATTTCGCTTCAAGTACATCGAAAAACGATGATATATGATAAAATAAAATAAGCATTATTCCTTAAGAATTATTATACTCCGATATATATTCTTCATTAACGAAACTTCTATCAAGCGACAAAACTGATAAATTGTTTAATTATGAAATTTGTAATATTAAATGTTAATAATAATGTAATTTTGTTATATCGAAGCATTTACAATTTAATTAATAGGATTAAATGAGATATATTACGTAATGTTCATTTAGGGTTATTGTACTCATAAGGAGAGATACGGTGTCACCTCGTATAGTTTTTTCGGGACAACTCCCTGTACACTCAACAGATTTACCATTAACATTCATCTCCTTAGAGGAATGGACAGTAGTAAAATTACATGGACCGGATGTTATACAATATCTACACAATCAACTTACTTGTGATATTAAAAATTTAGATAAAAACAAATATAGTTTTGCAGCTCATTGTAATCCAAAAGGAAAAACTATCAGCAATATGTATGTTTTCCATTTTAAAGACCAAGAAATGGGATTTATCGAACGTTTAGATGTACACAAGAAACAAATCGCAGAAATGAAAAAATATATGATGTTTTCTAAAGTTACTGCCGTTTCTGATTATGACCCAATACTTATTGGAATTGCCGGGAGAAATGCAAGAAATTATTTAAGCATGTTTTTTTCAGTTCTACCAAATAATATACATACAGTAGTGCATGATAAAGATGTCACTTTTCTTTATTTTAGTTCTCCAGCTGAACGATTTTTATTGATAATAAATAACAAATCGATATTAAATTATTTGTTAAGTAAATCACAATCTTATGTTCAATTTAATAATAGTCGCCAATGGGTATCGTTGGATATGGAAGCAGGCTATCCGATTATTGAATCGATAACTAGTGAATTATTTATCCCTCAATCTATTAATATGGACACATTACAAGGCATTAGTTTTAATAAAGGCTGCTATATTGGACAAGAATCTATTGCGCGTATCAAGTACCGTGGACATAACAAACAAGCATTATATCGGTTAACCGGTGTCATTGATGATCATGGGAATAGTTATAAATTACCAGTAGCTGGCGATCAAGTGGAACTAAAAATAAATAATCAACACTGGAAAAATGTCGGTATTGTTTTACAATCTTGTCACATTAAAAAAAGTAATATATGTATACAAGTAGTCTCAAGTAGATCTATTGTAGATACTTCAGAACTGAAAATTAAAAATATTCAAACTAATAATAGTCTCATGTTTATTGTTATTAATACTTAATAAATTTAAATAATTTTTTGAATGTTACAAATATGACTTTTTAATCATAACGATCTTGTAGTAACCATTTTGGCATGTTATCTAAACCCATGATACGGTGTAATATATGTATTTTTAAATTAGGCACAGTGTTGATTAGATGAAAAATAAAATATTGTATGTACTTTGAAAAATGATTTTTATTATAAAGTAACATATGAATGTATGGAATGTTTATGAAATTTTTGGCTATTCTGTATTTTCTATTACGCTCGTAACATTTTAAATAAGCATCATGTCCAATGTCTTTGTTATTTTCTTTCAGTTGTTGTAGATGATGTGCTAGAACTGCTGCATCTATCAGTTCTGAATTAATATTTTGAAAAAATAAAGGACATATGATGTATGCAGCTTTTCCTAACAATACTAAACGATGATTTGTTAAATTGTGTGCATATTGCATTCTCAATAAGAAAATTTTATATTTTGTATTATCGCATGCAACACAATGACCGAACATATTGCAGATTTCAATTAAATCATAATTAATAGATTGGGGGGAAGTAGAAATATATAGATACTTTTTAGCCGTATATGGCGGTAATAACCAAAAAGCAACAGAAAGGTGTGCGTTTTTTAATGGTAATAACATTAATAAACCATCATTGTGAATAATGCAACGAAGAGTGTTGTTATGATTTTTTTCAGTACGGATAATAGTAGTTAGCCCATAATATTCAGTATCTCTAAATATTAACGAGATATTTGCAGCGTTTCTTACCCAAGAATTAATTCCATCTGCACCTATTATTAACTTAGCTTTGAATGTATAATTATTGTCGACTGTAATAAATACTGCATCTTCATGATAATTTATCACGTCGGGTAAATGTGAATCCATAAGCGTAATATTTCTTGATTGTCGCGCTCGATTAATTAAAGCTTGATATATTAAACAGTCATCCACAATATATCCCAATTCAGAATATCCTAAGTAACCAGATTTAAAAACAATTTTTTTCATACTGTTTTTTTTAAGGATTTCTAATTGGTGTAATAAAATAGAAAAATGTGATATGTTTTGATTCCAAACTTTTAAATACTGCAGTACTTTTGAGCTAGTTATATTAATTAAGGATGTTTTCATATCCCATTGATCCATTGAAAAAATATTCGCATGTACCTTATGTTCTATGATTGCAATACGAAAACGATCACTTAATCCGCAGGCTAATGCTAGCCCGGAAATTCCTTGATTTACAATTAATAGATCAAAACTTTCCATACTATTATTTATTTAAATAAAAGTCAGTCCGTGTTCCAATTTAGTATCTCATTTACTAAAAGACGTTGTAAATAAGTACTATAACTAACAAAAAATAAACCCATGTTGCGAGCAATAATCAATGGTAAATAACGATTACTGAATAAACGCACTAATCCATCAGTAATTTTAATAGTTCTATATTGATCTAAATACCTGCGTTTCTGGTATGTATTTAACACAGAATAATCTCCAATGTCTAAGTTTTGATATAGTGCTTGTGTAATTATTTTTGATAACACTACAATATCACGTAATCCAAGATTAAACCCTTGTCCAGCAATAGGATGTAAACTTTGTGCTGCATTACCGACTAATGCCAACCTATGACTAATGTGGCTCTTAGCACGTGTTAACCAAAGATTGTAAAAATATCGTTTTTCTATATTTAAAATTTTTCCTAATTTCCATCCAAATATACTTTGCAATTCTTGAGAAAATTTACCCTTGCTCCATGTAGATACTTCTTTTTGTTGTTTATTAGAAATGCACCAAATTAAAAAACTACAATCGTTAGACATAGGTAATATAGCTAATGGTCCATGTTCTGTAAATTTTTCAAAAGCCCTACCATAATGAGGTACTTCAGTAGTAATTTTAGAGACTACAGCAATTTGTTGATAATTCCATCTAAACCATTGCATACCACAATCAGCAGCTAATGTTGAATGAGCACCGTCTGCTGCTACCATTAATTTTGAAACTATTTGATGATCATTATTTAAAATAACTATATTTTTTTTTTTTCGCGTTTAATCTCTTTTAGAGTTGCAGGGCAATATACGGCTACAGTGGATTTATTATGTAAAAAATCAAATACTTTCTTTCTAAGAATGTTTATTTCTATAACATAACCTAATTCTGACAATTGATAATCTTGAGCATTAATGAATATTTTATGTAGTCGATGATATTCACTAACTTCTATTTGTCTTATAATAGTAGCACAAGAAGATAAAATTGGCTCCATATTAATTCGTATTAATTCAGAGTAAGCTCCTCGGGATAACGCTATTACATGAGGAGGGTATATATTTAAAGATAATTGTGTATCACAACGATAAGGAGAATGTTTTTCTATTAAGGATATTTCTAAATCTCCTTTAGTTAATTTAAATAACATTAACGCTAATATTGCGCCTGTTATTCCCCCACCGTTTATAATAATAGACATAGATTATTATCTAACATATGAATATAAAATCTTAATATTGAATAAAAACTACATGTATGCGTCGATATAATTAAACTCAATCTGACAAATATTAATATATTTATAATATTATATATAGCACAACTTATTTCAATATGATACTTATATACGCTATATAACCGTATATAACAACAAACAAACTCAATACACAAGTATATTTTCAATGAACTGAAAATATACATTAAATTTAATTTGTAAATAGAATTTATTTGGTATAACATGTAGAATGTGTTGATGTTGTCATGTAGCGATTACATGATATGTAATAATTTATTATAATTTAAATATTTATTATAAGTTTACATAGAAAATACACTTATATCTGTAGCAACAGATGCACAAGTTATTATTTGTAATAACAAAATTAAGCAGTGTTTCTAGCATATTTGTAGTATGTATAATTACATATGTTATTAATATTTGTTTTTTGAAATAGTTAGCTAAATAAATATAATGCTATTGATTTATACTTTATATAGTATAAAGTATAAATTCAATTATCTTTATAAATTTCATCATATTAATAATTAATTAGTGAATGCATAGAAAATTATATTAAATACTATTATTTTTTAATTAAATATTCATTTATACGAAAAATTTTTTGTAATATACAACTACATAATAATTGTCATGATGCTACATAATCATTGACAACTTAAATAATTAAAATAACCAGGAAAAGAATATGCCTGAACAACCAATAGATATTCAAATTTTTGGCCGAACATTACGGATTAATTGTCCATCTCAACAGAAAGATGCTTTAAATAAGGCAGTAGCAGATTTAACTCAACGTCTACAAAATTTAAAAATTAGAACAAAAGTAACTAATGCTGAACAATTGGTGTTTATAGCTGCTTTAAATGTATGCCATGAATTAGCTCAAGAAAAATTAAAAACACGTGAATATGCATCTAACATTGAGCAACATATTTTGTTATTACAACAAACAATCGACAAAGCCTTAATAGCACATACCCATATTACCGAGCATGCCAATAGGTCACTGGAATGCTCTTCTGAACACGTATAAATTATTGTATATATTATTATTATTTTAATATTAAACTAAATAACGAAAAAATTATCAGAATAATAAAGTATAACCATTATGGTTGAATGCTATTTTTTAAGATAAAAAACATATAAATATGTTTGCATGAATTCAGTAATATAATTGCTATGCATATTAATGATAAAAAATCATACAGAAAATCTATCCGCATGTATATACGCACTGTACGTCGTTCTGTAACATTTCAAGAAAAACATACAGCAGCCCAATTAATAACTAATAAGATTATAACTATAGATCATATATATAGATCAAAATATATAGCAATATTTATTGCTTTTGACGGAGAAATAGATACTGCTTTACTTATTAGAACTTTGTTATTTATGCGCAAACAAATATATTTGCCAGTTTTACCTGATTCAGAATCGGAATGTTTATTATTTTCACAGTATACATTTTCAACGCCTCTGATATGTAACCGCCTAAATATATACGAACCTAAGTGTAATGCTAGTTCTGTGATGCCTATAGAAAAACTAGACGTTATATTTGTTCCATTAGTCGCATTTGATACTTACGGAAACCGATTAGGTATGGGTGGTGGTTTTTATGATAGAACTTTACAAAATTGGCAACATCAAAGTAACTATGTACCTATAGGATTAGCATATGATTTTCAAAGGATACCTACCCAATTACTTCCTATAGAAACATGGGATATAAAATTACCAGAAATTATCACTCCATCTCACCATTTGACTGCGGGAAAATGTTAATTAATTTCTATTTATTATCAAACTGTTTTCATAAAAATCATACTAAAACATGCGCAATTTATATTAATAAGCTGTAAATTTTATAAGTTTTATATTACTTCAAATTTAATTTTTGTATATAGGAAAAGAAATTATGTAATTGTTTTTATGCCTTCTTTTGTTCCAACTAATACTATATCTGCTCGTCTTTGCGCAAATATACCAACGCTTACCACTCCTGGAATATTATTAATTTTTGATTCTAATAGCGATGCATTTACAATCTTCATATTATATACATCTAAAATATCATTACCATTATCAGTAATTACATTCTGTCGATATTCTGGTAAGCCACCTAAACGAACTAATTCTCTTGCTACTAGTGATCGGGCTATAGGAATAACTTCTACTGGAAGTGGGCCACGTCCTAATATATTTACTTGTTTGCTGCTATCGACTATACAAATAAATTTTTTAGCTGCAGCAGCAATAATTTTTTCTTTAGTTAAAGCTCCGCCCCCGCCTTTGATCATTTGCATATGCGGATCAATTTCATCTGCGCTATCAACATATACATCTAATTCGTGCAAACTATTAAGATTATATAGAGGAATACCTAATTTTTTTAATTGATTAGATGAATGATTTGAACTAGAAACTACGCCTTCTATTTTTTGTCTTATACTGTTTAGTGCTTCAATAAAATATGTAACGGTAGAGCCCGTTCCTACGCCTATGACGCCGCTAGACTGAATATATTTTAAAGCCGCCCAACCTACCGATTTTTTTAATTTTTCTTTTACCATATTGCACCTATATGTGATGCATATTATATATTTAGTTCATACTAATTTTGATTTATCACTCTTGATATCTAATAATAATTTTTCAATTTATATAAATTAAAATGATATTTAATGATAATTAAAAACCATACCATATGTTGAATAGTTGTTATAATCGTATGTACAGTATGTTATATTACGGATAATAGACTTTACGATTTACATCAAAATTTAAAATTCAATCTTATTTGTAAGCATGATTGATAGTATTTTATAAATTTTCACTCAATATAATTCTGATGTTATTGATATATGAATCTAGTCTAACGTATTATAAATTGCTTGTTAGGAGAAATTGTTTACAAAATGTTGATAGCATTTAAGATAGAAAATTGTTTTTCCAAATACTTAACCATTGATTTTTGTCCTGCACGAATCCAAACACGTGGGTCATAAAATTTTTTATTTGGCTGCTCGCAGCCAAATGGATTACCTAATTGAGTTTGAAGAAAATTTTTATTGTTTTGATAATATTTTAAAATTCCTTCCCAAGTAGCCCACTGTATATCAGTATCAATGTTCATTTTGACGACACCATAACTGATAGCTTCTTGAATTTCTTCTGCTGTAGACCCAGATCCCCCATGAAATACTAAATTCAAAAAATTATTAGGTAATCCAAATTTGTCAGAAACATATTTTTGTGATTTCTGAAGAATTTGCGGATCTAATCGTACGTTACCTGGTTTGTATACACCATGTACATTTCCAAACGATGCAGCTATAATGAATCGTGGGCTAATGACATGAAATTTTTCATAAGCATAAGCTATATCTTCTGGATTTGTATACAAAAGCGCATGATCCAGATGATGGTGATCTATGCCATCTTCTTCTCCTCCGGTACAGCCCAATTCTATCTCTAAGGTCATATTCAATTTATCCATACGACTTAAATATTTTGAACTAATTTCTATGTTGTCTTTTAAGGGTTCTTCGGATAAATCTATCATATGAGATGAAAATAATGGACTACCAGTTGCAGAAAAATGTTTCGCGCTTACATCCAACAAAGCATCAATCCAGGGCAATTTTTTTTTACTACAATGATCCGTATGTAAAATAACAGGAATACCATAGTGACTAGAAATATTATGTACATGTAGACTTCCAGAAATTGCTCCTAATACTGCAGCAGAATAATTATTTTGATCACTATGTAAACCGTATCCTGCCATAAAAGCTGATCCTTTTTCAGAAAACTGTAAAATAATTGGAGACTGCATATTAGCTGCAGCTTCTAACGCAGCATTAATTGAATCCATACCTATACAGTTCACTGCCGGCAAAGCAAAATTATTTTCTTTCGCAAAATTAAACATTTTCTGTACATCGTCTCCAGTAACTACACCTGGTTTTATAATATTAAGAATCTTATTCATTTACTTTCTTCTGTTTGTCAATGCATACATTTATATAAAAAAATTATTTTAAAAGCATATCATATATATTCTCACGCATAATGTTTATTAAATCAATAACATATATACTTCTAATTGTTAAAAGCATGTTTTTCGAGCATTTTTAACGATGGAAACGTTTTACCTTCAATAAATTCTAAAAAAGCGCCACCTCCAGTAGAAATATAAGAAATTTGATCAGAAATATCAAATAAATCAATAGCCATTAAAGTATCACCGCCTCCAACAATAGAAAAAGCATTACTTTTAGCAATAGCATGAGATACCATTTCGGTACCTTTTCTGAAATTTGGAAATTCAAACACTCCAATAGGACCGTTCCAAAGAATAGTCTTAGCGCAATTTAAAATATCTAATATTCGGGCAATAGATTCATCACCTAAATCAAGAATTTGTTCATTATCTTTAATATCAACTACGGCTTTCATAGTTACTTGGGCAGTTTCAGAAAACTCTGTGCTTACTCGTACATCAGTAAGAATAGGTATATCGCAATCTTCTAAAAGACGCTTTGCCGTAGGTATAAGTTCTGCTTCATATAAAGATTTACCTACTTTTTTCCCTTGAGCCGCTAAAAAGGTATTTGCGATACCTCCTCCTACTACAAGATAATCTGCAATTTTTGACAAAGAATCTAAAACAATTAATTTAGTGGATACTTTAGATCCTCCAACTATAGCAACCATTGGTCTCATAGGATTATGTAAGGCCTTTCTTAAAGCTTGTAATTCTTTTTGTAATAAGAGTCCAGAACAAGCGGAAGACACAAATTTACCTATACCATGTGTGGAAGCCTGTGTACGATGAGCACTGCCAAATGCGTCCATGATAAATATATCGCACAACATAGCATATTTTTTTGATAGAATCTCATCATCCTTTTTTTCTCCTTTATTAAATCGTACGTTTTCTAACACTAAAAGCTCCCCTTCCGTGAAGTTAACTCCCTCTAAATAATCTTTAACCAACCGCACTGTTTTGATATTTTGATGGACCAATTGTTTTTTTAAATATTCAACTACAGGTTGTAAAGAAAATTCCACATTATAATCTCCTTCTGTTGGTCGACCCAGATGCGAAGTTACCATAACATGTTTGCTTTGGTTTAAAGCCAATTCAATAGTAGGTAATGATGCATGAATTTTTCTATTAGAAGTAATGACTCCATTTTTAACAGGTACGTTTAAATCGGAACGAATTAAAACACGTTTACCTGTTAAGTCCAAATCACTCATTTTTATTATAGTCATGATGGGCAACCTTTTATGCGTGAAACGATATAGAATTATATGTTAATAGTTAAAATATTCTTTTATTTTGCTACATATTGTGCTGAATAGTTTAGTGTATTAGTAGTGAGTAACTAATATATAACGATATATAGCTTAAAAATAAATTCAAATTTTCATTAATTAATAATATGGAAACTCTAAAAAATTAACATATTATAAACCACTACGATATACCGACAGTGTTTATATTTATATAAAAATATATAACATGTCTTATAGGAATATAAGGTCGCTGATTTACTCAATATAAGTTCAATTTATAAATTCTTTATGAATACAATGTTGTATTCATATATATATATATCCATTCGACGTATCACTTAATTGATGTTATATAATATTGACTGGATGTCAGCATCAAATATTTTAAATACAGCGTCATCTTTTAATTCAATATTGTTTTTATACAATTGATAAAAAATTTAAGTAAAAAACAACATACGAAATTGATTTTCAACTCTTCCTTAATTTCACCTGAGTATAAAGCATTTCTAATCCTAGTGTAGCAGCCGCTAAAGCAGTAATTTGTGCACAATCGTAAGCTGGAGCTACTTCTACTAAATCAATACCTATGATATTCAAGTTACGAAAACCTCGTATTAATTTCAACGTACGGTAACTTGTTAATCCTCCAATTACTGGAGTTCCAGTTCCAGGCGCTATAGCTGGATCTAAGCAATCAATATCGAAAGTCAAATATACTGGAAAGGATTTAACAACCGATGTTATCTTATTTATAATAATATCTATGTTAGTGTCGTTAACATATTCTACGTCTAATACTGTGAATCCATAACGCTGATTGTATTCAGTACGAATACCAATTTGTATGGAATGAGCAGGATCTATTAATCCTTCGTTAAGCGCATGTAGCATAACAACACCATGATCATATTTGCTATTATTATCATAGTAATCTGCATGCGCATCAAAATGTATCATTGCCATTTTTCCAAAAATCTTTGCATATGCACGTAATATAGGTAACGTGATGTAATGATCACCTCCAAACGATAACATTTTTTTTTCAGAAGTTAGTAATTGCTCAGCATGATTTTGTAGAGAGTTTGTAAAATCTTGTATGTCTCCAGATTTATATACTAAATCTCCGCAATCAACCACGTGCAAATTTTCACATATATTAAAACCCCAAGGCCAACGCAAATGTTCCCAGGCTAAATTAATAGATGCTTGTCGAATAGCAGTTGGACCAAATCTGCTTCCTGCGCGTCCAGAAGTAGCCATATCAAAAGGGACTCCAGTAATTACCCAATCACTATTACTCTTATAGGGATCAAATTCTAATGGAAATCGTAAAAACCCAAAGGCATTTGAAAATAAGGAGTTGTCATTTTTATAATTTAAAGTATACATGTATTTCCTTTACTGAGCTTAGTATTACAAGCAGTTTATTATATATAAAATATAATTTAAGTAAAATTAAATAAAACATTTGTACAAGCTAAAATTTTAAAAATATTATGCAGCCTGTAGATATAATCTACATATATAAAATCTAATATCAGATAAATTTTAAAAATTTTAGAACTATACCCAAATTAATCTGTGCTAAAACGCACAATTAAATCTATACAGTAGATCATAATAATGCTTATAAATAAGATTTATTTTTTAATTATCTTGTAATTTAATTATTTTTAAAAATAAAAATTCTAAACATCTCATTGTAACTAATAAACAAAATATGTGATTTGTGTCAATATAAGATATCTATCAGAATTTAATTAATTTATTTAAACATGATATTGAGAAAATAATTTTTAGACGCTATTAATAAACCAATTAAAACATATAATAGATAATAGCAATGATATAGATATTTTAAAAAATTAAATTAATATATAAATTTACATAAATAACAGATGAAAAATACTAGAAACTAGAATGTATGTATAAAATTTTTATCGTAATTTATTCATAAATCACGCAGATATTGCATCAACATCTGATATTTGTAAATCTAATAATATTTAAATATTATTAAATGAAAAAAATTGTAGTATTTTAATATTCATATAAAATAGCTTTATGCATATGGTTGCCCAGATATATCTGCTATATCTACATTGGGTTATACTACTAGTAAGCTTTAAACTCTGTATTAAAAGGATATAACAAATGTCGCAATATTTATTTACATCTGAATCCGTATCAGCAGGGCATCCAGATAAAATTGCAGACCAAATCTCTGATGCTGTATTAGATTCTATTTTATCGCAGGATCCAAGAGCTCGTGTTGCGTGCGAAACTTATGTTAAGACAGGGATAGTGTTAATGGGCGGAGAAATTACTACCACTGCTTGGGTGAATATGGAAGAAATTGCTAGAAATACTATTCGTGATATTGGCTATGTCCATTCAGATATGGGGTTTGATGCAAATTCTTGTGCAATATTGAGTATAATTAATAGACAATCTTCAGAAATTCAATACAGTATCAATCACGACGGTAATATGTTACAACAAGGAGCTAGTGATCAGGGATTAATGTTTGGATACGCTACTAACGAAACTAACGTTTTAATGCCTGCTCCGATAACATACGCACATCGTTTAATTAAAAGAAAAGCCCAAATGAGGGAAAATGGCGTGTTACCCTGGTTGGGATTAGATGCGAAAAGTCAAGTGACTGTTGCTTATGAAGACGGAAAGATAATTGGTATTACTACAGTTGTATTGTCTATTCAGCATGCTGATAACATAAAGCTAAGGGATTTGCAAGAAGCTGCTATGGAAGAAATCATTAAACCAGTACTACCTAAAAAATGGTTGTCTAATAGCACTAAATTTTTTATTAATCCCAGCGGACGCTTTGTTATTGGTGGGCCTATTAGTGACTGTGGTCTAACTGGAAGAAAAATTATTGTAGATACTTACGGAGGCATGGCTCGGCATGGCGGTGGGTCTTTCTCTGGAAAAGATCCATCAAAAGTAGATCGCTCAGCTGCTTACGGCGCAAGATACGTTGCTAAAAATATTGTGGCTGCTGGATTAGCAGATCGTTGTGAACTTCAAGTGTCATATGCAATTGGTGTGCCAAACCCAGTTTCAATTAGCATTGAAACTTTTGGAACAGAAAAAACTTCACATGACATCCTAATGCAATTGATAAATAACTTTTTTGATTTTAGTCCTTATGGTTTAATCACTATGTTAGATTTATTAAAACCAATTTATAAAGAAACAGCTGTTTATGGGCATTTTGGTCGTGAATGTTTCCCTTGGGAAAAAATTGATAAAGCAGAACTTCTTCGTGATGCAGCTGGTTTAAAATTTACATCTTTATAACATTTTCCATTTTGTTTTTTAACTGATATATAATTATTATGAATATAAAAATTTTCATTCACTAACTAAATGAACATAAAAAATAAAATTCTATAGATTTAGAATAAGTTTAAACGAAAATGTATATGTTGTTTATAAAAAAATTAATTTTTTATATAAAATTACGTAATAAATAACAAATGCAATAAATGTGAAATATGACACCTGAAATTAAATTATATATAATTTGACTAATTTAAAAAATTTATGCTAGTAATATGCGCAATAAATTTATATTTAAATATATTGATATATATTTATATATATATCAATATAGTAGTTTCAATTAATCGAAATACTTTTTAAAAAATACAAATACAAACACATACTGCTTTGAGAATCTACATACATAATAAATTATATAGTTAATTATGATTTTTTAAAACTTTAAATGTTATTAGTTCAACTAAAAACTAATTAAAATATTCAATTGCAAGTATTACATTAACAGAAAATTCGAATCATTTTTTTATAATGAATTTAAAATTATTTTAATGCTTAAACTAAATTGAAGTTTATACAGAAAATAATCAGTAACAATAATCATAATAAAGTGTGGACTATTTAAAAAAAATGATTAACTATGATTTTTCGACTTTGTATTTTAATAAATAGATGTATAAATTAATTTATGCTAATACATGAGATAACAAATTTACAAAATCATTTTCTAATAGCTATGCCTGCCCTACAAGACCCATTATTTAAACAATCGGTGGTATATATTTGCGAGCATAATGATACAGGTGCTATGGGTATTGTCATTAATAAATTAGTTGAACGATGTACGGTAGAGACTATATTAAACAACCTGAAAATTGTATCTCCTATACGAGATCCATCTATTCGATTAGACAATCCAGTATTTTCTGGAGGCCCCTTATTAGACGACCGAGGTTTTATTTTACATACTCCTAAAGAAGGTTTCGGGTCCAGTGTTAACATTTCCTCACAAGCTATGATTACCACATCTAAAGATATCTTAGAAACCTTAGGCACCCCTAATCAACCGAAAGATGTGTTGGTGGCGCTTGGCTATTCTGGATGGTCTAAAGGTCAATTAGAGCATGAATTAATGGAAAATACTTGGCTTACTGCTCCGGCTAATGAAACAATTTTATTTCATACTCCTATTGTTGCTCGTTGGCGCGAAGCAGCAAAAATATTAGGCATTGATATTTGTAATATCACTGATCAAACAGGTCATTCATGATGCCAATTAATATCATTATAGGGTTTGATTTTGGCACTAAACACATAGGGGTGGCTATTGGTCAAAAATTGACACGTACCGTGTGGCCTCTTACTGTATTACAGTCGCAATCTGGCGTGCCTAATTGGCAGTATATCAAAAATATTTATAATACGTGGAAACCAATGATATTAATAGTGGGATTACCTTTAAATACAGATGGAAACGAACAACCTATTACTATTTTAGCAAAAAGATTTGCTAAACAACTAAAAGAACAGCTTCCTGTCATGGTTAAAATGCATGATGAACGTTTTAGCACTAGTGAGGCACGTTTAGATTATCTTAAATATCATCACGATCGTTCATACGTTAAGCAACATGTTAAACTCAATGCAATTGCAGCTGGAGTGATTTTAAAAAGTTGGTTGAATAAGTCTTAAGTATGAAAAAAAAATCATGTTTTTTACATATAAACATAAATCAAAGAATAATTTGAGTACTTTACTCTTATTAGTTTCTTAATAAATGATACATATTATTATATATAAGTAAAATATAAGTTTTTAATGAGATATATTAACTAATTGCAACTATCATAATTACTTAAAAGTAAGTATTGTTTTTTTTGGTTTAAGTACTGATTGTCATTTTTAAGAAACATAGTTTTAGGTAACAGTAAAATCTGAAATTTATCTATTTTTATATAATTTAATTAAAATTAAAAGATCTATTGAATTTTAAATGCAATGAATTTTATTGTATGTATAAATTTTAATCTCAATTAAACAAGTAATATTAAGAAATACATTTTTTGTTACGATACTGCTTTTAAATAAATATCAATATAAATAAAATAAATTCGAAATTATAACAACGAATACAAACTAATCTAATCCTTCTTATATTAACTGAAACGTAAATTAGCACAACACGTAATGCCCTGCATTAATAGCTGTATGTGTATTAGTTAGTTTCAGTAAATATTTATAATAATGTCAATGATTTTTATAAAATATGTGTAGTTATTGATTATTAAAGAATATATACTAATCTATAGATATTATATTTTTAGTAATTATTAAAAATATATAATTGTTAAATTTATTCCCAAAAGTAGTTTGTTGTATATTGATATGTCTGTTTTTAAAAATATATAGACATGAGATAAAATATCTAAATTTTGAATTAAATTGTATATTTTATTTTTCGTTAAAAACATTTATTATTACTTTTAAAAAGATATCAGACACTATTTTAGTTTTACATAAAAAAAATCATTTTTAAAATCTTAAGAAATACTTTGAACGAGTTTAATGTAATTATAAAAACATACAAATTATATTTTATTACACTTTGCTTATACATAGTACAAAAATAACATGGCTCAAAATTTAATTTTTTCAAATAAAATATTACTTTGGTATCAAAAATATAGAACACAAGATTTACCGTGGCAACTGAATAAAACAATGTATAAAACTTGGTTATCTGAAATTATGCTACAACAAACACAAGTAAAAACCGTAATTTGGTATTATGAACGATTTATTACAAGATTTCCAACAATTAAACAATTGGCGGCGGCAGAATTAGACGAAGTATTATTCTTGTGGAGCGGATTAGGGTATTATGCACGAGCTAGAAACCTACATAAAACAGCCAAAATTATCGTTAATCATTATTGCGGTAATTTTCCAAAAGATTTTGATACACTTGTCTCTTTTCCTGGTATCGGAAAATCCACCGCGGGAGCTATATTATCATTAGCATTAAATCAACGTTATCCTATTCTTGATGGAAACATAAAACGAATACTAATTAGATATTATGCTCTTGATTATTATTTATCAGGAAGCAAATCTAAGATAAATGATGAGCTATGGTTGTTAATCGAGCAACTGCTACCTAATATAGGACCAGCAGTTTTTAATCAAGCTATGATGGATCTTGGAAGATTAATATGCACTAATACGTATCCAGTTTGCGAAAACTGCCCTCTTCAGGAAAGTTGTCAAGCCTTTTTAACTAATCGTATTAATCAATATCCCAAAAAGAAACCTCAAAAAAGATTGCTTAAAAAAACTATCTGGTTGCTGATACTCTCGCTACAACAGCGTCAGATGAAAATGATCTGGCTTGAAAAACGATCATACCAAGGAATATGGGGAGGATTGTTTTGCTTTCCTGAGTTTTCTAGCCCTAAAATGTTAAATACATGGTTGTTACATTATCATCTCGATAATAATCAATGCATCAACCTGTCTGGTTTAAAACATAAATTAAGTAATCTTGATCTAGAAATTAAACCGATATTACTTAATATCAACAAAAAATTAAATTATAAAGAAGATGGGATCTGGTATGATTTAATGAATCCTCCAATCATCGGGCTCCCTAAACCAATTTCTATAGTATTACAGAAATTACAGTCATAACCTAATAAGAACGTTGAAGAACTCACCTCCCCCACAAAAATGATTGTTGAATGAGAGAACCTTAATAATGCCAAAAATAATCTATTGTGTTTTTTTAAAAAAATACGCTGAAGGATTAGATGCTCCATGTTATCCAGGAATATTAGGACAACATATTTATGAACATATTTCCAAGATTGCATGGATGCAATGGCAAAACAAACAAACTATTTTAATCAATGAAAATAAACTCAATATGATGAATATTGACGATCGTATGATTCTTGAAAAAGAAATGAAAATTTTTCTGTTCGGAAAAAATTCCAAATAAACGGGTAACCAACTACTAAAGTCTCATTTCATTTGAATTATACATTATTATAATTATATAATGTTTTATAAGTAATAATTATAAATATGTGCGTATATTTTACCAAATTTTATGTTAATATAAACACAGTTATCATGGTAGTTGATTATAACGAACTATTTTGAAATTTATAATAAATAAGACAACATATTATACATTCTCTCACTTCATAACGAAAATGTAATTAATATAGTTTAGTGTTAAGATAATTAAGCTAATTTATTATGTTTACTATAGATTAATAGTGGTTTTGAGCATCCACACACTACTGATTCATCAATTATTACTCTATCTATATTATTTTGAGAAGGTAATTTATACATTATATCTAGCAAAATATCCTCTAAAATAGCCCTAAGTCCACGAGCCCCGATTTTTCTTTTCATAGCATTTTTAACTATAGCAGTCAATGATGTTTCGGAAAATTCTAATTTCACTCCATCTATACGAAATAATGTTTCATATTGTTTTATTAAAGCGTTCTTTGGTTCTTTTAAGATTTTAATTAATTCCTCCTCTCCCAGTTCATCTAAAGTAGAAATTATTGGAAGTCGACCCACAAATTCAGGAATCAAACCGAATTTAATTAAATCTTCCGGCTCAATTTGTGTTAATAATGAACGTTCAGTATTTTGTGGTGCTATATCATTGTTCTCGAAAACCTGAAAGCCAATTGTACGTTTGTTAGTAGTACGCTGTTGGGTAATTTGGTTTAAACCAAAAAAAGAGCCTCCACAAATAAAAAGAATATTAGTAGTATCTACTTGTATAAATTCCTGCTGAGGGTGTTTACGACCTCCTTGTGGTGGCACAGCAGCTATAGTGCCCTCAATCAACTTCAACAAAGCTTGTTGCACCCCTTCCCCCGAAACATCTCGGGTAATAGAAGGGTTTTCTGATTTTCTAGAAATTTTATCTATTTCATCTATGTAAATGATACCTTGTTGTGCTTTATTCACATCATAATTGCATCGTTGTAATAATTTCTGTACAATATTTTCTACATCCTCACCTACGTATCCCGCTTCCGTTAAGGTAGTGGCATCTGATATAGAAAATGGGACATTAAGAAAACGAGCTAATGTTTCTGCTAATAACGTTTTACCACTTCCTGTCGGACCAATTAATAAAATATTGCTTTTACATAATTTTACGCTGTTACTATTGTTCGTATGTGTTTTTGCATTACGTAAACGTTTGTAATGATTATATACTGCTACTGCAAGTACTTTTTTAGTATGTTCTTGCCCAATAACATAGTCATCTAAATGATTTTTAATTTCATGGGGTGTAGGAAATGTAATCAATTTTTCGTTGATAATTTTGTCTTTAAGCTCTTGATTAATTATATCTTTACATAAACTAACACATGTATCACAAATATGTGCTGATAGCCCGGCAATTAATTTTAATACTCGATTTTGGTCTTTTCCACAAAATGAACAATACAACGTATTTTCTGAATGATCTCGATGATTATCGCTCACAATCTAATATCCTTTCCTTTATCTTTATCAACATAAACAAACTACAAACTACCTGAGAAATGAACAATAAATTTAGACATAAATTATTTTATAGATAACGGTAATAATAAAACACAAAATAATTACTAGCTCAAATTTATATTCGTTTGGATAATACACAATCTACTAATCCATACTTCATAGCTTCATCAGCAGATAGAAAGCAATCTCGTTCTGTATCTTTATTAATTATATCAATAGATTGTCCTGTATGTTTCGCCATAAGCTCATTTATATTACTTTTAATTTTTAATATCTCTCTAGTATGAATGGCAATGTCAGTAGCTTGACCCTGAAAACATCCTAATGGCTGATGAATCATTATTCGAGCATTCGGTAAACAAAATCGTTTACCTTTAGTACCAGAGGCTAATAAGAAAGCACTCATGGATGCAGCTTGTCCCATGCAAAATGTGCTAACATCAGGTTTTACAAATTGTATAGTATCGTATATCGACATTCCTGCGGTTATCACTCCCCCCGGAGAATTAATATACAAATTTATGTCTTTTTCTGAATTTTCTGATTCTAAAAACATCATTTGCGCAACAATCAAATTAGCTATACTATCTTCAATAGTGCCTGTCATAAAAATAATTCTTTCTTTTAGCAACAAAGAAAATATATCGTATACACGATCTCCGCGAATAGTCTGCTCTATTACTGTTGGTACTACCACCATACGATGATAGTAAGGTTCTTTAAAATTATTTAAATATTGCATAACATGTACTATATCTTCCTTTATTATATATCTGTTATATATAAATATTGTTTAACTTGTTGATATAATACAGTTTTTAAAAAAAATTCAAACTAAATTTAAAATAATATTTAATTAATTAAAGTAACTATTAAAGATTGCAACTTCTAATAGTTCGTATTTAATCAAATAATTAAGGATCATAATAGAAAATTATAATATATATATATATCACTTAATTTTTAATCATATAATACATATGAACCTCTTATTTTATAGCTATAAATATATACTATAAATATTGCAAATTAATTATTATCTTTTCTAAAAATAAGATTTTTCGAATATATCTCATAGTTGTCGTATTATTTTAAATGATTGTATTTTTTCTGACACCCCAAATGTACCCTACCATATTATTAGTAATTTATGAGCAGAAAATAATCAATATCAATTTTGTTTTTTAAATAATTTCACTGAATAGTAATGAAATTGAACAGATGTTTAACTTGAGCCACAAAATTAAATTTTACTAAAAGTAAATCAAACGATGATTTTATTTTATTTGGTCCGTTATCAATATTGTATACTTTATTGACTTATTACTTTAAACCATCAACTTCATATGCTATATGCGTCAAAAGAAATGAAACATCATTAAAACGTAATATGCTATTTGTTATTTAATTTTTTTTATTTTTATTTCTGATGATATTGTTTAGATGATGTTTAATATGTTCACTAATTTTTTGCGTATACACTTATGTTTTTTCGTGTTGTTATATGGGTCAAAAATATTCAATATAATTCTATCTAATTTTAAAAACTAAAATTTCTACCTTTTTTAAAACAACAGCGAAATTCATGTGGTTTCCTTTAAAATATTCTTAGTGAGAACCCATATTTAAACAATCTCCTGTATTACAAATAAATATCTCTTTATCAATCAAATAAAATTAATTGTTTTTATCAGCTATCATAATAATGTCCTAATATGATTATAGGATACTGCAACAAAATCTAAGGCAACACGACTCTTATACTAATTTCATTACTACATTCGTTCCCATATGTATATAGGTGTTTATATCTTTTTAAAATTCATATCAACATAATTTTCATAATCTCTGTTACTAGTGGTTTTTTAGTTGTTTAATACTAGCTCATCCTGTACAATTTTACATTTGGATATACTTCTACTGTGCAGTGTATATAAAAATTTTTACCATTATTATAAACATGTATAATATTGCGTTGATTCATTTATCAGATTTATTTTTTGGTAATAAAATCCACAAAATTTTGATTTATCAATTTTATCATTGTTTCTTAAGAGAGAAATGGTCCATAATTTTATTTTTTAAACAAAAAATAGTACTTTTCTAACACAATACTATCAATATACATAGATTTTAGCAGGCGTACTAATTTGTCATAATTGCTATATTCACAATATTACAGGATAAAGTAAATAATAAATAGGGCTGCCTTCATAAACTCTGAATATTTCCAATAACTTTCAATAACTAAGTGTATCTCATTTATTTCCCCTAACCGTACAGATTGAAAACAACAATAAAACATATAAGATTAAGCAGCATCATACAACATGTATGATAAATGTATTATAGATATAATCTATACATGTATTTAATGAATAATTATTCTGCTTAAATTATATTCTTAAACTATCAATTCGCTGAAGTTTTGAATAATATTGGCAGCATTAATATCGTAATGATTTTATTAATTAAACAAGTAAATAATAAATGGAAATTAATTCGTTTGAAGCGATTTAGTATAAAAACTAGAATCAAATATATCTTGAAATATAAATATTTCAATAAATTATTAAATAATTAAATATTTAAGTTTTATTTCTATATTATAAAATGGAGTCAATTTTTACACAAATACATCAACTATATTTAATATTTATTCATAAATAATAATTGTGAATAATTTTTAGAGATATATATTAATCTATTTACATTAATGCCAGTTTGCGGTAGGATACTTACTTCAAAACTAAATATACACTCGTGTCAAAATTTGTTGAATGAAATTCAGCGTATACAAATATAAAAAGATATATATTTTATTATTACTGTGTAGTTTAATAACTGTATTAAATGGATGCAACGATATAGTTTTATTACATCCCAAAGGACAAATTGGAATAGAGGAACGTTCTCTCATATTAACCGCATTTGTATTAATGCTAAGTATAGTCGTTCCAGTAATTGTAATGACAATTTTTTTTGTCATCAAATATAGAGCATCTAATTATAAAAATATACAATATAATCCTAATTGGGTAAACTCCGAAAAAATAGAATTTATAGTATGGTCTGTACCAATTTTAATCATTATCTTTTTAGGGATTTTAACTTGGCAATCTACTCATAAATTAGACCCTAAAAACCCCATTACATCTTCTGCTGCGCAACCAATAATTATTAATGTTATATCATTAGATTGGAAATGGCTTTTTATTTATCCGAAAGAAAATATAGCAGTTACTAACGAGGTTGTTTTTCCAGCGTATGCGCCAATAAAGTTCAATGTCACTTCTAATTCAGTTATGAATTCTTTTTTTATTCCTCAATTAGGAGGGCAAATTTATGCAATGGCTGGAATGCGCACAGAACTACATTTAATAGCCAACGAAGCAGGTAAATACAAAGGTATTTCATCAAATTTTAGTGGTCAAGGATTTTCTGATATGAAATTTACTGTTATTGCTACGCAAACTAAAAAAGAATTTAAGCAATGGATACAAAAAGTTCAACAATCACCTCATCACATTGATAGTATGGTAATCTACGAAGAGTTGGCTCAACCCAGTGAATGTCATCCGGTAATTTATTTTTCCAATGTACAACCCAACTTATTTTATAATGTGATTAATAAATTTACACACCAAAATACACAACATTTTTAACTATAATGATAGTTCCTCAGTATACAACACAATTGTTGTTAATAAATATTATTAAATATGTAAGGATGACCAAGTAATGTTTGGAAAATTAACAATACATTCTATTCCATATGAAGATCCAGTTATTATGTCCACGATCATTATAATTCTTTTTATTGGAATTATAATTGCCAGCACAATTACATATTACAATAAATGGAAATATCTTTGGGATGAATGGTTGACTTCTGTAGATCATAAAAAAATTGGAATCATGTATATTATAGTTTCATGTATTATGTTTTTACGTGGATTTGCTGATGCAATCATGATGAGAGCACAACAAGCTTTATCTTCCTCTGGATCATATGAATTTCTTTCAGCTCATCATTATAATCAAATAATTACGGCTCATGGTGTAATCATGATTATATTTATGGCTACTCCGTTCGTAGTAGGATTAATGAATTTAATAGTTCCATTACAAATTGGAGCACGAGATGTCGCTTTTCCTTTTTTGAATTCTTTAAGTTTTTGGTTGTTTATGGTAGGTGTAATTTTAATAAATCTTTCTTTAGGAATAGGAGAATTCGCACAAACAGGATGGGCAGGTTACCCGCCATTATCAAGTAAAGAATATAGTCCTGGTGTCGGTGTCGATTATTGGATATGGAGTATACAAATTTCCGGAATAGGAACTACTTTAACTGGTATAAACTTTTTTACCACAATTTTATATATGCGAGCTCCAGGATTATCAATGATGAAAATGCCAGTATTTACTTGGACTGCTTTATGTACGAATACGTTAATCATTGCAGCCTTTCCAATTTTAACAGTTACTGTCGCCCTATTAACGTTAGATCGTTATCTGGGAACCCACTTTTTTACTAATGACTTGGGGGGGAATATGATGATGTACATAAATTTGTTTTGGGCTTGGGGGCATCCAGAAGTATATATTTTAGTGCTACCTGTATTTGGTGTATTTTCAGAAATTGTTTCCACTTTTTCACAAAAGAAATTATTTGGGTATACTTCATTAGTATGGGCTACTATCGCTATTACCGTATTATCTTTTTGTGTATGGTTACATCATTTTTTTACTATGGGAGCAGGTGCTAATGTTAATGCATTTTTTGGAATCATGACCATGGTAATCGCTATTCCAACCGGGGTAAAAGTCTTCAATTGGTTATTTACTATGTATCGAGGAAAAATTATTTTTACTTCTCCGATGCTGTGGACTATTGGATTTATCATTACATTTTCTATAGGAGGTATGACTGGAGTATTATTAGCTGTACCTGGCGCTGATTTCGTATTACATAACAGTTTATTTTTAATCGCTCATTTTCATAATGTTATTATTGGGGGCGTGTTATTTGGTTGTTTTGCTGGTGCTACTTATTGGTTTCCTAAAGCCTTTGGTTATCTTTTAAATGAGCAATGGGGAAAACGTGCTTTTTGGTTTTGGATCGTCGGATTTTATGTAGCATTTATGCCGTTGTATATTTTAGGATTCATGGGTATGACTCGCCGATTAAGTCAACACATTGATCCAATATTTTCGTCAATGTTAATAACAGCATCAATGGGTACTATATTGATTGGATTGGGTATCATATGTCAATGCATCCAAATAATAGTCAGTGTTGTAAATCGTAATAAATATTTAGATTTAACTGGAAATCCATGGAACGCTTCCACTTTAGAATGGGCTGTTTCTTCTCCTCCACCATTTTATAATTTTGCAATTATTCCTGTCATCAACGATGATCGTGATTTTTTTTGGTATGTACAAAATAATAGAAATACATATTCTTCTCTTGAACAATATCAATCTATACATATGCCTAAAAATACTTATTCTGGAATTTTGATATCTTTTTTTAGTTTAGCATTTGGATTTGGTATGATTTGGTATATATGGTGGCTCGTTATTTTTAGTATTTTTGGAATAATAGCAACGTGGATTATCCACACATTTAATGATGATACAGAATATTACGTATCGGTAGAGAAAATTAAAGAAATTGAATATGCCAACAATGTATCAACACAATAATGTAAATACAAAAACAATATTTGGTTTTTGGTTATACATAATGAGTGATTGTATTTTATTTGCAAGTTTATTTGCAATATATGCAGTATTAGACAACAATACAGCAAATTGTTCTTCAGGCAAAGATATATTTACATTACCTTTTGTATTTGTAGAAACTTGTTGTTTATTATTAAGTAGTCTAACTTACAGTCAAGTCATGATATATGCAGAAAAATCATATACGAAACAAGTAAATATTTGGATGGGGATAACTTTTTTATTAGGACTATGTTTTGTTAGTATGGAGATTTATGAATTTTATCATTTAATTAAATCAGGAAATAATCCATGCCGAAGTGCGTTTCTGTCTTCTTTTTTTACTTTGGTAGGGACTCATGGTCTACATATAATAGCGGGACTTATTTGGATTGTAGTAATGATTATACATATTATGTATCAAGGATTAACACATACCAACCACATACGACTACAATGTTTAAGTTTATTTTGGCATTTTCTTGATATTATATGGATATGCGTATTTACTGAAGTATATTTAATGGGAGTGCTATGATTAATGAAACATAATCATACACATAAACATAAATCACATTTGATTGGATTTATATTGTCTGTAATTTTGACAATTATTCCATTTTTTATGGTCACATGTAACACAATAAATAGAAAAATATTAACAAATATTATGGTATTTTGTGCAATAATTCAGATTTTTATTCATTTAATCTTCTTCTTACATTTAGGAAATACATCTCATCAAGCATGGAATTTAATATCTTTAATATTCACAGTATTTATCGTGTTTATTCTTGTATTAGGTAGTATATGGATTATGACGCATTTACATCACAATTTGATGATTTGAACGAGACAATTTAATTAATTTATATGATTAAACGTTATTTACATCTCATAAAGCCAAGAATTGTTGCAGGTAATTTAATGTCTTCTATAGGAGGCTTTTTAATAGCATCACGAAGTTATGTGTATTATCCTTTGTTTATCAAAATGGCTATAGGGATAACATTAGTTATAGCTGCGGGCTGTGTGTTAAATAACATTATTGATCGAGATATTGATGCAGTTATGGAAAGAACTAAAAACAGAGTGTTAGTAAAGCACTATAGTAAATCCTTTTTAAATCAAAGTATATTATATGCAATAATCTTAAGTGTATTTGGGTTTTTATTTTTGAGCCTTACTAAAAATTTTTTGGCAGTATATCTAGCAGCAATAGGTTTATTTATATATGTCGGTGTATATAGTTTATGGATGAAACGTAGATCTGTGTATAGTGTAATAGTTGGGAGTATATCAGGAGCGATGCCCCCAATAATTGGATATTGTACTGTCACAAACCGATTTGATACAGGAGCATTAATATTACTAATAATTTTCAGTTTATGGCAAATCCCGCATTCTTATTCCATTGCTATTTTGCGATTACATGATTACAAGGTAGCTTGCATTCCAACTTTTCCTATTAAAAAAGGAGTAAAGCTGACTAAGAACCATATGGTTATGTATATCATTGGATTTATTATAGCAACTATATTGTTTACTGCTGCAGGATACGCTAGTTATATTTTTTTACTTATAATCAGTATTATGAACTTATGGTGGTTATATATGGGATTCCATGGTTATAAAGTAATTAATAATGATAGTTTGTGGGCAAAAAAAATGTTTTTATTGTCTGTTATTGTCGTAGTATCATTAAATTTTCTTTTATCTTTAGATCATATTTTATTTTCTGTATAAGCATTTATCATGATAAATAAATTTCTTAACAATTTATAAATTTCTATTTAAATATACATATACATTGATACTTTTAAAATATTATACTCAGATATATTTTCAAAATATTTAGGTATTATAATACTGTAATGACTAAAAAAGAACTGTGTACTATACTGGGTTTAAACATGGTGTTTGCATTCCGCATGGCAGGAATATTTATGATTCTACCTGTTTTAACTATTCATGCTACTTCCCTACAAGGAGTAAATGGCAGTTTAATAGGTATAGCTATTGGAATATATGGTTTAATGCAAATAATTTTTCAATTACCTTTTGGATTAATATCTGATAAAATTGGTCACAAATTCGTCATCATTGGAGGTTTAATTTTATTTGCTTTTGGTAGTGAAATAGCAGCAACTACCAATAATATTTGGGGGCTTATTTTCGGACGCGCGTTACAAGGATCAGGAGCTATTAGCAGCTCACTTATAGCATTATTATTAAATTCAGTGCAAGAAAAACATCACACAAAAGCTATGGCTTCAGTTGGAATGAGTGTTGGTATAACATTTGCTGCTTCTATGATTTTTGGTCCGATTATTACTAATACATTTGGATTACACGGGTTATTTCATAGTATTACTGTATTAACTATGTTAGCTATATTTCTAACTTATATAATGATACCACCTATTTCTCCTAATCTTGAAAAACATGATGAAAATTTATTTATCATGTTGAATAACATTAAACAAATACTAACTCACTCTCAACTAATAAAATTGAATATTAGTATATTTTTTGTGCATACTATTTTAATGCTAAACTTTATTGCCCTACCTAAAGCAATAATAAATTTAGGGTTTCCCCTAGCCATACATTGGAAAATTTATAGTATTATTATGATAATATCCGCAATTACAGTATTGACATGTATTATTTATTCCGAGAATAGAAACTATACAAAAAAAATATTAATTATTTGTATGAACATTTTATTTTTATCTGAATTAATTATAATAACAAACATGTATTACTATCAAATATTTTTGTTTGGAATGCAACTATTTTTTATAGCATTTAGTTTAATAGAAACAATATTGCCTACTTTGATAAGCAAAGAATCACCAAAAAAATACAAAGGCACTACCATTAGTATGTATTCTATTAGCCAATTCTTAGGAATAGGATTCGGAGGAATTTTAGGTGGATTTTTGTTAGAAATAAAAGGAATATGGCTGGTTCTAATTTTTGCGTTAATTATATCTTTTCTATGTATGACAGTAAGTAACACTTTACATTAATCACAGTTTATTAATACGGCAACCGAAAATGATATGAGAATTTAATCCTTATACCTATAGTCATATTAGAATTGCATACATAAAATATTAGAATATATTTTAAATAAATCTGATTGTGTTCTTGTAAACCATTATGATTACTCTAATTTATTAATTACAGTTTAATACAGTATTAAAAACATCTTAAACTGATTATTATAATATTTTACTATAAAATAGTACTTTTATTTTGCTACGATTTATTTTTCACTAAATAATGAAAACTCTCCTTATTAATTTAAATTTTCAACACAACATTTATATATTATGTATAATATATTATTGAGATGGTCTATAAATCTTTACGTTGTAGAATCCCTGTTTATGCAAATACATTGCCTGCAACTTACTCATTATACCATGATCGCAATATAATAAATATACTTTATTTGGATCTAATTGAGCAAATTGATCCACTAATTTATAAAAAGGTATTTTTTTTATTTCTATGTCAGTTAAATAAAGAGGATTTCTTTCTTGCTCAATTTCTGTACGTATATCCAATACTATATCATTGCAAGTTAATATGTTTTTAGTTTCTACCTCAAACATATGCTGATTAATTATTTGTTCAGGAATATCTTGTACTTCTATCATATAAGATTGAGACACTGCACGTTCTAATATAGTGAAATCGAAGTTACTTTCTTCAGATTCAATGCATTGTTTTGTTGTTTTTATAGTTGATTTTTTTGATATTACTCCACAATATTCTGGAACAACTTTTGAATATATCTCTGTACCTATTTTTCGCGCCAAATCGATAATTTTTTCTTTGTCATAAGAAATTAAAGGACGAAATATTACATGATCAGACACACTGTCAATAAGTATTAGATTACTTAAGGTTTGACTAGATACTTGTCCTAACACTTCTCCTGTTATTAATGCAGTAATTTTCCAACGATTGGCTATCAATGATGCACAACGTATCATCATACGTTTTAAGACCACTCCTATTTGGTTGTCTTTTATTTTAGAAATAATTTCTTTAATTACTTCTGAAAAATCAATAGAAATAAATTTTATTTTATGAGAACTACTAAATTTGTTCCATAAAAAATATATTATTTTACATACTTCAACAGCATGCACAGTTCCGCCTAAATTAAAAAAACAATAATTAACCTTACATCCTCGACGAATTAACATATAGCTAGCAACAGCTGAATCAAATCCTCCTGAAATCAATGACAAAAGTTCTGGTTGCGTGCCTATAGGCAATCCTCCTAATCCCTCGTAACGCTTAATAATTATAAAAAGTTTATTATCTTTAATTTCTAAATACACGATTGTGTCAGGTTTTGTTAAATTCACCCTGGCATTACTTATATGTTGGCACAGTTTATTGCCTAAATAATGTTCAGCTTCCTGAGAAGTAAAATGATGTTTACCGCGACGTTTAACTCGTACGCAAAAGTTTTTTCCTGATAATTTAATGTCATGATTCAGCCTAAGTATAATTTTTTCATAAATATCTTGCAAGGAATTAAACATATCCTCTTTAACTAATAAAAAATGATGAATACCAGGAACATTCATTAAAATAATGTTTATTTTTTGGGTATTGTTACATATTATTTCAAGATAATCCCAATTATGTATAATTGATGCTAATTCATTATTTCTTTTAAAAATAGTTTTAATATTCGTAATAAGAATTTTTATAAAAAAAACTCGTACAGCGCGACTTTTTATTGTAATTTCTGGTGAAAATTTAATAATTATTTTCATGTAATTATCTTAAATACTAAAAAAGTACATTATGCATATAATGTATTAGATATGTAATTTTGAACTAAATAAATATTATTATTATTATTATTATTATAGTCCGCTTTCTTTCATATTGACGCACAAAAATTGCAATAAGCTGTTATTTGTTTTATTTATAAAATATATACAATCAGCATATAAATTTTTGAAATAGTTATAGTTATAATAACATATAGATATTTTTATCGTATAATATTATTTATGAGTATACATGTCATTCAAATACACATTACTACTAATAGTGCTTGTGTTTATGGCATAATAGAATGCTATGCTTATGATTGATTTTGTTAGTGCGTTACGTGACAGTCATCAACAAGTAGACAACGCTATTAGACGTTATCTTCTTGCGTTTCTTAAACAAGATGTATCCCTGCTTATGCAAGCGATACGTTATAGTGTCTTGTTGGGAGGGAAACGATTACGTCCTTTTTTAGTCTATCAAACGGGGAAATTATTTGGTATTAGATCGTCAAATCTTAATGCTCCGGCAGCAGCCATTGAATGCATGCATGCTTATTCTTTAATTCATGATGATTTACCTATTATGGATAACGATAAACTGCGTAGAGGACAACCAACATGTCATGTTAAATTTGGTGAAGCTATTGCTGTGTTAGCAGGAGACGCTCTACATACATTAGCTTTTACTATTCTTACAGAAGCACAGATGCCGACTATCACAGATAAAAATCGTTTAAAAATGATAGCTACATTAGCTGCTGCCAGCGGAGCTAATGGTATGTGCCTGGGCCAATCTCTGGATCTGATTAATAAAAATAATACAAATATATCAGCTACACAATTAGAAACTATATACCGGTACAAAACAGGTTCGTTAATTCGAGCTGCAGTTCGTATCGGAGCTTTAGCAGCAGGACATAAAAGCTATAACATATTGGCATTTTTAGATCATTATGCTACAACTATAGGTTTAGCTTTTCAAATACAAGATGATATTATAGATATTTCCCACTCATATAATAAAAAAGAAAAAAAAACACACAGTGTACAATCAGAACATGACGACGCGAATACCTATCCAAAAGCATTAGGATTAAGCACGGCTCGTGCTAAAGCTCAAGATTTATATTGTGAGTCATTAGCATCTTTAAAATATATTGCGAAATTAGGCTACAACGTTAATACTTTATCCGAATTTTCACGTTATATCATTAAACGTAGAAATTAATATATATATATATTACGTACACAATATTAAACAAATTTAATATGAACTGCAATTTAGACGAATACCCCGTATTAGGTTTAATCAATACTCCCAAAGAATTGAGACAATTATCTGAGGATAATTTAACAACATTATGTAATGAATTACGTCGATATCTTTTGACTAGTGTTAGTAGATCTAGTGGACATTTTGCATCTGGATTAGGGACTATAGAACTTACTGTAGCACTGCATTATGTATATAATACTCCATTTGATTATTTGATTTGGGATGTTGGACATCAAGCATATCCACATAAAATTCTCACAGGTCGGCGCGAACGCATTTTTAGCATTAGAAAACGAAATGGATTACATCCATTCCCCTGTCGCGATGAAAGCGAATATGATGTATTATCAGTAGGACATTCTTCTACTTCTATCAGCGCAGGGTTAGGGTTAGCAGTAGCCGCAGAACGAGAAATGTTGGGGCGTCGTACAGTATGTGTTATAGGAGACGGAGCAATAACTGCTGGTATGGCTTTTGAAGCTATGAATCATGCTGGGTCTATAAAATCTGATTTATTAATTATTTTAAATGATAATGAAATGTCGATTTCAGAAAATGTAGGAGCGTTAAATAATCATCATGCCCATATTTTCTCAGAAAAAGTATATTCGGTTTCAAAATTAAATAATAATAATAATAAAATACCATCTGATGTTTTTTCAACTAAAAAATTAATTAAGCATACTGATAATAAAATCAAAAATTTTAGTACATCAAGCTCACTATTTTCACAACTTGGTTTTAATTATGTTGGACCTATCAACGGACATGATGTATTAAAATTAGTATATACTTTAAGAAACATGCGCAATATGAGAGGCCCGCAATTTTTACATGTTATTACCAAAAAAGGTTGTGGATATAAACCTGCAGAAAAAGATCCTATTAAGTGGCATGCGGTACCAAAATTTGATCCTGAAAGCGGATCATTACCTATAGAGAATCCTAAAAATATAACTTATTCTGCAATTTTTGGCGATTGGTTATGCCAAGTTGCAGCGCGTGATAATAAAATTATCGGGATTACGCCTGCGATGCGAGAAGGTTCCGGAATGAGTATGTTTTCTCAGAAAAATCCAAAACAATATTTTGATGTTGCAATTGCTGAACAACATGCTGTAACATTTGCTGCCGGACTAGCTATAGCAGGTTATAAACCCGTTGTCGCTATTTACTCAACATTTTTACAACGCGCATATGATCAAGTAATTCATGACATAGCAATGCAAAATTTACCTGTGCTATTTGCTGTCGATCGAGGAGGTATTGTTGGAGCAGATGGACAAACTCACCAAGGTGCTTTTGATTTATCATATTTGCGTTGTATTCCAAATATGATAATAATGACTCCAAGCGATGCATGTGAATGCAAACTGATGTTATATACAGGATATCATTATCGATATGGACCTAGTGTTGTGCGTTATCCCAAAGGATATGCTGTACCCGGTAATTTAGATATGACTAAATTATACGATTTGCCATTAAGTAAAGGGGTGATACGTCGCCAGGGAAATTATATCGCTATTCTGAATTTTGGAACTTTATTACAGTCGGCTTATAACGTTGCATCCAAATTAGATGCAACGTTAGTAGATATGAGATTTGTAAAACCATTGGATGAGAAATTAATAAAAACCCTCGCTAAAAATCATCAAGTTTTTATTACATTAGAAGAGAATACAATAATAGGTGGAGCAGGAAGCGGAGTAAATGAATTCATTATGCGAAATAAATTATCAATTCCAGTCTTAAATATTGGTTTGCCCGATTTTTTCATTTCTCAGGGGTCACAATCAGAAATACTTTCTGAGCTTGGATTAGACAGTATAGGTATTTATAGAAAAATTATAAAATGGATACATTAAAACACTATAGTTATAAATATAAATACGAAGTGTTAATGCTTATAATATATAAACATTATGTAAGTTATCGATATATATATATTTAATGATATAACTTCATCAATAATAAAATAATACAAGCTGACACAATACCTGCTAATATATCATCAATGACAATTCCAAATCCACCCTTTATTTCACGATCACACCAAGAAATTGGCCAAGGTTTTGTTATATCTAATATTCTAAATAACAAAAATGCGATAATCGTCCACAAGTAACTATGATGTACTGGCGCTATAATTAATGTAGTCCACATACCAACAAATTCGTCCCACACGATTGATTTATGATCATGAACACCAATTATTTTAGAAGTTTTATCACAAAAAAATACACCTATTCCTATTCCAACAATTAGGAACAATAAATAAAACTGATACGGAAATAAATATATTAATATCCACCATATTGGTATTGCTAATAATGACGCTACAGTTCCTACCGGTAGCCAAGAAATCGTACCTAAACCAAAACCAGTAGCGAATAAATACCATATCGGAGATAATTTCATGTTTCTAATCATATTTAAAAGCATATTAGTACGTATCTATAAGATTCTCGATTAACAAAATAATTATTGTGTTTTTAAATTTAGTTTTTTGTTATATAAATAATATATTATTTATATAACAGTATTATTATTTTTATCAAAATAAATTTGCGCAGCTATTTTATCTAAAACTCCATTAACAAATTTATGACTTTTTTCAGCTCCAAAAATCTTGACAAGCTCAATTGCTTCATTAATAGCAACTTTATATGGTATATCATTACATTTAGTAAGTTCAAACAATGCAATACGTAACACCGAATGTTCAATATAACTTAGTTTTTCTAAGCTTCTGGACAGATATGGTATCATTAATTTATCCAATTCTTCAGCACAACTTATTACTCCAACATATAATTCATGAAAATAAGCAATATTGTAACCTTGAATATCTTGTTCTATTATAATGTAACGTTCTATTTCTTTAGTATTGTTTTTAGATAACTGCCAGGAATATAATGCTTGTAATGCATATTTACGAGCACACCTTCGACTAATTGTTTTCACATAATTCCTTTTATAAACTTGTATATATAATGTAATAAGAAGTATTACTTAATCATGTGTAATATGTTAATCACCTCTAAAACAGCTAAAGCGGCTTCTGATCCTTTATTATTCGATTTAACACCTGAACGTTCTATAGCTTGACTAATATCATCCGTAGTAAGTAATCCAAATCCAACAGGTAATGTATGTTTTATAGAAATATTAGACAAACCAGAGCTACATTCTTTTGCAATAAATTCAAAATGCACAGTAAGTCCACGAATCACTGTACCTAAAGCTATTATTCCGTCATATTTGCGACTAACAGCTAATGCTTTTGCAATTAATGGCAATTCATAAGCTCCTGGGACCCAAATTATAGTTATATTTTCATCTTTTACGTGCCCAATTCTTTTTAAAGTATCCAAAGCTCCTTCAAGTAAATTATTATTAATAAAACGATTAAATCGAGAAACAGCAATAGCAATTTTAGCCGTATTTGCCATGATATCACTCTCAATAACATTCATAATAATTCCTATTATTTAGCTGCCATAAAATTTACCATTTATATTTACAAATAAATTTATTATAACATAATATTAAAATTTACCAATAAATAAAATTTATTATATGTTCTTTGGTATTAATCTTAAACGAATGTCTGGTCCAATATTTGTTATATCAAGTAATTTAAAAGATTTAATATCATTAAGACATTTAATATTTGGTAACAAGCATAAAGGTCGCGCATCAGATCCTAAAAATTTTGTAGCCTGATATAGAATAAGCTCATCTACCAATCCAATCTCTAATAATACCCCTGAAAAAGTAGCACCTGCTTCTACCCAAATATTATTAATTTCACGAGATGCAAGATACTGCATCAGTTCTGTTAAATTAATTCGACGATGCCCATGATCATTAATTGACGATAATAATAGTTGTTCTACTGATGAAGGCCAATTTCGGCGGTCTTTTATTAAACGAACAAGTAAAATTCTTCCTGCGTATCGTATAATACGATGTGTTGGAAGCACTCTATTTGTACTATCAATAATGACGCGTAGTGGTTGTCTAATTTGATTGTTCGCATAAATACGTTTCGTTTCATCTGAAAAACACGCCCAACGTACATTTAATTTTGGATCATCTGCTAAAACGGTACCGGCAGTAGAAAGAATAACGTCACTTTCTGCACGAAAATGTTGCACATCTTGACGGGATTGAATAGATGTAATCCATTTACTTTCTCCAGAAGACATAGCCGTCCTGCCGTCTAGTGATGCAGCTAATTTTAATTTAACCCATGGAAATCCAGTACGTATACGCTTTATAAATCCTCGATTTATTGATTCAGCTTCAGGTAACATCAGACTATGTTGTACTTCGATACCCGCTTGTCGCAACACATGCAATCCACGTCCTCTTGCATAACAATGAGGATCTAACATAGCTACAACAACACGTTTAATGCCTGCATTAATTAATGCAGTCGTACAAGGAGGAGTACGTCCATAATGACTACATGGTTCTAAAGTAATATAGGCAGTTGCTCCTTGCGCTAAATTTCCAGCAACACGCAACGCGTGTACCTCAGCATGTGCTTCTCCAGCGCGTATGTGATATCCTTCCCCAACAATTTTGTTATTATAAACAATAACACATCCTACATTAGGATTAGGCATCGTAGTAAAACGTCCTTTCCATGCCAATTTCAATGCCCGTGTTAAAAATTTTTTGTCATGTGGTATGATATTATCTGTCATAGTATCATAAGTTTGTAAAACTGCATATATTTTTATATGATATTGATTTCTATTAATAACAACTATTTAAATTTGATATTATGAAAGCGCTACTATTTGAATATTTCAATCACACTACGATATTATAAATTGTTTCAATGAATATTGAAATTACAATTGTACATGTGATATTTATATATTTATTACACAAGTATCGCAACCAATTATTGATTACATCATAATATATTAGAATCATTCTTTATATGTTGTTATAATAATATTCATCAATGACACATCTATATATA
Source organism: Blochmannia endosymbiont of Camponotus quercicola (assembly GCF_059935335.1). Lineage (NCBI taxonomy): Bacteria > Pseudomonadati > Pseudomonadota > Gammaproteobacteria > Enterobacterales > Enterobacteriaceae > Candidatus Blochmanniella > Blochmannia endosymbiont of Camponotus quercicola. The sequence goes on along the minus strand of NZ_CP011794.1, from coordinate 269,881 downwards.
TATATATATATATATATATTTAATATACAATACCTACATAATATTATTAAAAATACAATTCATATTTAAGATATAATCATATATATTAATTATCAGCTATATTCCAAAACGTTTATATGAACAAATAGTCTAATCGAGATTACTATAGCAATAAAAGTTGCTATTATATTTTTAATGTTTATTGACTTAAAATATATAAAATATTAATAGTAAAACATTTTATTTGGTTTATTTTTTTTTATAAAATGATCACGTGCAGTGCCAAGTTGAAACGCTAAAGTCGAGGCTATATATATAGAAGATACTGTGCCAATGATAGATCCAAGTAATAAAGTTACCGCAAATCCATGTAACATAGTTCCTCCAAAAACTAATAATATCAGCAATACCATAACAGTTGTGACTGAAGTTATAATAGTTCTACTTAATACCTGACTCAATGAAATATTAAATATATCTATAGATTTTTCTACAGATATACGATAAAAATTTTCTCGAATTCTATCAAAAATAACAATTTTATCGTTAATAGAATAACCAATCGCCGACATTAGGGCAGCAATAATAGTCGAATCTATTTTAATAGAGAGCAAAGATAACATACCCAAAATAATTATTATATCATACATTAAAGATATAATCACTCCAGTTGCTAACCTCCATTCAAAACGAAGCGTTATATATATTAAAATACATATTAACGCGACTAATACAGCTATTATTCCTGTATTTATTAGGTGATTGCTAACACTCGGTCCAATCCAATTTACCTGTTTAATAAAAAAATTCTGGACAATACCTTGTCGTAGAATATGTAGAACATTACTGATAATATTTTGATTAATCTTGTTTTCATTTGGATCTAATGGTAATTGGATTATTATATCTTGAGAGGAACCAAAATGTTGTACTATAGATTGTTTAAACCCCGATTGTACTAAAATATTTCGAATATTAATGAGATCTATATCTTTTTCTAAAGTAATTTCAACTAATACCCCTCCAGTGAATTCCAATCCCCAATTAAAACCACGTGTTATCATAATACAACATGAGATAAAAAATAATAATGTCGATAAAAATAACACTACACGTTTCCAAGAAAGAAAATCATAAATTTTATAATAAGTATCGTTCATTTTAATAAATTTAATTAAAATGTATCAATTACATATATAGTTTAAAAATTGAAAATTAAATAGATAGCTTATTCATACGTCTTTTCCCATAAACTAAATTAACAATAGCACGAGTTCCAATAATAGATGTAAACATTGATGTCCCCACTCCAATAATAGTAGTAATAGCGAAGCCTTTAATTGGTCCTGTACCAATCAGATATAATATAATAGAAGTAATAATAGTGGTAATATTTGCATCTACAATACTAGTAAATGCTTTACGGTATCCAGTATATATTGCATACTGTATTGGTTTACCTTGTTTTATTTCTTCTTTGATTCTTTCGTTAATTAATACATTGGCATCCACAGCTACAGATAAAGTTAATATTATTCCCGCTATACTTGACATAGTTAATACTATTCCTGGAATCACAGATATTATGCTTATAATGAGTATTAAATTAGCAATGAGGGCGATACTAGCGATTAATCCAAAGTAATGGTACCACAAAATCATAAAACATATAGAAGTTAATACTCCTAAAATACATGCGGTGAATCCTTGCGAAATATTTTGTTTGCCAAGGGTGGGTCCGATAACTCGTTCTTCTTCAACATAAATAGGTGTCGCTAAAGTTCCCATACGTAATAATACAGAAAGATGACGCGCTTCATTTAAATTGTTAATTCCAATAATACGGAAATTATTATTTAATTGAGAGTGGATAGTAGCAATATTAATAATTTTTTCATGCTTAATAAAGATAGTACGGCCTTCAGTATCTTTTTTTCCGCTATCTTTATATTCTACGAATAAAGTAGCTATTACTTTTCCAATATTATCTTTGGTAAAATTAGAAATTATGATGCTACCCGTTTTATCTAAAGTAATATTTACTTGAGGACGATTGTATTCATCTAAACTAACATGAGAATTAACAATATTATCTCCTGATAAAACTATTTGTTTATATAACGGCACTAAATAACCTTTGTCACTTAATTTTATTTCAGAATCTTCTGGAATTAAGTTATTACTCACTTCAAATTCGCTGATTGCTGTATTAACTAAACGAAACTCCAGACTTGCAGTTGCACTAAGTATTTCTTTAATTTTTTCAATATCTTGAAAACCAGGTAATTCTATAATAATACGATCAGTTCCATGACGTTGTACTAATGGCTCAGCAATACCTAACTGGTGTATACGATGATGTAAAACAATATAGTTTTTCTGTATTGCATGCTCACAAATTGCATATTTTTTTCTTTCAGAAAAAATCACATGTAATTTATTAGTTTCTATTTCATGCAATATTAGGTCATCATCTATCTTAGATAGAGATATAATTGCTTTATTTTTATAATTAGAATTTTTGAAATTAATTTCAATTCCATGATTTTTGATTTTGTGTATTGCCACATAAGGAATTTTTTTTTCAAATAAAGTAGTTCTTAAAGTATCGATATATTGCGCTTGTAATTTATCTAATACGGTTTCTGTATTTACGTGTATTACAAAATATACCCCACCACATAAATCTAATCCTAATTTTATAGGCTTAGCTTTTATTGCAGATAACCAATATGGTACAGCCGGAGTAGTACAAAGAAATATCTGATATTTTTTTGAAAAAATAGTTGATAATTTTTGATAAGCCCGGAGTTGATCTTTCTCATAAAAAAATTGTATCAGGATTTTATTTGCTTGTAATGAAATAGATTTATTAATTATTTCTTCGTTTGATAATATCTTTTTTATTTGACATAATAAAACGTTATCAAGTTTTCGATGGGCTGTTTCTGGAATGCATTGCGTGATATATATTGTAGGATTATCTCCATATAGACTGGGTAGAGCATAAATTATACTAGTAGTGAATACTATCATAACTGTAATATACTTCCATAACGGATAATTATTTAACACAAGATTTATTTCACGCTATATAAAATTGTAAATTATAATGCTTTCATAGTACCTTTAGGTAAAATAGCAGTAATACAATCACGCTTAATCAATACCTCATTACCACTAGTATCATTTTTCTCATTAAGAATAATAAAAATATAACCTGTTTCTGTAACTTTAACTACAAGACCTACTAACCCTCCATTAGTTAAGATTTCATCTCCTCTGGAGATAGAATTTAATAATTCTTTATGCATTTTATTACGTTTTTGTTGCGGTCTAAAGATCATAAAATAAAAAATTCCAGCAAATACTGCCAACATGATGATTAAAGAATACGGATTACCTTGCGAATTAGAATTGACGCTCGCCCAAGCAGTATTAATAAATATATTCATTTCTATTTCCTATTTATAGAATATTTTGTTATTAGTTTAATACAAAAAATATTAAATTTTTATAATTGGTATTATATACGACTAACACGCTTATAAAAGACATCAATGAAGTTTTGCAATGATTTCGTTTTTATAGCTCGACGTAATTCCTCCATTAAACGTTGGTAATATCTTAAGTTGTGGATGGTATTTAAACGCACACCTAGAATTTCTCTGCAACGATCTAAATGATGTAAATACGAACGACTATAATGTTGACAAGTATAACAATCGCAGTTCTTGTCTACCGGAGAAGTATCTTGTTTATATTGTGTATTGCGAATTTTAACTACTCCATCAGAAATAAATAAATATCCATTACGAGCATTGCGAGTTGGTATAACACAATCAAACATATCAATACCTTGTCGTACGGCCTCCAACAGATCTTCTGGTTTTCCAGCACCCATTAAGTAACGTGGTTTATTCTCCGGAATCATTTCACATGCATGCGATAAAATACGATACATTTCTGTTTTTGGCTCACCGACTGACAAACCCCCTATCGCATATCCGTCAAAACCAATATTTATTAATTCTTTAGCTGATATATCTCTTAAATTTTCATACATACCTCCTTGAATGATAGCAAACAACATATTTGAATTATGTAATGTATCAAAATGCAAACGACTACGTTCGGCCCAATGTAAAGATATGTTTACTGATTTTTTTACATAATCCCAATTATTAGGATAGGATACACATTCATCAAATATCATAACTATATCAGATCTTAAATCATGTTGAATTTCTATAGATTTTTCTGGAGTTAAAAACACAATACGACCATCAATAGGGTTTTTGAAATAAACTCCTTCTTTTGTAACCGTACATATTTTACTCAAACTAAATACTTGAAATCCTCCAGAATCTGTAATTATAGGACCCCTCCAATTCATGAATTCATGTAAACCGCCATGTAATCTTATAACATTTAATCCAGGTCGTAACCATAAATGAAAAGTATTGCTTAAAATAATTTGTGTTCCACTTTCTTCAATTTCTTCTGAAGTTAATGTTTTTATAGATCCATAAGTCCCTACTGGCATAAAAGTAGGCGTATCTACTATTCCTCGGTTACAAATAAGTTTACCGAGACGAGCGTGACCATCTGTTTGTAACAATTGAAATGTCATAATTTTATTTTAATTTAACAAATGTGTATTGATCAATTAGAAGTATAATAAAAATCTAACTATAAACTTTATATTTATTATAATCTGTATTTATATATATTACGAATAATAAACCTAGCATTTTCATAACTGCCAATTTAGATCTATATGATATAGTTTATGATCCTCAGTAAATATATGACAACATCTGTATGTTTTAATGATAATTAATATTGATGCTAACAAATGACAATTAAATCCATGTCGTTAAGGTATACAACATAACATTGATAAAATACAAAATTTGTTATTTTTATCAAAAAAATAAGTTCAATAATTATGCTATTTTATATATATTGAGCAATATATAATGATATTTATAGTAATTTTTACAAATTTATTATTTGCATATCTATTGTTTGACTTTTAATGCAACTTATTTGTGAGTATTACAGATACTTATACACGTTGGGTTATGTAATATAATTCCTTATCTCTACAATTTGTATTGGTTTAAAAATTAGCTGATCTATTGTAAAGTTGTGGAAGTCATTGTTTTATTATTATTATTACATAATTCACTCAATGAAATATTACCTAAGGTATCATTCAGGTTATTAAAATATTTATTTACATCTAGATATGCGTCACAATCATTTGGAGTATTATTCATAATTTGTTTTTACTTAAAAATTATACATAGTATTTGTTTGCATAAACACAATTTAAACAGTAGAATAAAGTGTTGATTATTGATATAACTGTTTATAATATTTAATCTGTTACTATATTAGATGAATATATTGAAACAAGGGTTAAGGAACCAATATGGTATTAGTCAGTCGCTGTGCTCCCGATTTTACTTCCTCTGCCGTATTAAGCAATGGTGAAATCGTAGACAATTTTAATTTATTAAATTATATTAATAAAAAAGAAGCAATAATATTTTTCTGGCCTATGGATTTTACTTTTGTTTGTCCCTCAGAGTTAATCGCATGTGATAAACGTTATGTTGAGTTTCAGAAAAGAAATGTGGAAGTTATTGGGATTTCTATAGATTCAGTTTTCGTACACAATGCTTGGAAACAAATTCCTGTGAATCAGGGTGGGGTTGGGTTATTGAAGTACGTCATGGTTTCTGATATAAAACATGAAATTATCAAAAAATATGGTATTGAGCATTCAGATAAAGGAATTGCTTTACGCGCTTCTTTTTTAATAGACAAATTAGGAATTATACGACATCAGGTAGTTAATGATTTACCTTTTGGTAGAAATTTTGATGAGATGATTCGTATGGTAGATGCATTGCAGTTTCATGAAGTTCATGGCCTTCTATGTCCTGCTCAATGGAATAAAAATAAAAAGGGACTAGAAGCATCTCAGCAAGGGGTCAAAGACTACCTTTCTGATAATTTTTCTCAATTATAAAATAAAATATAAATATTTATCATATCGAGTTTTTTTATTTTAGTATGGGTTTACTGCATGTTTATAATTTTGAAAAAATTACAAATAAATCACTGTGAATTATATGATTATGCCGATAATAGGATTTGAACCTATGTCCTTCGCATTACGAATGCGCTGCTCTACCTGTATGAGCTACATCGGCATATTTTGTTGAAACATACATAATGAAAGAATAATTTATATAGCCTATATATATATCTATACTTTAGTCATTGTAACATAATATAGTTTCAAGTGTATCTAAGTTTGTATAAAAAAATCAGCAATATATTTTGTTTTTTTATGTTTTATGTGATTAAAATAGCTCATACATGTATGTTAAACATTAGTATTCATCATTTTCTAAACAATAGATCTCATTTCTTTCTCTATAATAAGAATAAGCAAATGGATTATTTTAATATGAATTTCTTGAATATGATCAGGATAACTCGAATATGGCGCACAAATCTCTATATCTATATAATTAGATAATTTGTTTTCTTTTTTTTCTCCCGTTAAAAAAATTACTTTCATGCTTCGTTTGTACGCTGCTTCTATAGCATATAAAATATTAGTTGATTCTCCAGAAGTAGATATAGCAAACAGCAGATCTTTCTCGTTTCCAACAGATTCAATATAGCGGGAAAAAACATATTCGTACCCAAAATCATTACTAACACATGATAAGTATGATGGATCAGAAATAGCTATCGCTGCATAGCCTACTCGGTTGTTTCTATAACGTCCAGCTAATTCTTCTGAAAAGTGCATAGCATTGCAATGTGAACCACCATTGCCACAGGACAGCACTTTTCCTCCTGTTTTGAAAGTATTAACAATAAGTTTTGAAGATGATTCAATAACATTAACATTGTGCTTTTCACGAGAAAATGCCTCCATCATTTTTATAGTTTCATTAAATTCACTATAAATTAAATCATGATACATAATTACTCCTCCGAAATAATAAAACTAAACATATGCATATAAATATGCTATAATACCATTATGACAATATGTATTGTTTTATACAAATAATTCAAGATATATTAAATCATTTAATAATTATTCATGATGAGTACATTTATTTGTATTTTAACCGATTTTCAACATAATATATTTATATACATCAGCACATTACCATATCATTTTTTTATAGAAATAAGTTAAAAAATTAGTGTTTTTTCATCATTATTGCCGCCATATACAGTGTTTGTTTATTTGTTGTATGTGATCTAAATATTTTTCATGAGCTAATTTTTCTTGTTCATTAGCATAAATAATTTTTAATGATGCTACATTCGTATATTTCATACTATTTAATCGTTTTATACTATTAATTTGATTATCTGATATATTTGAATTCGTTATTTTCATAAATTCCATTCTTGTCTGTCCTCCACTCATAGACAAAAATACATTAGCTAATAATCGTGCATCGATAAGCGCGCTATGTAGATTTCGTCGTTTATCGTTATTAATAGAATAACGCTCACATAACGCATCTAAATTATTACGTTGTCCTGGAAATTTTTTTCGAGCTAATCTTAAACTATCAATTATAGTACAATAAGATTCTATTTGTTTTGAGTTCAAATTGCACATCCGTAGTTCTTGATTAAGAAAACCTAGATCGAACGGAGCGTTGTGAATAATTAATTCACTACCGCGAATAAATGTTAAAAATTTATCTACTATTTCTGAAAAAGTTGGTTTATCTTTTAAAAACTGATCGCTAATTCCATGTATCTGGAAAGCCTCAATATCAACCATACGATTTGGTTTTAAATAAACATGGAATTTATTGTCAGTTAAATAACGGTTTATTATTTCTACTGCACCAATTTCAATAACCCTATGTCCTTGATAGTGAATTCCAAATTTGTTCATCCCAGTAGTTTCTGTATCTAAGACAATTTGCCGTACAATATTAGTGCTCATAACTTCTCATTTGTGTCACACTAGTTACCTTAATTGATATTATAATATACCTGATAATATGTATAAAAAAATAGAAATTTTCACCGATGGATCATGTCTTGGTAACCCAGGTCCAGGTGGCTGTGCTGCAATACTACGGTATAAACAATATAAGAAAGAGTTCAGCGCTGGATACCACTTAACTACTAACAATCGTATGGAACTGATGGCAGCTATTATCGCATTAGAATCACTTAAAAATCCATGTCAAATCACTTTAAATACTGATAGCCAATATTTATTAAATGGGATCACTCAATGGATTCATGTATGGAAAAAACATCATTGGAAAACTTCTGAAGAAAAATTAGTAAAAAACATTGATTTATGGCAACGTCTAGATACAGTAATACAAACCCATAGTATTATGCATTGGAATTGGCTAAAAAGCCACACTGGACATCCAGATAACGAACGATGCGATCAATTAGCTCGACTAGCTGCTAAATATCCTATAAATGAAGATTTTTATTAATGACAGTAATATTTTTCGGAATCTATTCATTATATAAATTATATAACTTATAGATTAATGATATCTAATAATCATTGTTATATGCAAAATATATATTATTTTCATAAATATCAGTGATACTAATATAATTAGTATATATATATATATAAATTTTTTTGTAAATCAATTTATATCTATTATTTTAATTTTGTAGCGACACAATACTATTTACAATAATTATTCGAAATTTCCGCTGAATTTACATTTATACTTAAAAAATTAATTTAAGTACTAAAAATAATAATTTTTTTTCGTCCATTGTGGATTATTGAAAAAAAAATTAAAATAAATACTTTAAATTATTACAAGCATAACCAATCATGAATATAATTAGAATTCCAGTATTAAGAACGAATTATATTTGGCTTTTATATAATTATAGAAATGAATGTATAATTGTTGATCCTGGAGAAACAACAGAGACACTAAATATTTTAAAAAAATTTCAATTTAAATTACGAGCAATTTTATTAACTCACAATCATGCTGATCATGTTAATGGAGTAAACACGTTAATACAATATTCTCCAAAAACGATTGTTTATGGCCCCACAGAAACTAAAAATAAAGGCGTTAACTTTTTAGTATCAGAAGGAGATGATTTTGTATTATTACAGAAAAAATTTAGGGTGCTGCATTTGCCCGGACATACATTAGGACACATCGGTTTCTATAGCGCGCCTTGGTTGTTTTGCGGAGACACTGTATTTTCTGCAGGTTGTGGTAAGATCTACACAGGATGTGCTCAACACATGCACACATCTTTTATAAAAATTAAGCAGCTACCCCGAAATACTTTAATTTTCAGTGGACACGAATATACCCTACCTAATCTTAACTTTGCTATTTCTATCCTACCCCAAGATCAATTCATTATCAACTATCGTAATAATATTGTTAAATTACGCCAACACAACCAACCCACTGTACCGACAACAATAAATTTAGAACTAAAAATTAACCCTTTCTTTCGCTGTAATAGTTTAGATGTAAAAAAATCACTAAATTTATCCCCTAATATTCAAGAAGAATGGCAATTTTTTTCTGAATTACGCAAAAGAAAAGATTCATTTTAATTTCTATTTTTGTATATTCTTATACAATTCAACAATATTTATATTTTTATTTCGTAGCTAAAAATTGGTAGTTGGGACTTTAGAGACAATTTTTTATTTTATAAAATTTATCACATTGATCATTAAAGCTTTTTCTAAATTTTATTTTTTTCATGTAAAATATAATCTCCAATCTTAGTCGTAAATGTTTTAAACACGACATGACGATATAACTTCTAAAATTAGCGTAATATTATGTTTAAACCTAAAACACAATACACTTTTTATAAGTATTCAAACTCACGACTACCATAATAATTAATTAACTTTTAGTAATTGAATTAATTTATCTATGCTGTTGATTTAATTATTTTATAATCTCAACAAATAAATAAAATCCAATTAAAACACTTGGCAGCCCCCTACTCTCGCATGAGGAAACCCCACACTACCATTGGTACCACGACATTTCACTTCTGAGTTCGGAATGGAATCAGGTGGTTCTATCGCGCTAATGCCGCCAAGTACAATCTTATTATTAAGATAATAATACATGAATATCAAAAAATATAATCAATACTCTTATACTGTCTTAAATTTTTACAAACAAAATAAATTCAAAAAGTTTGCCATATATTATACACAATGCATTTGTAATGTGAAACAAATTTTTATAGTTACGTTATAACCTGTATTTCTAGTTTTAGAAAATCAATATTATTTTACATATAAAGCGTAGATCTTAAATGATTTAGCACAGGATCAACGGAAGGTAACAAATTATGCCATAAGCAAAATGCATGAGCTGCCTGTCCTATTAACATACCTAATCCATCTGCACAATAATTTGATCCATTTTTTTTACACCATGCTATAAATGATGTGTCCTGTTTTTGATAAAACAAATCATAACATTTAGTTACAGGAGTAACAAGAGACGATGGTATTTCAGGGATAGCATTATACATACTGCTGTTTGTAGCATTAATAATTAAACTGTATTTATTGGTATCATTATGTAATTTACATAAAGGCATACACGATACATTTTGATATCCCATTTTATGGTAATATTCTGTCAATTCTTGTGCTTTATAGAACGTTCTATTCACTACGTGAATAGAACAGTCTTTTATAGTAGTTAATAATATAGGAACAATTCCTTTTGAAGCGCCTCCAGCCCCAATTAATAAAATATTTGTTATCACAGATTCGTTGGGGACAGTCGTAGTCATGTTATTATTGGGATCTATCCAGCTAAGACGTTTTAAATCATTAATAAATCCTATACCATCAGTATTATCTCCCAGTAAAATACCATTTTTTAGTTTTTTTATCGTATTAACTGAACGAGCTCTTTTGGCTCGTTCAGTTAATTGGTTGCACAAAAAATATGCGTTTTCTTTAAACGGAGAAGTAATATTTGCTCCTAATCCACCTAACTCAAAAAAATTATTTAATAAATAACTAAAATTATCTTTTAATGCTAATTTCAGATCATATTCTTCTGGTATTCCAATTTCATTTGCAAATAACGCGTAAATTTCTGCCGATTTACTATGTTTAATCGGATTACCAAAAACAGCAAAATAACTCATCTATTTATCTCCTTTAATAACAAAAATCATTTACGAATTAGTTTACCAGTTATAACATCTCTAATTTCTGAAGGATTAAGTCTTCCAAGTACATCTTCATTCATGATGGATATATTATGTCCAAATTGCTTGTATACTTCTGCAATAGTACGCGCAGGAGGTTGTCCAGATAAATTGGCGCTAGTGGACACCAAAGGTTTTCCAAAGGCCAAACAAAGGCGTTGAACTGGTTCAAAATTACTGATTCGTACTGCTAAGGAAGAAAATTGACCTGTTAACCAATATGGAGTGTTTATTTTTGTTGGAAATACCCACGTTATTGGTCCAGGCCAAGAAGAAAAAGCTCGTGATTGTTGTTTTTTATTTAAGCGACTATCGTCAATGTACTTAAATAACTGTGTATAGTTAGCAGCAATTAAAATTAAACCTTTTTTCCATGATCTATTTTTTATTTTTAATAAAGTATATATTGCATTTTTATTATCAGGATCACATCCCAATCCAAACACTGATTCTGTTGGATAAACAATCACCTTACCTTGATATAATCGTATCAGTAAGTTTTTTAAATTTGACGAAGGGAATATCCTTACCATAAATTGCTATCCAATTAATTATCTAATACAAACAACATACAATATTCTTTTATTTAAATCGATGTTTAAAAAATTAAAAATTTGTTTAAAATTATTGATTAAGTAATTTTTAAATTGATATGTAAGATACAGGATATTTCAAGTTGTAATATATAAATCATTTTGATCACAAAATGTAATTAAATATTTTTGTCAAATATTTTGTATGCAAAATATATCTGATATTCTGTATCTGTGCAACACACGTTCTATTTTATCTAATTATTTAATTAGATAAAAAATTTTAGAAACTAAAGATAATTAAAAAATGTTATTCATTTTTAATGACTTTTTAATAACATCATCAGTATACGCATAAAACACGTGCATATTATCTGATAACTTATAGGTATAAGTTATCAGATAATATATAATTTATTTTTTTAAATTTTAATTTAATGATATTGTATTTTATGTCGATATTAAAAGTATTATATTACCCTGACAAACGTCTTAGAAAAATTGCTGATCCTGTTATTGCAGTATCTAATGATACTAGACAGATTATAAGTGATATGTTTGATACCATGTATTTTAAAAAAGGTATTGGGTTAGCTGCAACACAAGTTGATATTCACCAACAAATTATTGTTATTGACCTTGGCATGAAAAACAAACAGCGTTTAGTTTTTATTAACCCTGTTATTACAAAAAAAACAGGTACCATTAGTATCACTGAAAGTTGTCTATCTATTCCTCAAATACACGAGACTATTCCGCGTTCAGAAAAGATTACCATTGAATCATTAGATCACAATGGTAATAGATTCGAGATGGAAGCAAATAATTTATTAGCAATTTGCATTCAACACGAAGTAGATCATTTATTTGGTAAACTTTTTATTGATTATTTATCCCCACTAGAAATTAAAAGAATTCATAAAAAAATAAAAAAATTATCCAAAACGTTTAAAAACAATCAATTTCCTATTTAATATATACATTATGACACACTCACAATCATTACGTATTGCCTTCTTTGGAAGTACAAGTTTTTCGGCATGGCATTTATATACATTGACGCAATTATCTACACACAAAATAATAGCAGTTTTTGCCCAAGGAATACAACAACTACCTCAATATAATTTCTCTATGTCTTTATATGACATAGCCAAAAAATACAGCATATCGTTGTTCCAATCCAGTATTTTATCTATTTCTGATATTATTGATCTTGTTAAGAAACTTGATGTAGATCTAATAGTAGTTGTATCTTATGGATTAATTTTACCACAAGAATTATTGAATATACCGCGATTCGGGTGCATTAATGTACATGGTTCATTATTACCTCGTTGGCGCGGCCCAGCACCAATTCAACGTGCATTAGAACATGGCGATTCCATTACGGGAATAACCATAATCCAAATGGATTCAGGGATTGATACCGGAGATATTTTGCATATTATGCCTTGCAAAATTTTTCCGAAAGACACTAGTCATACTCTTACTAATAGATTAGCAAATATTGGGTCTAGCATGCTATCCCAAGTACTGGATCAGCTTATATTAGGTATATATACTCCTATACTTCAAGATGCGACTTATGCTACATATGCATATAAATTAAATAAACAAGAAGCACGTATTAATTGGAATTTATCAGCAATACAGCTAGAGCGATCTATCCGAGCTTTTAATCCATGGCCAATCAGTTATTTTCGAATAAAAAATCATCTTATTAAAGTATGGGCTGCTGAGGTAAGTGATCAAGATACAACTAATTATTCCTCATCGTCTATATTACCTGGTACCATATTAACAATTAATCCACATGGTATTTATGTTGTCACTGGTTCTGGGATATTAGTACTTACTGTGTTACAAATTTCAGGTAAAAAAAGAACATCTGTACGCGATGTTCTGAATGCTTACAAAGAATGGTTTATACCTCACTCTATATTAGAATAAAGACGAACCCAATACATAAAACAGTTATTAACTAGTTTTGTTGCTTAAACTTACAAAACCTGATTAATTTTTATATTTTTATTTTATTTTATTTTAGATCGATCAACCAATTCTATATATGCCATTGAGGCTTTGTCTCCTTTACGTAACCCACATTTTAGTATACGGGTGTATCCTCCAGGACGATTAAAAAAATGCGGACTGATTTGTGTAAATAATTTTGTAACAATATTATTGTTTCTAATTTTAGAGAAAACTAAACGACGATTTGCAACGGTATCTACTTTGCAACGCGTAATCAATGGTTCAATAATACGACGCAACGCTTTAGCTTTAGACACAGTGGTTTTTATAATTTGATAAGTTGCCAATGAAACCACCATATTTCTAAACATAGCTTGACGATGAGTACTGGTTCGATTTAATTTAAAACCACTCTTTCTATGACGCATAATAAAATACCTTCATGTTTATACTAAATCATAAATACATTAATTATCTAAAATATTTTCCGGAGGCCAATTTTCTAAGTGTGTTCCTAAAGATAATCCACGAGATGCTAATACATCCTTTATTTCTGTCAAAGATTTTTTCCCTAAATTAGGAGTTTTTAATAGTTCTACTTCCGTTCGTTGTACTAAATCTCCAATATAGTGAATAGATTCCGCTTTTAAACAATTAGCAGAACGTACAGTCAGTTCTAAATCATCAACAAGACGTAACAAAATTGGATCAAATTCCGGTCTTTCTTCTTTATGTTCTGGTTGATGTATATCCCTTAAATCAATAAAAGCCTCAAGTTGTTCAGATAAAATTGTTGCTGCACGCCGAATTGCTTCTTCTGGGTCTATGGTGCCATCGGTTTCCATATCAATAATTAGCTTGTCTAAATCTGTACGTTGCTCGACACGAGCAGCTTCCACGTTATAAGAAATTCTTTCTACTGGACTATAACATGCATCCAATAATAATCGACCAATTGGTAAGATATCTGCTTCGGGATTAAACCTAGAAGAAGCCGGAATGTATCCACGTCCACGCTGTACTTTAATGCGCATGCTAATAGATGCATTTTTGTCGGTGATGTGACAGATCACATGATCTGGTGTAATAATTTTTACACTATTACTATCGCGTAAAATATCATTTGCAATTACAGGCCCGATACCAGATTTTTTTAAAGTTAAAGTAATATGATCCTTTCCTTCAATTCTGATAGCTAATTTCTTTAAATTGAGTAAAATTTCTAACACGTCTTCTTGTATACCCTCTTTTGTACTATATTCGTGTAGTACCCCATCAATTTCAACTTCTGTTATAGCATATCCAGGCATTGAAGAAAGCAAGATTCGACGTAAAGCATTTCCCAAAGTATGACCAAATCCTCGTTCTAATGGCTCCAGAGTAACTTTAGCATGTTTTTCAGTAATTTGTTCAATATCTACTAAACGTGGTCTTAAAAATTCTATTACAGAACTCTGCATCATTACCTCTCTTTTTATTATTCCACAACTTCACTTATTTTGAATACAATTCAACAATCAAGTGTTCATCGATATTTGCAGATAACTCATCACGTTCTGGATGACGTTTAAATAAACCTTGCAGTCTAATAGGATCAACTTCAATCCATGCTAATTTTTCTCTTTGCTGCTCGGCGAGTTCTAAAGCAGCACGAATCCTAGATTGTTTATGTGACCCTTTATGTATCTTAATAATAGTATTAGGAACAACTTGATATGAAGCTACATTAACAATACTATCGTCAACAACAATAGACTTATGGCTTACTAATTGCCGGGCTTCAGCACGTGTCGCTCCGAATCCCATACGATATACAATATTATCTAACCTACTTTCCAATAATTTTAATAAATTTTCACCAGTGTTACCTTTAATACGTGTGGCTTTCTTATAATAGTTAGAGAACTGACGTTCCAAGATGCCATATATACGTCTAACTTTTTGCTTTTCTCGTAGCTGTATTCCGTAATCTGAAAATCGAGATTTACGCATACTATGTTGCCCTGGAGGCTGTTCAAGTTTACATTTAGAATCAATCGAGCGAATTCCAGATTTTAAAAAAAGGTCTGTACCTTCACGACGACTGAGCTTGAGTTTAGGTCCTAAATATTTTGCCATATACTTTATTTCCTTAAAAATAACCAGTTGATATTATTTAGACACGGCGCTTTTTAGAAGGACGACAACCATTATGCGGAATCGGAGTAACATCAGTAATGCTAGTAATGTGGAATCCTACTGTGTTTAACGCTCGTACTGCAGATTCACGTCCTGGACCCGGCCCTTTTACCATAACTTCCAAATTTTTTATTCCATATTCTTGAACTATTTCAGCGCAACGTTCTGCTGCTACTTGCGCAGCAAATGGTGTAGATTTGCGAGATCCTCGAAAACCAGAACCTCCGGCTGTAGCCCATCCTAAAGTATTACCTTGTCTATCACTAATAGTGATTATAGTATTATTAAAAGATGCATGTATATGTGCTACACCATCTAAAATTTGTTTTTTGAGCCGCCTGCGTGCTCTAAAATTGGATGATTTGATCATTTTATATTCATACTTTCTTTGTTTATTAATACTTATTACTTAAGTTATTTGTTAATGGACTTACGAGGACCCTTACGGGTTCTTGCGTTTGTTCTTGTTCTTTGTCCACGTACTGGTAAATTACGACGATGACGCAATCCTCGGTAAGTACCAAGATCCACCAAACGTTTGATGTTTAAAGTTACTTCACGGCGTAAATCCCCCTCTACAATATATTTAGCAACTGCATCACGTAATTTGTCTATATGGATTTCAGATAATTTACAAAGTTGTATATGTTCATTTATACCTATATTCAAACAAATTGAGCGAGCACGAGATTTTCCGATACCATAAATAGACATTAAAGCAATGACAGCATGTTTTCTATCAGGGACATTAACACCTGCTATACGTACCACTATTTTATACTCCTAAAAAGTTTATTGTTCCATATTCAGTACAATTATCCTTGTCTCTGTTTATGTTTTGGATCTACACGACAAACCACACGAATAACATTGTGTCTTTTTATAATTTCACAATAACGACATAATTTTTTCACTGATGTACGTACTTTCATAATTTTTCCTATATAAAATATGATATTTTAATCAGTGATTAAGATGTTTTAAATTTGCTTTTTTTAATACAGATTCATACTGACTAGACATCATTAAAGTTTGTATTTGAGCCATAAAATCCATAATTACTACAACCACAATCAGTAGAGATGTTCCTCCAAAGTAAAAAGGGACCTTCATAGCAATTCTCATAAACTCTGGTACTAAGCAAATAAACGTAACATATATTGCACCAATGAAAGTCAAACGAATCATAATTTTATTAATATATTTAGCAGTTTGCTCTCCCGGTCTAATTCCAGGGACAAATGCTCCAGATTTTTTTAAATTATCAGCTGTTTCTCGAGGATTGAAGACTAAAGATGTGTAAAAAAAACAAAAAAATATAATAGCCGACGCGTAAATCAAAATATATAATGGTTGACCTGGTTGTAGATACAAAGAAAGCACAGTTAACCATTTGCAACTAATGCTATTGCTAAACCAAGAAACAACAGTGCCTGGGAACAAGATTACACTAGAAGCAAAAATAGCAGGAATGACTCCAGCCATATTTACTTTAAGTGGTAAGTGTGTATTTTGAGCAGCATAAATGCGACGACCTTGCTGTCGTTGAGCATAATGCACTAAAATACAACGTTGGCCTCTCTCTATAAATACCACAAAAAAGGTAATACCAAAAACTAGACAAATAACTAAAATTAATATAAAAAAATGCAATTCATCTTGTTTTACTTGTTCTATAGTATGTCCTATAGACACTGGCAACCCAGCTATTATCCCTGAAAAAATAATAATCGAAATACCATTTCCTATTCCTCTATTAGTGATTTGATCACCTAACCACATTAAAAAAATAGTGCCACAAACAAGACTAATAATTGCTGTACAATAGAAAGAAAATCCTGGATTAATAACTAGTCCCGATATACTAGGTAAACTAGTAACAATGCCTACAGATTGCAATACTCCTAGTATCAAAGTTCCATAACGAATATATTGATTGATTATTCTCCTTCCACTTTCTCCTTCTTTTTTCATTTCTATTAAAACAGGATGTACTGCAGTTAATAGTTGCACAATAATTGAAGCTGAAATATATGGCATAATTCCTAAACTAAAGATAGAAGCACGACTTAAAGCCCCCCCAGAAAACATGTTAAACATTTCAATAATAGTACCACGTTGTTGCTCAAGAATCTTTGCTAAAATAATTAAATCTACTCCTGGGATTGGAATAAAGGATCCTATACGAAAAATAATTAAAGCGCCAATCACGAATATCATTCTACGTTTCAACTCATTTAAACCACCTTTGACACTGTGAAAAGTAGACGTAAGTCGTCGCTTATTAGTAACTGTCATCATTTTAATTCAATCATCCTCTATTTGTCCGCCTATAGCTTGAATTGAAGTTCGTGCGCCTTTGCTTACGCGCAATCTACGTATTGTAATAGGATGTTTAATTTCTCCTGACATTATAATTTTAACAAACTTAATTTTACGCTTAATAATATTATATGTTTTTAAAATATTTAAATCTATTACTTTATCCGAAATACAAGATAAATCAGACAATCTAACTGCTTGGGTAACCATAGCTTTGTGAGATATGAATCCAAATTTTGGTAATCTACGGTATAAAGGAGTCTGTCCTCCTTCAAATCCAAGACGTACCTTACCTCCAGAACGTGATTTTTGTCCTTTATGTCCACGACCTCCTGTTTTCCCTAATCCAGATCCGATACCTCGGCCTACTCGTTTACTAAAATGTTTAGATCCTTTAGACGGAGAGAAAGTATTGAGATACATAATTTACTACTCCACTTTAACCATATAAGCTACTAAGTTAATCATACCACGGATAGCAGGGGTATCAATTCTTTCGACCGTATCCCTGATACGACGCAGTCCCAACCCATATAAAGTTGCCTTATGTTTTGGTATACACCCAATAGAACTTTTAATCTGAGTAAGTTTAATAATTTTTAACATAATTATAATAACCTAAAATTTCTCTAATAGATTTACCTCGTTTTTCTGCAACCATTTCGGGAGATTTCATGCTTTGTAACGCATTCATAGTTGCACGTACTATATTAATAGGATTTGTGGACCCATAAGCTTTTGCTAATACATTATGTATTCCAACTACCTCTAAGATAGCACGCATTGTAGTTCCGGCAATGATACCAGTTCCTTCGGACGCAGGTTGCATATAAATACGAGAACCTGTATATACCCCTCGAACTGCATGCTGTAAAGTGCCTTTGTATACAGAAATAATTACCATATTACGACGAGCCTTTTCCATTGATTTTTGAATCGCTGCAGGAACTTCACGAGCTTTACCATAACCAAATCCTACACGCCCATTTGTATCTCCTACCACAGTTAATGCTGTAAAACTAAATACACGTCCGCCCTTAACTGTTTTGGATACCCGATTTACTGTAATCAATTTCTCTTGCAATTCACCAGGCTGTTTATTGATATATTTCATGTCATTTACCTTGTTTTAAAAACTTAAACCAGATTGCCTAGCGCTATCAGCTAACATTTTCACTCTGCCATGATATTTAAATCCAGAGCGATCAAAAGACACACTTATAATACCTTTTTTTATTGCACGTTCTGCAATAATTTTTCCTACTATAGCTGCAGCTCTTTTATTACTAGTTATTTTTAATTGACTAGAAATCAATTTCTCCGTCGTAGAAGCTGTAATTAAGACATCAGAATTATCCTGTGAAATTATTTGCGCATAAATATGCTGACAAGTCCGGTGTACCACTAATCTAATAGCACCTAATTTATATAACTTTTTTCGTGATTTCATAGCTCTTCTGATACGAGCGTCTTTTTTATTCATGTACATTATTCTCTGTAGGATTGATAACAATTATCTTTTCTTGGTACTTTTGTTGCACACTATTTCATCGATATAACGAATACCCTTGCCCTTAAAAGGCTCAGGAGGGCGAAGTGCTCTCAAATCTGATGCAACTTGACCAACAAGTTGTTTATTTATCCCTGTTACGATGATTTCAGTCTGACTTGGACACGTTGCTGTAATTTCCATAGGTAATATATAATTAATAGAATGAGACAACCCTATGATTAGGGTGATTATATTGTCTTGAACAGATACACGATAACCAATTCCTATGAGTTGCAGCTTCTTAGTGAAACCTGTTGTAACACCAATGATCATACCGTTAATTAATGCACGTGTCGTTCCTATTAAGGCTTTATTTTTGACATTAGAACTGTTGGTATATATCAATAACCATGATGCATTATTCAATTGCACGTTAACTAATTCGTGTAATACAAAAGTTAGTCTACCAAGCACACCTGTGACGGAAATGTCATGGTTTTTGATTTTTATCGTTATTACGTTAGGAATAGGAATCATTGTTTTACATACATGACTCGACAATATTTTAGTATTAAGACACATAACATATAATCTCCCCGCCAACATTAAGCTGACGAGCTTTATCATCCGTAATTACACCTTTAGAAGTAGAAATTATAACAATACCCATACCAGACATCACCTGAGGCAATTCCTTTCTCTTTTTATAGATACGTAATCCAGGTCGACTAATGCGCTTTATGGTATCTATGACGGGCTTTCTTTTTTGATAATATTTTAGAAATACTTCTAGAATAGGTTTAACACTATCTTTAATATCATATCTTGTTATAAATCCTTCTTCTACTAATACCTTAACAATTGCCACTTTCATTGTAGAAGATGGAGTGCAAATTTTTTCTTTTTTAGAAATTTGCCCGTTACGTATAGTAGTTAACATCGCTGCGATTGAATCTTGCATACTCATTTGTAGCTCCAGCAATAAAATATTATTGTTACAATTACCAACTAGCTTTTCTTAAACCAGGTATCTCGCCACGCATGGCAGCTTCACGTACCTTCATGCGGCTCAATCCGAATTTTCTTAAAAAAGCGTGAGGTCGTCCAGTATGACGACAACGATTACGGCGTCTAGATGGGCTAGAATCACGCGGTAAAGTCTGTAATTTTAAAACAGCATTCCAACGTTCGTCATTAGGAATACGTTTGTTAATAATAATTTTTTTAAGAGAAATACGTTGCGTATAATATTTGTTAACCAATTTTAAACGCTTTATTTCACGTGCTTTCACAGATTCCTTAGTCATGATTACACGCTCCTCCTATTTGAAGTAATACGATTATTTTCTAAATGGAAAGCGAAAAGCAGTTAATAACGCATGCGCTTCATCATCAGATATAGCGCTAGTAGTGATGGTAATATCCATACCTCGCATATCATCAACAGTATCATAATCGATCTCTGGAAAGATAATTTGCTCTCGAATTCCGATACTATAATTACCATGACCATCAAAAGACCTAATAGACAATCCACGAAAATCACGAATACGGGGCATAGCAATAGAGAGAAATCTTTCCAGAAATTCCCACATGCGCGTACCTCGTAAAGTTACCTTACATCCAATCGGCTGACCTTGACGAATTTTAAAGCTAGAGATAGATTTACGTGCTTTGGTAACTACTGGTTTTTGCCCCGAAATTACCATTAAATCTTCTGTTGCTTTCTCCAACAACTTTTTATCAGTGACAGATTTACCTACTCCCATATTAATAGTAATTTTTTTAATTTTAGGAACTTGCATAACAGATCGATACTGAAATTTATGTATTAAATCCGGTATTATATTATTTTTATAATAATCATATAAATTAGCCATATATTATTCCGATCATTTGACTATATCCCCGTTAGACTTAAAGATACGTATTTTTTTACCATTTTGTACTTTAAATCCTACACGATCCGCTTTCTTTAAAGTAGTATTAAATATCGCGATATTGGATAAATCAACAGATGCTTCTTTTTCAATAACACCTCCTGGTTGATTTTTATTAGGAATAGGTTTTTGATGTTTTTTTACCAAATTTATTCCTGTTACTATAACTCTACCTTTATCGTAAAAAACACGCTTTACTTTTCCTTTTTTGCCCTTATCTTTTCCGCTTAATACAATAACTTCATCATTACGTTTAATTTTAGCTGCTGACATGTATAATAATCTCCATCACAGTACTTCGGGAGCTAAAGAAATAATCCTCATAAATTTTTCATCGCGTAATTCACGGGTTACTGGCCCAAAAATACGAGTACCCACAGGTTGGATATTAGCGTCATTTAATAGTACACAAGCATTATTATCAAATCTAATAATTGATCCATCTGGGCGACGTACACCTTTTTTTGTACGTACTACAACAGCTTTTAACACATCGCCTTTTTTCACTTTAGCACGTGGTATCGCCTCTTTGATAGCAACCTTAATTACGTCTCCTATATTAGCATAACGACGACCAGAACCTCCTAAGACCTTAATGCACATCGCGTATCGCGCGCCAGAATTATCGGCAACATTTAAAATAGTGCGTTCTTGAATCACATAACACTCCATAATGGTAATTAGTTTAAATTATTAAAAAATATATTTATATATGTTATATATTTTGATTGATTAATTATTGTCAATAATAATCTATTATTTATTTATATGATTATTATTATTAGAAAAATGTGATTTTTTGATGATAGAAGTTAATATCCAAGATTTTGTTTTAGAAATAGGACGACACTCTTGTACCTCAACAAGGTCGCCAACATTAGTCTCACTATTAGGGTCATGCACATGCAGTTTAGTAGTACGTTTAATAAACTTTTCATATGTTACGTGCTTAATCAATCGTTCTATAGAAACCACAACAGATTTGTTCATTTTTTTGCTAACTACACGACCTAGTAAGATACGAATCCTATCACCCATGAAATGCTCTCCTTTTATATTTTTTTATTGTTAGATAAATAGTTTTTGATAGATGCTATATTACGACGTACTTTTTTTAATAAATGCAACTGCTTCAACTGACCTGATTTTAATTGCACACGTAAATTGAAATATTCACGCAATACGTTTATTAATTCTGATTGAAGTGACGCAACAGTAATGCTATCGTTTTTTTTATTTAATGATTTTATAATGTTATTCATTATCTTCCTATTAAAGTGGTTTTAACTGGTAACTTTGATGCGCCTAATTTAAAAGCATTATATGCTAGTTCTTTTGGGACTCCATTTATTTCGTATAATATTTTTCCTGGTTGTATCAATGCTACCCAATACTCTACATTACCTTTTCCTTTACCCATTCGTACTTCGAGGGGTTTTTTTGTAATAGGTTTATCCGGGAACACGCGGATCCATATTTTTCCTTGACGCTTTATAGCACGACTTATAGCGCGCCTTGCCGCTTCAATTTGACAAGATTTTAACCTTCCACGACTAGTTGCTTTTAAAGCAAACTCACCGAAACTAATATTGTCGTTTACTTTTATTCCTCGATTACGCCCTTTATGCATTTTACGAAATTTTGTGCGCTTTGGTTGCAGCAACATCGTATTATCCCTTATATGCGAGTTTTATGTTTTTTTTGAGTAGAATTATTAATCGATTGATCTAATACATAACCTGCTGCACTAGGTAATACATCTCCTAAAATTTCACCTTTAAATACCCATACTTTAATACCAATTACACCGTACGTAGTATGTGCTTCTGAAAGACTATAATCAATATCGGCACGCAAAGTATGTAATGGAACACGTCCTTCTCTATGCCATTCAGTACGAGCGATTTCGGCTCCACTTAATCTCCCGCTTACTTCCACTTTAATGCCTTTAGCGCCTAAACGCATAGCACTTTGTACAACACGTTTCATTGCTCGCCTAAACATTATTCTACGTTCTAATTGAGATGCAATATTGTCAGCTAACAACTTAGCATCTAATTCCGGCTTACGAACTTCAGCAATATTGAGTTGAGTTGGAACGCCAGAAATTTTTGCTATACTTTTACGTAATTTTTCAATATCTTCCCCTTTTTTACCAATAATAACACCAGGCCTAGCTGTATAAACAGTTACCCTGATACTTTTAGCGGGACGTTCAATAATTATACGAGATACTAAAGCTTTTGAAAGTTTTTGCATCAAAAACTGACGTACTTTAAAATCACTACCTAAATTATTAGAAAAATCTTTATTGTTTGCATACCAGGTAGAATGCCACGTCTTGGTGATACCCAAACGCACACCATTCGGATGTACCTTTTGACCCATTTTTATAATACTCCGGCTGTCTAAGTCTAAATATAAGTTTTTTTAATTAGAGACCACTATAGTAAGATGACTCGTTCGTTTCATAATTTTATCTGATCGTCCCTTAGCACGCGGCATAACTCTTTTAATAGTAGGACCGTTATCAACAAAAATTTTCATAATTTTTAAACTATTAATGTTTAAACCGTCGTTATGTTCCGCGTTAGCAATAGCAGATTCTAAAGTTTTTTTCACTAATTCAGCGGATTTTTTGTTGGTATACCTTAAAATATCTAGTGCCTGTGATACTTTTCTTCCCCGCACCGTATTAATTACTAAACGAAGTTTTTGGGCAGAAGAACGAATATAACGACATCTAGCAATTGTTTCCATACCAAAAAGATCCTCCTCTCTATAGTACATCTTATGTTAAAATTACAATCAATAATGTTTTTTTATTTTCTTATCAACCGAATGGCCACGATACGTACGGGTTGGAGCAAATTCACCTAGTTTGTGCCCAACCATTTCATCTACAATGAATATGGGTATATGTTGGCGTCCATTATGTACTGAGACAGTTAATCCGATCATTCTGGGAAATATTGTTGATCGCCGTGACCAAGTTTTAATAGGTTTTTTATCACCTATTTCTATTGCTTTTTCTACTTTTTTCAGAAGATGCAGATCAATAAATGGTCCTTTTTTAATAGAACGAGACATAACTTCCTTCCTAATACCTCAAAATTTTATTTGTTACGATGAGACAATATAAACTTATTAGTACGCTTATTGCTTCGTGTCTTTTTTCCTTTGGTTTGTATTCCCCAAGGAGAAACAGGATGTTTCCCAAAATTTTTACCTTCTCCGCCTCCATGAGGATGATCTATTGGATTCATAGCTGTACCACGTACAGTAGGACGAGTTCCACGCCATCTATTAGCCCCGGCTTTACCTAACATACGCAACATATGTTCAGAATTACCAACTTCTCCTATAGTTGCTCGGCACTCACAACGAATTTTTCGTATTTCACCAGATCGTAGACGAAGTATCATATATGCTCCATCGCGAGCTACAATTTGTATGTAAGATCCTGCAGAACGGGCTAATTGCCCGCCTTTTCCTAATTTCATTTCTACATTATGAATAGCAGATCCTATCGGAATATTACTCATAGGTAAAGCATTTCCTGGCTTTATTGGAACATTTACTCCAGAGCTGATAACATCTCCTATTTTTACATCTTTCGGAGCTAATATATAACGATACTCTCCGTCTCTATATGAAAGCAATGCTATGTTTGCTGAACGATTTGGATCATATTCTAAACGTTTTATGACAGCTGAAACCCCGTCTTTATTGCGTTTAAAATCAATTATTCGATAACGTTTTTTGTGTCCCCCTCCAATATGTCGTACAGTAATACGGCCGTAATTATTACGTCCGCCTGATTTATTAATTTTATTAGATAACAATGCAGCACAAGGATTTCCTTTATGTAACCCAAAATTAACTAATTTAATTACATGCCGTCTCCCCGGAGAAGTCGGATTGCATTTAATAATCGGCATTTCTTTTAATCTTCCGTATGTATTTTTACTCTACTGTATTAATAAAATCTATTTTTTGGTCTTTTCCTAAAACAATATACGCTTTTTTCCAGTTACTACGGCGACCATGTTTATTAGCCGTACTTTTACGTTTTCCTGAGACTACTATAGTATTTACAGTATCTACTTTTACAGAAAACAACATATTTATAGCGTTTTTAATATCTGTTTTAGTTGCATATTTTGCTACTTTAAAAGAAACAGTATTGCATCGTTCTGATTTAATAGATGCTTTTTCAGAAACATGTACAGATCTCAATATTTTTAATAAACGTTCTTGATAAATCATATTAATTTATGCTCAATTTTTTTTATAACGTTATCAGCAATTAAAGTAATATTAAAATTTACTAAACTTACTGGATCTATATGCACTGCAGTGCGTACCTCTATTTTGTAAATATTACGCGATGCTAAAAACAATTTTTTATCCAAAAAATCAGTAAAAATCAATATACTGTTGTTGTTGGATGTTATTGCTTGTAATTTTTTTAATAATAATTTAGTTTTTGGTTCTTCTATAAATAAATTTTTTACTAAAAATAAACGATTGTCACAAACTAATTTAGATAAAATGCTTTTTATTGCTCCCTTATACATTTTTTTATTTATTTTTTGGTTATATAATTTAGGTTTAGCTGCAAAAGTTACTCCTCCAGAACGCCAAATAGGGCTTTTTACTGATCCAGAACGTGCTCGACCGGTACCTTTTTGACGCCAAGGTTTTTTATTAGAACCTGAAACTTCTGCTCGACTTTTTTGAGATCGAGTGCCCTGACGAGAATTAGTCAAGTAAGCAGAAATGACTTGATGTATCAATTTTGGATTAAAAGGACACCTAAAAACTTCATCAGATACAGAAAATTTAGTAGATTCTGCCGCATTTATTTCTGATGCAAAATCCCTGACTTCTAATTCCATTGATATTTCATCTCTAATTGTTTATCTTAACAGATCTTTTAATAACTAAATTACCACCAATTGTTCCCGGAACAGCACCTTTAACTAACAATAAATTACGTTTTACATCGACATTAATAACATCTAAATTTTGTACTGTAACTTTATAATTTCCTAATTGTCCTGCCATCTTCTTACCTTTAAATACTTTACCAGGAGTTTGATTCTGACCAATAGACCCAGGAGCTCTATGTGATAGAGAATTACCATGACTTGCATCTTGCATGTGAAAGTTCCAGCGTTTTATTGTACCTGCGAAACCCTTTCCTTTCGAGGTACCTGTAATATCAACTTTTTTAACATTTGTAAAAATATGTATAGTGACTATATCTCCCACTAATACCTTTGTTTCGTCTTCATAACGAAACTCCCACAAACCACGGCCGGCGTCAGTTCCTGATTTTATCATATGCCCCGATTCTGGTTTATTGATACTCTTAAAATTTTTTACGCCAGTAGTCACTTGAATAGCACAATATCCATCGTTTTCAATACTTTTTACTTGTGTCACACGATTTGGTGTTATCTCAATCATAGTTACAGGAACAGACACACCATCTTTATCAAACAATCGAGTCATACCCAATTTTCGACCAATTAGCCCTTGCATAATTGTAGATATAACCTCTCTTGCTCTTTTGACATATAAAATGTTTTATTTATTTTCTATATACACATCACAATCTATGTGCTCAGCCTAGACTAATTTGCACATCTACTCCTGCTGCTAAATC
This sequence comes from Blochmannia endosymbiont of Camponotus quercicola, assembly GCF_059935335.1. Taxonomy (NCBI): domain Bacteria; kingdom Pseudomonadati; phylum Pseudomonadota; class Gammaproteobacteria; order Enterobacterales; family Enterobacteriaceae; genus Candidatus Blochmanniella; species Blochmannia endosymbiont of Camponotus quercicola. The sequence continues at coordinate 242,509 of NZ_CP011794.1, read as the reverse complement.
TAATCGCATTAAGGCATCTACCGTTTTATCAGTAGGTTCAACAATGTCTATTAAACGTTTGTGAGTTCGTATTTCATACTGATCTCTCGCATCTTTATTAACATGAGGAGAAATTAAAACAGTAAATCGTTCTTTTTTAGTAGGCAACGGAATAGGGCCATGTACCTGAGCGCCGGTACGCTTAGCAGTTTCCACAATTTCTACAGTTGACTTATCTATCAACCGATGATCGAATGCTTTTAAACGAATTCGAATCCTTTGATTCTGCATATCTAAATATAGCGCTCCAAAATTAAAATTAAAAAACAGCCACACATACTATCTTTGTATTTTTAAAATTAAATAACACAAAATTAATATCTAAAACACTCCCGTATTACTCATGCTCATACATAAAAACTTATTTTTTCACCCTGAACGCAATATACCAATTAATTTTTATCTATTTCTATATACAAACACTTTACACTCAAGCATAGTGTATCAGTAAGCAAATAAAAAACAAGATCTATTTAAAATAAAATTTGCAGATACTCCTATGGGTTTAACATCAAAAACTATAAAATAACTTATAATATTTTGATAATATAAAAAAATCATTCTTTCAATTGTGATTGTATATAATTATTCATACCAATTTTTGTCATAAGATTTAACTCTGTTTTTAAAAAATCAATATGTTTTTCTTCGTCTTTAAGAATTTGTATCATTATATCCTTAGATGTATAGTCTTGTATCGAATCAGCGTATTTTATACCTTTTCGTAAATTTTCAATGCTATGATATTCTAGACTCAAATCAGTACGTAAGATATCTTCAATATTTTTTTTAATGTTTAATGAATCAAATTTTCTCAAAGTAGGCATACCTTCTAAAAATAAAATGCGGTTTGCATACAGATCTGCATGATCTAATTCATCCATACATTCTTGATATTCTATGTTATTCAGGCGTTCTAACCCCCAATTTTTAAAAATCTTAGCATGCAAAAAATATTGGTTTACAGCAATCAACTCATCGCTCAATAAATTATTAAGATGAGTAATAATATGATCATCTCCTTTCATAAAATCTCCTAGATTGTGTTTTGCGCATTTATATCTATTAATTTTAAAATTAACATTTATCATGACCTTGTTGTACTATCGTACTATCATACGCTTAATGTCATTTTTATAAAATTAAGCGTATGATGCTTGCTGATAAGCAGATTCGAACTGCTGACCTCACCCTTACCAAGGATGTGCTCTGCCTACTGAGCTATATCAGCATAATGCGGCCGTATTATATCAGCGGACAGTGGGAATCGAACCCACATCATCAACTTGGAAGGTTGAGGTAATAACCATTATACGATGCCCACTACATAATAAAAAAATCATGAAATTTCTAATGTTATAATATATATATCGTATTTGTTACGCGTTATTAAAATGATGGGGGAAGGATTTGAACCTTCGAAGTCTACGACGACAGATTTACAGTCTGCTCCCTTTAGCCACTCGGGAACCCCATCAAAAAAATTATAGATGCCGGCAAAAGGATTCGAACCTTTGATCTACTGATTACAAATCAGTTGCTCTTCCTATTGAGCTACACCGGCACCACATTAATGTAATTAAAAAGGATAACCTATTTTGTTTGATGAACACATATATTTGAAGCAATTTCTTCTAAAACTATTGTAGTTAAGATCATAAAATTATTCAAAACATTTGTATAAAAAATTAATCTTATTTTTTAATAAAACTAAAATTATTACTCGTTTCGTGACACTTATTACTATAATGCATAATTATAATTAAATCCTTTATTTTGATCAAGTATTTACATAAAAATTATAATCTTATAAAAGTATTTATCTAACGATAATAGACCAATATGCTACATGCTTCATCTATGCCATTTTTGACTTTCAGTCGTAAAGAATGGGCATCTCTCCGAGATAATGTGCCACTAACATTATCTCGGAGAGAAATTATAAATTTAAGGGGAATAAATGATAATCTTTCTATGAATGAAGTAATAGAAATTTACTTGCCGTTATCTAGATTGCTTAATTTATATATTTGTTCAAATATAAGACGACAAAATGTTTTAGAACAATTTTTAAATACTCAAGAACAACATATACCATATATTATTGGTATTGCTGGCAGTGTCGCTGTAGGAAAAAGTACTACGGCCAGAGTGTTGCAAGCGCTGCTTAGTAGATGGCCTGACCATCGTATTGTAGAGCTAGTAGCAACTGATGGTTTCTTATATTCTAACAAAATATTAAAGAAACGACATTTAATGAAAAAAAAAGGTTTCCCTCAATCCTATGACATCACCAGTCTAGTGAATTTTATCTCTAAAATTAAATCTGGAGTTAAATCAACGACCATTCCTGTATACTCTCATGTAATATATGATATTCTTCCTAATGTTCAACAAGTAATTTACAAGCCAGATATTCTAATTTTAGAAGGATTAAATGTCTTACAAACTAATCACGATTATCATTATGATTCGCCTTGTATTTTTGTATCTGATTTTGTTGATTTTTCTATTTATGTTGATGCTCCAGAATATTTACTACGAGAATGGTATATCAATAGATTTTTAAAATTATGTTACACTACTTTTTCTTATCCTAATTCCTACTTTTATCATTATGCTCAATTATCCAAAAAAAAGGTCATTGCTATAGCTTCACAATTATGGACCGAAATAAATGGACTTAATTTACAAGAAAATATCTTGCCTACTCGGGAACGTGCAAATTTAATTTTAAAAAAAGGCACGAATCACACAATAGATAATGTGCGGTTAAGAAAATAATAATAACTACAAAATAATAACTTTATTTTCTATAAATTCCCATTCATACCAAACTTTCCATTACTAAAAATAGTATACCCAAATCACGTTGCCCCAACACATTGATTATATAATAATCAATGTGTTGGGGTGATCTATTTTAGATGCTCATTAAAAATATTCTTATACTAAAAAATTTAATGAAATCATATGTTTAAGAAGATACACAAACAGAAACATTATCCCCTAAGTAATAAAAAACTGAATCTGCTTGCTCTACTATTAATGCTCCATGCATGTTTATTCCAAGAGCTGTCCCATATATTGGATGATCATCAATTAATAATGTGACTGGTTTATTATATAAACAGTCAAAAACCTTCCAATAATAGATGAATGGTGCAAATCCGAAACACATAAAATATTTTAATTTCTTACGTAATACATCAATAAGTGTTGCCACTAAAATGTTACGATCGAGTATGACCCCAATATCTTTTAAATTAATCCAATTTTTACCAATTTTAGCGCTTAATGTTGCATTCCTACGCATAGATAAATTAATCCCAATACCTATTATTATATGAGTTATATTATTAGTTCTTGTGATGATTTCAATTAAAATTCCTGCTAATTTTCGTCCATAAATATATAAATCATTAGGCCATTTAATTTTAATTTGAGATGCACCTAAATCCTTTAATATTCTCGCTACAATAATACTTATCATTAAACTAAATTCAATTATCGTTGGAGGAGTCTTACTTAATTTCCAATACATGGATAAGCAAATACCTTCTCCAACAGGCGTAACCCAAATTTTATCACGTCTTCCTCTTCCTAATGTCTGACATTCAGTAACGCAAGCATCGCCTGATTTTATATATGGAATATGATCTATTATATATTGATTAGTTGATTTAACTTCATTTAACACCACTACCCTGCCTTCGGGCAATTCTGTTAAAATCTTAGATTCATTTAAGCAAGGAGAGTATATTTCAAAATTACAATTCTTATCATACCTTAACAAGATTTTCAAATCTCCAAAAAAAAATAAATCGATATTTGTATTGCGATCCCATCCAAATATTTATAAATTACGACTAATTTACAAACTATTTTATATAAAAAGCACGAGAAATACATCTAATTTTAAGTTTGTTCAATAACGTATACATACTGACTATTTACTATATAACTATATAAATAATTTTCGTGGATTTATTTCTCCGTAATTACCAATTAATCTAACTTCAGGTTGTAAATAAATATTAAACTTATCCGCAACCTTATTATATATAAAAAGAGCTAATGCTGCAATTTCAGTACCAGTAGCTATTTTTCTGCTATTAACTAATACTAATGCCTGCTTAGGATACACTGCTGCCTCCCCAAACACACAACCTTTTAATTGACAATATTCTATTAACCATCCCGCTGATAATTTTATGCTGCCATCTTTTTGATAATAATAAGGCATATTTGGATAAATTTGAAATAAACAATGTGCTGTTTTAGTATCTATTATTGGATTTTTAAAAAAACTACCAGCATTTCCTATCAAAACAGGATCTGGTAATTTTTTACGCCTAATCATATAGATAAAATTAAAAATTTGACGAGGTGTGATATAACGTTTATTTAGATGAGTTAACTCATAATAATTTAATATAGGTTTCCATTTTTTATGCAATCTCAATCCTACAAAAACAATAGCATATTTCTCTAAGCAATTTCTAAAAATACTATCTCTATATTGAAAATCACATTCAGCACAAGTAAAGCGAATTTTTTTTCCATCATGCAAATCTATTGCATCTACATACTCGCATACATGAGACAATTCAATTCCATAAGCCCCAATATTTTGAATTGGAGCAGCCCCCACATATCCTGGAATCCACGCTAAATTTTCTAAACCCGGTATATTTTTATTGATAGTATAAACCACTAATTCATCCCATTTTTCTCCAGCTCCAACATGTAGTCGCCATGCTATTTTATTTTCGGTAATAAAAATACCTTTTATCCTATTTAATAATATTGTGCCAGTGTAATTTTCTAAAAATAAAATATTACTACCCCCTCCTAAAATGAGAACAGGGTTTCCTTTATTATAAGCTTCCCTCCAAAATTTTAACAATGTATGTTCATTATGTGCTGTTACTATATGTTTAGCAAATACGTTAATTGAAAAAGTATTTAAAGATTTTAATCGAATATGATGCTGCATATAATTTATTTATTTTTAACAAAAAAATAGATACACATTCTATGATCAATGCTAAATTCTATTTTTATATGTAAACCGAAAAAATCAAGTTATACGTAAAAATACGTTACGTGTTATTTTATTTTTAAATGTTATATAATATCTATTTCTGTTTTTATAATTGTAAAAAAAATTATTTAATACACAACTTTTGACGTACAGCATAAACGTAAACACACATTACACTATATAGTATTATGAAAAATAAGTATAATAAATTTGCACATATATAATACTTCGTGGATATCAACAAAAAAAATTAAACGCTAATAATTTCATTATTAACATTTAATAATAAAACAATTTAATTTTTCAGCAACTTCTATTATTAATTCACTGAGTAAAAACGATTGTATTATTTACAACATCTAAAGTAATTTTTTTACCTGGCAGTAACTCTCCAGATATTATCTTTTGAGATAATGAGTTTTCAACGTGTTGTTGTATAGCGCGCTTTAACGGACGCGCCCCATATACCGGATCAAATCCAACTTTTGATAAAAATACTAAGACTTTATTAGTAACGTTGGTATTCGGGTATCCTTTTTCTGCTAAACGATCACATAACTGCTGTAATTGAATGTTAGCTATCTTAATAAGATGCTCAGTACTAAGGGGATGAAATACCACTATTTCATCTATCCTATTAACAAATTCTGGACGAAAATGTTTATTAACTATATCTAATACCATAACTTTAACTTCTTGATAATCTACTGTTCCAAAGCGTTTTTGAATCAAATCTGACCCTAAATTAGACGTCATAATGATAACAGTATTATTGAAACTTACTGTACGTCCATGCCCGTCTGTCAACCTCCCGTCATCTAAAACTTGCAATAATACATTAAAAATTTCCGAATGTGCTTTTTCTATTTCATCTAATAAAATAACCGAATATGGTCGACGACGTATTGATTCAGTCAAATATCCTCCTGATTCATATCCAACATAACCAGGAGGAGCTCCTAATAATCTTGACACAGAATGTTTCTCCATAAATTCAGACATATCAATACGAACCATTGTATTATTAGCATCGAAAAGAAACACAGATAACGCCTTACACAACTCAGTTTTACCTACTCCAGTAGGCCCTAAAAACATAAAGGAGCCAATTGGGCGTTTAAGATCAGATAGTCCAGAGCGACTGCGACGAATAGCATTCGATATTGCTTTCACTGCTTCATCTTGCCCAACAACTAATTGATGTAAAGCATTTTCCATATGTAATAATTTATCTTTTTCACTAGCTAGCATGCGGGACACAGGAATACCAGTCCAACGAGACAATACTTCAGCAATTTCTATATCAGTAACACAGTTACGTAAAAGACGTATTTTTTTATTATTCGATTGTAACATTATGGATAGTTTTTTTTCTAATTCTGGAATTTTACCATATTGTAATTCAGACATACGAGCTAAATCACCAATACGGCGTGCTTGATCAATAGCAATTTTTGCCTGTTCTAAATCAGACTTAATGCTTTGAGCGTTAGATAGAGAAACTTTTTCGTTTTGCCATTCTTTTTCAACCTTGAAATAATCTTGTTCTTTTTGCATCAATTCAGTAGTTAATGCTTCTAACCGTTTCATACTAGCATCATCTGATTCTTTTTTTAATGCTTGTTGTTCTAATTTCAACTGTATGATACGCCGTTCTAATCTATCTAACGTTTCTGGCTTAGAATCTATTTGTATACGAATACTAGAAGCAGCCTCGTCAATCAAATCAATAGCTTTATCTGGTAGCTGACGATCAGAAATATACCTATATGACAAAGTTGCAGCAGCCACTATTGCTGGATCAGTGATATGAACGTTATGATGTAATTCATAACGTTCTTTTAATCCTCGAAGAATGGCTATGGTATCTTCAACGTTAGGCTCAGCAATAAATATTTTTTGAAAACGTCTTTCTAAAGCTGCATCCTTTTCAATGTATTTACTATATTCGTCCAGTGTCGTCGCTCCTACGCAATGCAATTCACCTCTAGCTAATCTTGGTTTAAGCATATTACTTGCATCCATTGCTCCATCGGTTTTACCAGCTCCAATCATAATATGCAATTCATCAATAAACAAAATAATATTACTATCTTCTTTAGATACATCATTTAATACACTTTTTAAGCGCTCTTCAAATTCCCCTCTATATTTTGATCCTGCTAATAATGCTCCTATATCTAAAGCTAATATGCGACTATTTTTCAGTCCTTCCGGGACTTCCCCATTAATGATGCGTTGCGCTAATCCTTCTACGATAGCGGTCTTTCCTACTCCAGGTTGCCCTATAAGAACAGGATTATTTTTAGTGCGTCTCTGTAATACTTGAATAGTACGACGAATTTCTTCATCTCGGCCAATAACAGGATCAAGATTACCTTGTTCTGCGAATTTAGTGATATCCACAGTAAATTTTTGTAATGCTTGACGTTGAGATTCTGATGTTGGATTATTAACTGAGCGGTTATTACGTATATAGTCTATTGATTTTTTTATGTTTTCTGGAGTGACTCCAGATTTTTTTAACAAATCGTTTAATGTTCCATGAGATTCTATAGCCGCTAAAATAAACATTTCTGATGCAATAAAAGTATCATTGTATTTTTGCGCTAATTTATCGCATAAATTTAACGTTCTAATTAAATCATGAGAACATTGAATATCTCCACCAGTGCCTTCTACTTTTGGTAAACAATCACATGCCTGTTCGATAGATATAGTTAAATGAGGTACATTAATTCCAGCATGCGTCAATATCTGATATACTGACCCACTTTCTTCTTTCAGAAAAGCGAGCATCACATGGATAGGTTCAATAAACTGATTATCTTTCCTAAGCGCTATGGATTGAGCATCAGAGATAGCCAATTGAAAATTATGAGTAAAATGATCTAATCGCATAATATTCATTTTCCTCTTATAGTAAGATAAAATATCAACTGCTGCGTACAGCCAACATATATCTACTGATATGGAGATTAAGCGCTTAAAATTCAAGCATCTAAAACTACTGGAACATAAAGTATATTTTTATATACCTCAATATTAATTACAATATAAATTATTGATACATTACATGTAATCACAATTAGTATATGACATTATATTCGTTCTTAACGAGGTGCAAATAAGCGGCTATATTTTGTAATGGTTATTTTAAAAATAATCAATCTTCATTGCAGTAACATGTTATTTGAAATATCTTTCATTTTTTCTCAATATACCGATTAATTTTGTTATATCCTGTGGTAAAGGTATATCCCATTTCATTTTTATATTGGTAATAGGGTGATATAATTGTAATGTACTCGCATGCAATGCTTGACGATTAAAAACACATAAATAATCATTCAGTTCATCGGATGCACCTTTAATAAAACAAGTGAGTTTTCCGTATTTCTGGTCTCCTAACAATGGATGATTAATATAAGCCATATGCACTCGAATTTGATGAGTCCTCCCAGTTTCAAGGCGTACACGAATTCTGGTATGCATTCTAAATGATTCTGTAATACAATAATGAGTTATAGCTGATTTTCCCATAGGATGTACTGTCATACAAGTACGATGAATAGCATGTCTTCGAATGGGTTCATTTATTGTCCCCTCCTTATGTAAAAAATTTCCAAAAACTACCGCTTCGTATTCCCTAATAATTTTTCTTTTTTTGAACAGTTGTAATAAGCGATGATATGCGATAACACTTTTAGCAACAACCATTAAACCAGTGGTGTCTTTGTCTAAACGTTGAACAATACCTGCTCGCAATACTTCCATAATAAATGGGTATCTGTATAACAAAGCATTTAATATAGTACCTGAGTAATTTCCAGCACCAGGGTGCACTACCATATTTTTCGCTTTGTTTATCACCGCAATATCATCATCCTCATATACAATCTCAAGAGGAATATCTTGAGGAACCATACTACTATTAATATGAACAATATCTTTTATTGTAATAAATTCACCACCCATCATTTTTTTTTTAGGAATAATGACTATCTGATTATTAACGTTCACTTTTTTAGAAAGTATCCAACATTTTATTTTAGAACGGGAATAATTTGGCAGTAATTCAGAAAGAACACAATCTAATCGTTTTCCAGATTGCGATGCCTGTACTATCATAGGTTTTATAACATAATACTTGGGTGTCATCATATTGATTCTGTCGGATATAATATTCATAAAATATTATATCCGACACGGAGTATTAATAAAGTTTTATGAGACGTATTACACACTATATAATGACTATATTAATTGTTAGTATCATTATAATTTCCTATGCCCCTGTCTCTGCTCACACTTTAAATTATTCTGCCTATAATCTCTATAAATCTGCCCAAAATAAATTATATAACTCTGATTATAAAGGAGCTATACAAGATTTAATAAATTTACAAAATTTACATTTATTTAATCCATGTCCGCAACAAATTTATTTAAATTTAATTTATGCCTATTACAAATCAAACGATTTAAAATCAGCAAATAATTATATAAAACTTTTTTTTACATCATACCCTAATCATAAACATTTTGATTATGTATTATATATGCATGGTGTAATAAACATGCACCTAGACGAAGACAATAAAACATTGATAAAATATTTACATATAAACTGGTTCGATCGCAACCCAATGTATGCACGCATAGCATTTTATAGTTTTGTACAACTTATACGTAAATACCCAAATAGCCAATATTCTGCAGATGCTCACAAACGTTTAATTTTTTTAAAAAATAGAATAGCTGAATATGAACTCTCTATTGTAAAATTTTATACAAAAAAAGATGCTTATATATCAGTAATCACTCGTGTAGAAAAAATGTTATATCACTTTCCAGATACTCAAGCAACTCATCAAGCACTATATCATATGCAAGAAGCTTATCAAAATATACATTTGCCAGATCAAGCAGACAAAATAGCAAAAATTATCGCTATCAATTCAATATATTGAATTTAATATACTTTTATAAAATATATTAACCGAATGTAGATATCATATTACAAAGCAATGTTTAAAAACATGTTGATACGAAATATCGTATACTATACATAAAGTATGATGTATATGCAATTATCCTTGTAAATAATAAATATTAATTTCAATGATGCATCAGCATTACAATGACAGCAATTGTCATGCAAACATTGTATTAAATATTACTAAAAATGAGTTTTATTATGATTTCTAAATCTATAGTGCATATAGCGTTTTTAGGTCCTAAAGGCTCGTATTCTCATATTGCTGCTATACAGTACGCTAGTCGTCATTTTGATCAAATAATAGAGTGTAGTTGTCAAGAATTTAATGACATTTTTACTTTAGTAGAATGCCATCGCGCAGAATATGGCGTAGTTCCCATCGAAAACTCTAATTCTGGATTAATTGATGAAGTATGCGATTTATTACTAAATACTCGATTGTTGTTAGTAGATGAAATTACTATCCCTATAAAACATTGTATTCTAGTTAAGAATCATACTGATATCGATCAAATTCAAATTATATATAGTCATCCTCAACCTGTTCAACAATGCAGTAAATTTATAAAACATTTTTCTACATGGAAAATTATATTCTGTGCAAGCAGCGCAGTTGCTATGGAAATAGTAGCTAAATTAAATCAATCTAATTTAGCAGCTTTAGGAAGCATACAAGGAGGCAAATTATATGGATTACATTCATTGTTAGCATGCAATCTATCTGATTCTTATGAAAACACAACTAGATTTATTGTATTAAAAAATACAAATATTGAAGTTATTGATAACTCCGTAGCCATAAAAACTACGTTTATTATCTCAATTGATCAACAACCAGAAAAATTACGTGAAATCCTAAAAATATTGCAATTTTACGATATTAAAACAACTTATTTAAAACCACGTTTATTATCGTATAGCAAATCAAACAACATAATTATTATTATTGAAATGATGGCGCATATAAACGATATATATATACAACAGGTTCTAATAGAATTACAAAAGATCTCTCACTCATTAAAAATATTAGGTTGTTATCGCATGACACCAACTACTAATGTAGTTAGTACACATAATAAAACACAATCTATATTGTTATCTCAATAACATATAATTAATATTTTTAAATTATGACAATAAATGTGTCATTTTCATAATTAAATACGACAAACAATGGATAATTGTATATGTGCTATTCAATAATAGCAAAAAATAAAAAGAACACATATTGGTGTTCAAAATAATACGCAACTTAAAAAATAAATGTTATAAAAACTATTGGATCTAAATAAACATAATTTTTGATAAAAAAAGTTAGATGAATTTGAATATTATTCAAGTCATTATTCGCGTTATACATTATTTTTATAATTGTTAATTTGACGCAATATCTTACGACTTTCTTTAAAAAAAAGATCGGTATATAGACCAAACCAATTTTGAATTTTTTTAAATTGATCAATAAGTTCTTGTTTTTTATCGCGTTCTAATAACATCAAAATCCTGCCTAATCTTCTATAATAACGTTTAATTAATACGAGATTATCTTTGGAAGTCATGATGATATCTACGTATAATTGAGGATCCTGCGCAAATAATCTCCCCATTGTTATTAATTTTAATCTAAATGTTGGTGAAGCAAGAAACAGCATTTTTTTTAAATTAATATTTTCCTTTGATAAATGATATCCAGTGATAAAAGTAATAAAATGACATAATCCTTGCATGAAATTCATATATCTATCATGTTCTGTTGTATTGCAGAAATATAACTTTGCACCCCATAATCGTATTTGTTCTAATAACCATCGATATGCTTCTGGATAACGTCCTTCACAACAAATCACTACTTGTTTCACCATACTCCCATGATCTGGATTAAACATAGGATATAAGCCTAATACTGGACCGCGATGTGCTGCTAATATAGCATTTAAAGATATTTTTTTTATAGATGATAAATCTACTATAATGCAGTTATGCGGTAAATATGATAATTGTGAAACCACATCAGTAACGGAATGAATAGGAACGCTGATTACTACCATGCCAGCATCTGTTAATATTGATTCTGCACACGTCCAGTCATTTTTATCTAAAATTCGTACTTTATATCCTGATAAAGTTAGCATTTTATAAAAAAATTGACCCATTTGTCCTTTTCCCCCAATTATAATAATTGCACCTAAATTCGGACACAACGTTTTAAATCCTTTTTCATTCTCGTTATTATAGGATTCACTTATAATACGACGTAATACATCTTCTACTAAATCTGGAGATATGCCCAATTCTACTGCTTCTCGTCTCCTAGAAGCTACTAATATTTCTTCTCTATCTGGTGCATAAATAAATAATCCATAACGACTTTTTATTTCTCCTACTTCGGAGACTAAAGCAAGTCGTTGGGATAATAATTTTAATAAATCCTGATCTATTTTATCAATTTTTCTTCGTAAATCATTTAGTGCCTCTATCATGCCATTCCAGCTCCTGATATACGATTAACAAGAAATGGTTTTAGTTCCTTATGCAAATCATATAATAAGTGTTGAGTTGTTTTCCAATCTATACACGCATCAGTGACTGATACCCCATATTGTGGGGTAGAAGACGATAAATTTATAGATTGATTACCAGGATAAATATAACTTTCAATCATCAAGCCAATAATAGAACGGTTTCCGTATTTAATTTGATGTAAAATAGATTGCACTACATCAACTTGACGACGATAATCTTTACTAGAATTACCATGACTACAATCTACCATTAATGCCAGTGGTAATCCTGCTTCTATTATTTTTTTTTCACAACGAATAATATCTTCCGGATAGTAATTAGGATTTTTCCCTCCTCGTAAAATTATATGAGCATTCAGATTACCTGTAGTATGTAATAAACATACTTGACCTAATTGGTTAATACCAATATAACAATGGGGTAGCATTGCAGCATGTATTGCGTTAATTGCATTAAAAAAATTACCGTTAGTGCTATTTTTAAATCCTATAGGGGTGCACAATCCGGAAGCTATTTCTCGATGCGTTTGAGATTCTGTAGTACGTGCTCCAATGGATGACCAACTGAAGAGTTCTCCAATATATTGTGGAATATATGGATTCAATACTTCAGTGGCAAGCGGTAATCCAATTTTTATTAATTCTACCAACATGTGTCGAGCGATTTTTAATCCTGATTCAATGTCGTTGGAACCATTCATATGTGGATCATTAATTAAGCCTTTCCAACCAATACTAGTGCGAGGTTTTTCTAGATATACGCGCATAACAATATATAGTTGATCCTGTAATTCTGTTGACAAGGTTTTCAATTTATTAGCATAATCAAAAGTAGCATTAACATCATGAATAGAACAAGGACCACATATCACCAACAGACGCGGGTCACGTCTGTGAATAATATTCATAATTATATTTTGAGAATCTGTAACAATCTGTTCCTCTGAATATGTTACGGGAAATTGAGTTTTTAATTGCTTAGGAGTAATAATTGGATACGTATTGTGTATATGGATACTATTACGCTCATTTTTCTGCATATTATTTAGCCTTAATATAATTAAGCATCATATAATAAATTTATGACACTAAAATGATCATAAAAAAAATGATAATATATAATCATATTATGATACACATATAAAACTAATGTAAACATAGTTTTATATTATTATTGTCAATAAATTATTATTAAATTGATTACTAAAGGATATCTAATTTTTTAATTTATATAAGGTTTAATCAACAACACACTATTATATGCACGTGAAAATATCATGACTCATATTAATATAAATTTTTGTTAAGTATCTTGATACTATATCAAAGCATATATTTCATTATTTTAATATGAATTGTATTGAATAACTTCTATGAAAAATACGAATATTAATATTTTATAGGTATAGTAAAACTATACTATGAAAATAAAAAATTTTTTAACAATTGTACAAAACTAGTATTACTATAAACAATAATTATAAAATTATGAACGAACTGTTAGTATACTAACCTACATAGATACGCTATAATAAAAAATATTTTATGGATTCACACGTACTTTAATACGCGCAGATTTTCCGCTAAGACCGCGTAAATAATATAACTTAGCACGACGAACCACACCAAACCGTTTAATTTTAATTTCTTCAATAACAGGAGAGTGTGTTTGAAACACACGTTCTACACCTTCTCCACTAGAAATTTTCCTTACAGTAAATGCAGAATGCAATCCACGATTTTTAATAGAAATAACTACACCTTCAAAAATTTGTAGACGTTTTTTATTACCTTCAATTACCCATGTCTTGACTTCTATTGTATCACCTGAATGTAAATGCGGTATATTTTTTTTCATTTGTTTTGTTTCAAAATTATTTATTAATTCATACATATATATTATTTCCTTAATTTTTTTTATTTAATGACAACAAATATTCATTTTTAAATTCAATAAGCAACTTCTTTTCTTCATCAGTTAATCGTATATCTTTAAGCAAATCCGGTCTTTTAATCCAAGTGCGGCCCAATGCTTGTTTTTGTCGCCAACGATTAATATTACTATGATTTCCTGATAATAATACTGATGGCACTTTTATTCCTTCAAAAATTTCTGGTCGCGTATAATGTGGACAATCTAATATTCCCTTAGAAAAAGAATCAAATTCTTTTGAATCTTGATTACCTAGTACACCAGGAAGAACTCTAGATATAGTATCTATTAATACCATTGCTGCTAATTCTCCTCCACTAAGTATATAATCTCCTATAGACCACTCTTCATCAATTTCTGTTTGAATTAACCTTTCGTCAATGCCTTGATATCTACCACACACCAAAATTAATTTCTGATAATTATATGCTAACTTACGTACATACTTTTGATTAAGCTGTTTTCCTTGAGGAGAAAGATAAATTACTTTAATATTATTTCCTAATTCATTTTTTGCTTGATTAATTGCATTTTTCAGAGGTTCAACCATCATTAACATACCAGCCCCCCCTCCATAAGGACGAGCATCTACACTATGGTGTTGATCGTCTGTAAACACGCGAGGATTCCACAGTTTTATGGAAATAATACCACTTCGAATCGATCGCCCTACTATTCCATAACGAACGACAGCCTGAAACATTTCCGGGAATAAAGTAATCACACCTAACCGCATATATTTTGTATAATTTTATTTTAATAAACTATTAAAAATTAGGATCCCAATCCACGATAACAGTATGCGTGACAAGATTAATATTTTTTATTACTCTCTTGATAATAAAAGGAATAAGACAATCCTTAGTTCCATGCAAATTATATTGATTCTTTTTAACTACTAAAACATCATTTGCTGCAGTTTCTATGATACTGATAATATTTCCTAACAAGATATCCTTGACAGTAATTACTACGCATCCTATTAAGTCTTTCCAATAATATTCACCATCATTCATACGTGGTAATCGCGTTTCATCTATAATCATCTCACAATGATTTAATAATTGAGCAGCGTCTCTATTTGAGATTCCTCGTATTTTAGCGATATAACGTTTCCCGATCAATTTCCATTGATCCAAGTAAATCGATTTCCATTTAGATTGTATGATAATAAAATATGGACTATAATTAAATATGTTGTCATTTTTTTCAGTAAATGATACTATTCGTACCCATCCTAATATACCATACGCACCTATTATCCTTCCTATTGTCACAGGATAAAGAGGTAGGTTTATGCTGTACTTATCGTCACACTGCATACTTATAATTCTTCATACAATTCTTTATTAACTTTAAAACACACACAGACGGACGCGCCCCTTTGTGTAACCAATATTTTACACGTTCTGAATGTATGCGTAACTCTTCTTTTTTGTTCCCAAGAGGAATTGGGCTAAAAAATCCAATGCGTTCAATGAAACGACCATCTCGCGCGTTTCTACTATCAGTAACAACTATGTGATAAAAAGGAGTTTTTTTACAACCTCCTCGTGCTAATCTAATTCTTACCATAAGTATACCCCTTAACCTTAACTGAAAACCAATAACATATAGACTCATAACAAATAATATCAATATATTATACTAATTTAGTTCAAAAAATATTTTTTAACCAATTGGAAATTTAGACGATATTTTATTTTTTAATGTACGTATCATGCGGAATATTTCGTTTTTATTTATTTTCTGTATCATAACACGCATATGGTTAAATGTATTTAATACCTTAGTCACATCTTGTACATGTACACCAGATCCATTAGCGATACGTTTCTTTCTAGATCCTTTAATTATATCTGGATTCATACGTTCTTCGAAGGTCATAGAGTTAATTATAGCTTCCATATGTATAAACGTATTATCATGAGTGTATGATCGCACGCTATCTAAATTCATCCCTAAATTAAGAGGTAACTTACTTATTATTTTATTAATTCCTCCCATACTGCGTATTTGTCGTATATAACCTAAGAAATCACATAAATTAAAGTCTACATTACTTTTATTAAAATGTTTTTTTTCTTTAACCCATTCTGCTTTGTTATCAATATCTTCAATTAACGAAAGTATGTCACCCATGCCGAGTATACGCCCAGCTATTCTGGGTGGATTGAAAAACTCTAATGCATCAATATTTTCACCTGTTCCTATAAATTTTATAGGTTTGCCAGTAAGATATTTAATAGATAAAGCTACACCTCCACGTGTATCGCTATCTAATTTAGTAAGAATAATCCCAGTCAACGGTAAAGTTTTATTAAACACATTTATGCTATTAATAGCTACTTGTCCGATCATAGAATCTACAACAAATAAAGTTTCTACAGGATCAATAACATTATGAATCTCAGCTAATTCTGCAAGTAAAACATCATCCGTATCTAAACACCCAGCAGTATCTATTAATAAAACATCATAACACAATAATTTAGATTTAATAACTGCTGCTTTTACTACATCAATTGGTTTATTCCCAATATCGTAATCTGAAAAAAAATCGATATCTTCAAAACTTATCAGTGATTTTAATTGCTGTGCGCCTGCTGGCCTATATACATCAATTGATGCCACCAGTATTTTTTTATTTTTTTTAATTTTTAAAAATCTAGCAAGTTTTCCAATAGTAGTAGTTTTACCAGAACCTTGTGTGCCTACTATTAGTATTATTGATGGCATTTGAGTATTTAAATTTAAATCACTAGATCCTTCTCCCATAATTTTTACTAAAGAGGCATGCATTATTTTAATAAATTCTTGACCGGGAGTTAAATGTTGGTTTATATCTTTTCCAAGTATGCCTTCTTTAACCTTGTCAACAAAACTGTGTACTACAGGTAACGCTACATCTCCTTCCAATAAAGAAAACTTAACTGTATTTAAGGTTTCTTTAATATTCTTTTCTGTTAAACGTCCAGAACCAATGATGCTACGTATTGATTGTGATATTTTATTGGATAAGTTTTTAAACATTTCTATCGCTCAAAATCAAAGTAAATATTGTAATAAATTTATTGTCAAATCATACAAAATAATCATAAAATACAGTCTTGAATGCTTTACGTTGCTTCATTGTAATGAAATAAAAACGTTGATACAATCAAAAATCAATTTTTTTTACTATTCAATGATTTAAAATAACACACAATACACCCGAGAGGATTCGAACCTCCGATCGCTCGGTTCGTAGCCGAGTGCTCTATCCAATTGAGCTACGGGTGCATCGTTGTTACTAACAGTGAGGGAGGGATTCGAACCCTCGACACAGTATAAAACTATATACTCCCTTAGCAGGGGAGTGCCTTTAACCACTCGGCCACCTCACTGAATATTTTATCTATTTTAATTTGATTTATTTTATTTTCTTTCTCAGACCAGAAAAATTTCTGTTACATTACGTTGTTTTTACGTAATTTACAACTAAATTTTATGTTATAAAACTACTATTGTCAGAAATTTATTTTAAATAATAACAAATTTAGCACAAATTCTGTTCTGATTTTTCAGCTTTAATACGTTGATAAATTTCTTCTCGGTGTATAGATATCTCCTTGGGAGCATTTACACCAATACGGACCTGGTTCCCTTTAATACCTAATACAGTTACTGTCACCTCATCTCCAATGACGAGAGTTTCACCAACTCGTCGAGTCAGAATAAGCATTCTTTACTCCTTGAAAAATTCAAATAACCGAACCTCTTAAAATTTTACTGTTTTTAATTTTTAATAACATGAAATAGATATCTTCATATCTGATACTTTGATTCTTATATTGATTCTTAGCGCACTACTTTCAAAATATACTAACAATTTTTACTTTAAAGCAACTTCTAGTATACTTATAATTATCTACAATATATTATGTAATAAGGAATCTACTTCAATAGACACTTTAGATGTAGTTGTCATTTTGTTAATGCCTGCTTGCGCAAAATCAGGTTTACCCCCACCTTTTCCGCCAAAAGTATTCATTATACAATTCATTAAATCTAGAGCATTTATACGATTATGCTCTATTAAATCTTTAGTAACAGCTGCTACTAAATTAATTTTGTTATTTTTATTAACATTAATAAGAACAATTACTCCTGATTTTAATTGATTTTTAAGACAATCTACTATATTAAGTAACGTCTTTGGTGTCATATTGATAACTTGTTTTATTAAAACTCGTACATCTTTAATATAATAGATATCCTTGATGAAGGACAAACTTTGTTGTAAGACTTCTTTATTTCTTAAACGCTCTATTTCTTTTTCAAGTTTTCGACAACGAGATTTAAATTCATATATTTTATTTAATATATTTTCATTATCACTTTGAGTCGATTGCAAAATATTTTGAAGTAGCATTTTATGTTGATGTATTACAGATAATGCTGTATTACTAGTCACCGCTTCAACACGTCTAACTCCAGAAGCAATACTAAATTCTTTAGTAATTACAAATAAACCAATTTCCCCGGTACGTGTAGCATGCGTTCCTCCACATAATTCGATAGAAAAATTTCCTATTCTTAGAACACGAACCGTATGATCATATTGTTTATTTATCAACCTTATAGCTCCGCTATTTTTAGCTGCTTCTATTGACATAACATCAACTGTAATAGGAAAATTCTCCCAAATTTGTTGATTTACAATATTTTCTATCGTATTCATTTGTATCGCCGTTGTCGTTTCATGATGATAAAAATCAAAACGTAAATATCGATCGTTTACCAAAGATCCCTTTTGTATTACGTGGGAACCTAGAACTTGAAATAATGCAGCGTGTAACAAATGCGTAGCGGAATGATTGAAAGAAATACATTTCCTTTTATGCCGATCTACTTGAGCAACTATCTCCTCTCCCACACTAATAGTTCCAGCTTTCACTGTTCCTAAATGACCTATTGTTCGTCCATATTTTTTAGTATTAATAACTTTAAAAAAACCAGATATAGTATTTAATTGACCGCAATCTCCTATTTGACCTCCAGATTCTCCATAAAAAGGAGTATTATTTAGAATCACTGTTCCTTCTTCTTCTTCATAAATTTTGTTTATTGATTTATTTTTTTGGAATAATGCTATTACTCGAGCTTTACAAGTAAATTCATTATATCCAACAAATATATTTGATAGATTACAAAGTGATACATTTGTGTTAGTTATATCAAATCTATTTGATTCTTTTGTATCTTTTTTTTGTATCAACATGGCTTGATCAAAACCCACTTGATCCACGTGTATGTCACGTTTTAAACAAACATCTTGAGTCAATTCTAAAGGAAACCCATAAGTATCATATAAATAAAATGCTATTTCCCCGTTTAAAACATTGCCTTTTAATCCTACCAATTGTTTTTCTAATATTTCTAGGCCTCTTTTTAAAGTATCTTGGAATAATTTTTCTTCACTAAATAAAATTTTTTCTATAAAGTCTTTTTTTTCATATAATGTATCAGCCATATGTTGCATACATTTGATAAGAGGAGGCACTAATTTATAAAAAAAAATGTCATTTATACCCAATCTTTTCCCATGAAGAATAGCCCTACGAATAATACGACGTAATACATAGCCGCGTCCTTCATTGGAAGGCAGGACTCCGTCTTGAATTAAAAACGAACATGTACGAATATGATCAGCTATTACATATACAGATCTATTCGTATTAATATTATTGATATGAATAATTTGAGATATAGAAAATATCAATTTTTTAAATACATCAATAAAATAATTACTATGTACTCCCTGTAATATTGCAGTAACACGCTCTAAACCCATTCCAGTATCTACTGACAACATAGGAAGTGATGAAAGATGACCATTTTTTTGACGATTAAATTGTATAAATACCAAATTCCAAATTTCGACATATCTTTCTCCAAGTGCTTCTAAACTTCCAGGGGGTCCTCCTTTAAACCGGTCTCCACGATCATAGAATATTTCTGAACAAGGTCCACAAGGCCCAACGTTGCCCATTTGCCAAAAATTATCAGAATCACAAAAATCGTTTGTATTACTACCAATTTTTACAATATGTTCATTGGGGATATCTGTTTGTTTTGTCCAAATATCGTAGGATTCACAATCATAAATATGCACTGTTACCCATAGTTTATCTTTAGATAGATTGAACCAATTAGCGTCAGTCAATAACTCCCAAGCAAATTGGATAGTTTCGTGTTTAAAATAATCTCCAAAACTAAAATTACCTAACATCTCAAAAAATGTTAAATGTCGTTCAGTATATCCAACATTATCTAAATCATTATGCTTGCCTCCAGCACGTACACAACGTTGCACAGTTACGACGCGCCTAAATAACGGCTTATCTATACCTAAAAATATATTTTTAAACTGATTCATACCAGAATTAGTAAATAATAATGTTTGATCATTATCAGGGACTAAAGTGCTACTTGAAACAATTTTATGTTCTTTTTTTTTAAAAAAATTAAGAAACTCTTGACGAATATCGTCAATGTCTTTGTACATACAGGATTCCATCATGAAATAAAAATCCCACACACATGTATATAATTCATACAATTATATACTATAAACAACTTTAAAAAAGATAGAAATAAAAAATCACAAAATATTATTTAAATTTATGTGTATAAAATTCACGTTATTCATATATAAACTATTAATTATTACTAGAAATACAATAATTAATTATGTTAAAAACAAATTTTAAAATATAAAGTATAAAATACATTAATTAATCTTATATTACTATTAGCAATAAGGATAGTATATTTAAGTAATTTATAAAAATTATTTTTACATGGTTATGCATAATCATAGATATAACATTTATCATTAATAATGCATATTATTGTATTTTTATACATAAATATACAGCATATTAAAATCTATATTTATTGAATAATATCCTCGATTTTAAATGCTAGTAATTATCAAATTAGCAGAAAATATTAATTTCAATATAAACACGTAGTATGAATATTCATCTATTTCTATAGACTAATGTACTGATTTATTAAACATTGTTAACAACAATGTTGTACTAAAATATATACACAACATATATTCTAATTATGCATTTTAAAAATTAACAAGAATACATTGAAGTATATTGTTATTGATGATATGATGATTCATTGCATATTTTTTATTGTCAACTTTTTTAGATACAATATATGATAAATATCATGTGATCTTTCTGAATTAAACATAATTCACTTATCATGATCAAAATACAACCAAAATTGTTGTTTTTATCATAATAACTAATTATACTTTCATTAAAATATTATCACTATATATGCATTATGCTTACCATTGTATAAGCAGTTGCTATAACCTAATGCGTAGAATCAGATATAAATGTTACGCATATATGTATTTTGGAATGTATAGCTACTCAGAAGCATTAAAAATGAAGATATTAATAGATAATCCATACAAATTAAAAATTATAAATAATATTTATTTTCATGAATATATGTTGTATATGTTTGAAACGAAATGCTAATTTATAAGTAATTTAAATTATCTATTTTCGGAGATAACATAAGGGATCTACAGATTTTCCTTTATATCTAATTTCAAAATGTAATTTTACTTCATTAGTTCCGCTATTACCCATAGTAGCAATCTTGTCGCCCATTTTAACCGTTTGTTGTTCAGAAACTAATATCTTATCGTTGTGTGCGTAAGCACTAAGATAATGATTATCATGTTTAATGATAATCAAATTACCATATCCCTGCAACGTATTACCAATGTATACTACCTTTCCATTTGCAGCAGCTAATATAGGTTGACCTAAAGCTCCGGATATATCAATTCCTTTGTTACCTCTTTCAGCATCAGAAAAAGTATTAATAATTGTACCATTTGCTGGCCAGTACCAATCCTTAACTACTACTAATTCTGACATGTTTGACGAAGAAACAATATTATGGTATCTATTTATATCCGAATAAGTATTTTTATTCGTTTTATTAAAAAACAATTGTTTTTTAATAAAAAAAAATATTTTCTTTAAAATATTGTCACTATTATTAAAAGAAATAAAAATTCTTCCTGACAATTGTTCAAAATATGACCATATTGTATTATGGTGTACTCGTAAGACTTGTCCTGCTTTTAATACATTTATATCTTTAATATTGTTCATTTTTGCCAAATTTAAACAATTGTTGCCTGTAATCCAAGCGATATAAAATAAAGTATCACCAGATTTTACCGTATACATAGACTTATTATAAAAACCGTGAGTCATATTATTGTATGTATGAACACTAGTAGTGGAGATTTTTTGTGAATACCATATATTTGTTTTCTTATCTTGAGGTATGTGTATTGTAACATCAGAATTTATAGATCGTGATGCATATTTATTACGGTATCTATGGATATTGTCATTAGAACATCCTTCCAGAAATACAAGAATCACTATTATATAAATTATCGATGTGCTATCTACTAGCATAACAGATATACTAAACTCCTTGGATCCTTGCTATTTCTATTAATAATCTATCTATTTCAAAAATCACAAACTATAAATAACTGTACGCGCAAAACGTACATATTCAATACTGATATCAAATGTATATTATATACTTTCAGTATAAATAAATCACTTATAGACTTAAATATAGAAACATGTATATCATACATGGTACACCATGTATGATATACATGTTTTGTAATATACAATAATAGAACCTTTTAGTAATTTTTGTAAGTATCTATAATATTTATAATAACTATATATGTAAATATATTTTTGTTTATAGACAAGGTCCACCAAACCTGTTATTTTATGATTACTTAAATAACAGGTTCTTTATAAAATTTAACAATTTCGTGTTTGTGTATAAATCATTGATGTTATTTCCTCATGAGGAAATATTAAAATAAATAAAATACAAACATATGTATCCGCTTATATGTACAACATACTACTAGTGATCTCAGTAGTATACTAATAACGATAGTAATATTTTCGCTAAATAGAAAACCATCGTGTTTGGTAAATGTATATGTGTTAACTATAAAATAAAAATTGCAATTTTTATACTTTAATAAATATTAACGCGTTAACAAGACCACCGCTACACACGCAATACCTTCAGAGCGACCAATACATCCTAATGTATCAGTGGTAGTCGCTTTTATATTAATGTTAGTTACTGAACAATTTACGTCATTGGACAGATGATGTCGCATCTGATAAATATATGTGTTTATTTTTGGGACTTGTAGGATCACAGTAATATCTATATTTCCTAATAAGTACCCTTGCATGATAATTTTTTCCCAAGTAATTCGTAATAATTTTCGACTATCTATATTGTTATATTTAGCGTCAGTATCTGGAAACATTGAACCAATATCACCATAGCAAGCAGCTCCCAATAAAGCATCAATTAGCGCATGAACCATGACATCGCCATCGGAATGTGCTCGTATTCCTGTCATATAGGGAATGATCACTCCTCCGATAATAAGCGGTCGACATCCTCCAAATTGATGCATATCAAAACCATAGCCAATACGTAACATACTTTAACTATCCTGTTAAGTTTTTTTATATAATTTAGACAAATAAAAACTAACTAACCTTAAATCATCCTGATGAGTAACTTTTATATTATCTGCACGACCTTGTATCAAAATGGACGTGTACCCACAATATTCTACAGCTGATGCTTCATCAGTAATACTAATTTTATTTTTTAAAGCTTTTTTGAGACAACATTTTAAAAGATCACAATTAAATAACTGTGGGGTCAAAGCATGCCATAAATTTTCACGATCTACAGTATATCTTATAAAATTAGTCCCATGATAAGTTCTTTTGATAGTATTACAGATTGGTATTGCTAAAATTCCACCTACTTGAGAAAATTTTGTGATTTCAAATAACCTCAATAAATCTTCATGATGTAAACAAGGACGCACCGCGTCATGTACTATAACCCAAACTGATTTGTTTACATGTTGCAACCCAGCCATGACTGAATCAGCGCGCGTTTGTCCTCCAACAACCACACTAATTCTAGGATCACAAGAAATAGATAATTGACGAAACCAACGATCACGTGCATTAATTACTACTATACAATGACGAATACATGATTGACATAATAGGGCGTTAATAGAATATTCAAGCAAAGTTTTATCGCCTATTGTATAATATTGTTTCGGCAATACACTTTTCATACGTTTTCCAGTTCCTGCCGCTGGAAGAATAGCAGTGATATCCGGAAAATTGTTTTCAACACATTTAGCATGCGAAATCATATACACCAATATCATTAAACCAAAGCATTGATGTTTATTTAATTAATATTGTTATCACAATTTTATTAGATAAAAAGTCTCATCGAGTTTAATCATACCAAGATCATATCTTGATCGCTCTTCAATTGCTTCATATCCATGAATCAATTCATAAATTTCATATAACAATTGATTATTACGAGCCTTCATTTGATCAATATTATTTATACTCTTATATAATTTAATTGTATTATGGATGTATATCAAATCATACAGGCCATTTTTACCCAACCAAAGTGAATATTGTAACCAAACAAACAACACCAACAACAGACAACTCAACTTGTTCATATGTTTACACTGTCAATTCATTATATTTAGTAATAATATATCAATTGCATTCACCGTATCCATTAATTTGCTGTCATTGACAATAAATAAAACATCTATTAAATAAGTAACGACAACCATTAAAGACATAATAATATGTAGTTGTTGATATGGCGCATAATATATACTAGAATTAATGAATTAATTCGGAATAATTATACATCATTTGCTTATTGCAGAATATCTCTTTTTACAAAGATTTATTTCAGGTTATTATACAAAATAATTGCTGCTAGCAGGAACAGTGTTTTCCATACATCATCTATCCCATTGTAAAAAATAACTATTCATAAAATTACTAAACATATAAATCCATGTTGTGTATTATCTAGTATGATGATCTATTTTACACAAAGATTCAATAAATGATGAACGCAATATTTGATCGATTAATTCTATTATCGATTTTTGACCATCTAAGCATAGATCTGGTTTTTTTGGTCTTTCATAAAGAGAGCTTATACCAGTAAAATCTTCTATTTCTCCAGATCTAGCTTTTTTATACAAACCTTTTGGATCGCGTTTTTCGCAAACATATAACGGAGTATCAACAAATATTTCAATAAAACAATTAACAGGAAACATACTACGTACCATTTTACGCTCAGAATGATAGGGAGAAATAAATGTCGCTAATACTACCACACCAGCATCAACCATCAATCGTGCTGTCTCTCCTACCCGACGTATATTTTCATAGCGATCATGATTGCTAAATCCTAAATCACGACATAATCCATGTCGTATATTATCTCCGTCCAATATATACGTGCTGATATTTCTATCATGTAACTTTTTTTCCAAAATACTAGCTAAAATTGATTTCCCAGATCCTGATAGCCCTGTAAACCATAGTAATATAGCACGATGTTTATGTAAAAGCTCACGATCTCGTTGTTTTATACAATAAGTGTGCCAGAAAATATTTCTGTTAGAGATACGATTAATGTTATTATTAGTCATTATATAATAATCGTTATGATAAATCTTGGATATTCCAATGAGGAAAATGAAGACGAATAAATCTATGTAATGCTAATTCGAATTCACTATAATTTTTGTTGCGTTCGCGATTACAGTGTACGATAGGCGCACGAACCATTCCAGCTCCTACAGTCTCATTCGTGAATAAATCAATAAATATCATGCTACCAGTTGTTGGGTAACGAGAATACTGATCTAATATCAATGGTTCATCAAATGACAATTTGATCAACCCAATTCCGTTGAATGGTATCGTATTTGTTGGTTGGGATTGTAAGGTATGTACATCTATTTGATGTTCTATACTTCTTACTTGCGCTCTTATAATTTTAGTAGCAATCTTAATATTAAAATATTGATTTTCTTTTAACGCTTCCTTCTTCATCCATACTACATCCACTAATGCACTTTGAACGGGCGTAACAGTAGCATAAGAATCAATTATCATATCTCCTCTATTAATATCAAGGTCATCTTCTAAGGTTACAATAACTGCTTCTCCAGCCCAAGCATGTGTTTGGTCTGCATTAAATGTGATAATACGTTTAATAGTAGAAGTAGTATTTGATGGAAAAATGTTAATACGTTGTCCAATATGCATACTGCCAGCAGCGATAGTACCAGAATAACCCCTAAAATCTGAATTATGACGAATTACATACTGTATCGGGAAACGCAATTCTTGTCCCTCAAAGTATGCAGAACTATTTATATGAATATCTTCCAATATATCCAACAATGTTGGACCATCGTACCACTTCATATTTGTTGATAATGTTGTAACGTTATCTCCATCTAAAGCAGATATTGGAACAAATTTGGTATTTATCTTAGTAGATAACTGCTGAGTAAACTGTAAATATTCTTTGCTAATTTTTTGAAATATCTTTTGATTGTAATTTATTAAATCCATTTTATTAATTGCTACTATGAGATATCGAATACCTAAAAGCATAGTGATAAACCAATGTCTTCTAGTTTGATTCTGTATGCCTTTACGAGCATCAACTAATAAAATAGCTAATTCACTAGTAGAGGCCCCAGTAACCATATTTTTTGTATATTCTGCATGTCCTGGAGTATCAGCAATGATAAATTTACGTTTTCTAGTAAAAAAATAACGGTAAGCAACATCTATAGTAATGCCTTGCGCACGTTCTGATTGTAATCCATCTACCAACAATGCTAAATCTAATTTATTGTTTTGAGTGCCAATTTTTTTACTATCCGCATGAAGAATAGATAGTTGATCATCATAAATCTGATAAGAGTCATGCAATAATCGTCCTATTAAAGTGCTTTTTCCATCATCTACGCTACCGCATGTAATAAAACGTAACAACATTTTATTTTGTTGTGCATATAAATAATTTTCAATCCCTCCGTGACTGACAATTTCTTGTTCTATTCCTCTAATCATAATGGTTCCCTAAAAATACCCTTGACGTTTTTTGCTTTCCATAGATCCGGATTGATCAAAATCTATGATTCGCCCTTGGCGCTCACTTTTTTTAGATATTAACATTTCTTCAATTATTTTAGGTAATGTCTCTGCTTGAGATTCTATCGCTCCGGTCAATGGCCAACATCCCAACGTACGAAATCGTATCATACGTTTTTCTATAAATTCCCCAGGCTTAAGATTAATACGATTGTCATCTACCATAATTAAATTGCCGTCTCTGCATATCACAGGTCTATTTTTTGCTAAATATAGCGGCACTATGTCAATTTTTTCAAAGAAAATATACTGCCAAATATCCAACTCTGTCCAATTAGATAATGGAAATACACGAATACTTTCTCCTTTATTAATTTTACTATTATAATTATACCATAATTCCGGACGTTGCTTTCTAGGATTCCAGGAATGAAATTTATCTCGAAACGAATAAATCCGCTCTTTAGCTCTAACTTTTTCTTCATCACGACGAGCGCCTCCAAAAGCAGCATCAAATCCATACTGATTCAACGCTTGTTTAAGTGCTTCTGTTTTCATGATATCTGTATATTTGGCGCTACCATGAACAAATGGATCAATTCCCATAGAGATACCTTCTAGATTTTTATGAACTAATAACTCAAAACCATACGACTTAGCGGTATTGTCACGAAATACATACATTTCATGAAATTTCCAGCCAGTATCAATATGTAACAAAGGAAAAGGTAATGTGCTAGGATGAAATGCTTTTCGTGCTAAATGCAACATCACCGAAGAATCTTTACCAACAGAATACAACATAACTGGTTTGCAAAATTCAGCAACTACTTCGCGAATAATATAGATACTTTCTGATTCTAATCTATGCAAATAAGTAACATGTTTTTTATTTTGAATCATATATTACCCTTTTTAATTTATATCAAATTAATAATTGAATTAATAGAATAGTAATTCAGCGCTTTCTGACCAAACCAATTTATTTTATCATGTAACGATACAACATCACCAATAACTAACAAGGTGGGATAATCAGCCATTTTTGCCAATTTTTCTAATTCCATTAAGGTACCAATTAAAATTTTTTGATTTTGATATGTTCCCCGACTGATTACAGCTACCGGGGTATGCATATTTCGTCCATGAATGATTAGATTCTTACTAATGTTTACAGCATTCATCTTACCCATATAAATTACTAACGTCTGTTTATTATTTGATAAAAAATTCCAGTTAAATTGATTATCACTGTTTGCATTATGCCCGGTAATGAAAACAACACTATGAGCATACTTTCTATGAGTTAATGGAATACCAGCGTACGCTGTAACACCGATACCTGCTGTAATACCAGGAACTACTTGAAAAGGAATGCCTGCTTCCGATACTGTTTGTAATTCCTCTCCACCCCGACCAAAAATAAATGAATCTCCTCCCTTAAGC
Organism: Blochmannia endosymbiont of Camponotus quercicola; assembly: GCF_059935335.1. NCBI lineage: Bacteria > Pseudomonadati > Pseudomonadota > Gammaproteobacteria > Enterobacterales > Enterobacteriaceae > Candidatus Blochmanniella > Blochmannia endosymbiont of Camponotus quercicola. The sequence continues at coordinate 213,384 of NZ_CP011794.1, read as the reverse complement.
CTGACAACTTTATTTCCTTTTTGCGCTAATTGCACTATGAATTGATTGAGTTCTTTTTGAGAAATTGAATGATTCCCAACATGTTTTCCGACGCAAATTTTATCAGCATCTCGACGAGCTAAATCTAGAACAGCTGAACTTACCAAGTGATCATATAGTATTACATCTGCTTGTTGCATTGCTTGCAGCCCCCTAATAGTTAACAATCCTATATCTCCGGGACCTGCTCCTACTAACGTTACATTGCCTTTTTTGTTATTATTATTATCGCCTTCGATATTACTAAGCGCATATTTAAAAGCTTCATTGGCTTCTTTAGGCCTACCCTGTTCAATTAACGTAACAATATGATCATTATAAAATATTTTTTCCCAAAAACAACGTCTGCATGCTGGATCTACAATACGTTGTTTTACTCGATTACGCCATGTTCCAGCCAATTTTGCTAAAAACCCGAGAGACTTTGGTAATAACAATTCTAGTTTTTCACGTAAAATACGCACTAGTGTAGGTGCTTTGCCGCAAGAAGAAATTCCTATTAACACAGGATCTCGATCAACAATAGCAGGAAAAATACACGAACATTTATTCTTGTCGTCCACAGTATTTATTAAAATATTTCGTTTTTCAGCACTTTGGTATATTAAAGTATTTAATTTAGAATCATTGGTGGCCACAATTACTAAAATTACTTGATTTAACATAATAGGGTGAAAATTTTCATTGATCCAACTAATATTTTGTACAAGTAAAACTTTTTTTAATTCTGGACAAAGAGTGGGCGCTACTATTGTGATAGTAGCGCCCACTCTTTGTAGCATTTGTATTTTACGCGCAGCAACAGCACCCCCTCCAACTACTAACACTGGCCTATTTTTAAGATCAACAAAGAGCGGTAAATATTCCACAGAATTATGTTTATGATTAAATGTGATAAGTATTAACAAATATTTAACATATATGTAATATTTTTTATAGATATTCTCATATCTAGTATATGCATTTTTAGAAATTTAATATTTTACTTTCATACAATAATATATATATGATCATATATTTTGTATAATCAGAAAAATATGACTACTCATACTTTAATCTAATTATTGTTAACAACATATATTATTACTGACGTATTTATCATATATGTATAAATAAAGTATATCAAATAACCATTTCATATAAATAATAAATTTCAATCAATAATATGTAAACCACATTCACGTTGTAACCCAAAGAAACGTGTATCTTCTTCTTTCATACCTGGTTCCCATTTTCTGCTAGTATGCACATCTCCTATAGACACATACCCTTGTTTCCACAATGGATGATATTCTAAAGAATGTTTTTTAATGTATTTATGAATCTGAGGCGTATCCCAATCAATTATAGGTAGAAACTTAAAAACTCCATTCTGAATAGTTATTATTGGCAAATTTTTACGACTATCTGATTGATTCCTTCTTAGTCCTGCAAACCATGTTTTCACTTTAAGTATTCTTAAAGCACGATGCATAGGTTCGACTTTATTGATAGCATTGTATTGTTTGATTCCTTTTATTCCCTGCTCCCATAATTTACCATATCGTGCTTCTTGCCATGCTGCAGATTGCTTTGGAGAAAATACATGTAAATTTAATTGCATTTTTTCTGTCAGTCGATCTACAAATCGATATGTTTCTGGAAATAAATAGCCAGTATCAATTAAAACAATCGGAATGTTAGGATAATGATGAGTAGTTAAATGTAAACTGACTGATGACTGAATACCAAAGCTTGAAGATAATATTGCTTGTTTAGGCAGGTGTTCTATAGCCCACATAAATCTGTCTTCCGTCTTCAAAGATTCCAAATATTGATTTATTTGCATTAATATCAAACGCTGTTCATTTATATCCAGTGAATTGAGTTCTGTAGAGGTCCAATAATGATTGACCACATTGAATAGTTTATTCATAAAAATCTTTTTCAGAATTTAAAACAGCCTTAACTATCCCAGACCTTACTACATAATCTCCGTAAGATTCTTGATGATTTCTTTCTTGAGACCAACGTCTAATAGTTGTGTCAAGAATATTTAAAATATCACCTTCTGTAATATTTTCTTTGTACAATCTAGGAATGCGCGTGCCGATATTATTACCCCCTAAATAAAGGTTATAACGCCCAATTGATCTTCCTGTTAATCCAATTTCTGATAACATTGCACGAGCACAACCGTTTGGACAACCTGTTACCCGTAAAATAATAGCATCTTTTCCTAGTTTATACTTTGACATGATATTTTCTATTTTAGTAACAAATTCTGGTAAAAATCGTTCTGCTTCTGCCATAGCTAATGGACAAGTAGGAAAAGCTACACATGCCATAGATGCTTTTCGTTGCGGCGTGATATGATCATTAATCACGCCATACTTTTTCAATGTGCTTTCTATAATGAATTTATTATCCTTGGATACTCCTGAAATAATCAAATTTTGATTTGCAGTTAATCTAAAGGATCCTAAATGTATTCGTGCAACTTCTGCGATTCCACGTTTTAATAATTTACGGGGATCATGATTTGATATTCTTCCGTTTTCTATAAATACAGTAAGATGCCAACAACTATCAATACCCTGTACCCACCCAAATCGGTCTCCTCTATCTGTAAATACGTAAGGATGAATTAGACGGAATCTTATTCCAGAACGACGTTCAACTTCTGCTTTAAATGTATTTACTCCAACTCGAGCTAAAGTATACTTTGTTTTAGCATGTTTACGATTAGATCTATCCCCCCAATCTCTTTGTGTGGTGACCACAGCTTCTGCAATCTTTAAAATATCTTTTGTATCAATATATCCAAATTCACTAGCTTTACGAGGATATGTAGTGATATCTCCGTAATTCATCGCCAGTCCCCCGCCGACTAATACATTAAAACCAATTATCTGATCAGTTTTATCACCCTTGATAGCAATAAAACTAAGATCATTAGCATGAACATCCACATCATTTATCGGCGGTATCGCAATTGCTATTTTAAATTTACGAGGCAAATAAGTAGCACTTAAAATTGGCTCAGAATCTGTAGATTCTGTTTTTTTTGCATCTAGCCAAATTTCTGCATATGCATGAGATTTCGGTAACAAATGTGCAGAAATACTTTTTGCTAATTCCCATACTTGACAGTGTAATGTTGATTCCATCGGATTAGCTGTGCATATTACATTGCGATTTACATCTCCAGCGGTAGCTATAGAATCCAATCCCAATTTATTTAACAAACGATGCATATTTTTTAAGTTAGGTTTCAGCAAACCATGTAGTTGAAAGGTTTGTCGAGTAGTAAGACGTATTGTTCCATATAAGGTATATTTTTCTGAAAAGTCATCGATAGCTAGCCATTGTTGTGGGGTAATTACACCACCCGGTAAACGACAACGTAGCATCATATTAATTAATGGTTCTAATTTTTGATTTGCTCGCTCTATGCGTACATCACGATCATCTTGTTGATACATACCGTGAAATCTAATTAATTGAGAATCTTCTGCATTAAAACCGCCAGTTAAATTATTGTCTAAATTTTGAGCAATAGTACCTCTTAAAAAATTGCTTGTTCGTTTTATTCGCTCATTATCAGATAATAAGCTTATATTTTTGTCATCATTATTATATTTTTTATTCATTAGTAAATATCTCTCTGATAACGATGTTGTATTCGCATATCATGCCAAAATTCATTCGCTTTATCCAAATTCATACCCCCATGTTTAGATACCAACATAACTAAAGCTTTATCTACATCTCGAGCCATATATTTAGCATCGCCACATACATAAACATGAGCTCCTTCTTGAATCCATGACCAAAGTTCAACACTATTTTTTAATAATTTGTTTTGCACATAGATCTTAACATCTTGATCTCTAGACCAAGCTGTATCAATTTTGGTCAATAAACCATCCCTAACATAACGTTGCCATTCAATTTGATAAAGAAAATCATCTATAAATCTTAAATTCCCAAAAAATAACCAGTTTTTTCCTGATGCACCATCTGCAGCTCGTTGTTGCATAAAAGCACGAAACGGAGCAATACCTGTCCCAGCTCCAATCATAATTACTGGAGCATTGAGATTGTTTGGCAACCTAAAATTATTATTAGATTCAATAAAAATACGTATTTTTTCATTTTCTTTTATACGATCTACTAAATAACTGCTAGCACCACCTGTTCTCAAACGTTCATTTACTTTGTAACGGATCACACTCACAGTAATATGCACTTCCTCTCCCACTTCTGATTGAGAAGAAGAAATAGAATAAAATCGGGGTTGCATAGGACGTAATATTTGCAATAACTCTTGAGGACTTATTGTAATTGACACATGATGCATCATTTCAATAATAGGTGTAGTTAAAATGAATTTATTTAATTTTTCTTGATCGTTAAATAAATCAAGCAACATTTTATCTTGAGCGATAGTAGCTACATTTTTTACAAAAACAGGAGTATTATGTGTTAATTCATAATTTTTTTTCAATGCCTCCGTAAGAAGCATTGATTTTTCTTTAATCTGTACCCGCTCAGTTCCTTTTAAGCTTAATAAATCTAATAATTCATTAATAAGATTTGGATCGTTTTCATACCAGACCCCTAATGCATCTCCTGGTTGGTAATGTAAATTAGAATCAGTAATATCAATTTCTAAATGATGCACATCTTTAAATGAATTACGACTAGTAATTTTATATCTTGTTGATAAATGAGCAACTAATGGATTGTCTTTATTATATACAGTATTATTTGCTCGTTCAATATCATAAATTCTATTATTTTTATTAAATATAGGAGTAGATATTATCTTGTTTTTTAACAAAAGGACTATTTTTTTTCTCCATATTTTAGTTTCTTGTTTAAAATCAATATCGACATCGACTCGATCGCATAACCGATGCGCTCCAAGTTCTTCTAATCGCAGATCAAAATCTTTTCCAGCTTTAGCAAAATATTCATAGGATTGATCCCCAAAACTGAATACAGCAAAATACGTATTTTCCATTTTAGTTGCTTTATTAGAAAATAAATATCTGTGCAACGCAATCGCTTCTTCTGGAGGCTCTCCCTCTCCATATGTAGAAGTAATAATAATTAACAATGTTTCTTGAGAAATTCGTTTAAATTTATAATCTCCAGCGTTGAACAATACTACGTCCAAATTAGCCGCAGTAATATCACCAAGTAATTGCTCAGCTAATCGACGCGCATTGCCAGTTTGAGAAGCAGATATTAAGGTGATTTTTTTATTAAGATAAACATCAGTAATTTTAGTTTTTTTAGAAATATCTGCAGTATTATCAGATTTCATAACACCTGTTAATCCCCACAAATACCCTGATATCCAAATCAGTTGAGCACTAGATAAAGTATCAAAAAATGATTGAATATAATCTAATTGTTCTGAAGTTAACGGTGTTATTTCGTTATATGCATTTTTTTTCATCGTTAAACCAAACTACTTAATATTGTCTTATAGATAACAAAACTTATGAATTAAGCCACGCACATCTTGCTAAAATACTTACATATCCACGTAATCTAATTTAATTTAGCTAAGTATCAAACAATATGGATTATTAACATACATAAATACACTAAATATGAACAAAAAATTCATATTTAATTAATAAATATTATTCAAAATTATGTGTTATTATTATTTTTCAAATAATATAAATCTAAATGAAATATAACAACGTACGATATTATTGACCACTGCTATTATAGTGGTGTAGTAATGCAAATTAATTTATATTATCAATAATAGTTTTTTTGAACTAACAAGAAATAATTTATTACACAAGTATAACAAACACATATTAAAAAATTAACCCATATCGATACATATACATATTTATATACCTAATATGATTAGCACCTCTAGTTTAATAATAATCATTATTATATGTTTATTTAGATCAAAATCACGTAAATTAATTATTTTTACTTAACACTCTTCTATTATCAAGTAATAAGAAAACTGTCGCATTCTGGTTGCTCTATAAACAACATTTGTTTATTTAGTTTTATGTAGATTTGCAAACATAATTAATTGCAAATCAGTTACAACATGGTTGTATCTTTTTAAATCTATGAAGCACTCCTTTTTTGCCTAAAATTTCTTCTATACGTATTAGTTGATTGTATTTAGCTACACGTTCAGAACAACGAACAGGTCCAGTCTTAATCTGACCCGCAGAAGTGCCCACTGCTATATCAGCAATACTTGTATCTTCAGTTTCTCCAGAACGGTGCGAAATAATTGTGGTATATCCTGCGTTTTTAGCCATTCTAATAGTATCTAATGTTTCAGTTAATGATCCTATTTGATTACATTTAATTAAAATAGAATTTGCGATATTTCGATTAATACCTATTTGTAACAGATTTAAGTTAGTTACGAACAAGTCGTCTCCTATTAATTGAATTTTATTACCAAGAACTTTGGTTTGATAAGCAAAACCATCCCAATCATATTCACTCTGTCCATCTTCAATAGAAACTATTGAGTGTTCTTGTGCTAATAATGACAAATAATGAGTAAACTCTTCAGAAGTAAAAAATTTTTTTTCACTTTTTATGTTATATTTAGCAATAGATGTATCAAATAATTCAGATGCAGCGCAATCTATTGCTAGCACGACATCTTCTCCTAAGACATAATGGGACTGTTCTACAGACTCTTTTATTAACTCTAACGCAATAGTATGAGAACTAATATTAGGAGCATACCCCCCCTCATCGCCTAACTGTGTAGATATTCTTTTTTTCTTTAATATTATCCCTAAAGTATGCGATATTTCAGATCCCATCTGAATTGCTGCCTTGATTGTTTTTGCTCCAACCGGTACAATCATAAACTCCTGAATATCTAAATCATTATCAGCGTGCCTGCCTCCATTAATAATGTTCATCATAGGAAGTGGCATGATAAATGCATTCGTTGGCGCATCATATAAATCAGCAATATGATGATATAATGGAACATTTTTAAATGCCGAAGCCGCTTTCGCCGCTGCCAAAGAAACACTCAAGATAGCATTAGAACCAAATTTTGATTTATTACGAGTGCCATCTAGATCAATCATAATGGCGTCAATAACGCGTTGTTGTGTCACATCTATACCCATTAATGCCTGGTGAATAGGTCCATTTACAGCATTTACCGCTTTTATTACCCCTTTTCCAAAAAACCGATTTTTATCATTATCTCGCAATTCTAAAGCTTCCTGGGAACCAACAGATGCTCCAGATGGTACAGATGCTAATCTAGAACCACCGTTAATATATACTTCAGCTTCCACTGTTGGATTACCACGAGAATCAATAACTTCACGTCCAGTAATGTGCAAAATCTTAGGCATATACATTTCCTTTGTTAATTAATTTATATTTTTAATTACAAACTAAAAAATAATACCATAAACATTAACTCGTATATACTAAATTAATTTATTATGACGATGTTGATATTCTATTGCAGCTTTTATAAAACCTATGAATAAAGGATGACCATCACGAGGTGTAGAATTAAATTCAGGGTGAAACTGACTACCTATGAACCATGGATGCTTCGAGTACTCAATTACTTCTACTAAACGATTCTTTTCAGAAAAACCAACACAACTTAACCCCGCATGTTTTATGTTGTTTAACAACATATTGTTTACTTCGTAACGATGGCGATGACGTTCTAATATAGTACTTTTACCATACATTTGATGCGTTAGACTGTCTTTAATTAAATAACATGCTTGATTGCCCAAACGCATAGTCCCACCCAAGTTAATATTATTATTACGCATTATTGTAACACCATTTTCATCTCTACACTCAGTTATTAGAGCTACTACCGGATATTTACAATTAGCTACAAATTCTGTAGAATTAGCATCTGGCATTCCGGCGACATGACGAGCAAATTCGATCAGTGCTACTTGCATACCCAAACAGATCCCAAAATACGGTATATTATTTTCTCTGGCATATTGTGCGGACAAAATCTTTCCTTCCACTCCACGATAACCAAAGCCTCCAGGAACTAAGATAGCATTTAAACCCTTCAATGTTTTCTCTATCCCTAATTTTTCCACATCTTGGGAATTAATAAGACGAATATTAACGACAACACGATTTTTTATTCCAGCATGTTTTAATGCTTCTGTCACTGATTTGTAAGCATCCACCAATTCAATATATTTACCTACCACACCCACAGTTACTTCTCCTATCGGATGTTCTTGATAATAAATTACTTCCTCCCAATCCGATAGATTTGCCTCAGGACAATTTAAATTAAAACGTTTACAAATATAATCATCTAATCCTTGCGATTTGAGTAAAGCGGGTATCTTATAAATTGAATCTACATCTTGCAGAGAAACTATCGCTTGTTTAGGTACATTGCAAAATAAAGAAATTTTTTTTCGTTCATTATTGCTTATTACTCGATCAGATCTACAAATTAAAATATCAGGTTGAATGCCAATAGAAAGTAGCTCTTTTACTGAATGTTGTGTTGGCTTGGTTTTTAGCTCTCCAGATACTGCAATAAAAGGCACTAATGTCAAATGTATATATAAAGTTTGCTCTCTACTTACTTCGATCACCATTTGCCTAATAGCTTCTAAAAAAGGTAATGATTCAATATCGCCTACTGTTCCACCTATTTCCACTAACAAAACATCATAGCCTAAAGCACCTGCTATAAGCCATTTTTTTATGGTATCGGTAACGTGAGGAATAATCTGTATCGTAGCGCCCAAATAATCTCCCCGACGTTCTTTACGCAAAACGTCAGCATAAATTCTACCAGCAGTGAAATTATTTTGATGCCTCATTTTAGTACGAATAAAGCGCTCATAATGTCCTAGATCTAAATCGGTCTCCGCTCCATCTTCAGTGATAAACACCTCTCCATGTTGCACAGGACTAATGGTACCAGGATCTACATTGATATACGGATCTAATTTAATTATGGTGACACCTAAACCACGAGCCTCTAAAACTGCAGCTAAAGATGCTGTAGCAATACCTTTGCCTAAAGATGATACAACTCCACCAGTTACAAAAATATAATTAACTCTCACATATCAACCCAAATTATACATTTAATTTTTCATGATTTATTTTTTTTCTATGAATTATGGCGAATTATTTAGTAAATATTAATTATTACATATTTACCTATATTTTAAAACAACACTCAATTGTCCCTAGACATGCTTCAACCTTTAATCGTTAATCATGAATTTATTTAATTGCAAATACAACATCTCATATTACATTAATTGGTTATCTTAAAATAAATAACATTTCCTGATAATATATAATCATCTGATGTAATTGTTTTGCTAAAACAATTACATCAGATGATATGCAGTAATCACGTCAACAATTTTAATACCTGAAGTTTATACTATACAAAACAAGATGTATACACGACACAATCAATATCATGGATATTTAATAAACATAATTAAGGTAAACATACATGTTTATCTATTTTGGTGAACGTATTGTTATACATAACATATGTTTATATACTGAAAGAAGAGCCGCAACTGCAAGTATTCTTAGCGTTTGGATTTATTACAACAAATCGAGACCCTTCTAAACCTTCATAATAATCTACAATACCACCAAACAAATATTGCAAACTCATAGGATCTATCACTAAAGCAGCGCCATTATTTTCTATAATACAATCATCATCAGTAATTTTATCATCTAAAGTGAATCCATATTGAAACCCGCCGCAGCCTCCTCCTATAATATATACACGCAGTTTTAAATTTGAATTGTTTATTATTTTATTTTTAATAAAAAACCTTACTTTACTGGCTGCAAAATCAGTCAATTGTACAGGGAATTTTGCATCATTATTCATAATTCTTAACCTTTTACATCGTAAATAATACTATCATTAGTCTTGCTATAATTAATTGGATCAATTTAGATCTTGTATATTTGATTTGATAAAACAGTTTCTTGACTAAGCAAACTATTTCTACAATATACGCTTTATATAAACAATTTCCATGCTATATTAGAATAATATTTCAATATTGTATTGTTAATTGACAAAATAAAGACAGAATTAAAGTTACTTAAAGTATAATTATATATTGTTACGTAAACTCACCGTTACTTTAGAAAATAAACAATCAACAACGATTAATAAATAAACATTATTTATTCATTGATTTATATTATAAATATCCTGTTATTCTACGATATTCATCGATTTTTGATTGTATGAGATGATTTTTGATTGTGCGAGTGACTGCAGCAATACTTGCTCATCATTTACCCACATTGGCAATACCTGACAGCAAGTACTTTTACTATCATGTAATATACAATTACCACAATTATCCACAAGTACATTCTTAATACCACTAGGTGGTATTAAGTGTAGAGGAGTAGGTTTTTTATTATCTAAATAAAGAGTATATAAAGTTAATGCGCCATTAGTACCCGTTAATTTAGCCTCCCCATTATTATCACGTCCTATCCAAATCACAGTTACTTCTGTACCGTCAATCCCAACAAACCAACTATCTCTCAGATCATTAGTAGTTCCAGTTTTTGCGGCTAATTGAGAATAAGGAAATTTCAAAGATAAAACACAAGAAGTTCCTCGTGCTACTACTTGTTGCATTGCATATAATACTAAATAAGCTGCTTGAGGAAAAATAACACGCTCTGTCTTAGTAAAATGTCGATATAATACTGTATTTTCTTCATTCATAATACAACGAATAGATGATAAAGTAGAATATTGACCGCCGCTAGCAATAGTTTGAAATTTTTGCGCGACTTCTATAGGCGTCAAATTAATGGATCCTAAAAGGATAGATGGAAAAGAAGGAATAAAATCAGGCGAAATACCCAATTTTATTAAAACATCAGAAACAGTATCCAACCCTATTGTCATGCCCAAATTAACAGTAGGCACATTAAGAGACTTAGTAAAAGCATCGATAAGTGTCACCTTACCTCGAAATTTTCGATCATAATTTTTAGGAGACCAAATTACTCCATTTGGTTGTCTCAAATTAATAGGTTCATCAGCGATCCACGTATTAAGGTGGTATTTATTAGGATCACTCAAGGCTGCTAAATAAGTTGCTGGCTTTGCTAACGAACCAATAGAACGACGAGCATGCATAGCACGATTAAATCCATAAAAACGGGGCTCAGATCCGCCTACCATAGCCCGCACTTTTCCATTGAAGCGATCTAATATAACTATGGCACCTTCTAGATCTTTTACATTATAATAACGTCTGAGTCTATGGATTCCTAATTCCATCGCCTTTTCTGCTGCTTTTTGAGAAATAGGATCCAACGTAGTAAATATTTTTATTCCAGAAAAATCGTGAATTTGATCAATATTTTGTATTTCTTCATTCACCATTTGTATAAAAGCAGGCTGTAAAATCAATACCTCATCTTTTAATTGTGTTCCTAACGGGCGTGCACTAAGAATAGCGCATACTTTTTTGTCAATAATATTTCTATGTGCTAACAATTTGAGTATTAAATTTCGACGTTCCAGTGTTATCTGTGGATTTTTCCAAGGATTATATAAAGACGCCCCTTTTATCATTCCTACTAACATTGCTTGCTGATCTATACTCAGTTCATTTATTGGTCGACCAAAATAGTAAAAGCTAGCCAAAGGAAATCCACGGATCTGATCGTTTCCGTTTTGACCAAAATATATTTCATTCAAATATAATTCAAGAATGTGATCCTTGCTATATCGATAATCACAAATTAAAGCCATACAAACTTCGTTAAATTTCCGCCATAATGATCGTGTATTATTTAAAAATAAATTTTTTACTAATTGTTGTGTTAAAGTACTCCCACCTTGTATAGTACGCCCGGAAACTATATTAGCTAAAAAAGCGCGACCAATAGAAGATATTTGAATACCATCATGCTTATAAAAATCACGATCTTCAACAGCTAATAACATATCTATTAATATATCTGGAAAGCCCGATCTTGGTATGAATAATCTTTGTTGTCCATTGGGAGCATATAGAATAGATATGATTTTGGGATCCAATCGAAATAATCCTAAATTATTGTTTGTGTCTTGATTATAAATACGGAGTAACTTTTCTTGATTAAAAAAAAAGGATACATGTATTTCTCCCTCTTCTCCGCTTGGAAAATTAAAAGATCTACGCAACAACTCAATATTATTATTATGTACAACAAACTCTCCTGAATGAGTAATTTTAAATACTTGACGATACCGTAAAGCCTCTAATAAATTAATTATATCATTTTTATTATATGACGTATTAGGTTCTATATTAATCGTACGACTGTAAATAACAGTAGGTAACCTCCAAACTTTACCACCAATACGGCTTTGTATCGTTTTATCTAAAAATGCGCTATATACTACAATCAAAATTATAATAAATAAAAAAACGCATGTTACAGTATACGAAAAGCGTAATATTTGTTGCATAATGATAAAATGATATTGATGCGGCAATTGATCCATAAACATTATATTTTTAATATACGTTACGATGTTCAGGTAGGTTAACAATTAGTTTATGATGTTCTCTTTATATTGCATACAGTGACATAAACATAATGTCACATCAATTTATAATAATTTATATCTGTTTGAAATAAAAAACTACATTTTTTAAAATAGAGCAAACATTATTCTCAATTCTGAGTAATTAATCAAACATAAATAAGTTTAAAGCACATATATATTTCCTACAAACAAGCTATATCACTAATAGTTAATTTTTTTTTAAATAAATTGAACAAAATAGTGTCAATTGAATATTATTAAAATTTGTAAAACGTTTTAAATTCTAATCCATACCCATCGATATTGGTATATTCACAATTATAATCTACTAAGATATAACAACATTTATATCTTATATTTCTATAAATAAATATGTCTTTTATAAAAGACGACTAATTTTCTGTTAAATCAATTGCAAGCATACTGTTGCATTAATTACTAGGTTTGAGTTTATCCATCAGTTAAAAATTTTTTATAAATTTTTTTAATACAAACATAATCTGAAAAGATTTCTACGTCTAATAATATTTGATTAAAAATAGCAAATAATTTTTATATAACATTTTTTACATCTTATATATATGGATGGAATAAAATTTATACACAAACATTATAAATACACTAAAATAGCTACAATATATGTGTGAAGCAGCGATATGTGTATTAGTTAAACTGCTACGGCAACATTAAAGCTAAGGGTTTTAAACAAATTCATTATATTTAATTGCTTTAAATCTAATAAATTATTAAAAACTTATAAAATCACTATGGCAAATAGCAACACGGTATATATAGGTATATTTATTTTAGAAAAAAAATTAAATTTTTTTCTTGTATTAAAAAAATGGTTATTAACAATATTAGAAATGACTAAACTATGCATAAAATTACACAAAATATTAATATTAATAATTAAAAAATTCAGTATCTAAAATATAAAATTTTTTTATAATTATAACTGCATAAGAAAACAACATATTGATTCATCCAATATTTGCGTTAAACTAACATGAATACATTTTCACATATTTGTATATACATCAAATAATCTGTAATACCACAGTACATATTTCCACAAATATCAGAAATAATTCGTTTGATCTATAATAAATTTAAAACATTTGTAATTATATTTTAAATTCATCTGAACTTTTAAATGACTTTGCGTTTATATTAGTTTCGAGCTATAACTAACATTATGTAAAAAACTATCATACATAAATTTACATAGTTTTCATAAAGTATAATTATTATAATCTATTGTACATTTAATGATACATAATAGATAGAAATTGAACACTATTGCATCGACCTATTATGGCTGTAATACCACGTTAAAAAATAGATGATAGTATACATACAATAAATCTGAAAACCCCACCTAATTTATAATTATCAATATTTAAATTTTATCTATCATATTCGAATATGTAACCAAAACATTGATGTCACATATAAATTATATTACGATTAAGAAACAATACGACGTAAATAAACACATACTTTTAGTGTATCATGATTAAAACTCTAAAATACAATTCAATTGTGTGATGATATGTTATGAAATTATTTAATAAAAGCAACATTATTAATTTTATATATATGATATAACACATAAAAGTAAAACATTGGCATCTAAAATAAGTCTCTTATATATTTTATTGTAATCATTAAATCAAATAATATTTGATACAGAATTAGTACAAAAAAGTTAAGAAATAATATTTTTAAATATTATATTTTAAATTATTCACTTCACTATTTTTACTCTTAAAGAGAAGATCATAGAAGTCATAGAGATATCATACATTCATTAAATTACTAAATGTTGTTTTTCTGTAGCAAATATTTTTGATTTTTAAAACGATGAACCAATACACTTTTAAAATTATTTTATTCGTATAAATACAAACGCGCGTTAATATTTTATACGATACAAATATTAACATTTATAAAATCAACATATACATACATATATTTTAAATAAATTAAGGAAACGCTGCAATGTTAGAACATTTATCTAATGATGTAGATCCAATAGAAACAGAAGATTGGTTGCAATCCATCTCTTCGGTTATTCAAAGAGAAGGAGTTGAAAGAGCCAAATTTTTAATAAATCAAATCATACATGAAGCTCGTAGTAATGGAGTTATAATTGCTAACAATGGAACAACAAATGACTATGTAAATACTATTCCAGTTAAAGATGAACCAGAATATCCCGGAAATCTAGAAATAGAAGAACACATATGCGCAGTTGTTCGTTGGAATGCTATTATGATAGTATTACATGCATCAAAAAAAAACCTGGATTTAGGAGGACATATTGCTTCATTCCAATCTGCAGCTACATTGTATGAAGTATGTTTTAATCATTTTTTTCGCGCACGTAATAAACATGATGGAGGTGATTTAATATATTTTCAAGGACATATTTCACCTGGTATATATGCCCGTGCTTTTCTTGAAGGACGATTGCATGAAAATCAAATAAATAATTTTCGTCAAGAAATAAAAAATTTGGGACTTCCCTCATATCCTCATCCAAAATTAATGCCAGAATTTTGGCAGTTTCCTACAGTTTCTATGGGTCTTACTTCAATTAGCGCAATTTACCAAGCGAAATTTTTAAAATACTTAAAAAACAGAGATTTAAAAGACACCACTTTGCAAACAGTGTACGCTTTTTTAGGAGACGGAGAGATGGATGAACCTGAATCTAAAGGGGCGTTGAATATTGCTGCTAGAGAAAAATTAGATAATTTAATTTTTATTGTGAATTGTAATTTACAGCGATTAGACGGTCCAGTAGTAGGAAATGGAAAAATTATTAATGACTTAGAAAATATATTTAAAGGATCAGGTTGGGAAGTAATTAAAGTTATTTGGGGAAGCAAATGGGATGCATTGTTACACAAGGATACTAGTGGTAAACTAATTCAACTTATGAATGAAACTGTTGATGGAGATTATCAAACATTTAAATCTAAAAATGGTGCTTATATACGTAAACACTTTTTTGGTAAATATCCAGAAACTAGCACGTTAGTAAATGACATGAGTGACTCTGAAATTTGGGAGTTGGATCGCGGTGGACATGACCCTAAAAAAATATTTGCTGCTTTAGAAAAAGCTAAGAATAGTTTTGGAAAACCTGTTGTAATATTAGCGCATACTGTAAAAGGGTATGGAATGGGTTCTAGCGCAGAAGGAATGAATATTGCACATCAAATAAAAAACATTAATATAAAAGAGATACGTTATTTTAGAGATAGATTTAACTTAAATCTTATCAAAAATGATCAAATTGAATCTTTACCCTATTTAACGTTTAAAAAAGATTCTAAGGAACACATATACTTACATGCACGACGCAAAACATTGTTTGGATACGTTCCAAGTAGGTTGCAACATTCCACTAATTCGCTAGAACTACCAACATTAGAACATTTTTATCCATTACTCATACAACAAAATAAAGATATCTCTACTACTCTTGCGTTTGTACGCGTATTAAATATACTATTAAAACATGTACCCATCAAAAATAGACTAGTACCCATAATTGCTGATGAAGCCCGAACTTTTGGGATGGAGGGATTGTTTCGTCAAATCGGTATTTATAGTCCCATGGGACAACAATACACTCCTCAAGATCATGATTTACTTGCATATTATCGTGAAGATAAACAAGGTCAAATTTTACAAGAAGGTATAAATGAATTAGGGGCAGCGGCATCGTGGTTAGCAGCTGCTACTTCATATAGTACTAATGACTTACCTATGGTACCATTTTATATTTATTACTCAATATTTGGTTTTCAAAGAATCGGAGATTTTTTTTGGGCCGCTGCTGATCAACACGCTCGTGGATTTTTAATCGGAGGGACATCTGGTCGCACTACTTTAAATGGTGAAGGATTACAACATGCTGATGGACACAGTCACATTCAGTCATTAACAATCCCTAATTGCATTTCTTATGATCCAGCATATGCATATGAAATCGCTGTTATCATACAAGACGGTCTAATGCGAATGTATGGAAGCAATCCAGAAAATATATATTATTACATCACTACATTAAACGAAAAATATCATATGCCAGCTATGCCAACAGGGGTCGAAGAAGGTATCCGAAAAGGAATTTATAAATTAGAATCTTTATCTGGAAAAAATGGGAAAGTTCAATTAATGGGATCTGGCGCTATTTTGCGTCTTGTTCGTGAAGCGGCACGAATCCTGTCTCAAGAGTATAATGTAAGTTCTGATGTATACAGTGTTACGTCTTTTACTGAATTAGCACGAGACGGACAAGATTGCGAACGTTGGAACATGTTGCATCCTATGGACATACCTAGAATACCGTATATTACTACTATATTAAGTGATTTTCCCACTATAGCTGCTACTGATTATATGAAATTATTTGCAGAACAAATTCGATGTTTTGTCCCAGGTAATCATTTTTTTGTTTTAGGTACAGATGGATTTGGTCGTTCCGACAGTCGAGAAAATTTGAGATATCATTTTGAGATAAACACAGGTTATGTGGTGACTGCTGCGTTAGCCCAATTAGTAAAAAAAGGCCATATTCGTACTGATGTTGTCCTGAACGCCATTAAAATATTCAACATTGATCCTGATAAAATTAATCCACGCCTAATATAAGAGAATAACATCATGACAATCGAAATTAATGTGCCAAATATTGGTGAGGATGAATTAGAAGTTACAGAAGTAATAGTAAAAATTGGAGAATATATTAATACTAATCAGTCACTTATTATAATTGAAGGTGATAAATCATCTATGGAGATACCAGCTCCTTGTTCTGGTATCGTTACTAAAATTCATGTTCACATTGGAGATAAAGTACATACAGGATCTTTGATTTTACTACTTGATACACAAAATCATACTAATACTCCTGCTCTTAATGAGCAAAACGATATTAAATCTTCCTCTCATGCTCATGTATTAACAAACAATGATACAACAAAAAAAGTGATACGTAGCGATATACATCACAGTAATCATCCCAAACTCGATCTCACAACACATCATGCTACACCATTAGTGCGTCATATGGCTCGTGCATTCGGAATAGATTTATCAAAAGTAAAAGGTAGCGGTCGTAAAGGACGTATTCTAAAAGAAGACATTCAAAATTATATAAACAATCTTTCAATATATCATACAACTCATATGTCATCTATTCAATCTCATCAACTACTACCTATCTTATCTTGGCCGAAAATAAATTTCAGTAAATTTGGGGATATTAAAACTGTGATGTTAAGCAAAATACAAAAAATCTCTGGTTCAAATTTACAGAGAAATTGGATAATGCTTCCCCATGTAACACAATTTGATGAAGCTGATATTACCGATTTAGAGAATTTTAGAAAACAGCAAAATATTGATATTAAAAGTAAAAAAATAAATTGTAAGATTACGCTTTTAGTTTTTGTTATGAAAGCAGTTGCAAAAGCATTAGAAGAATTACCACGATTTAATAGTTCCCTGTCCCAAGATGGTCAAACACTAGTTTTAAAAAAATATATTAATATTGGTATAGCAGTAGATACTCCTAAAGGTTTATTAGTACCTGTCTTGAACGATGTGAATAAAAAAGGTATTATTTTATTATCGCAAGAATTAGCAGAGCTTTCAAAGAAAGCACGTTCTGGAAATCAATTGACTCCTTCTAATATGCAAGGAGGAAGTTTTACTATATCCAATTTAGGAGGTATAGGAGGTACAGCTTTTACCCCAATTGTTAACGTCCCGGAAGTAGCTATTTTAGGCATATCTAAATCTTTTATAAAACCAGTTTGGAACGGAAAAGAATTTATGCCACGTTTAATGTTGCCTTTATCATTATCATATGATCATCGTGTTATTGATGGAGCCGATGGAGCTCGATTCATGACACTTATTACTCAAATAATTTCCGACACACGACTATTATCTATGTAAATTCAATTAATTATATAAGAAATAAGTTTTAAAAAATTTACGTTTTTAAAATTGTTTTCAGTCCTAATATCATAAAGATAGTATCACCTAAATCATAGGTGCATATGCATTATTCGGTATAAATTGTGTATAATACAGAAATACATATCCGATTAAATTGGATATAATAAATAACAATTTCGATTAAAAATATGAGAGGCACCATATATATTATGCATATGCAAATAAAAACTCAAGTTCTTGTTTTAGGCGCAGGACCTGGAGGTTATTCTGCAGCTTTTCGCTGCGCTGATTTAGGAATGGATACTACAATAGTAGAACGTTATCCTGCTTTAGGTGGAGTATGTCTTAACGTTGGTTGCATTCCTTCGAAAACACTGTTACATATTGCCAAACTAATTGAAACACAAAAGAAATTAGATAAGTATGGTATTCTTTTGGAAGCAACACACATTGATATTAATAAAACACGCTCTTGGAAAGATAAAATTATCACTCAACTATCAAATAATTTGAGCGCTATGGCAAGAACACGGAAAGTTAAAGTAATCGATGGAGTTGGAAAATTCCTTAATAGTCATACTATTCAAGTTGAAAATAATCAAATGACCTTAGAAATAGCATTTAATTACGCTATTATAGCGGCCGGATCGCATGCTGTATCTTTACCATGTATTCCTAATGATCCACGTATTTGGAATTCAACCGATGCTCTATCTTTACAATCCGTACCTAAACATTTGCTAATTATAGGCTCCGGAGCTATAGGATTAGAGATGGCAACAATATATCATGCTTTCGGCTCAGAAATTGATATAGTAGAAATGTGTAATCAAATTATGCCAATTTTAGATGAAGATATTATTAATTTTTTTACTAAAATAATTAGTAGAAATGTTAATTTAATTTTGAACACTAAAGTTAATGCAGTAGAAGCTAAAAAAGATGGTATTTATGTAACTATGGAAAATAAACAAACTGCATTACAAAACACTCGACGTTATGATGCATTATTGGTAGCAATTGGACGCGCTCCAAATGGTAATATGTTGAATATCGAACATACAGAAATAAATGTAGACAAACATGGTTTTATTCCTGTAGATCAGCAAATGCGTACTAATATACCACACATTTTTGCCATCGGAGATATCATAGGATATCCAATGTTAGCCCATAAAAGTATTCATGAAGGACATGTGGCCGCAGAAGTTATTTCTGGTAAAAAACGTTGTTTTGATCCAACAATAATTCCATCCATTATATATACTGATCCAGAAATAGCGTGGGTTGGATATACTGAAAAAGATGCCCAAGAAAAAAATATAGATTACGAAGTTACAACCTTCCCTTGGATGGCTTCAGGTCGAGCAATTACTGAAGATTGTAAAGAAGGTATAACCAAATTAATTTTTGATAAAAAAACAAACAGAATTATCGGGGGTTCAATTTTAGGTACACATGCTAGCGAAATATTAGGAGAAATTGCATTGGCTATTGAAATGGGGTGTGATGTAGAAGATATCACTCTGACTATTCATGCTCATCCAACCCTATATGAATCAATAGCATTAGCAGCATCTATTTATAATGGATCAATTACTGATTTGCCTAATATAAAAAAACAAACATAATAAATTTCATATGATTCTTAAAATTTTAAATAAATTAACTTAAAGATAGTACCATATCAGTATATAGCCTGCATAAATTACAAGGTGTAGATATGCTAATTTTTAATTAGTATATATAAGTATAAATAAATATAACTATTTATTTATTTGTAAAATTCAAAATATAAATATTTTCCAAAATATGTACATATAATTATAATTTAAAGGACATCAGCAAGATGCTGTTACACATTTCGAACAAAATATTTCCTAATTTACTAAAATATACATAAACAAATGATACATATGATTAAATTAATGTAAAAATCCTACTATCAATAAAAAACATAAGTATTAATAATTAATGTAAAATCATTTCATATGATTGAACATTAGTTGCAGTATAGTAATATGTATTGAGTTTGTGTTCTAACATTAATCATTGGGAAATGATTAATGTTATGTCGTTTAAGTAATTAGTATTAAAAAATTTTTTAACATTTTTACTGTTTAGATTATTTAATTAAATATATAAAAATAAATA
The DNA here is from genome assembly GCF_059935335.1 of Blochmannia endosymbiont of Camponotus quercicola. NCBI lineage: Bacteria > Pseudomonadati > Pseudomonadota > Gammaproteobacteria > Enterobacterales > Enterobacteriaceae > Candidatus Blochmanniella > Blochmannia endosymbiont of Camponotus quercicola. The sequence goes on along the minus strand of NZ_CP011794.1, from coordinate 192,623 downwards.
CTTATTTCTATAATATTATTAATAATAACCGTAATGACGATAGCATATACCGTTATAAATCGATCTAAAGTAATATTATAATATTACAAATAAAACCAAAATTTACAATAAATAGAAATAATGATCACACTACTTACATCTATTACATTACAAAAAAATAAGTTAAAAGATTAAATAAATCTAGATTTTTATTGATTTTTTAATGATCTAGCCCACTCAAAATAATTCTATATTTCAAATAAATACATATGAATGTTGACTATTTTGATTTTTTACCGAACATAAAAGAATACATCACTATCGTTGTAACTTGAAGATATAATATTATTTATTCTTCAATTTCAAATAGAATACTTTTGAAGATACTGTGTATGAACTAGCTTCCACTCTTCTCTTATATTTATGACAACGTCCTGTTCTGCGGACATTTCTTCCAATATAAAACGAAATAAACGATATTACTAATACATTCTCTTGCAGTCTCAATGCACTATACTATAGTAATAAATAACTAATACACGCGTATTCATACCAAATAAAAAATCTACTAACAATAGACTATAAAAATTAATCTAACCGTTCATTATTGAACTCATTTCCTTTTCATTATAATAATTAAAATGCTAGCTCTTTATGAAAATTAAAAAATTAAACTTTTCTCAATTGAGATTTTAAAACATATAAAATTATGAAATATCACAATAAACAAGCACTCCAAATTCAAATATATGAAAATAATTTTCAACTCAATAATAATATTCTTAAATAATCCCATCAAATAGTTTTAACATTTAATAAATAATATGAAATTTATGAAAATAAATTACTTTCTGTTAATTACTAATACTAATATATCTCAATATAACTATTATATACCAACAAATAAATCAGCTGTGACAGCTATCAACAAATGATCAAAAAACTGCATACGTTTAGAATAATAAACATAAATTGATTTCAAATGAAATCACAAATTATCTTGCACATCAAATAATATTGATAGCATATGTTATTTTATTATCAATAAATTGATCTGATAGCAATGTGCACGATATTATACATATGATATATAGCTAAATACTGAAATTATTTTCACAATTTTAAATATTTTTACTAATTATATTCTATAATAATCAACTAATGAATTATCAAAATATACATTTTTATTAAACGAACAAATGCTTTAAATAACAGAAAGAAAATATTACAATATATTATTACATATAACACTTATGTATAAAAACCCAAATTATTTGTTATATATTGAATCCAACATATACCGTACTATACATACTATAGTTATTTTATTTAAATATTAATTATTGATTTTTTTTACCAATTAATTCAAGAACTATAGCATCAAGTTTTTATTAAAGCTAAAATAATTTCTATAAATTACAACGATTCCTAAATACTATTAATAGTAACAACATATTTGTAATACAGATTTACATTACGATAATAAAACAATCACAATAGAAAACTTATTATAATTAAATTTTCAATAATTATATGAACATACTTATAGCATTAAATATAAACATGATTGATGTCATCAATCATGTTTGCTTCATTAAATATATACCATCTAATTTGTTTTTTAGAATAAAACACAACTCATACAACATGATATATAGCCATAACTAACATATATTTTAGTTGTTGTTTATTCCCTCCAAAAATCTAAACCATTCTTAGGCACAGTCTTAACAATATCTGTTATAATTTTGCCATTAGGAAAAATTATATGATTATCTAATTCAATCAATGGGTAGATTACAAATTCTCGATTAAGTATGCCATGATGTGGTATTGTTAATTCAGAAGTATATGCAATATACTTTCCAAATAATAAAATGTCTAAATCTAATGTACGTGATTGCCATACAGGAGAATTATGTACTCGTATACGTCCTTGTTTCTGCTCAATGTATTGCGTACGACTTAACAATGCTTTTGGAGATAAATTAGTATCTAATATTATTATTGCGTTCAGAAAATCAGGCTGTTTTTTCTGCCCTAATGGCCGACTACGATAATAAGAGGAGACAGCCATTAACTTAGTCATTGGAAGCTTAGAAAGAGAGTGTATGGCACGATCTATTTGTTTCTTTGGGTTTAACATATTACTACCAAGTCCTATCCAAACTCGTTCCATTATTATACATCCCAACCGATTATCAAGTTGTCAATCCTTTTATTTTTGTGAAAGTTTAAATAATCATCAAAATTAGTAAAATTAATAAACATTTATATAAAAATTTTTAATATAAAACATAATTAATAAAATTGAATCAATTTCCATAGCAAAAAACTACATGCAAAATATTAAAAATTATACTTCATACACATATGCTATGTGTATGAAGTATCGAAAATTAATTGTTACTGTAGCAATCTATCCGGTCATTTGTTTTTCTTTAATTTCTTCTAAAGTTTTACAATCAATGCATAAATCAGCTGTTGGGCGAGCTTCTAATCTGCGAATACCGATTTCTACATCACATGCAGCACAAAATCCAAACTCATTCGTATCTATTTTTTTTAAGGTTTTTTCAATTTTTTTAATAAGTTTGTGTTCTCTATCACGATTACGTAATTTTATATTAAATTCTTCCTCCTGAACCGCTCTATCTACTGGATCTGGAAAATTAACAGACGTTTGATCTTGCGCGCATAATGTGGAATATCCTAAATCGCTTTTAAGCTGATTTCTCCATGCTTCAAGAATACGTTTAAAATGTAAAAGTTGATCATAGCTCATATATTCTTCATTAGGTCTGCGTTGATATGGTGTTACTCCAGCAATTATTAATACATTCAAAGAAGAATGCTTACGACTACTCGATGACTTTGTTGACATATATTTATTCCTGTGTGTATATATTCAATTAACTCATATCAATGCTTTATTAAATATAACTGTTTATATATAGAATCTGCTAATGTCATAAACACATAGTGAATATAATTTTTTAAAATAATTATTTTATGTAAATAAATATAATAAGATATATACATAACTACTCTTTATCAATTATATATTGCCTATGTAATAATAATGCTTGCATTGTTTATAATAAAAGACTATAAACGACTTTTCATATCATTATAATGTTTTTAATAAAGCATTATGCTAATTATAAAAAATCTTTTACTATTTCGACAATATCATCAATTTTATTGATGTCTGACATGTTCGAATCTTGCGAATAATGTTATTAAAATATTTATGAAACACTATAATATCTTCACTATAAAATAGTGGTGCCATTATACATAGTTTAACAAATATTATTCCAAAAAATTTCTATTAGTTTTGTAGTACTTAAGAAAACACATTTTTATAAAAGCATTTTATTTAATTAATTAATAATAAAAAATAAAATTATGTCTTATATTGTTGCGCTCACCGGTGGTATTTGTTCCGGAAAAAGTGTTGTGGCTAAAAAATTTTCTAATTTATCAGGGGGGGTATCTGTAATAGATTCTGATATGATTTCTAGAAAAGTCACACAACCTGGAAGCATTGCTTTATCTATGATAACCAAATACTTCGGACGCCGTATATTATTTCCTAATGGCTCATTAAATAGATCTATGTTAAAAAAAATTATTTTTTTTAATTCTAAAGATAAGGAATGGCTTGAAAAACTATTACATCCGCTTATTAGAAAAGAAACACAAAAAACAATAAATATATTATCTAATAGATCATCTTACATTTTATGGGTTGTTCCATTATTAATGGAACATAACTTACAAAAATACGCAGATCATATATTAGTTATAGATGTACATGTTGACATCCAGTTAGCTCGAATTATTAATAGAGATAAGATAAGCAAACAATACGCTGGAAATATTTTATTCTCGCAGGTATCTCGTCAATATAGATGCAGCTTTGCCGATAATATTATTGAAAATAACAAAAGTCTTGATAAAATTACACAATGCATTTATGAGTTACATCAATATTATCTCAATATAAAAAATTAATAGTTATTAACAATACTATTTTAAGCAAATAAAAAAAACCTTGAAAGACTATACTTCTCTATTTTCACAACACGTAAATTAATTTTTTTAATAATAATAATAATAAGACAGAAATGTATATAAATTACTTTTATACATCACTATTCATTCTGCATTCCATACAACCTATGATCATACATAATCATTAAATAACAAAAACTAATATTAAACATGCTAATACTAAATTTTTATCATGAACTACAATAAAAAATTATTAGTATTCAACAATATTAGTTTATCTAATTTTATTTAAATAAACTAAATATAAAACAAGAATTTTTTATTTAAATTTACATTTATAACATTCATCACTTCAAAGCTACAATCAAAGATAATACTTAAAAAATACCGTCAATCATATTATTAGTAGTAGTATACCAACTAAAACAATATCAATATTATTATACATCATGATACTGATATGTAATTTTACCATGACATTCTTTAAATTTCTTATTAGATCCACAAGGACAAGAACCGTTGCGACCCACTACTTTATTTTGAGTTAATTTATGTTTGCGCAAACAATAATTTACCGATAACAATTTAGCATTGATTGCTTGTATATTCATAGACTGTCTATCACAACACTCATTAGTTTCGTCTAGACCAGATTTTTTTTTGTTAAATAACTCTACTGCCAATCTGCTAATTTCGCTTATTACTTCATATTTTAAATGCTCTAACATTTTAGTAAACATAGCAAATGATTCTCTTTTATATTCTTGCTTAGGATCTTTTTGCGCATATCCTCTTAAATGAATGCCTTGGCGTAAATAGTCCATTGATGCTAAATGTTCTTTCCATAGCAAATCAAATGTTCTCAACATAATTCCTTTTTCAAAAGAACGTACTATATTTATTCCAATTATTTTCCGAATATGTTCATATTGCTGTACCATATTTTCCAATACACGCTGACGTAATCTTTCTTTTTCTTCATATAACCTAGGATCTACCTCTATCCATTCTACAATAGGTAACGTTAAACAAAAATCATTTTTTAAACATTCTTCTAATTTTATTAGATCCCTTTTATCTTCTATAATATTTAAAGGAATATAAATATTCAACAATTTATCAACAACATCACAACGAATATTACTGATAACATCACCGATATCTGACATATTTAATAATTTATCGCGTTGTTCATAAATAACACGACGCTGATCGTTAGCTACATCATCATATTCTAATAATTGCTTTCTAATATCAAAATTACGATTTTCTACTTTTTTTTGAGCATGAGCGATAGCTTTAGTAATCCACGGATGTTCAATTGATTCCCCTGATTTCATACCTAATTTCTTCATCATGCTTATCAAGCTATTAGAAGCAAAAATACGTATTAATGAATCTTCCATTGACAAATAAAATCTAGATGAACCTATATCTCCTTGTCGTCCAGATCGTCCACGAAGTTGATTATCAATACGGCGAGACTCATGCCGTTCAGTACCAATGACATGTAATCCACCAGATTTTAATACTGCATCGTGGCGCTTTTTCCAATGTGATTTAATTTTTAAAATTTTACACGTACTTGATTTATGCACCGAAGTAATTTCCGTACGCCAATTGCCTCCTAGCATAATATCAGTTCCACGACCGGCCATATTTGTAGCAATGGTTACTGCACCAGGATATCCTGCTTGCGCTATAATATCTGCTTCTGCGGCATGAAATTTAGCATTTAAAACTTTATGAACAATCCCAATCTGACTTAAAGCGCGAGAAATAATTTCAGACTTATCAATCGATATAGTTCCAACTAATACTGGTTGATTCCGATGAACACAATCTTTAATATCATTAATGATAGCATTAATTTTTTCATGTTCCGTCATATAAATTACATCCGGGAAATCATTACGAATCATAGGGCGATTAGTCGGTATAACGATAGTATCTAATTTATAGATAGATTGAAATTCAAATGCTTCAGTATTAGCTGTACCTGTCATACCAGATAGTTTTTCATATAAACGAAAGTAATTTTGAAATGTAATTGAAGCTAATGTTTGATTTTCATTTTGAATCGTTACATGTTCTTTAGCTTCTATTGCTTGATGTAATCCATCTGACCATCGACGTCCAGGCATAACACGTCCTGTATGTTCATCAATGATAAGTATTTCACCATTTTTAACGAGATAATCCACATCACATGAAAATAAAATATGCGCACGAAATGCTGCATTAACATGATGCATCAATATAATATTGTCTGATGAATATAATGATTCACCTTGACTCATAATTCCAGATTTAATCAATAATTGTTCTATTAATACCAATCCATTCTCAGTGAGTATAACTTGTCTAGATTTTTCATCGACTGTGAAATATTCTTCTTGTAAATCATGTATATTTTTTGTATTTTCTTGAATTATACTAGAAACTAATTCGTTGATCTTTAAATATAATAAAGAGGTGTCATCTGATGACCCAGAAATAACTAATGGAGTACGAGCTTCATCGATCAAAATAGAATCTACTTCATCTACCAACGCGTAATATAACCCTCGTTGTACCCGGTCTTCTGGAGCAAAAACCATATTATCTCTCAAATAATCAAAACCATATTCATTGTTTGTTCCATAAGTAATATCTGCTGCATACGCAGCACGTTTCATAGATGCTGATAGCCCCGGTAAATTAATTCCAACAGTTAATCCTAAAAATTCAAACAACGGTCTATTATTTACTGCATCTCTATTCGCTAAATAATTATTGACTGTAACGATATGCACGCCTTGCCCGATTAATGCGTTCAAATAAGCAGGTAAAGTAGCAGCTAAAGTTTTTCCCTCTCCGGTCTTCATTTCTGCAATACAACGATTGTTAAGAACTATTCCCCCCAATAATTGAGCATCAAAAAGACGTATATTCAATATTCTCTTGATAGCTTCTCGTACTACAGCAAACGCTTGTGGTAATAGCTCCTCAAGATTTGCGCCTGATTCAATAAATACACGAAACTCATTAGTTTTAGAAGAAAGTTGACTATCATTTAATTTTTCTATATCTTTTTCCATATGATTTATAATATCCACCACTTTTTTCATACGATTCAATGCTCGCTCATTTCTATTTTTAAAAACTTTAGTAAACAATTTAAATGGTGTTATCATGACAATTTATATCTCATTACAATGACAGCGCATTATTAGAATAACAAACACAAATAATCATATATTTTATTTGTAATATATGATATTATAAATACATATATCAAACAACATTAATAATAATCATTAAAATAATATTAATTACAATTTAGTGAAATAGATGTTAATATATTGAAATAAAAAATATAGTATTACGTTGTATTATAAACCATGTTTATATCTGTCTTCAATATATCGTTTAATATGTCATTATTGTTAATTATTAATTAGAACATATATAATGTTCTAATCTGAAATACCTTAAACAAATTAAAAATTTTTTACAGTAATTGCTAACTAAATACAAAAATTATCATGTATCGTATACAATCATGAAGATATATGTATATATGAGAGTATATCTTAATTTGACAATACCAGAATTTCTATAAGTATGAATAAAAGAATAAAATATTAAAGATATTAATTTTATGATTGCTATAAGCCTAACAATATATAAATATGATATAATAGATATTTATTTATCCCCTTATTAACCTTATAAGATATAATCCATTATTATAAGTATATCCAAACAATTTTAAATTTTTTATTCAAATGAACTTATAGATAAAATCTACAAATTAACATTTAGTTATACATAGATTTGTTTTAAGAAAAATGCAATTAATGATGACTTATTATAAATAACTGTAAGAAAATCATATACTAAACTTTATTATGGTATTTACTGAATTCTATATTCGAATATATGATAGACCTTAAAATACTAAAGGAAAATCAGCTACATTAGAAAAAGTAGCAATTTCCCATGCTTCTTGGCATGATAAAACGGTTTTTAATAACTTATTATTTAAAGTATGTCCAGACTTGAAAGCAATAAAAGCACCGATAAGGTTATGTCCACACATAAATAAATCCCCAATAGCATCGAGCATTTTATGGCGAACAAATTCATCATCAAAACGCAAACCATCTTTATTAAGTACACGATAATCATCAATTACTATAGCAGAATTAAAGCTTCCTCCCAAAGCAAATCCACGAGATTGTAAATCCCTTATATCACGCATAAAACCAAAAGTACGTGCACGACTGATATTCTGAACAAAAGATGCTGAGGAAAAATTAAAAAAACAATGTTGGGTATTAACATTAATAGCTGGATGATTAAAATCAATAGTAAAATCAACCGTAAAACCGTTAAATGGTCTTAATTCAGCCCATTTTTCTCCATCTTCAACACGTACAGTTTGTTTTAATCGAAGAAATTTTTTTGCGCTATTAAGTTCTTCTATACCAGCATCTAATAACAAACATACAAAAGGACTAGCGCTACCATCCATAATTGGAACCTCAGGAGCATTAAGTTCTATAATAATATTATCGATACCCAATCCTGCTTGAGCAGCACTTAAGTGTTCAACAGTAAAAATCTGAACACCATATTCATTCATCAAACATGTACATAATACAGTGCTGCCCACCGACTTAACATTAACTTGAAAATCTACAGGAGGATGTAAGTCAGTACGACGATAAATGATCCCAGTATTTGCTGAAGTAGGGTGCAGTGTTAATGTAACTTCTTTACCAGTATGTAAACCTATACCAGTAGTTTGCACAACGCGTTTTAGTGTTCGTTGTTTTATCATTATATCATATAACTATTAACTAGCATATTATTTTATTTTATTAATAAATCACTAAATACATGTTTATATACATTACTTATTTGAATTATATTTAGTTTAATCTGCTTGTTTTCGTAAAAAAGCTGGAATATCTAAATAATCTATATCTTTATCAAGAGTTGTGCTTTGATGATTTACCGTATTAGATGGTGTATGTCTTGATTCCTTAAAAAATGTGGATACTCTTTGAGGAACATGATTATGATAATGATTATCCCGTATTATCTTTTTTTCTTCTTTAGTACTAGATAAAATAACATCTGAGCGTTTATCAGCACCAATTCCCGTTGCTACTACAGTGACACGTAATTCATTGTTTATATCTGGATCTAAAGCAGTCCCAATTACTACTGTTGCATTGTCAGAAGCAAAAGAACGTATAGTATTACCTACGGTTTCAAATTCATCTAAGCGTAAATCTAAACCAGAAGTAATATTCACTAAAACACCACGAGCACCAGATAAATCAATATCTTCTAATAAAGGACTAGCAATCGCTAATTCCGACGCTTCTTCTGCTCTATCATCACCACATCCCACTCCAGCTCCCATCATAGCATATCCCATTTCTGACATAACTGTACGTACATCTGCAAAATCTACATTCATTAAACCTGGTCGAGTAATTAATTCCGCAATACCTTGCACCGCTCCCTTTAGCACATCATTAGCAGCGCTAAAGGCATCTAATAATGACACACCACGTCCTAAAACCTTTAATAATTTATCATTTGGAATGGTTATTAATGAATCTACATATTTAGATAATTCAGAAATTCCTTGTTCAGCAAATGTCATACGTTTTTTCCCTTCAAAATTAAAAGGCTTAGTAACTACAGCTACAGTCAAAATTCCTAAATCTTTGGCTATTTCTGCTATTATCGGGGCAGCACCTGTGCCAGTACCACCACCCATTCCTGCGGCAATAAATACCATATCTGCGCCTTCTATAGTAGCCCTTAATATATCACGATCTTCCTCTGCAGAATTTCGACCAATTTCTGGATTAGCTCCTGCTCCCAATCCTTTAGTAATAGAACTCCCAATTTGAATAGTTTGATCTACTGTCATTTTCCTTAAAGCTTGAGCATCAGTATTAACAGCGAAAAAATCTACACCTTCAATACGTTCACGCAACATATGCTCAACCGCATTGCTACCACCCCCGCCAATACCAACAACTTTAATTACCGCATCACTAGTTAGTTCCATTGGTTCAAACATAGTTTTCTCCGTATTCCCCAGTTATTTTAAAAATTAATTTTTTGAACGGATTCAGCATATTTCAGACTCATAAACAACTTAAAATTCTTTTTTTAACCAATTATTCATCTTTCTTATCCAACCTTTAATTGTTATCCCTTTTTCTATATCTAACTCATTGTTCAAATGAGATTCTTTTCCGTAATGTAATAAACCGATAACGGTAGAATACTGTGGTTTTTTTGTATCATCTGTTATCCCGTTTGTATTTATAGAAGACGCAATACGAATTTGTGTATGAAACACTTTTTGTGCACAAGCTGATAATCCGTCTATAAGAGATGCTCCCCCAGTTAATACAATACCTGCTGCAAGATGATGTTTAATGTTAAGTTGATGAAGTTGTGATTGTAATTGCAATATTTCTTTATTAACCAGCATCATTAGTTCAATGTATCGAGGCTCAATGATTTCTGCTAACATATGACGTTGTAAAATCCGGGGTGGTCTACCCCCGACACTTGGAACTTCTATATTTTCTCCTTTACTAATTAAAGATTCTAAAGCACAACCGTAACGTACCTTAATTATTTCTGCTTCAGACAATGGTGTCCCAAAAGCATAAGCAATATCGCTAGTAACTACATTTCCAGCATATGGGATAACCTTAGTGTGACGCAAAGCTCCATCAGTGTATATTGCTATATCCATGGTACCACCACCAAGATCTACAACGCAGACACCTAACTCACGTTCATCTTCTGTTAACACAGCATGACTTGAAGCCAATCCAGAAAATATCAATTGATCTACTTGCAATCCACATCGTTCTACCGCCTTAACAATATTTTTGGCCATATCATTATGGCAAGTAATCAAATGGACTTTAGCCTGCATTCTAACTCCAGATAATCCGACCGGATTTTTTATACCTTCTTGATAATCAATAGCATAATCCTGTGGGATTACATGTAGTATTCGATGTTCATCACGTACTCTAACTGACTTAGCTATATGTACTACATTATCTACATCTGATTGTTTCACCTCTTCTTCTGAAATAGGTACCATACCTATTTCATTTTTACAACTAATATGTTTTCCAGACAAAGAAAGATAAACAGATGAAATTTGACATCCAGCCATTAATTCTGCTTGGTTAATAGAATATTGTACACATTTTATTACTGATTCCAAATTGTTCACTCCTCCTTTGTCCATACCACGTGACGGACAATGTCCTAATCCAATAATGTTTACTATTCCATCAGGCAAAACTTCACCTACCATCGTGGCAACCTTGGCTGTACCAATTTCTAATCCTACTAATAATTTCTTATCTGAAGCTTTGATCATATTCGCGATTGCCTTTATTTATTTATTCTCTTTTATTTATTACAAAGCTCAGGAGTAGCCGAGCTGGAAGTCCACCTTACAGCAAATCCTGAGCGATAACGTAAATCTATATAATCAATATATTTATTATCGTCGTTAATTTTCTGAAGAAGAATAGGATAAATTTTAATAAAATAATATAATCGTTCTATTATATTATTTCTACCTAATTTTAGATGAATATTATCTTGTACAATTAGTTTCCACGAATAACGTATATCCAGTTGTACTGATTTTATTTGAAATTTGTTAGATTTTAATATCTCATTAAACACATAATAATTGTCTAATACAGCTTGTTCACTACCTTTTGGTCCATACAAATATGGAATATCGATGTCATCATCGTTATCTCGATATTCTTTAGGTATGCTAAATATAGTCCCTGTTGTGCTAATCGTTTCTAAATCATTCCAATATGCTATAGGAATATGTTCCACTATATGAATCTTTAGTGTGTCTGGCCATTGTTTCCTAACACTAACTTGCTTAATCCATGGTAAACATTCAATTTGTTTTTGAATAACGTTAACATCTTGTGTTACAAATGTACCTAATACACCTAATTTTACTATTAACTTATTAATCTCAGTGTCAGTAGTATAATGACGCTTACCAGTTACTATCATGTAAGATACAGGACAACAACAAGAATGATAAATCCATTCTCTTATTTTATAAGTCCCCCATACAACAATACCAATTGTAACAACGGATATTAGTATCCAATTTAATAATTGATGAAGAAATTTATGTTCTGGCTTTAAAACATGTCGAACTATCGCGTGATTACGTGTACTCAATGCTGCTTGAGGTGTATTAGTAATCCACTCCTTGCTGCATATTTTTATTTTCACAAAAACTCATTATTACGCTGATCATGCTGACGATATCATCATTTCGTATAATTAAGAGTTATAAGAATCACATATGTATATTATCATGTCTAATGATTAGCCCCCGCACAACCTCCCCTATTGTACCAGCTCCTTGAACTAGAAGCAAATCGTTATTCTTTAAGAATTGGGCTAATATTCTTGACAACATTTGTGTATCTGATATAAATACTGGGTTAATCTTACCATATTTACGAATTGTATGACATAAAGATTGACTATCTGCACCTAAAATAGGTGTTTCCCCGGCAGAATAAACACTTAACATTAAAAGAATATCCACATTAGAAAGTACATCAACAAAATTGTGGTATAACTCTTTTACACGTGTGTATCGATGTGGTTGAAATACCATAATTAACCGTCTATTAGGCCATCCGATCCGAACTGCTGCAATGGTAGCATATAACTCAGCAGGATGATGTCCATAATCATCTATTAACAAAATTTTCCCTGTTTGACCATTTATTTTATTCAAAGAATAATGACCTAAATTTTCAAAACGGCGATGTGTTCCTTGAAAATCTAACATAGCTTTAAGAATACTTTTATCACTAACTCCTCCTTCAGTTGCTACAGCAATAGCAGCTGTAGCATTAAGTGCATTATGATAACCAGGAGCATTTAAAGTTACCTGTAATTTTGTTTTATCTGGGCGCAACACAGTAAAAATGCTTTTTTCTATATGTTGATGGTAATTAAAGATATGCAAATCAGCATTTTTATTAAAACCATAAGTGATTATTTTTCTGTTAATTTTAGGTAAAATCTCGCAAATGATCGGATCATCAATGCACACTATAGCATGCCCATAAAATGGTAGATTGTGTAAAAAATTAATAAATCCTTTTTTAAGACATTCAAAATTTCCTTGATACGCATTTATATGATCAACATCAATATTAGTAATTACCTCTACTATGGGATGTAAATGCAAAAACGAACCATCGCTTTCATCTGCCTCTACTATTAAATAACGACTGTATCCAAGGCGAGCGCACACACCTTCTGATTTTACTATACCGCCATTTATAAACGTTGGATCTAATCCTGCCTCAATATAAATATTAGCTATCATTGTAGTAGTAGTAGTTTTTCCATGTGTGCCAGAAATAGCTATCCCATATCTAAATCTCATGAGTTCGGATAACATTTCTGCGCGTTTAATAATAGGAATTTGAGCTTGTTTGGCTGCCAAAACTTCAGGATTATTTAAAGTAATAGCGCTAGATACTACAACAACATTAGCGTTATCTATATTACTGTGTTTATGACCAAAATAAACTTTAACTCCTAATTCAAGTAAGTGGCGTATCGTATTATTATGCACAATATCAGAACCAGTAATACAATAGCCCTCATGAACCAATACTTCTGCAATACCACACATACCAGTTCCACCTATACCAACAAAATGTATTTGTTTAACACAATTCATCATTGGTACAGCATCTCCCAGTCTAGATAACATATATTTGACATATCTATTCGATACACTTCACTTTCAAGATTTTCTATACATCAATATCAAAACTATTAATGTTACTTATTTATTTAGGTATTCAGTTATTGTTTGAGAAACTTGTTGAGTTGCATTAGGTATAGCTATACTTCTAGCGCGTTGAGCCATGCTACATAATATTTGTCTATCCCAAGATTCTAACACTGTACTAACAGAATCCCCTGTAAAGTTTTGTTGTTCAATAATTTTTGCTGCTCCTACTTGCACTAATGGTATAGCATTCCAATATTGCTGACGATCCTTATGATGTATAAAAGGTACAAATATTGCTGGTAACCCTACAACAGATACTTCACTCACCGTTAATGCCCCAGCACGAGATATAAGAATATCTGCCCAAGCGTATGCTTGGGCCATATCATCAATAAATTTTACAATCCTATGATAGCTTTGTTTTATTTTTTGATAAGCCCGTATTACTTTATTGAAATCTTGTTCTCCAACTTGGTGCCATATGATCAATTTATTGGATAATTTTTCAGCTATGTTTGGAATAATTTTATTTAAGACATGCGCACCTTGGCTGCCCCCAATCACTAAAACACGAATAGGCCCAACACGACCTTTCCATCGTTTAACTGGATTTGGAATAGCTAATATTGTTCGTCTTATTGGATTTCCTACCATTTTTGCATTAGGAAAAGTACCGGGAAATCCTTGCAATACTTTTTTAGCAAAAATTGACAAAAACCGATTAGTTAAACCTATAATTCTATTTTGTTCATGTATTATTAATGGAATGCCACATGTCCATGCTGCTAATCCACTGGGGCCAGACACATATCCGCCCATACCTAATACTATATCAGGTTTCCAATATTTTATAATTTTTCGTGCTTGACATACTGCTAAATAAATAAATAATGGCGCTATGCATTTAATATGCAATTTTTCACCATACCACTTTTTAATATGAATAAATTTAATATCAATCCCATATTTCGGAACTAGATTAGCTTCAATACGATCCTCAGTACCTAACCAAACAACCTGATACCCATTATTAATCAAATAATGCGCCACTGACAGTCCTGGAAACACATGCCCCCCGCTACCACCCGCTGCAATCATAATTCTCTTTTTTTGATTCATTTTATAGTTCGCTTCAAAAAAGCTTGATCTTTAGATAAACGTGTCTCAAAATCTATCCTTAATAACAGTATACTCGCTATTACTGTAATTAAAAAACTAGATCCTCCGTAACTAATAAATGGCAGAGTCAACCCCTTTGTAGGTAATATTCCACTAACAGCGCCTATATTAATAAATATCTGCAATCCAAACCAAATACTGATAGAACAAGCTAAAATGCCGGAAAATCTATGATTAATATTCAAAGCACGATGACCAATAGTCATAGCTCGAAATACCATTATAAATAACATGGATAATACCAAAATCGCTCCAAAATATCCTAATTCTTCCGCAAGAATAGAAAAAATAAAATCAGTATGAGCTTCAGGCAAATATTCTAATTTCAGTACAGAATTCCCTAGTCCCTCTCCAAAACATTTCCCACGACCAAAAGCTATCAATGATTGAGTTAATTGATACCCATTACCAAATGGGTCTTTCCATGGATCCCAAAAGGTAAATATACGTTGCATACGATAAGGTTTGATCACAATTGATAACGCAATTAAAAATATATTAAACATAAAAATCAATATCAACTGCCACAATTTAGCACCAAAAAGAAATAATATGGACAAGGTAACAATAAAAAGAATAATAATACTACCAAAATCAGGTTGCATTAATAACAATACCGCTAATACCATCATTATCCCTATGGGTTTACATATACCCCAAAAACTGGCACATACTTCTTTTGATTTACGTACTAAATAGTTAGCAAGGTAGCAAATAAAAGATAATTTTGATAATTCTGCAGGCTGCATACATAATGAACCCCACATTATCCAACGTGACGCCCCATGAGTGGAATTGTTCAGAATTAACGCGGCTATCAACATTACGAAACTACATAACAACATAATAACGCTACAATTCTTCCAAACTATTATAGGTATTTTTAAAGTTATTACAGATAGCAAGAATGTTATACTGTAATAAACAATCATACGCTTTATAAAAAATAATGGGTCATTCGCTAATCGCATTCCAATAGGAATTGATACTGAACTAATGATAATAAAACCAATGCCAATTAGTCCTAATAATAACCAAAAAAACATACGATCATATAATACACTAATATCTAACGATCTTTTTTTATACAATTTTAATGATTGATTGATGATTTTTGTTATAAAAATCCTCATTATCCAAATTCTCGCGCAAAATAGGTAAATACAGATCCACGCGCTTCAAATGATTTAAATTGATCTAAACTAGAACAAGCAGGAGATAACAATACTATGTCCTTTTCTTTTGTACGACGACTCACAATACGCATTGATTGCACCATTGTATTGGTGCAAATAACATTACCACACCCTAATTCTGTTAATAATAAGCCATCTTTTCCAAAACAATACAGATGTATCTCATATTGTTTAATCAAATGTTTCAACGAAGAAAAATCAGCTAATTTTCCATCGCCTCCTAACATTAAATGTAATGTACCAGATAACGTTAAATTGTTAATCGCTTCTTGAGTAGCACGGACATTAGTAGCTTTGGAATCATTAATCCAATTTACTCCATGATGTTTGTAAATCAATTGACAACGATGTGTTAATCCAGAGAATTGACGCAATACCTTTAAGGAAACAGAGCGAGGAATATTAATGATGTCTGATAACGCTAAAGCAGATAATGCATTGATATAATTAATACGATTATTAACTTTCATTGTAGAACAATTAAGTACACATTCGTGATATGCAACTATCCAAGTATGTCCTTTATAAGATTTAAGATAATAATCTGCAGAATCTTCTTCATTTTCACTAAAACTCACACGATCCTCATAATCATCAGATATGGGCTCTGTTAAAGGATCTACAGCATTCATTACACAGATTTTAGCATTTTTATAAATCTTTTGCTTAGAAAAACAATATTGTTTTAACCCACCAGAATAACGATCCATATGATCTTCACTAATGTTTAAAATTATAGCTGCTAATGCTTGTAAACTATAAGTTGTATCTAGTTGAAAACTTGAAATCTCCAACACATATAATTGGTACGATTTACTTAATAAAGACAGCACAGGCACGCCTATATTTCCTGCAACACCAATATTCCAGCCAACACTCTTAGCCATATTAGCAACTAATTGGGTTACTGTGCTTTTTCCGTTAGATCCAGTAATAGCTATTATTGGTGCGGTTACCTCACGAACAAATAACTCAATATCACCAATAATTTCCACTCCTAATTTTAAAGCTTCAATTAAAATTGGATGGTCCAACCGCACTCCAGGACTAACTACAATTAACGTAGCACTTAACAACCATATATCATTCAATGCGCCCAAATAACATTTTACGATATGTGGTAATTTTTTTATTCCTGGAGGACATACACGAGTATCTATTACTTTTGGTATTACACCGCGATCTAAAAAAAAATTAACGCAAGACAAACCTGTAATCCCTAAACCAATAATTACCACTTGTGATCCTCGATAATTAATCATATTTTTATTACCGCATCTTCAAAGTAATTAATCCACAAAAAACTAATATTAACGATATAATCCAAAATCGCACTATAATCCTAGGTTCTGGGTAACCTTTTAATTCAAAATGATGATGAATTGGTGCCATTTTAAATATTCGTTGTCTAAATAACTTAAAATAACCTATTTGCAAGATCACAGATAATGTTTCTATTACAAACATGCCACCCATAATTAACAATAAACATTCTTGATGTAACAACACTGCAATTACTCCAAGAGCACCTCCAAGCGACAGAGAACCCACATCACCCATAAATATCTGAGCTGGGTAAGTATTAAACCATAAAAACCCAAGACCAGCTCCAATAATAGCTGCACATACAATTATTAATTCTCCAGTAAAACAAAGATAAGGAATATGTAGGTGTTTAGACAAGTGGAAATTACTGGTTACCCATGTAACTACAGCTAACCCGGCTGTAATCAATATTACAGGCATAATCGCCAATCCATCTAAACCATCAGATAAATTAACCGAATTACTTGTACCGACAACAACAACATATGCTAATATAATATACCAAACACCTAATTGTGGTTCGAAATTTTTAAAAAATGGTACCACTAATTGTGTAGATACGGGGCTATGATCTAATATAAAAATAATAATAATTAACATCAAAGCAATTAACGATTGCCAAAAATATTTATGTAATGCGCTCAAACCTGTAGAACTTTTCCTTTTTATTTTTAAAAAGTCATCAATTAAACCTAATATTCCATATGTTATTAGTATAAACAATACATACCACACATATAAATTTGATAAATCGGCCCACACCACTACTGATATGACAATAGACAGAATCATCACGATACCACCCATAGTAGGTGTACTGTTCTTTTGAGCATGTGTTTTTGGCCCATCATAACGTACTATTTGAAAAAAACACAAATCACGAAACCACGCAATTACATAGTAACCTATCCCCAAAGAAATAAATAATGCTGACAAAAAACTCACAATAGCCCTAAAACTTAAATAATAAATAATATTAAATTTCAATGAATATAGTACTAATACATTTTCTGTTAACCAAAATAACATTTTGATCCATCCTGAATAGCATCGATTACTTGCTCCATTTTAAAATCACGAGATCCTTTCACTAACACACTAATTGCTTTATAGCTAGATAGCATCTGTTTGATATAAATAATTAATTTATTTTTATTTTGAAAATGTTCTCCTTTGCTACACATTTTAGAAATAAAATAACTAGCGCTACCTATGGTGATAATTTTATTAATATTTGTCGTTGCGATTAATTTTCCAATGTAACAATGATATTTAATTGATTTATATTGTCCTAATTCTAACATATCACTAACTACCAATATACGATAACCTGGCATTGTAGTTAGCACATGAATAGCAGATATCATAGACCCAACATTTGAATTATAAGTATCATCTAGTAATAACTTACCTTCACCTAAAACAATAGGAAACAATCTACCAGGTAACATTTTTATGCTTGCTAATCCAGAAACTACCTCTGATAAATTTGCTCCTACAGAAAATGCAAGAGCACTAGCAGCTAAAGCATTAGCTACGTTATGTCTTCCTAGCATTGATAAAAATACTGGAACAGTGCCGTACGGACTATGCAAAATAAACTGTGTTCCATTTTTTTTAGCAACAATATTACTTGCAAAAAAATCTACACCTACGTAGGTACGTAAAGAAAAAACCCATACAGATTTTCCTTGCAATGCTTTATGCCATAAAGACAAAGCATGGCTGTCACCGTTTATAATACCTGTTCCTCCCGAATTTAATGCAGAAAAAATCTCTCCTTTTTCTTTTCTTATTTTAGCTAATGACCCAAAACCTGATAAATGAGATGGAAAAATATTATTTACTAAAGCTACATTAGCAGCAACTATTTTACTCAATTGAGCAAGTTCTCCAGGACGACTGGTTCCTAATTCAATAATTGCAAAATTGTTGTGTTTTGTTAAACGTAATAAAGTAATTGGCACCCCAACCATATTATTAAAGTTACCTTGTGTTGCTATTATATGCCCACTATACTTTAATATAGACGCGGTCATTTCTTTTACTGATGTTTTACCGCTTGATCCGGTTATAGCAATAACCTGCAATGATACCTGTTGACGCACCCAATGAGCTAACATCATTAAAGCACAACCAGTATCAGAAACTATTAACTGAGGAACATCTAATAATAAATGATGATTTACCAGCAATGCTTGTGCGCCCGCAGCAATTGCTTGAGTTGCAAAATCATGACCATCGAAACGTTTACCCACTAATGCTATAAACATACATTGTTTATAGATAATATTTGAATTAATAGTAATTGCATGAATAACCAAATCCATACCAACGTGTTTGGCATTTAAAATTGGTGCTATTTCATGAAGACTAAACGGAATCATGATACATTGTTTTTTAAAATTTTTTTTACTATATCTTGATCAGAATGATATATCTGATTATTCCCGATAATTTGATATTTTTCATGACCTTTTCCCGAAATTAATACTACATCTTCCGAACATGCTTTAAAAATAGCAGTCCTTATCGCACAATAACGATTTTTAATAATTTTAATAATTTTATTGGAATGTGTTACACCACACATGATGTCATTTATAATTAATTGTGGGTCTTCAGTACGTGGATTATCATTAGTAATAATCACACAATCAGCGTATCTTTTTGCTACATAACCCATTACAGCACGTTTACTTGGATCTCTATCACCTCCACAACCAAAAACACACCATAGTTGACCATAAAAATATCGTCTAATGGAAATCAACACTTTTGCTAATGCATCAGGAGTATGCGCATAATCTACTATAATTGTAGGGTATCCATAAGAACGAAATACTTCCATTCTACCAGTTACTGGTGGTAACTGAGGTGATATATGTACTAATAATGATAAAGGATATCCTAACATTAACAATGCGCCTAAGGCCAATAATAAATTACTAACATTAAATTCTCCTAACAATTGACTATGAATCACTCCGCCGCCCCAACTTGAATCAAACACAATATCTGTCCCATAAATATGATAATTAACTTTAACTACACATATCCATTTACCTTTCCAAAAACATGGCAAATTTCCTGTTATTGTCACTGCGACCGCTTGAGGCAAATAATATAACCACCGACAACCAATAAGATCATCAGCATTAATCACATATTTTTCTACACATAATTCATCAAATAATCGCCATTTAACCATAGAATATTGCGTAATGTTGTCATGATAATCTAAATGATCATGACTTATATTAGTAAATATAGCGACTTTAAAATATAAAGCATCTACACGATATTGATTTAATCCGTGTGATGACACCTCCATAGCAACAAATATAATCTTATTTTGAACAAATTTAGCTAACATTTCTTGCGTATCAACGGCAGAGCATGTTGTATTATAGGACACAGACATATTATCTAACATTCCGTTTCCTAAAGTACCCATCACAGCACTTTTTTCTCCCAACAGTTGGACCCAACTAGCTAACAAATGTGTTACGGTAGTTTTGCCGTTAGTCCCAGTGACACCAATTAAATTCAAAAAACGTGATGGATGATTATAAAAACTACCTGCTATATTAGATAAATATCGTGGTAAATTATTAACACAAATTACAGGTATTTCATTTGAGTTATAATTATATTTTTTAGATATCGTTATATCATTCGAAGATTCTGATAAAACTGCCGTAGCTCCTTTTTTGATCGCATAGTCAATATACAATCTTCCATCGGTCTCAGAACCTTTAATTGCTACAAATAAATTTCCTGATACAATGTTACGACTATCTAATTGCATCCCCGTCAATGAAGGATTAATAAAATCATCAGAAATACACGGTGCAAGTAATTTATATAAATTATGTGAGTCACACATATAATTTGATTAAAAATATTTACACATTTATAAAGTTATTGTAAAAAATCTGGTGCTACATTCATTATTTTTAATGTATTACCCATAACTGCACTAAACACTGGTGCGGACACCGTACCTCCATAATAATGACCATTTTTGGGGTCATTTATGACTACTACTAAAGCGAATCTAGGACTGCTCGCTGGAGCTACTCCAGCAGTGCACGCAATATATTTATTAACATATTTTCCATGTAATCCAACTTTCTTAACAGTACCGGTTTTTACTGCAACTCTATATCCTTTAATCGCTGCTTGAGAACTACCGCTTGGCAATGATACACTTTCCATCATATCTAAAACAGTACGTACTAACGATCTCGGAAACACTTGATTTCCTAATACCGAAGAAGAATTAACTTTTACGATAGAAAGTGGCTTAGATACTCCCATTCCACCAATAGTAGCATAAACTTTAGCTAATTGTAATGGAGTAATCATTAAGCCATATCCATAAGCAAATGCAGCGCGTTCTATATCTGACCAACATCTATTATATGGATATATCCCGCTACTTTCTCCCACTAAACCTATATTTGTTGCTGTACCCATTCCAAAATTAGAATACGCATTAACTAAAACTGTTGCAGGCATAGCTAATGCTAACTTAGAAACACCAACATTACTAGATTTTTGTAATATCTCTCTAATAGTCAATTTACTGCGATACAGTACATCTTTAATTTGATGCCCATTGATCATATAAGGTGATGTATTAACAATAGTATCTGCTGTTATTATCTTATGTTTTAACGCTGCCATAATTACAATAGGTTTTACTGTTGAACCTGGTTCAAATGCATCAGTAATAGCGCGATTGCGCATAGCAGATTTATTAACAATAGATAAAAAATTATTTGGATTGTATGATGGACTATTTGTCATAGCTAGAATTTCTCCGGTATTAATATCTATCAATACTATGCTACCAGATTCTGCTTTATTTATATGTATAGCATTACTTAATTCGCGATATGCTAAATATTGCAGACGTTCGTCGATACTAAGAATAATATTTTGAGAGGCTTGACCGTTATTCAGAGCAATTTCTTCAACTGTTCGACCAAATCTATCTTTTCGTATCGCTCTTGTTTCGGCTTGACCAGTCAACCAAGCATCAAAACTTTTTTCTATACCTTCAATACCTTGGCTGTCTATATCCGTTACTCCTACCAAATGAGCAGTTGCATATCCAGCAGGGTAATGCCTTTTAGATTCTTGCTGTAAATGTACTCCTGGCAATTTAAGTTGACTAATGTATTTAGAAACAGAAGGATCAATCTGGCGTGCTAAATATACAAAATGTCCAGTATTATACTTATTAATGAGGGATGATAATTTATCTGATGATATAGATAACATTTCAGATAACGCCGTCCAACGACGTGTGTCAGCAGCAATGCCGCCATACTTATTAATTTCCTGAGGATCAACCCAAACAGAATCTGCCGGTATACTAATTGCCAATAATTGACCCATTCTATCAGTAATAATACCGCGGGTATACGGTGTACTTTGTACACGCAACGAACGCATATTACCTTCATTAATTAACTGATCAGAATAGATAATTTGCAAACAAGTTAATCTTAATAATAAAACGATTAATATAAAAAAAATACAACTATACAATAAATTGAAACGCTTGCTATTTAAAATTATTTGAAAATTATAAGGTTTAAACTTCATACAACATAAACTATATTATCATACAATTTTATTGAAACATATTATTCTGAGTTAGTTCTACGTAACACATGTGTAATCCATCTATAGCAATACGTTCAATACGCTTAGGGTGAGACAATATTTTTTCTTCAAGAATTAAGCTTCTCCACTCAGTATCTAAAATATTTTTTTCCAACATAAGTTTTTCACGATCCATAATCATGGATCTAGTTTGATGTGTTACTAAAATAACCAACATTGCTGATATTAATATCAGCAACAATAAAATCAATTGCCACTTACCATAAACATATAAATCATCATAAATGATACTAATAAGATTATATTGTTTTTTTTTCATCATGTTTGAGTAATTAATTTTTCAGCACAACGCAATATCGCGCTACGAGCACGTACATTTCTTCTAATTTCTTGCTTTGAAGGTATCAATTTTCCCATATTCTTTAGTTGACATGTATTGTTATATTTACTAAATATTTGATCATCTGTTAACGGAAGCTTGGGAGGTATAGACAAAACACAGCTATGTTCACGAATAAAGTATTTTACTAAGCGATCTTCTAAAGAATTGAAGCTAATTACCACCAATCTACCTCTCGGAGATAACATAACTAACGTATCTTGTAATACTTGCGTGATTTCTTCCAATTCATTATTAATGTACATTCTAATTGCTAGGAAACTCTTAGTTGCAGGATGCTTACGCGTCTTGCGGTACGGTATAATATCGCAGATTAATTTAGACAAAACGATTGAACGTATAATAGGTTTATATCGCCTTTCGGCTACTATAACTCTGGCGATATTTTTTGAAAATCGTTCTTCTCCAAAAGTCTTTAAAACCCAAGCAATATTTTCCTGAGATGCCTTTAACAACCATTCAGCAGCAGATCTTCCGCTGCTGACATCCATCCGCATGTCCAATGGACCATCTCGCATAAACGAAAATCCTCTGCTAAAATCACTCAGTTGAAATGTACTTACACCTAAGTCTAATAGAATACCATCTACTAATCCAATCCATCCCATATTTCTAACATGTGTATACATTTTAGAGAACGCACTATGCATAATAATAAATCTATCATCTTGTTCAGCAATAGATCTTCCAATTTTTATAGATGATAGATCTCTATCAATTGCCAATAAACGACCATGTTTATTTAATTTGGACAAAATTAACTTAGAATGACCTCCCAAACCAAACGTTCCGTCAATGTATATTCCCGTTGCGTTAACATTCAATGCCTGTATCGCTTCGTCTAGTAATACGCTTTCATGATTGTAGTTTATATTATAAAACATGCATATAATAATCAAAAATACAAATGGCCACATGTGTTTATTTTATACAACTAACACTTAATAATAAAAATTATTAAACATATGATATTCCATGATATTAAGTTTTTATAGAAATTTCGAAATTGGAATATATTGTATGTCCCATATTTAAATAGTAGAAAATCTGAATTTTTGTAGTTTAAAAAACCCACGGGACATATTATCATCACCAATAATAATAATGCAAATATTAATCCTAAAAGATTATTATAATATTTTCATGTTAATACCCTACTTCTGCTAGCATTAATAGTTGACAAACGATATTTAATAGACTTAAAATAAATTTAATGTAATAAATTATTATTTATATATAATATCATTGAATGTAGACTAGTACACCAGTAATAACGATATACTGCATATATTTATTCCTAACATTCATGCGACATGGAAAATTTATGAGTCAACGAGTCATTATTTTTGATACAACTTTACGAGACGGTGAACAAGCTCTACAAGCTAGCTTAAACGTAAAAGAAAAATTACAAATCGCTTTTTCTTTAGAACGATTAGGAGTAGATATTATGGAAGTTGGATTTCCAATATCTTCTCCAGGAGATTTTGAATCGGTGCATACAATAGCTCAACAAATAAAAGATAGTGTGGTATGCGCCTTAGCCAGATGTATTGAAAAAGATATTGACATTGCAGCAGAAGCATTAAGAATTGCAAAAAATTTTCGTATTCACGTATTCTTACCCACTTCAACTATACACATTCAATCCAAATTTAAAAAAAACTTTGATCAAATTATAGAAATGACCGTTCATGCAATACGTTATGCAAGAAAATACACTGATGATATAGAGTTTTCTTGTGAAGATGCTGGACGCACCAGTATAGATAATTTATGTCGTATTGTTGAAATTGCTATTCAATCTGGAGCAAGTACAATTAATATTCCTGATACGGTAGGTTACACCATCCCATATCAGTTTGGTCAAATTATTGCTTCTTTGTACAATCGTGTTCCTATCATTGATAAGGCTGTCATTTCTGTTCACTGTCATAATGATTTAGGAATGGCAGTTGGTAACTCTATTTCAGCTATACAAGCAGGAGCTCGACAAATTGAAGGAACTATAAATGGTATTGGTGAAAGAGCAGGGAATGCCGCGTTAGAAGAAATAATCATGGCCATTAAAATACGAGAGGATCTACTGAACGTACATACCAACATTCGATGTCAAGAAATTTATAGAACTAGTCAAGTAATAAGTCAATTATGCAATATGCCTATCCCAGCTAACAAAGCAATAGTCGGTGCAAATGCTTTCTCGCATTCTTCAGGCATTCATCAAGATGGTATATTAAAAAATAGAAAAAATTATGAAATTATGACACCAGAAAGTATCGGTTTAAAAGATGTTAAATTAAATCTTACATCGCGATCTGGAAGGGCAGCAGTAAAATATCACATGAAAGAAATGGGTTATCAAGAAAGTGATTACGACATGGACAAATTATATGATGTTTTTTTAGAATTAGCAGATAAAAAAGGGCAAGTATTTGATTATGATCTAGAAGCATTAGCATTTATTAATAATCAGCAAGAACAATCAGAATTCTTCAGATTAAAATGTTTTCATGTACATTCTAGTTCTTCTGGAATTGCTAACGCTTCAGTAAAATTATATTTCGGAAAAAACACATGTACTTATTCAACAACTGGTAATGGACCGATAGATGCAATTTATGAAGCATTAACTCACATTACTAAGTTACCTATAAATTTAGAGAAATATCAACTTAACGCAAAAGGACATGGTCGTAACGCATTAGGCCAGGTAGACATTGTTGTATCATATGAAGGACGTAATTTTCATGGAGTTGGATTAGATACAGATGTAATAGGATCTTCGGTAAAAGCCATGATTCATGTTTTGAATAATATTTGGCGTGCGAAACAAGTGATAATCCAGCGAAAACATATACAAAAAGATAATAACCAATAATTTAGAAAATTTAAATATTTATGAATAATAATTATCAGGTTGCAGTGTTACCAGGGGATGGAATCGGACCGGAAACTACAAGGCAAGTTTATAAAATTTTAAGAATGATAAAAAAACAATTTCAAATCAATATTGTTACTACAGAACACAAAATAGGAGGAGATGCAATTAATAGCGAAGGCACTCCTTTACCTAATAGTACTTTGAAATGTTGTGAACAATCAGATGCTATACTGCTAGGTGCAGTAGGCGGTCCGCAGTGGTCACATTTGAAAGGAGCGGAGAGACCAGAACAAGGGGCTTTATTAACTCTACGAAAACATTTTAATTTATTTGCTAATTTAAGACCTATATATCTTTCTGATACATTAAAAGAGTTATCTCCTTTAAATACAAACATCATTCCAAATGGAATCGATATTGTATTTGTACGCGAATTGACCGGAGGCATTTATTTTGGTAAACCGCAAGGACGTTCAGGTATAGGTGCAGATGAATATGCTTTTGATACTGCAATGTATCATCGTTTTGAAATAGAACGTATTGCTAATATTGCTTTTAAATTAGCTCAAAAAAGACGTAAACACGTGTATTCTATAGATAAAGCTAACGTACTACATACTTCTATGTTATGGAGAGAAGTAGTGTCACAGCTTTCAAAAAATTATCCAGATATTAAATTAGAACACTTATATGTCGATAATGCTAGCATGCAATTGATCAAAAACCCATCTAAATTTGATATTGTTCTATGTTCAAATCTATTTGGAGATATTTTATCTGATGAATGTGCTATGATAAGCGGATCAATTGGTACACTACCTTCTGCCAGTATTAATGAACACAGCTTTGGTCTGTACGAACCCGCCGGAGGATCTGCTCCGGATATAGCAGGAAAAAATATCGCTAACCCCATCGCACATATTCTTTCTACTGCGTTATTATTTAGATATAGTTTGAAATTAAATCATATTGCAATTGCAATTGAAGAAGCAGTTTCTGAAACATTAGCTCTGGGATATCGAACAATTGATATAGCAAAAAAACACGAAAAAAGCATAGGCACTAATGAAATGGGCAATATTATAGCTTCATTAATTCAAAATAAAAGAGAAAATTAATATGGGAAAGTCCTTATACCAAAAATTATACGATGTGCATATAGTTTATGAAAATAAAGATGATGTTCCAATATTATATATTGATCGACATTTATTACATGAAGTTACATCACCCCAAGCTTTTGAAGCGCTACGTTTAAGAAAACGTATAGTCAGACAACCAAACAAAACATTTGCCACTATGGATCATAATGTTCCCACTACAACAAAAAATATCAATGATTCTGGAAATATGGCTAAAGCGCAATTAGATAGATTAACAAAAAATTGTAAAGATTTTGGAATTACATTATTTGATTTAAACCATCCTTATCAAGGAATCGTTCATGTTTTAGCCCCAGAACAAGGTCTCACATTGCCCGGTATGACTATCGTATGCGGAGATTCTCACACTGCCACTCACGGAGCTTTTGGTGCTTTAGCTTTTGGAATAGGAACATCAGAAATAGAACACGTGTTAGCAACACAAACTTTAAAACAAATTAGATACAAATCAATGCAAATCAACCTTGTGGGCATCATCGCTCCTCAAATTACAGCCAAAGATATAATTTTAGCAATTATTGGAAAAATTGGACATGGAGGAGCATCTGGTTATGTAGTAGAATTTTGTGGTTCCATTATTACTCATTTAAGTATGGAAGAACGCATGACCCTTTGTAATATGGCTATTGAAATGGGAGCAACTTCTGCTTTAATAGCACCAGATAAAACTACTTATGATTATTTAAGGAACCGAAAATTTTCTCCAACTGGAAAAAATTGGGAACAAGCATTATTATATTGGAAAACTTTATATTCCGATCATGATGCTCACTTTGATAAAGTATTTGATTTCGATGTATCGAACGTTAACCCACAGATAACCTGGGGAACCAACCCTAGTCAAGTGATCTCTATTGACCAACCAATTCCATCACCAGAATCCTTTACAGATCCTATAGAACGTAATTCTGCTAAACGTGCTTTAATTTATATGCAACTTCAATCAAACACTTATTTAACAGATATATCTGTTGATAAAGTGTTCATAGGGTCATGTACTAACTCACGTATTGAAGATTTGCGCATAGCAGCAAAAACAATTCAAGGATGTCATGTTTCTAGCAATACACAAGCAATCGTAGTACCTGGATCTAAATTAGTGAAAAATCAGGCAGAACTAGAAGGATTAGACAAGATATTTATACAAGCAGGATTTGAGTGGCGTTTGCCTGGTTGCTCTATGTGTTTAGCTATGAACAATGATAAGCTCAATGTGGGGGAGCGCTGTGCTTCCACTAGCAATCGTAATTTTGAAGGCCGACAAGGCCGTGGGAGTCGTACTCATTTAGTAAGCCCGGCAATGGCGGCAGCTGCCGCCATTGCCGGGCACTTTGTAGATATCCGAAAAATCAAATAATATAAGGACACACACATATGACTCAATTTATTCAGCATACTGGTATAGTTCTGCCGCTTGATATTGCTGATGTCGACACTGATAGTATAATCCCGAAACAATTTTTAAAAGCTACAACTCGTGTTGATTTCGGATTACACTTATTTTTTAATTGGCGCTTTCTTGAGAATACTCCTAAAATTTTAAATCCAAGTTTTATATTAAACCAACCACAATACAAAAACGCCAGTATTTTATTAAGCCAAAGAAATTTTGGATGCGGGTCGTCTCGAGAACATGCAGTATGGGCGCTCATGGATTATGGATTCAGAGTTATCGTAGCTCCAAGTTTTGCGGATATCTTTCATAAAAACAGTTTCAACAATCGCTTATTACTTATAACTTTATCAGAACTAAAAGTTAATGAATTATTCAAAGAAATTTCAATACAAAAAAACGGTGCATCATTTACCGTGAATTTATACGAACAAATTATTTACACACATAATAAAAAGAAGTATTTCTTTGAAATAAATGACTTTTACAGACGTTATATGCTTAACGATCTTGACAATATTAATTTAACTTTACAATATAATGCCGCTATTAAGAAATACGAAGATAATCAACCATCATATTTAAAATAAATACGAACAATAGAAATATAAACACATTAGTTTACATATTTATATAAATTAAAACGCCAATAAAAACTAAAAATTATTAAAATTTATATTACAACTATAAGTAAATACATAATCAGAATATTAACAAATATTGATAATGCTCCTGTATTATTATATACAATAAATTTTAAATGATATAAAAACCAATATGAATACTAAAAATGGTATTTATACAAACAAGTAAAAATTTATAAAATAATTATATTTAATAGGTATTGTAATAGACAGGTATCGTTTTTCTTCTTGTATATAAATAAACAATATTTTGATAACGTGAAACATGCAAAAACAACTTAAAATACATATATATATTGTATATTTTTGAATTTTGATATTTGATATACATCATAGACTATTATTAATTTAATAATACAATACCTAGGAATCATGATATTTAATTTACATAAAACATTACTTAGTAACCACTGCATTATATATATTAAAATATATTTTATTAATCTGATCTCAAAAGAATTGTCATCTTTTAACAAAATATGCATCAAAATAGTATAACCCATGATATTAAGTTTTTTTTTCAAAACAGTATCATTAATTCAATTTTGTTAATATTCTGTACTCAAATTTATTTCTTAGCCCATGCATCTAATTATTTACCAATCTCCATAACTAACAATCTTTTTTTTTCAGATCAGCCCATATCCGTACAATCTGACAAATTAGAAATTTGTTATCCTAAAAAAATTCAGTTTTCTGGACATGTCAGTATGAAACAAGATAACAATATTTTAATGTCTGACGAATTAATAATATCACGTAATGAACAAGATGAACGATTATGTAATACACTGTACGCTTGTGGACATATTAACTATAAAAACGACTATATTGTATTAACCGGCACTCATGCTTGGATTAATTTTTATAATAAAAATATAGATATTCATAAAGGCACATATTATTTATTAGAATCACATATCCATGGAACAGCAAATTCGATAATGCAACGAGGAAAAAATCGTTATACCATTGTTAAGCAAGGAGAGTGTACTTTTTGTGTTGCAGGTAATAATTATTGGAATATAACAGGATCAGAAATGATTTATGATCATCATAAACATAATATAGATATCTGGAATGCTTATCTTAAAATAAAAAAAATACCAATATTTTATAGCCCCTATTTATCATTATCTTTGCGTCAAGATAATATTTTAGGGCATTATATGCCTAGCATTAAATACAGTAGTAAACATGGATTAGGGTTCAAAATACCTTGTCCTATTAATTTCTCAAAACATTACTCAGGCAGCATCTCTCCATGTTATACATCTAACCTAGGAACAAAATTAGAAACTGAAATACATTATTCAGTTAATCCAGGGACTGGATTATTAATTTTAAATTTCATGGAAAACAATAAAATGTATAATAAAAAAAATTATAATAATTATTACAACAGGTATTGGCAGTTATATTGGAAGCATAATGGCATCATAAATAAAAAATGGCATTTTCATTCTAACTATATCTCAGATACAGGTTCTAATAATTACATTGAAAATGTTAATATACCAACGTATGCGTACTCTAACAATAATTATGTAAATCAAAAAATTTTATGCAATTACAGCGATGAAAATTGGAACGCTAGCTTAGCTTATTTTGGAGTAGCAAATACTAAAAACATGACTATTCAAAATCATTGTAATTACAGCGCAGCACCTCAATTAGAATTCAATTCATATTACCATAACGTCAAATATAAACCGTTCAATCTAAAATTATTTAGTCAATTCACTCAATTTATACCTGTAAATTACTATTACCCAAAAACAATCAGAATTCACACAGAGCCAACTTTAAATTGCTCAGTAAATAATTACTGGGGTAATTTTAATACTGAAGCAAAATTAAACATAACACATTATCGACAAAAAAATATACATCACTACACCAAAAAACAGGATGCAGACTATCATTTACAAAATATAGTTAACCGTGTCATTCCACAATTTAAAATTAACGGAAAGATGATTTTTAAAAAAAAAACATACATTGTAAAAAAATATGAACATTTCTTAGAACCAAAATTACAATATTTATATGTACCGTATCGTTTTCAAGAACATATCGGTATGTACGATACCGATATGTTCCATATAGATCATAACAATTTATTTCGTACCAGTATATACAGTGGATTAGATCGTATTTTACCTCTTAATCAAATTACAGGAGATATAGCTATACGATGTTTTAAGAAAAAAAACGAATTACTTTACACATCTATAGGTTATATTTTTAATTTAAGAGAACTTCATGCCAAACATAATGTAAAAATAACTAAACATATACACAAAACTCCTAATATCATGCTATTTTCAGGAATAAGTCGTTGGAATATTAACGACTGTTGGAATATGAATACTGAAATGCAATATGATATGCAGTATCAGACATTGTCTTTTGGAACCATAATATTAGAATATATAGGAAAAAATAATCAAGTTTTGCAAACACATTATCGATATATCAATAAACAATATTTTGAAAAAATACTACCAAAAATTAATGAATCAATTTACCATAACACAATTG
The DNA here is from genome assembly GCF_059935335.1 of Blochmannia endosymbiont of Camponotus quercicola. Classification (NCBI taxonomy): domain Bacteria; kingdom Pseudomonadati; phylum Pseudomonadota; class Gammaproteobacteria; order Enterobacterales; family Enterobacteriaceae; genus Candidatus Blochmanniella; species Blochmannia endosymbiont of Camponotus quercicola. The sequence goes on along the minus strand of NZ_CP011794.1, from coordinate 160,399 downwards.
CTCAATTAGGGGTTCTTGCTTGTTATCCTTTATTTGATAACTGGAGAGTAAGTTGTTCACATTACCATAACATAAAAACTAACCAACTCATTGATCAAACAATAGGAATACAGTATTATACTCCATGTTGGGGAATTAATGTAGCTTGTGAACGAAAAATAGTTGATGGAAGACAACAATTATATCGTAATACATATGATAACAAAATACGATTAGACATTAAAATATATAGTTCTACAGCAGATTTCAAACCGAACCCATATAAAATGTTGAACGTAGGTATCTTGCCGTATCAGCATATGTTTTGAACTCATGTGTTTGTGTCACATGAGTTCAAAACATATACTTACAATATTATTAATTATATGAAATTTTGGAAAATATTGATTCTAATATTTACATTAAAAACAAATATTGTTTTTGGAGAATTAAAAACAGTAGATAAAATTGTAGCATTAGTAAATCATGATATTATATTAGATAGCGACGTCAGAAACAATATTTATATGATTCAAGATAACATCTGCAACATTAATAACCACGCATTACAGAATACTGCACATTATCCGGTAATTTTAGATCAATTGATCACAGACAATCTCATTTTTCAAGTAGCTGCTCAACAAAATATTAGTATTAACCATGATCAACTTAATCAGATGATTAATTGTATTTTAAATATATACGATATGACATTAGATCAATTCCGTATACACTTACATAATATTGGTTTAAGTTACGAAAAATATTATTTGCAACAATACCAAAACATGCTTAAAAAAAGCATATGCGATCGTGTTGTTTATCATCATGCTAATATGTTAACAACTGAAATCAATAAAATTACCAAAGAAACAAATGTTATTGATTTTAACAAACAATTTAAACTAAGGCATATTATATTGTCATTGCCGATACAACCAACAAAAAACCAAATAGATAACATAGAATATTTTGCGAAATTATTAACCAAAAAAAAAGAATTTAGTAATAATGTTAAAAAATTAATACATACACATTCCTATAAAAATATTATTCAAACAATTACAGCACAGAAAGCAGAATGGATTTCATGGAAAGACATACCAATTATTTTTGATAAATATTTACAAACAATACAAAAAGGTGATGTTATCGGCCCAATTGTATCTTATGATGGGATACATATTATAGAAATACAGGATATACGTTATAAACCAATTATATTACCTATAACTAAAATTAAAGCAAAAATATTTGGTATAAAAAATCCATGCGAAGATGTACACATAGTAAAGCAACTGTTGCAAATTAAAGAACGCGTGGAAAAAGGTAATACTACATTTGATATAGTTATTAAAGAAACACCAAAAAATATATGTTCTAATTATTATGAAGAAAATATAGCATATAGAGATTTAGACGATTTCGATCCATCAATTCGAAAAATTTTAATTCATTTAAAAAGAAATGAAATTAGTATACCAATATATACCTCCTGTGGGTGGTGTTTAATTCAGTTAATAGATGTATCTACATTAGATTACGACGAAATAATATATGAACGAACTTATTTATACTTGTTAAATAAAAAATTCGATGAAATTATGAAAAATTGGATTCAAGAATTACGATCAGCATCCTATGTTAAAATAATTAACTAAAATGATAAAAAAAAACGAACAATTTCGACGAATTGTCATTACTATAGGAGAACCAGCTGGAATAGGTCCTGATATAGTTATTATGAGTGCGCAAAGAAAATGGCCTGTAGAATTAGTGGTATGTGCAGATCCTAACTTACTGTTAGATAGAGCGAATCAAATAAATTTACCTCTAAAATTGCGTTCTTATCATTCTAAAAAAATAGCGTCTCCTTGTGTACCTGGAGAATTATCTATACTAAAAATGCTGCTTCCAAAACAATCTATACCCGGGCAATTAGACGTTAATAATAATAATTATGTTATTAATACTTTAACACGAGCGTCTCAAGGATGTTTAAATGGAGAATTTTCAGCATTAGTTACTGGCCCTATACATAAAGCTATCCTTAATAAAGGAAACATCTCATTCTGTGGGCACACCGAATTTTTATCTCAAATCAACAGATGCGAAAAAACTGTAATGATGTTAAGTAATAGAAAATTACGTGTTGCTTTAGCTACCACTCATATCCCTATATTATCTGTTCCGAAAATGATCACTCAAAAATCTCTTTGCGATACTATTTCTATTCTCGCAAAAGGATTAAACAAATACTTTAGTATTCCATGCCCTAAAATCTATGTATGTGGTTTAAATCCACATTCTGGAGAATCCGGTTATATAGGACAAGAAGAAATTAAAATCATTATACCTGCTTTAAATATTTTAAAAAAAAACATTAATTATAAACTAATAGGACCATTGTCAGCTGATACAATATTTCAACCGAAATATGTTCAACATGCAGACGTAATATTAGCTATGTATCATGATCAAGGATTGCCTGTGTTAAAATATTCTGGATTTGGGCAATCAGTAAATATTACTTTCGGTTTGCCCTTCATTAGAACCTCTGTGGATCATGGTACTGCTCTTGATTTGTCTGGAAAAGGAACAGCTATGCCTGATAGTATGATCATGGCTATTACAGTTGCAATTAGCATGATAAATAATTTTTATGAAAAAAATATACTATAAAAATCATCTTATAAAAAAAAAATGGAGCCAAGTATTTCTTAAAGACCAAAATACTATTGACACTATTATTAAAACTATCAATCCTAAAAAAAATCAAAAAATAATAGAAATTGGACCTGGATTAGGTGCATTAACCAAACAAATTTTAAATACTACAGATCTCGATTCACTAATATTAATAGAACGGGATTTCAATTTAGTCACTCGACTAATTCAAATGTTTAAAAAAAAAGTTAATGTTTTTTATCAAGACATAATGACAACAAACTTCTTTGAGTTATCACACCAATTTGGACAAAAACTACGATTGATAGGGAATTTGCCTTATAATATAGCCACAGAATTAATCATACATCTATTTAGATACATTAATGTAATCTATGATATGCATTTTATGTTTCAGAAAGAAGTAGCTACACGACTCTGCGCTAGCCCTAATAACAAGAAATACGGAAGATTAAGCATAATAACACAATATCATTGCAAAGTTATTCCATTATTATCAATACCAGCAACTGCATTTGTTCCTATACCAAAAGTAGAATCTATAGTAATACGTTTACTTCCACACACACATACTCCTTATCCGATAATTAATACACAACAACTATCATTACTTACACGATTAGCATTTAGCCAAAGACGCAAAACTATTCGCAATAGCCTATCTACATTTTTCAATGAAACAGAAATAACACAACAAGGAATCAATCCAGAATTACGAGCAGAAAATGTTACTATTGATCAATACTGCATACTAGCAGATATGTTAAAAAGGAAATAGATCTATTTATATAATGTTGTATCATAACATATATAATTATTTACAGTTGTATTTTAACTACTTAAATGCTATTATTTATGTGTATTAGTTGTGTTGTCACTTATTAATTTATTTCTACCAAATATACGATAATTAAACAACAAAATGGTGTAAAACTTTTTGGTTAAATTAGAAGATATTTAAAACAACATGCCGTCATTATAATTGATGACCTGTTATTAACAGAAACATATTTTCATGTTTTTATAAAATAGTATAGTATAAAATACTTTTATTACAGGTAAAAGTTTATATCTTCATATAAAGTATGAAAATTTGTGATGTATGTATTGATTAATTTTTATTTGAAACAAAATCTATAACAGAAAATGTCTACTTATTTCATCGGAGATGTCCACGGATGTTACCAAAATCTAATAACTATACTAGATCGTGTATCCTTTAATCCTAATGTTGACACCCTGCATTTCACCGGAGATTTAGTCGCTAGAGGACCAAATTCATTAGAAGTATTACGTCTAATACATACATTTAAAAACAGTGCTTGCCTAGTATTAGGCAATCATGAGTTGCATTTATTAAAAATATATTTTGGAATAAATCATAAAAAACATAAAGATTACTTCGATGCCATATTAAATGCTCCGGATCTAGAAGAATTAATTCATTGGTTACGTCATCAACCTATATTGTATATAAATGATAATAAAAAAATATTAATGACTCATGCAGGTATTAGTCCTAATTGGAATATTAGTGATGCTAAAAAATATGCCCGAGAAATAGAAGAAATTTTAGTCAGCGACTATTCTTTTCTACTTTTTAAAAAAGATATACATGAAAATATATCTAATATAACTCGAATAAATATTAATCAATTAAAACAAATAAAAAACAACATTAATATATTTACGCGAATGCGTTATATTGATTTAAATGGACAATTAGATTTAAAATACAAAGGAACTCCTAAACATGCCCCAAAGAATATATATCCGTGGTTTTATTTACCCAGGTTAACTGATCCTACATATGATATAATCTTTGGTCATTGGGCATCATTAGCGGACACACAAATTCCATCTGGTATTTATGGGCTAGATTCTGGCTGTTGCTGGGGAGGAACACTTACTTTATTACGATGGGAAGATAAAAAAATTATATGCGTACCCTGTACCCCACCAGCTTAATACTTCAAAAAATGATAATCCAGTTCAAGTTGAATGTAATAGTTCTTTATAAATATTATAAATAAATCAAAAATAAATTATCACCATATTTTAATTAGTCACTATTCTTTTTAAAGAGACATAATTTACTGATTTTCAATATTATTTCATTAATACAGAAAATTTATAATTCCACTATAATGTCGTCGTTAACAGCGCTCAAGAATTTTAAAATTTAAATAATCAAAACAATCTTCATTAATTTTGTAAAAACTATTAAATATAGATTGCCATTCTCTTACATCATAATTGGGAAACCAAGTATCGCCATCAATATCAATAATATTATGAATATATGTTAAATATAAACGTTGTGCATAAGGCAAAAAAATATTGTATACTTCACTTCCTCCAATTACCATAACTTCATATGCATCTTGTATTAAATATAAAGCATCATCTGTATTATCTACTATAAAAACATCATTGTAATTATTTAATAAATTACGACTTAAAACAATGTTCAGTCTATTTAATAACGGCTTATTACCCATAGACTCAAATGTTTTACGTCCCATAATAATTGGTTTGTATAAAGTATGATATTTAAACCACTTCATATCTATAGGCAAATGCCAAGGAATAACATTTTTTTTTCCAATTACACGATTGATGGTCAATGCAACAATTAAGCTAATAATCATTATTATACAATATTTAAGGTATATTAAATTAAATAAAACATTTTTAATAATATCTCTGATAATTACATACACAATACACCAATACCAACTTAACTAAAAGTATATAAATAATTATAAATTATATTAATATATTACTGCTTATTATAGTTGACACATTATTTTAGCATGCATATCTTGAATCGACACCACGTGTTCAGTAGTATCAATAGTTAGTGACGTGGCTGCAGCAAAACTACCATTTATTGTAGTAACATAATAAACATTATGTTGTAATGCGATACGGCACAACAATGTATTATTATTATTATTATTAATTTTATCTGTTAAAGTAGTATCAACAACGTAACTATATTCACCATTTTTAATCTTTTTGTGAATGTATGCATAAGTTATATGTACTGGTCTAATCATTTGAGAAACAATACCAACACTCTTTAACATCTCCGCTGTTTCATGTGTAACATCCAACATAAAACCATTTTGAATAAATTTAGCAACTAAATCTGCTGCTTTATCTACATCTCTTTCAGATAGTGATAACAGTACATCACCATGTTTTTTTATATTAAACTGACTACCTAATGTTGCTTTAGCAAATGCTTCCTCAAAAGTACGCCCAATACCCATTACCTCTCCTGTAGATCTCATTTCTGGTCCTAATTTCGGATTCACATCAATAAATTTATTGAACGGTAATACCACTTCTTTCACTGAAAAATAAGGAGGAATTACTTCTTTTAAAATACCTTGATCAGATAAAGACTGCCCAATCATTACTCGAGTGCCAATTTTTGCTAACGCCATACCAGTAGCTTTAGATACAAAAGGAACCGTACGTGATGCCCTTGGATTAATCTCAATAATGTAAATCTCATCTTTTTGTATTGCAAATTGTATATTTACCAAACCTTTTACATTAAATTTAAATGCTAGTTCTTTTACTTGACAACGTATCCTGTCTTGAATATTTTCGCTCAATGTATAAGCTGGCAAAGAACACGCTGAATCTCCAGAATGCACCCCTGCGTGTTCAATATGCTCCATAATTCCTCCGATAAACACCTGTTTTCCATCACAAATAGCATCTACATCTACTTCTATAGCATTTTCTAAAAAACGATCTAACAAAACCGGTGCATTATTAGACACTTTTATAGCGTTTTTAAAATAAAATAATAATTCTTTTTTGTTGTACACTATTTCCATAGCCCTACCTCCTAAAACATAAGAAGGCCTAACTATTATGGGATATCCTATATGTTTAGCTTGTTGTAAAGCTGACTGTATGGATACAACGGTAGCATTATCAGGTTGCTGTAATCCTAAACATTTTATTGATTGTCGAAATCGTTCTCTGTTTTCTGCATGGTCAATTGCATCCGAACTAGTGCCTATAATAGACATTCCAGCTGTTTCCAGTTCTTTAGCCAATTTTAATGGAGTTTGACCTCCATATTGAACAATCACACCTATTGGTTTATTAATACGTGTAATTTCTAAAATATCCTCTAATGTGATTGGTTCAAAATAAAGAATATCTGATATATCATAATCAGTAGAAACAGTCTCAGGATTACAATTCACCATCATTACGTTATATCCACTTTCACGCAATGTCAATGCTGCATGGACACAACAATAATCAAATTCAATACCTTGACCGATGCGATTAGGTCCCCCTCCTAATATCATGATAGATTCATGTTTTTCATTAAATTGAAATTCACATTCACCATCGTAAGTAGAATACATATAAGAAGTATCAGTAGAAAATTCTGCCGCACACGCATCTACATGTTTATATACAGGATGTATGTCATACATAAATCTTAACGTACGAATCTCATTTTCTGTCACACCTGTCAATTGCCCTAATCTTGCATCAGAAAATCCTTTCTTTTTAAGAAAATGTAACCGATGTCTATCAAGATATGATATACCTGCAGATATTACATCATTCTCTAATTGTACTAATTCTTCAATCTGAGCTAAGAACCAACGGTCAATATTAGTTAAATTAAAAACTTGTTCTAAAGATAGACCATAACGAAAAGCATCAGCAATATACCATATTCGATAACTGCTAGCATTTTTTAATTCATATGCTATAACATTAAACGCTTTAGGGTGATTTAAATTAACTTTAGGGTCTAATCCCGTTAATCCTATTTCTAATCCACGTATTGCTTTTTGTAAAGATTCTTGTTGACTTCGACCAATTGCCATCACTTCGCCCACTGATTTCATTTGAGTTGTCAATTTATTGTGTTGTTTTGGAAATTTTTCAAAATTAAAACGTGGAATTTTAGTTACTACGTAATCGATTGATGGTTCAAAAGATGCTGGGATATAACCACTCGTAATATCATTTGATAATTCGTCTAGAGTATATCCTACCGCCAATTTAGTAGCTATTTTTGCTATAGGAAATCCAGTTGCTTTAGACGCTAACGCTGATGAGCGAGAGACTCTCGGATTCATTTCAACAACAACAAGTCTCCCGTTATTTGGATTCACCGCAAATTGTACATTAGCCCCTCCAGTTTCTACTCCAATTTCACGTAATACCATAATTGCAGCATTTCTCATAATTTGATATTCTTTATCGGTTAAAGTTTGAGCTGGTGCCACAGTAATGGAATCACCAGTGTGAATACCCATAGGATCAACATTTTCTATAGAACACACAATTATACAATTATCTTTAATATCACGTATTACTTCCATTTCATATTCTTTCCAACCGATTAAAGATTCATCGATTAAAATTTCATGATGAGAAGATGAATCTAATCCATATATACAAAGTTTTTCAAATTCTTCTTGAGTATAAGCAACACCACCTCCGCTTCCTCCTAAAGTAAAAGAAGGACGAATAATACAAGGTAATCCTATTTCTTTCAACACCGTTATAGCTCCATCTATATCGCGTGCTACACTAGATCGTGCTGTTTCCAAGCCAATTTTTTTCATAGATTCCCGAAATTTTTGGCGATCTTCCGCTTTATAAATAGAATCTATCGTTGCTCCAATTGTTATAACATTAAATTTTCTTAAAATTCCGTGGCGTTCTAGATCCAAAGTGCAATTCAAAGCAGTTTGTCCGCCCATAGTCGGTAACAGTGCATCTGGATGCTCTTTTTCAATAATCTTATATATTATCTGCCATTGAAGCGCTTCAATATAAGTAGCATCAGCCATATCAGGATCTGTCATAATTGTAGCAGGATTAGAATTTACTAAAATAATACGATATCCTTCTTCACGTAGTGCTTTACAAGCTTGTGCGCCAGAGTAATCAAATTCGCAGGCTTGACCGATAATAATTGGACCAGATCCCAATAGCAAGATGCTCTGTATATCAGATCTTTTCGGCATATTACACTCCTCAAATTTATTATTGATTGCGGTAGTTTTTAATTAATTCAATGAAACGACCGAATAATGATGATGTAGCATCATGAGGCCCAGGACTAGCCTCGGGATGTCCTTGGAAGCTAAATGCAGGTTTATTAATATGACGAATACCCTGAAGTGTGCCATCAAACAATGAAATATGCGTTATTTTCAACGTATCAGGCAACGTTTCTTTATCTACGACAAAATTATGATTTTGAGTAGTAATTATAACTTTGTTCGTTTCTATATCTTTTACCGGATGATTAGCACCATGATGACCAAATTTCATTTTTATCGTTTTCGCTCCACTGGCCAAAGCCAGTAATTGATGACCTAAACAAATTCCAAACAGTGGGATCTTGGTTGTATTTAAAAAAGCTTGGATAGAATTAATTGCATATTCGTATGCATTTGGATCTCCAGGACCATTAGCTAAAAAAACACCGTCTGGTTGCATATCAATTATTTCTTGCGCTGTAGTATGTGCGGGAACCACAGTTAATAAACAACCGTAATCTACTAATATACGCATAATGTTGCGTTTAATACCAAAATCATATACTACAACACGATAAGGTAAATTTGATGGAGCAACAAATATTCCAGATTTAATATTCCAAGTACCTTGATTCCAAATATATTGTCGAGAAGTGCTTACTTTATGAGCAAGATTAAGTCCACGCAATCCAGGAAATTTACGAGCTTTATGTAATGCCAATCTGGCATCAGGCATATCGTGAGCAACAATACAGCCGTGTTGTATTCCTTTTTCTCGTATTAGCCGCGTTAACTTACGTGTATCCACTCCAGCGATGCCAACAATATTTTGTTGTACTAAATAATCTGAAAGAGTCAATGTATGACGAAAATTGCTAACAATAATCGCTAGATTACGAATAATAAGCCCTCTTATCTGAATGCAAGAAGATTCATTATCAGATTCATTGACGCCAACATTTCCAATATGGGGACAAGTTAATATTACTATTTGGTATGCATAAGAAGGGTCAGTGATTATTTCTTGATATCCAGTCATAGATGTATTGAATACTACTTCCCCTACCGTTTCTCCCTCTGCTCCTATTGAATGACCATAAAATCGATGACCATCTTCTAATACTAACAACGCCGGTTTCATCAAAGTACCTCTATTTTGGCAGTCAATTAATCATTAAATATATAATTTATATTTAATTTATTAGGTGAAATTGATGAGTCAGATATTAAATTATAATTACTATTATATTAGTTTAAAATAAAACATGTGTAAATAAAATTTACACATGTTTTATTTGTTATTATCAATATTAAAATTTTTTAAAAACATCAAATTATAATTACAAATGATACATAACCATGTTATTGTACGATTCTATCCGGTCCATCACAATAGTGTATTCATTTCCAAGATATCACTTATATCAAACAATCCTATTTTATTACGCCCTAACCAAATAGCAGCACGTAATGCTCCATGAGCAAAAATTGTACGATCCGATGCTTTATGTGCTATCTCTAAACGTTCTCCTAATCCTATAAATAAAACAGTATGTTCTCCAACAACATCTCCAGCACGTACCGAATGGATTAATATATCATTATCAGAAGATATTGATGAATGCGTCGTAGAATCAACATCACAATTCACACTTTTATCAGCTCGAGTAGATCGCAATGCCTGTGCAATAATATTTTTCATCATTAAAGCAGTCCCAGACGGTATGTCACGTTTCTTATTATGATGAGTTTCAATAATACTGATATCTGAAGTGCTACCTATAATTTGTGTAATCTTATATAATAATTTTGATACCAACGCTACACCTATACTAAAATTAGAAGAATAAACAATTCCTATTTTTTGAGATGTGTTGATAATAAAATTTTTCTGTATCTGGTTAAAACCAGTAGTACCAATCACTATATTTTTATTATTATTTGCACAAAATTTCAAATATTCTATGGATATATCAGGAGCAGTAAAATCAATCAAAACATCAAAATCATCTTTAATTAACTCAAGATTATCAGTAATTGTTACACCCAAAGTATTAGTTTTTGTCAATATCCCCACATCCATTCCACAAATTTTAGTATTTAAACGTGCTATAGCAGCTCCTAAAACAATTTCTTGACTAAATTGATTATCTCCTCCTTTCACAATACACGTAATTATTTCTTTACCCATACGACCAGTTATTCCCGTAACGGCAATACGAAGAAGTACATCGCCCATAATTTTTATATACCTTACATGATATTTATTACATACAGAAAAAATTTATGACTCTGATTGATTCTCATATAAAATATTAAATATACAATATATGAAATTTTTTAATAAATTTTAGTAATTAATTATTATTCTACTGAACACAATGTAACTAAATAACATTTAGCATTTTTATGTAATTTTCTATATCACTTTTCTTTTATCGTAATTTTGCTATTACCATAAAAATTAATGAATACATTATCGTCATGATATATATATATATATATATTAAATTTTAGGTATACCAAAAAACACATTTTCCTTTTGTCCAATCATTTCTTCAACAATAATATGATCTGAACTTAATACACGTAGTTTTTCAATAACTTGGTGTACTAAAATCTCTGGAGCTGATGCCCCAGCAGTAATACCAATATTATTCATCCCGCGTAACCAATTTCTTTGAATGTCGTTAGCACGCCCAATTAAATATGCAGTTTTGCCTATACGATGTGCTAGCTCCATTAATCTCACAGAATTAGATGATGTTCTCGATCCTACAATAAATATCATCTCTACCGTTAGAGCTAAATTTTTAAGAGCGTTTTGTCTATTAAATGTTGCATAACAAATATCATTTTTTCTAGGACCCATAATCTTTGGAAATCTTTGATGCAAAATTGATATAATCTCTTCAGCCTTATCTACCGATAAGGTTGTTTGTGTTACAAAAAATAAATTATTTGGATAATTAACCTGAAGTGACCGAGCGTCTGATGAAGATTCAACTAAATATATTTTTTCTCCATAATTTTTAGGAATATACTGTCCCATAGTACCTTCTACTTCGGGATGACCAGCATGACCTATTAATATAACCTCCATATTGTTATAATTAGCTCGGGAAACTTCCTTATGTACTTTAGTTACTAGCGGACAAGTAGCATCAAGTATTATTAAATCTTTAATTTTTGCTTGTTCCCGTATCTTTTTTGAAACTCCATGAGCAGAAAAAATTAGTACCGATCCATTCGGTACTTCATCTAGTCGTTCAATAAAAATAACACCTTTTTTAGATAATTGAGTAACCACATAACTATTATGCACTAACTCGTGTCGCACATAAACTGGGGCGCCATATATCTGTATAGCGTTCTCTACAATATTAATTGCTCTGTTTACCCCTGCGCAGAACCCACGAGGATTAGCCAATACGATTCTAATATCTACACCTTTATATACAAATAAATAAAAATAAATTAACCAGATTTGACACTTATATAAAATATAACAATTGATTTTCAAGAAATTTAGGTAATTAAATGCACTAAATGTGATAACACATATCTACCGCGTTATGAACATCGATATATATCGATGTTCATAATTTAAACTATTTGCACACAATCATAATAGCTTTTTACCATTAAAATAGCAATCCCTATACAAATTGTTGTGTCTGCAACATTAAAAGCAGGCCAATGCCAACTTTTAATGTATACATCAATGAAATCAACTACTGTTCCATGTAATATTCTATCACATAGATTCCCTAATGCCCCTCCAATGATCATAGCATAAGATATATTGCACCACTTAGAACTCTCAGTCAATCGACATAAAGTTATAATAAATACCGCAATGATCAATATTGTTATCCAAATGAATATCCAACGATAATGTAAATTAGCACTAGTAAATAATCCAAAAGCTAGTCCTGAGTTACAAATATAATAACAGTTAATACCAGGTAATACTGGTAATACCTCGCCAATCAAAAAATGCGTCTTTATCCAATATTTGGTTCCTATATCTAAGAACATTAATAATATAGATAACCACAACCATTGTAAATTTTTATAATTATATTTTTTATTCATTAAAAGAACCTACGTTTTTCCCCTGAACCAACTATGTTATTGAAGCAACGTGCACAAATATTTGAATAATTTTTATAATGATCAATATCCAATCTATAATGCCAGCAACGCAAACACTTTTTTCCTTTAGCTTTTTCTAAAAAAATTTTTAATCCTGGTGTTTCTTCTCGTTTGTCTTGAATTGTATTACATCCATTATAATAATCTAAAACTATAGCTGACGACGTCATTAATCCAAAAGAAAGTTCATTATCTAAGATACGTAACTTATTCGCCAGTTCTGGAGTAGCATATAAAACAACACTGGCATCTAAAGACCCACCAATAATACCACTAAGACGTGCTTGTTCAATTATTTTATTTACTTCACTTCTAACATATAAAAAAGTATTCCAATAATCACTATTCATAGTTTGTTGCGAATTTATACTAAATAATCCATCATACCATTCTTCAGTAAACACATATTTGGATCTATTTCCTGGGATATACCTCCAAATTTCATCAGCGGTAAAAGATAAAATTGGAGCAATCCAACGTACCATAGATTCAATGATATGATATAATGCAGTCTGGCAGCTGCGACGTGCTTCGCTATTTTTTTGTGTAGTATATAGTCGATCTTTAATAACATCTAAATAAAATGAGCCCATTTCCACTGAACAAAACTGCATAATCCGTTGTATTACATTATGAAAATTATATTTATTATAATCTGATATTACTTCTAATTGTACAGATAAAGCGCGATCTACCGCCCAACAATCTAATGCGATCATATTTTCTGGAAGATAAACGCAATCTTGTTCTGGATTAAAATCACTAATATTGGCTAAACAAAATCGGGCAGTGTTACGAATACGTCGATACACATCAGTGGTATGTTTTAAAATAGCATCCGAAATAGTCATATCTTTAGAATAATCAGAAGAAGCTATCCATAATCGCAAAATATCTGCTCCAAAATCCTTTATTATCTCCTGAGGACTAATGACGTTACCAAGAGATTTAGACATTTTGCGTCCCTGAGCATCTACGGTAAATCCATGAGTTAATATTTCTTTACAAGGGGCTTTACCTGTAATTGCAGTTGATACAATTAAAGACGACATAAACCAACCCCGATATTGATCTGCCCCTTCCAAATATAAATCTGGTAACTTTTGGTGATATTCTGATCTTTCTGGTATCACTGAATAATAAGTAGAACCAGAGTCAAACCACACATCAAGTGTATCCAACACTTTTTCATATTGATCTGCTTCATTTCCTATAATATCCTCAGATTTCAAATTCCACCACGCTTGTATTCCACGCTGTTCTACATGTTGTGCAACTATTTCCATTAATTCAAACGTACGCGGATGTAATATCTCAGTTTTTTTATGAATGAAAAGAGGTATCGGTACACCCCAAACACGTTGTCTTGAAAGACACCAATCAGGTCTATTAACAATCATTGTCCTAATATTAGATTTACCCTTATCTGGAATCCAGTGCACTTTATGTATTATTTGTAATAATTTATCTCTTAAATTATGTTTATCCATGCTTAAAAACCACTGTGAAGTAGATTTAAAAATAACAGGAATCGCATGACGCCAACAGTATGGATAACTATGTTTATAGTTGTAGTTCACATGTAATAAAGCACCCGACTGGCTTAATAAACTTATTATTATGTTATTTGATTGAAATACTTGTACACCATCTAACATAGGATGTATATTGGATATGTAGTAACCTTTATCATTTATTATATTAGTAGTGATTTTGAAATTATATTTTCGAGCTACAATATAATCATCCACGCCATGATTTGGAGCTATATGCACCACTCCCGTTCCAGAATCTAATGATACATGGCAACTCAATACGACAGGTATATCGAAAGGCATAAATGGATGTTGAAATCTTAACGATTCTAAAAAATTACCTGAAGTCTCCCCTAAAATCTTCCAAGAAGAGCATTGTATGCGTTGCATCACAATATCCACTAAATTAGCTGCAACAATTATATATTTATTATTGTTTATCGCAACTAATTGATACCTGTAATCCGGATGCACAGAAATCGCTTGATTAGCAGGTAATGTCCAAGGAGTAGTAGTCCAAATTACCAATTCAATGATTTGTTGACACAAATCAACATTAAATATTTTAGAAATACGAACATTATCTACCGCAGCAAAAGCAACATCAATAGCAGGAGAAAAATGGTTATTATATTCCACTTCTGATTCAGCTAACACAGAACCACATTGAAAACACCAATGTACAGGTTTAATTCCTTTATAGAAATAACCCTTAGATATAACTTTGCTTAAAGTACGAATAATATTTGATTCAGTCTTAAAATCCATAGTCAAATAAGGTTTCGTCCAATCTCCTAAGACACCTAACCTCATGAAATCTTTTTTTTGTATTTCTATTTGCTCCAAAACATAACTACGACAGATATTACGAAATTCATTTGGATTAATATTCATTCCCGGTTGTCCTATTAATCGTTCTACTTGTAGTTCAATCGGTAATCCATGACAATCCCAACCCGGGATATAAGGAGCATTATACCCCATGAAACTCTTATATTTAAGAACGATATCTTTCAGTACTTTGTTTACTGCATGACCTAAATGAATATTCCCGTTTACATAGGGTGGACCATCATGTAATAAAAATAGTTTTTTTTTGTTTTTCTTATGACGAATTGCTTCATATAAATTATCCTTATACCAACGTTCTAACACAACAGGCTCACACACAACTAAATTAGCACGCATAGAAAATGGTGTATGTGTCAAATTCAAAGTATTTTTATAGTCAGTCATTTATAAATTATTCCGTTTTTATAAATTTTGTTGATATTATTTTTGTTATGAAAATAACTACGTACTTTTATCATATCGTTCTTAATTTGATGCTGTAATGTTTTCACAGAATTGAAATATTGTTCATCACGTATTTTAACTAAAAATACTACTTTAATATGATAAGTATATAGATTTATAGATATATTTAACAAATGTACTTCTAATTTTTGTTGATTTTTTCCAGTAATTGTCGGGCGCATTCCCACATTAGCTATGCCCGGTAACGGAAGATTAGAGATGCCATATACTTCCACCGCGTATACTCCATGCACAGGTAATCGTTTACCTTGCAATGATATATTAGCCGTAGGAAACCCAAGCTTACGACCTAATTCATCTCCATGCACTACTCGACCAGAAATACAATAAGAATGCCCAAGTAACAATTCAGCATCTACAATTCTATTTTCTATTAAAGCCATGCGTATCGCAGTACTACTTATTCTTTGATTTTTTGCATCAAGATAAGTGGCAGTACGTATTACTTTAAAACCCTCATGTTTACCCATTTTTTTCAACAAAATAAAATCTCCTTTCCTAAAAGCACCAAACCTAAAATCATCTCCGATATAAACAAACCGCACTCCTAATTTACATATTAATATATTTTTAACAAAATTGTATGCTTCAATAGAAGCAAATTTTTTATTAAAAGTGATACACAAAATCACATCTACACCTGCTGTATATAAATAATTAACTTTATCTCTTAATCTAGTTAATCGTATTGATATTATATTAGATAGATATTCTCTAGGTTGTGGTTCAAAAATCATAACTACAACGGGTAATTTCAAATTTCTCCTTTCTTCTTGTAATGTTGAAATTAATGCTTGATGCCCGCGATGAAATCCGTCAAAATTACCAATAGTAAGTATACAACCTTTATGACGGGACTTTATATTATGTAATCCTCTAACAAATTCCATACTAAATTCAAATAAATTCTTAAGAAACATCATGTCATTAGTATATTTTTAAAATTATTGACTTATTTTATTAATTTAATTAAAAAATAATATAAATAATATGTCTTAAAATAGATTTTTAAAACAAAATATACTGAAAATATAATAGCAATCGTATTCGAACTATAAATAGTAATTGTAATATAGAATACAAAAATATAATATAGAATGTGCAATGTAATTAAAATTTAACACTTAGGAGTATTATAATTGGCTAACACTAAATCAGCTAAAAAGTCTTTTATACAATCAAAAAACCAACGTAGACACAATATTAGCCTCCGATCTATGTTACGTACTTTTATTAAAAAGGTATATACGGCGATTAAAACTAAAGAGAGAACAACGGCAATGACCGAATTTATTTCTATGCAAAAAATAATAGACCGCCAAGCCTGTAAAGGTTTAATTCACAAAAATAAAGCTGCTAGATGTAAATCTAGAACATATGCACGTATTAAGTCTATGGTTGTTTTATCAGAATCAGAAGATAAATAAAAAATATAAGTAATATTTAACATTGGTTATAAAATTACGACTATACCACATTCATTAATTAACTAGTGAGATCGTCGAAGAATTTTTTTACCCCATCAAAAAAGCTTTTAGATCTGGGGCTATTGCGATTCCCATGAGGCCCCCCTAAACTATCCGATAAATCTTGAAGTAGTTGTTTTTGTGTATCATTTAATTTAACTGGAGTTTCTACTACCACTCTACATAACAAATCTCCATGCCCGCCACTTCGCACTGATTTTACACCTTTTCCTCTCATACGAAATAATTTTCCAGTTTGTGTTTCAGGAGGAATTTTTAACTTAACTCTGCCATCTAAAGTAGGTACCTCGATTTCCCCCCCTAATGCTGCCATAGAGAAACTAATTGGTACTTCACAATAAAGATTTTTTTCCTCTCTATCAAAAATTGGATGTTTTCTAACTTGTACTTGAACATATAAATCTCCTGAAGGCGCACCATTTTTCCCAGATTCACCTTCACCCGATAAACGTATACGATCTCCTGTATTTACACCCGCCGGAATTTTAACAGAAAGATTCTTAGACCGTTCTACTCGTCCATTTCCACGGCATCTATTACAAATTTCTTTAATAATTTTTCCATGTCCATGGCATGCGGGACAAGACTGCTGCACAGAAAAAAAACCTTGACGTATCTGAACTTGTCCTTGACCATGACATGTCATGCAAGTAACTATTGCCGAATTAGATCTCGCGCCACTCCCGCAACATTTCTCACACGTTAATAAAGTTGGTATACATATCTCTTTAATAATTCCACGTACAGCGTCCTCTAAACTTAACTCTATGCTATAACGTAGGTCTGCACCTCTACCTGCGCGATTCCGTCTATTCCCTCCAAATATATCTCCAAATACATCACCAAAAATATCGTTAAAATCTGCCCCGCCTGAATTTACTGTCGACCCCATACTCCCTTGTTCAAACGCCGCGTGACCATACTGATCATAAGCTGCTCGTTTTTCTGCATCGCTCAATACTTCGTATGCTTCTTTAATTTCTTTAAATTTTGTTTCGGCTACAGTATTTCCTGGATTTCGATCTGGATGAAATTTCATTGCCAGGCGTTTATAGGACTTTTTGATTTCACGCTCATCCGCATTTTTGGAAACGCCCAAAATCTCATAATAGTCTGATTTAGCCATGGTTTTTCTTTATATCCCTCCGTATACCTCTTTATTAGGTATGTAACATATTTGTTTAATACAACATTTTAATTTACAATTTTAATATTGTTTTTCTGTTTCTACAAATTTAATTCTTTTAAATATCATTTTTTATTCTTTATTTCTTCAAATTCTGCGTCTACCACTTCTCCATTTGGATCAGCAGTACTATTAGAGGTTTGAGATTTAGATTGTTCCTTATTCTTTTGACTTGCTTCTAATAATTTTCCAGAAACTTTAATTAAAGACTGAATTTTAGATTCAATTTCATTTTTATCTTCATTTTTTACGACTAATTCTAGTTCTTTCAATGCATCTTCTATAGAAGATTTATCATCTAATGATATACTGTCACCTACTTCTTTTAATTGTTTTTTTGTGCTATGTAACAAATGATCAGCCTGATTACGAATTTGCACCAATTCTTCGAATTTACGATCTGATTCGGCATTAACTTCTGCTTCTTGAACCATTTTATTAATTTCTTCTTCATTTAAACCAGAAGAAGCTTTAATGGTAATTTTTTGTTCACGCCCGCTATTTTTGTCTTTAGCAGATACATGTAAGATACCATCAGCATCAATATCGAAAGTCACCTCAATCTGAGGTATACCACGCATTGCCGCTGCTATTCCATCTAAATTAAATTGGCCTAATGATTTATTATCACTTGCTCTTTTTCTTTCTCCTTGCAATACATGAATAGTAACAGCAGATTGATTATCTTCAGCTGTAGAAAAAATCTGACTGTGTTTAGTAGGAATAGTAGTATTTTTAGCAATTAATGAGGTCATGACTCCTCCCATAGTTTCAATCCCTAAAGACAACGGTGTCACATCCAATAACAATACATCTTTTACATCTCCAGACAATACTCCTCCCTGAACCGCCGCTCCAATAGCAACTGCTTCATCAGGATTGACGTCTCTACGTGGTTCCTTTTGAAAAAATTCAGTTACTTTTTTTTGCACAAGAGGCATGCGAGTCTGTCCGCCTACTAAAATAACATCATTTATATTAGATACAGATAAATTGGCATCCTTTAGCGCTACTTTTAGTGGTTCCACAGTACGATTGACTAAATCTTCTACTAGAGATTCTAATTTAGCACGAGTTACTCTAAAATTCATATGCTTCGGTCCAGTATTATCTGCTGTAATATATGGTAAATTCACATCAGTTTGATGAGAAGTAGATAATTCTATTTTTGCTTTTTCTGCTGCTTCTTTCAATCGTTGCATTGCCAAAGGATCATTATACAAATTAATATGCTGATCTTTTTTAAATTCATCTGCTAAATAATTTATTAAAAAACTATCAAAATCTTCTCCTCCCAAATGAGTATCTCCGTTAGTAGAGAGTACTTCAAAAGTTTTTTCTCCATCAACATCATCAATTTCAATAATAGAAATATCGAAAGTTCCTCCACCCAAATCGTATACTGCAATAGTACGATTACCCCTAGTTTCTTTATCTAAACCATAAGCTAATGCTGCAGCAGTCGGTTCATTTATAATACGTTTCACTTCCAAACCAGCAATACGCCCGGCATCTTTAGTAGCTTGACGTTGCGCATCATTAAAATAAGCCGGAACTGTAATAACTGCCTCAGAAATTTGCTCTCCGAGATAATCTTCTGCAGTTTTCTTCATTTTTTTCAAAATTTCAGCGGAAACTTGAGGAGGCGCCATTTTTTGACCTTTAACATCTAACCAGGCATCTCCATTATTAGCAGAAATTATTTTATACGGCATTATGTTAACATCACGCTGCACCTCTTCATCTTGAAACCGACGACCAATCAGTCGCTTAATAGCAAACAAAGTATTTTTAGGATTAGTAACAGACTGCCGTTTGGCTGGTTGCCCGACCAAAATCTCACCATCTTGTGTATAAGCAACAATAGAAGGAGTTGTACGATCACCTTCACTATTTTCTAATACACGAGGTTTATTCCCTTCAATAATTGCGACACAAGAATTGGTCGTGCCCAAGTCTATTCCAATAATCTTTCCCATCTAAACATCTCCACTAAAAAAATCGATTTAATCACACTATGCAACCTGATATGCGGTCGAAACTGTACTTTTCAACCTTAAAACAAGTTTGTTTTCAAAACTTTTCAAAAAACATTATACGAATTAAATATAATTCATGTTTTATGAATGTATCACTACCAAATCACTAAAACGAACCATATGGATGCGTAACAACAATATATTCACATAATTGCGACATAACTAATTATGTATTTATCATGATAATATATCAATATCAATTGCGTGCACCAACATAAACATACTAAATTTTAATATAACACATATACATTTGTAGTTTGTATATAATGTTTTAAGATGTTATTTTTAAAATTAAGCTACGTAACGAAGAAAAACATTTAGATATTTCATATGATAAAACAGGTAATTGCATACGTTCTTTTAATAAATCTGGTAATATTATTTGTATCTCTTTTCTTAAAAAAGACTCTACTAATTCTTTGAATTTGACGGGATGAGCAGTGCCAAGACATATACCAAATTCATCAGAATGCAATTGATCAGACAACAATCGATATGCTACAGCAGTATGAGGTTCAGAAAGATATCCTAAATCTGCAATTTCTTGTACCGTTTTTTTTGTAAGAACATCGTTAACACAACCATATTCTAATTCTTTAATTGATCTATTTTCTCGACGAAATAATTCTTCTATCCTGGGCCAATTATTAGGAGAACTTATGTCCATTGCGTTAGAAAACGTTGAAACAGCAGGATGAGGCTCCCAATAACCATACTTCAAAAATCTAGGCACAGTATCATTAATATTAGTAGCGGCAATAAATTTTTTTACTGGTAATCCACAAGATTGAGCTAACAATCCTGCGGTTAAGTTTCCAAAATTTCCACTAGGAACCGAAATAACTAATTTATCACGCATTTTATGGGGTAACTGCGATATTCCTTCAAAATAATAACAAATTTGAGCTAATAACCTACCAATGTTAATAGAATTAGCAGAATTTAAATCTAATGTTCGTCGTAGTATGTTATCATCAAAAGCTTGTTTAACTAAACGTTGGCATGAATCAAAATCTCCGTCCACCGATATAGTAGACACATTGCCTCCTAAAGTACAAAACAATTTTTCTTGTAATACACTGATTTTGTCTTTAGGATAGAGAATTATAACGTATATATTGCTTAATTTAAAAAAAGCATTGGCTACAGCTGCTCCTGTATCTCCAGAAGTAGCTGTAAGAATGACCATAGGCTTATCGAACCGATGATTAATTTTATTTAACATTTGCGCCATCAATCGGCTTCCAAAATCTTTAAAAGCTAATGTTGGCCCATGAAAAAGTTCCAAAATCGCAATATTCTTATTTACAAATACTAATGGCGCTGGAAAATTAAAAGCATTCCGAACACAACTTAATATACTATTTTTTGATAATTCAGATCCAATATATGTAAATAAGATATGCGCACTACGTTCTATAAAATTCATTTCCAACAGAGAATTTATTTCAAATATAGAGAATTTTGGAAGATCTACTGGAAAGAATAACCCCCTATTTTTCCCTAATCCTTGCAAAAGAGCTTGAGAAAACGTAACTTGTTCACTATGTTGCTT
Source organism: Blochmannia endosymbiont of Camponotus quercicola (assembly GCF_059935335.1). NCBI lineage: Bacteria > Pseudomonadati > Pseudomonadota > Gammaproteobacteria > Enterobacterales > Enterobacteriaceae > Candidatus Blochmanniella > Blochmannia endosymbiont of Camponotus quercicola. The sequence goes on along the minus strand of NZ_CP011794.1, from coordinate 138,405 downwards.
AATATTATATAATTTCATTAATTATTCCGCCATAATACGTGCTCCACGCCTATCTAGAGAACAAATTCGAACAAAACCAGAATCATTTTGTAAATAAAAATACGATAACCAATTAGAAATATCTTCTACCACATCGTAAGTATTACACAATACAAAAACTGTTGGACCAGATCCTGATATACCGCAAGATATAGCACCTTTTTTCAGAATGTTATGACGTATATCAGATAAATCAACTGGAAACAACTGCGCTCGATAAGGCTCCGCGATTATGTCTTGCATGCATCTAATTGCTAAATATTCTTGTTTAGTATGACAAGCATGTATAAATCCGGATAAATATCGACTATGATTAACACAATCCTCTCTATTATATTTATTTGGTAGTACTGATCGAGATGCCGCGGTAGATATTTTAATGCCTGGATACGCTATAATCCACAACCAATTATTGAAACTAGGAATTATCTGATCAACAGTATCACAATTCTGTAAAATCAAACGCGTGCTTCCCAAAAAACAAGGAGACACGTTATCAAAATGAATTGAGCCAGAAATTTTACCTTCCATTTCTCCCATTAATATAAGCAATTGATCTTTATTAAGCGGACGACCACAATGATAATTCATTGCTACGAATGCAGCCACTATAGAACAAGCACTAGAACCCAAACCAGAAGAAACAGGAACATTTTTTTCTAACTTAATACTGAAATAATATGTTTTTCCTAAAATTTCACAAAATTTCTTCCAACATTGGAATACGATATTTTCTTCTAATTGTGTTGGGAGCTGACTATAAAAACACCCTGTATTTTTTAAACTGAATGTATCAGCATTTTCAATACTGATACAATCTCCGAGTAAACTCTCATTTATTGGGGCGATTGCCATACCTAATGTATCAAATCCTACCCCAATATTACCGATAGATGCTGGGGCATAAACTCTAACCATATTCACACGTCCTTACTATTTTTATGACAAAGTGCGTAATAAATCTGCAAATACTCCTGCTGCTGTAACATCATTTCCTGCGCCGTAACCACGTAATACTAATGGTAACGGCTGATAATATCGTGTAAAAAAAGCAAGAGCGTTTTCTCCGTTTTTTACTTTAAATAACGGATGATTGTTATCTATGGATTCAATTTGAACGCGACATCGTCCTTGTTGTATATTCCCGACATAACGCAATACGTGTCCCAATTCATATGCTTTTTGAGCTTTAGTAAAAATAATATCATCTAATAAAGATAATTTTTTAAAAAAGCCACTCGTATCATTTTTACTTATAAAATTAAGTGGTACCACTGGATCAATTTGAACATCGTTTAACTCTAATTCATATCCAACTTCTCGTGCTAAAATTAATAATTTCCTAGCTACATCTATACCAGAAAGATCATCTCTAGGATCTGGTTCAGTGTAACCTTTCTGTTGGGCTAATAAAGTCGCAGCAGATAACGATAATCCCTCATCTAATTTCCCAAAAATAAATGATAAGGATCCAGATAGAATACCGGAAAAACTGATTAATTCATCTCCGGCATTTAATAAATTTTGCAGATTTTCTATAACTGGTAATCCAGCTCCGACATTAGTATCGTATAGAAATTTTCTTCGAGATTTTATCATCACATCTCTAAGTATTCTATACTGTTTCATAGATCCAGTATTAGCTTTTTTATTTGGTGTAATCACATGACAACCATTTAACAAGAAATCTACATAACAATTAGCTACATCGATACTACTAGTGCAATCCACAATAACTGGATTTAATAAATGGTTTTCTTTTATAGTTTCTATTAATTTCTTTAAATTACAAGATTCACACGTTCTTTTTAAAGATGACTGCCAACGATCTAAGTCTATCCCATTAATATCGACACACATAACTCGTGAATTAGTAATACCGCATACTCGTAAGTCAACATGTTTATTTTTTAACCAATGTCGTTGACGTCGAATTTGTTCTATTAAAGCAGTACCAACACCTCCGGATCCAATAATAAATACTTCTATCAATCGATCAGTGCTAAATAACATTTGATGCGCTACCCTAATTCCAATAGCAGTAACATTATTTTTTACCACCACTGAAATAGAACGTTCTGAAGATCCTTGAGCAATTGCGACAATGTTAATATTAGCACGAGCTAATGCTCCAAACAATTTGTTAGACAAACCCAGTTGAGTACGCATTCCATCACCCACAACTGAAATAATCGCAAGATCTCGTATCACATCTATCGGTTCTAAAAGTCCGTTTTTTAATTCTAAGTTAAACTCTTCATTTAATGAAGTACAAGCTTTTGATAATTCTTGATAAGGCACGCAAAAACTTATACTATACTCAGAGGACGATTGGGTAATTAATACTACTGAACATGTAGCTTTAGACATTGCAGAAAATACACGAGCAGCCATACCAATCATCCCTTTCATTCCTGGCCCAGAAATATTTAACATTACCATATCATTTAAATGCGTAATTCCTTTAACTATATTAGTTGAATCATTATTAATTGGTCCAATTAACGTTCCAGGGGCATTAGGTTTGAAAACATTTTTTATTAAACAAGGTATATGAAACTGAGCGATCGGTACAATAGTACGTGGATGTAAAATTTCAGCACCAAAATAAGAAAGCTCCATGGCCTCTTGGTAAGATAGTGAATGTAATAATTTTGCGTTAGGCACTTGATGTGGATCACATGTATAAATACCATCTACATCTGTCCAAATTTCACAACGACTAGCGCCTAAACAAGCTGCTAAAATCGCAGCCGAATAATCAGAACCATTGCGTCCTAAAGCAACTAATTCGCCCTGCTCATTACCCGCAGTAAATCCAGCCATTAACATAATATCTATATGAGAAATAGGTATATTTTTAATACGCCGAGCAGATTCTTCAATATTTACCATAGAGGTAAGATATTCTCCTCCTTGGGATATAAGATTATCCACTGGATTAATAACAGTTATTTGGAGATTTCTTGCGATTAAAAGATCTTGCATTAAGATAATAGACAATTTTTCCCCTAAACAAATAATATTAGCATTGACGTTATCTGGACAAAATTTTAATAACGCAATTCCATGTAGTAAATTTTTTAAATAAATAAATTCTTTTTCTAGTATACCCCGCAAGGTTACATGATTAAATCCTGATTGAACCTGAGCTATATCTTTCAACAAATTATTAAAAATAGTTTCTATATTATGAATATATTCACATACAGAAGCCCCATTTAATGCGAGATCAATGACCGATACTAAATAATTAGTAATCATTGCAGGTGCTGACAACACTACTGCTATTCGTTCTTTTTGAGCATTTTTTTCAAGAATATTGGCGACATGAATAAACTGATTTGCATTAGATAGTGAAGTTCCGCCAAATTTTAATACTCGCATGTTTTGTCTCCTAAATATGACTTTTATTGTCCGAAATCTTCATTAATAAAAAATAGACACGCACAAATCACGTAATATCTCTCCATATTATTACTGTATTTTTATGGATAAATATTATAACAAAAAGTTAAAAAATAGAATAAACACACATTATAATCAATTATATCATTATATGAATTAATATAATACTATCTATAATAAAAAATTTTATTAACAGATAATCAACTATTATTTAAGTTATATTAAAATTTTATTAGTGCAAAATATTTATTTTTGATATGAAAATGCTTAATACACATTTAAATACATATGTATAAGTACTTGTATAAAATATATATATGTCTATTAAAAGTGGATTATCTATGAAAATAGCGCGGTTTCATGTGGTATTTATACATTTGTACACTCAAATTTTCTTATATTGCACAAAAATATAACACAATACATTCTCATAAAAACATCAATAAAGAATAACATTCTATGGTTCTTTATAAAAGAATATTTATTTTTAATATAAAATATACTCTTGTGTTATTTGATATAATAATTTTTATTTCATTAATAAAAATTAAAAACTGGCAGGATTAATGATTAATAAAATCATTATGATTCACCTTTAATATCGTTGTAATTTTGTTGAACTACGTATAATATCAATTTTATATTTGTAAATAATTATAGACGTTTTTAATCAAAATGGTACACATACCCTTTCATTTATATTATAAATGCTTTTTAGTTTAACAATTATCGTTAAAAATTAAAATAATTTAACAGAACAGTATCTGCGATACAAATTTTGTTTATGTACCGATACATTATAAGTCAATTGATATTTATATATGACTATGTATATTATTGTACCCTCTGTTTTTCTACTGACACAATATTTACTAAATGATTTAAGCATTAAACCTAATGCAACTAATTTGTCGCCATAAATCACACTTGGCATTAATATTAGATTTTAATATCGGTAATGATGGTGTACTTAAAGATATACCATGAAAATCACTTAATACTGCAGTCCCAACCCACCAACAATAACAAGAAAATTCTTCTGGAATAATTAGGGTTTTAATTTGATTAATAGTTAATGCACATACTTCTCTAATATTAAACCGCATGGCATGTATCACATCTTTAACAAAAGGATCATCTAATGATAACGGAAAATCCGACGATATTAATAATAGACGCAGAAACGGCCATAACTTAATGGGATTTTGGTTATCTAAAAACACAGGATATCGCAACTTCCAAAATATAATACCTAATTCCTGAAAAACAAGATTATATTCTTTATTTCTATTATTAATACGTATGCTCATCCACATTCAACATATTATGTTATCATTAAAGCAACTGAACACAAAAAAATTGTTTTAACACAATATTTGTGCATATATTAAACAATAATCTATTTAGAATGTTGTTCTTTTATCTGATTCATATGTATTTTTGACAAACGTTTATGATAATTTATATCATTGTATGAATACATATTGCCTAAAAACTTCATATTTATTGGTTTATTTAAAATACATGTACGAGACAACTGCGTTAATATTTTATTACTAGGTAACTCTTTAGATAACTCAATAATAGCGTGAGAAGAAAATAATCGAATATTACCTATTTCATGGAAACGGATATTGTCAATTTTATTCGAAAGCAACTTAATGATATGACGTATTTTAACTCCATCATTACGGCCTACTGATATGCGATAAATATCCATATTATCAGAAATTTTAGATTGTGATCTAGTCTTGACAACTTTAATACGACAATAATTTTGACGGACACTATTTATACGTATCTTACAAGTTGATTTACTTTTAGTAACTGGATCTGGGGGTAATACCAATGGACGATTCCCTTGTGCTATTTTCAATAAAACAGCTGCTAAATTTTCTGTTGTTAAATCTTCTCTAGGTTTTATCTGAGTTAATAAAGATCGATATGTATCCAAATCATTATCGATACTCAATCGATGTTCTACTTTATTAGTAAATTTAGCTAAACGACAAGCAAGCAAAGTTTTAGGAGTAGGATGCCGAACCTCTGGAATATTTAAGTTGATTTTATGTTCAATATTACGTAACAAACGATATTCCTTACGCTCTACAAACAACAGTGATTTGCCAATGCGGCCTGCTCTACCAGTCCTGCCTATACGATGTATATAAGCATCAGAATTTATTGGTATATCATAATTTATTACTAAACTAATACGATGGACATCCAATCCACGAGCAGCAACATCAGTAGCTATAAGAATATCTAATTTCCCATGTCTTAATCGATCTAACGTCTGGTGTCGTACTTTTTGATGCATATCTCCGTTCAAAGCTGCACTATTATAACCAAATTTCTCTAATATTTCAGAAATTTCTAATGTTGCATATTTAGTACGAACAAAAACAATGGCCGCATCAAAATCTTCTGTTTCTAAAAAACGCATTAACGCTTCATGTTTAGCTATTCCATGTACTAACCAATAACTTTGTCTAATATCAGCACACATATTGGTATTAGAATGAATATATACTTCCTTTGGGTTATTCATAAATCGATAACTTATACGGCGAATACCCATAGGTAAAGTAGCAGAAAATAATGCTGTTTGATGTTTAATTGGGATACTTTTAATAATACGTTCCACATCTTCAATAAATCCCATACGTAACATCTCATCAGCTTCATCTATTACTAAGGTTTTTAATCGAGACAAATCAGCGGTACCACGATTTAAATGATCTATTAATCTGCCCGGGGTACTTACTATAATATGAGGTCTTTTATTTAAAGCGCTCAATTGAATATCATAACTTTGTCCTCCATATAAGGTAACAACGTTTATTTTTTGCATATATCTTGCAAAATTAGAACATACTCTCCCAATTTGAATCGCCAACTCTCGAGTAGGCGTTACAATCAAACCCTGAGAAAAAGAACTGTTAATATCAACATTATGTAACAACGGTAAAACAAACGCCGCAGTTTTTCCACTACCTGTATGCGCCATTCCTAATACATCACGTCCAGCTAATAAATACGGAATACATTGAATTTGAATAGGTAAAGGTTTTTCATATCCAATATCACGTAAGACATTAATTATATGATAATTTAATCCTAAATCCACAAAAGAGTTTGCGGTTTCTAACATCTGTAATTACCTCATTTTTAATAAATAATAACTATATAAGTTTAATATCAAAACCCTTTTTTTTAGAAATAGTATTTCTTTAACATAAAAATACACGTACTCATGAATGAAGATTCATACAACAACAATGTTGCCTTCATATATATCATGCACTATATAATAACTACAACGAAAAAAAATTTACCAGTATTATCATAACTTTGCATTGATACAAATATAAATGCCACCGTTATAAAGGAGAAAAATATTAATTCTTGAGCGTATTAAATATTAACTACATAATAACGTATGCATGATGATGCACCGTCAATTAATTTACTTGTTTTTCCTTAGTGTATCTAATACTTACTTTTATTTTGTAGTATACTCTACTTTGCTGTGTTCTAGATCATTTGAGCGACACTACTTATAATAATGATATAAATTCTATTTTATAAAAATAAGTGTATATAAATAGCTACCTATATATTTCTTTATTTATATCATACAGATTAGAACACAATTAAATTACTACAAATTTCACTGCCAAATCTTAAGAATATAAAATAATAGTCAATCTACATAAAACGTATAAACTATATACATCATACATACACAAATATATATATATATATATATATATCAAATAAGCACCATCGTGTTAAAATATAGTATAGATGCTATCTATATATCTGTCATGATGCGTTTATTCCTCTCATACTCAAACGAATTCGTCCCTGACGATCTATTTCCAACACTTTTACTAAAACTTCTTGTCCTAATTTCAAGTAATCAGCCACTTTACTTATTCTTCTTTCAGAAATCTGGGAGATATGGACTAATCCTTCTTTTCCAGAGAGGAAACTAACAAATGCTCCGAATTCAACGATATGAGTAACTTTACCAGTATAAATAGCTCCTAGTTCAACATTTGCAGTAATATCATTAATTCTACGAATAGCTTGTTTTGCTTTATCATAATCTAAAGAAACTATTTTTATAGTACCGTCATCTGAAATATCAATAATAGTATTAGTTTCTTCAGTCAATGAACGAATAACCGATCCTCCTTTTCCTATAACATCTTTAATTTTATCTGGATTAACTTTAATGCTATATATCCTTGGAGCAAATTTAGAAATTTCCTTTCTAGGGAATCTAATAACCTGTTCCATAATATCTAATATTTGAAATAGAGCATGCTTTGCTTGTTTTAATGCAATACTGATAATGTCATAAGTAATACCATCTGTTTTAATATCCATTTGCAACGCCGTTATACCTTGACGACTACCAGATATTTTAAAATCCATATCTCCAATATGATCCTCATCGCTGACAATGTCAGATAATACTACGAAATCGTTGCCTTCCTTAATTAATCCCATAGCAACGCCAGCAACTGCTGCTTTAATCGGTACTCCAGCATCCATTAATGCCAAAGATGCTCCACAAATAGATGCCATAGAAGACGATCCATTAGATTCAGTAATTTCTGATACTACGCGTATTGTATAAGGAAACTCATTAGCATGAGGTATAACCGCTAACATACCACGTTTTGCTAAACGTCCATGTCCTATCTCTCTTCTTTTTGGAGCACCTATGATACCTATTTCACCTACACAATATGGTGGAAAATTATAATGTAATAAAAATCTATCAATACGAGCTCCAATCAATCCATCAATGTTCTGTGCATCACGTTCCGTCCCAAGCGTAACGGTGACCAACGCCTGAGTATCACCTCTAGTAAATAATGCTGATCCATGGGTACGTGGTAATATACCTGTTTTTATATCTATTTTCCTAATTGTATCTTTTGAACGTCCATCAACACGTAATTTATTATTTAAAATACGATAACGAACTGATTGAATTTCTAAGTAATTTAAAAGACGTATTATTTCTTTTTCGTCTATAGTAGTGTTACTATAGTCATTTAGAGCAATTTTTACTATATCTTGCTTAATACTATCAACTTGATCATGACGTTCCTGTTTATCGAAACAGCAATATACATCTTGAATACGAGTCTCATATAATCCAGATAAATACGTTTTTAAAGATACGTCTACTTCTTTTTCTTTCCAAGAACACTTAATTTTTCCTGATTGTGTAACTAATTTATTAATATTATGAATTACTGTTTGTTGTTGTTCATGTCCAAATACAATAGCATTTAATATTTCTTTTTCACTTAACAAACATGATTCTGATTCCACCATAGAAATATTAGATTCAGTACCTGAAATAACCAGATTTAACTTACTATTAGATAACTCTGTCGTTGTTGGATTTAATACGTATTTATTCTTAATATAACCAACTCTAGCGGCTCCAATTGGCCCAAAAAATGGAACATCAGATAAACTCAATGCAGCAGACACTCCTATTATTGCTACAATATCCGGATGTACTTCTGGATTAACTGATACCACTGTAGCAACCACTTGTACGTCATTAATAAATCCTTTGGGAAATAACGGACGAATAGAACGATCAATCAGACGAGAAGTTAATATTTCGCTTTCACTTGGACGGCCTTCTCGACGAAAAAAACCTCCTGGAAATTTTCCAGCAGCATACGTACGTTCTTGATAATATACAATAAGAGGAAAAAAATCTTGTTCTAATTTTACTTGATTAGAACTAACTACTGTCACCAGAACTGTAGTGTCACACATGCTCGCTATAACTGCAGCATTTGCTTGACGAGCTACGGTGCCAATATCTAAAATTACAGTATGCGGTCCATATTTGAATCTATGAATAATCGGATTTAACAAAATAATATCCTTTTTATGTTTAATATATAATTTTTTGATGTATTTAATAAGTCATAACGATTAACTAATAAATGTTCTTCACTATACCTTTTTATATTTTTTAAATTTACGAACCATAAAAATAAATATTATGATCTTAAGTATAAAATTAAAAACCTCTTTTTTAACTTATACTCAACGTTCAAGAATACCCCTGATAAAGAAAGATGTGCTAAAATATTTTCATCTAACCACAGATTTATATTAGCGACGTAACCCTAAATTCTTTATTAAATTAGTATAACGTAACACGTTGTTTTCTTTTAAATATTTCAATAATTTTCGACGATGGGCGACCATTTTAAGTAACCCGCGGCGACTATGATGATCTTTTTTATGTTTTAAAAAATGACATTTCAGATAATCAATGCGTTCAGTTAGTAAAGCAACCTGCACTTCGGTTGAACCAGTATCCTTGACATCACGACCAAATGTAGAAATTATTTCTATTTTTTTTTCAAGACTCCAAGACATGTAAAACACCTTTTTATTTAAAAAATTTATGTTTAATTTAAAGATAAATTATATTTAAAACTTAATCTAAATCAAATTGCAGTCAATATAATATTCAATTTTTTATTTCATCCTTCTATATTTACTAGCAATTTACAACACCTTTTATAATAATTAAAGGCACAACCAATAACATGTACAATAATATTATACATTCAGTAATTTCATTTACAACCAATCAACACGTGTTTCATTTCATATTCTTTATGAAGCTGATAATATATACAATAATTTCAACATTTTTTATTGAATGTCTTAGTAAACTTCAAGACAACTTTGTTCATGGGTATCAATAATGCATCTAATTTATAAAATGCTTCTAAATCATTAAAAGAATCATTATAAAAAATAGATTCCAGAGTCGTCAAATTTATCATAGAAGAGGAAATATATTGTCCTACTGACAAACGACGCAATGCTGTAACATGCGCTCCACAACCTAAACACTTCCCAATATCATTTATCATACTACGAATATAAGTTCCTGTAGAACAATGAACATCTAATTCAATAATATTTTCTGCTTTTTTTAGAAGATTCAAGCTATATATATGAACCATCCTGGGTTTCCTGGGAATATATATCCCTTTTCTCGCATATTTATATAAAGGTAATCCTCGGTATTTTAATGATGAAAACATAGGAGGAATCTGATTTTTTACTCCCCTAAAAGATTCTAAACATTGCTCTAATTTATCATCATTTAACTGTACGGATGATACACGAATAATTGCCCCATCTGAATCAAAAGTATCAGTACTTATTCCTAATTGAGCAATCACTCTATATCGTTTATCGGAATGTAATAAATATTTAGCAAACTTGGTTGCTTTTCCGAAACAAATAGGAAGCATTCCCGTTGCCAACGGATCTAAAGTGCCAGTATGCCCTATTTTATTAGCACTAAACAATTTTTTGATCTTATTCAATAATGAACTAGAAGATATTCCCTTAGGTTTGTCTAATAATAAAATACCGCTAATATCTCTATTTATCACTTTCTTATGTCGATTCACTAAGAACTCTAATGCATTAAAATTTAATTTAATTGTTCTATCACAATTTTTTCTGTAGTAGCAATTAAACTACATACTTTTACGCTTTTTATAAATGAAGAATCATACTTAAACAATAACACAGGTACTACACGTAAACACGTAGCATTAGCCAATAAAAAACGAATAAACCGTGAGGCACGTTGTAATATCATAATGGCCGCATCGATTTCCTCCGGATTATCTTTATCAATAAAAGTAACGAAAATATTAGCGTTTTTTAAATCTTTAGACACCTGAACTTCTGAAATAGTAGGGATACCTATTCTTACATCATCTATCTTATGTTGTAAGATAACAGAAATTTTTTTGTGTATTTCCTGAGAAATACGCTGAGTACGATAGCTGTCTTGAAAATACATTTTTTCACCTTATTCAGAAATAAACACATACCCATAGCGTAAATATAAAAAAATCCTAATTAAATTTATTCAATAATAAATCACACTTAATCAATTTAAGATCATACATGAGAGATTTTTATCACCTCAAATACTTCAATCATATCTCCAGAACGAATATCATTATAATTTTTTATACCAATGCCGCATTCTACTCCATTTTGTACTTCATGGACATCGTCTTTAAAACGACGCAATGACTCTAATTCTCCTGTATAAATGACTACATTATCTCGTATGACCCGAATCTTCTTATGACGTTTTATCATCCCCTCAATAACTATACAACCAGCAACGTTTCCATATTTTGGCGAACTAAATACATTTCTTACTTCTGCTAAACCAATAATTTCATGTTTATATTGTGGTATGGACATACCATGTATCGCTTGTTTTACTTCATTTATCAAATCGTAAATTACTGAGTAATAACGCACATCTAACTGATCTAACTCAATTATACGCCGTGCAGAAATATCTGCTCTAACATTAAATCCTAAAATAACCGCATTAGAAGCTGCTGCCAATGCAACATCAGTTTCAGTAATACCACCAATAGACGAAGACAAAATTTTTATTGTTACATCTCCAGTTGATAAATTTTCTAAAGATTCACGAATAGCTTCAGAAGAACCTTGTGTATCAGATTTGACAATTAGATTGAACTCAGGAATCATATTAATATTCTTAATATTATCAAATATATTTTTTACGTTAGGTTCTTCTTTTTGACGAGCCAATTTTATTTCACGAGATTTTCCTTGCCGATACAGAGCTACCTCTCGAGCTTTTTTTTCATTGCGAACCACAACTACAATCTCTCCAGAATCAGGTGATCCTGATAAACCCAATAATTCAACCGGAATTGATGGTCCAGCTGAAGTAATCTCACAACCAAATTCATTACGCATAGCACGCACACGTCCGTATTCTGTCCCGCATAAAATTATATCACCACATTTTAATGTGCCTTCGCGCACCAAAACAGCAACTACAGGACCACGTCCTTTATCTAAAAAAGATTCAATAACTATAGCGCTTGCCATTCCATGACGCACTGCTTTCAATTCCAATATTTCCGATTGTAATAAAATAGCATCTAGTAAATCATCTATTCCATATCCTGAGACAGCAGAAACATTTATAAATTGTGTATCACCACCCCACTCTTCTGGAATAAGACCATGGTTATTAAGATCATTTTTTATTCGATCGGGATTAGCTTCTGATTTATCGATTTTATTTATCGCTACCACCACAGGAACATTAGCAGCCTTAATATGCTGGATTGCTTCAACAGTTTGTGGCATAACCCCATCATCAGCAGCTACTACTAATACTACAATATCCGTTAGCTGAACTCCACGAGAACGCATGGCAGTAAATGCGGCATGTCCTGGAGTGTCAAGAAAAGTAATCATACCATTATTAATACGTACATGATATGCGCCTATACTTTGAGTAATACCTCCTACTTCAGCAGATGCTATTTTAGTTGAACGAATACGATCAAGAAGAGAAGTTTTTCCGTGATCTACATGACCCATAATAGTAACTATTGGTGCTCGCTTTTCAAGCGAGCCACAACTCGTCATATTAATATTACGATCATTCATAATCAATTCTTCTAGTTCATTTTCACGACGTAAAATAACATTATGCCCCATTTCTTCTACTACCAATTGAGCGATATCCTGATCAACAATTTGATTAATAGTTGCCATAATGCCTAATTGCATCATCACTTTAATAACATGCGAGCTTTTTATTGACATCTTATTAGCTAACTCAGCTACACTTATAGTTTCTCCAATAATAATATCACGAGTAATTGTTTGAACAGGTTTGTTAAAAACTTGTAGCAATGCACTTTGTTTACGTCTACTTTTGTTTATGCGATTTGGAGTATACAATTCTTCTTCTCTGCCGAACTCATCAGGCATGACTGCACCATATAAACGATGATGATTATTACTTCTTTTATGTGGTTTAGTTAATTTTCCACCACTTCTATATCGTGCGCGTACTCGAGAACGATTTCGTCGTTCATTTTCCAATTTTTGATTATTGTGTTTTTCTACCGACGCAGGAGCAGGTATAGAACACAATTTACTATTACTGCGATTATCTTCTTCTAAATTAGAACGAACTAGATTTATATGTGATTCAATGTTCCAACAATCTTCAGATCTGTTTTTAAGCAGCGATTGTGTTTCACCTGACGCTTGTAAATGTTTTCCTGCAACTTTATTACGACACACTTTTTCTATTATTTTTTCCTTGTATCCCGTTACTTCAGAGTAACGATTATTTTTTTTAGCAGTTTGTGCTAATGATGATGGGTTTACAGTATTATCTATTTTTTCATTTACTAATCTATTCTTTATAGTTAAATCAGAAATTTGATGATGAACATCAGACATTACTTTACTATTTACATCAATAAGCTCTGCCTCCTGTGAAGTAGATTGTATATACGTAAGTTTCTTGCGTATTTCTATTTGTACTTGTTTATTTTTACCTCCGATGCTAGATATACTTAAAGTACTACGTGTTTTTCTTCGTAATGTTAATTTGTTCGATACACCGCTTTTATTATAATGCATATGCTGCAATAAAATTTCTTTATCTCTTTGAGTTACAACATCTGTTTCTGTTTTAAAAATGCCAAGATATGAAAACCATTGTATTAATTGATCTACTGGCATTTTCATTTCCATAGCAAACGACCGTATTTGTATAGTTGTATCTATATCTATCATGGCTTTCCTTAATCATTACTACAATAATAATATTAATGGGCGTTATTACTATCAAACCAACAAATATTACGCGCTTCCATAATTAATTCTCCAGTTTTTTCTTCATTCAATCCCTCAATATCGGAAAGACCTGCAATATCTTGTTCAGCTAAATCTTCTAACGTAGAAATACCACGTTCGACTAATTTTAACGCTAACTCATATTCAATATTAGACAATCTCAATAATTCTGTAATAGGATGAACAACAGAAACATGATTATTGTCCTTAATATTTTTTTTATTATGAGATACAGAAAAATTTCTTAAAGCATTCTTTGCGCTATCCCTAATCATTTCTACTGTTTTTTCATCAAATTCTGTTATTGAGAACAATTCTGTTATAGGCACATAAGCCAATTCTTCAATCGAAGAAAATCCTGAATCAATTAAAATTTTAGCAGATTGTTCACTGATATTTAAAGTATGCATAAAAACATTAGTAACAGCAGATATTTCAACCTGACGCTTTTTTTCCAACTCATCTACAGTCATAACATTTAATTCCCAACCACTTAATTGAGACACTAGACGAATATTTTGTCCATTTCTTCCAATAGCTTGAGCTAAGTTAGATTCCTCTACTGAAATATCCATTGTATGTTTATCTTCATCTATCACAATAGACGCAACATCAGCAGGAGACATGGCATTAATAACAAATTGCACAGGATTATCATCCCATAATACAACATCTACACGTTCCCCTCCTAATTCACTAGAAATAGCCTGAACACGTGCTCCTCGCATACCCACGCACGCTCCCACTGGATCAATACGCTTATCATTTGTTTTAACAGCAATTTTAGCTCGTGAACCAGGATCCCGAGCTGCAGCTTTGATCGTAATCAATTCTTCTCCAATTTCAGGTACTTCAATACGAAATAATTCAATCAACATTTCAGTCCTCGTACGACTTATAAGTAATTGAGGACCTTTAAAATCTGGTCGCACTAAATACAGAATACCTCGAATCCTATCTCCCAATCTAAAATTTTCACGCGGCAACATCTCTTCCCTATGAATAATTCCTTCAGCATTATTTCCTAGATCTATATTTATACTACCTCTACTAATTTTCTTTACTATACCCGTAACAATATCGCCTTGGCGACTTAAAAACTGTTCTATAATAATTGCACGTTCCGCTTCACGTACCTTTTGCACGATAACCTGTTTTGCAGTTTGAGTTGTAATACGATCAAAAGTAATAGATTCAATAACATCTTCAACATAATCACAAATTTTAACTTTTGGATTCTCAAGCCTAGCAGCATCTAATGTAATTTCCTTAGTAGGTCGAGTTACTTGTTCCACTACAACCCACCTACGAAATGTGTTAATCCGACCTGATTTTCGATCAATTACAACACGCACTTCAATATCTTGTTCATATTTTTTTCTTGTAGCAGCAGATAATGCTGTTTCTAACGCCTCAAAAATTTTTTCTTGAGGTACAGCTTTTTCGTTAGAAACCGCTTCTATAACAGCTAGAATCTCTTTATTCATCCCAGTTGTCTCAAAATGCCATTTTTAATAGCTATGTATATATTATTGTTATTTAAATAAAATTTTAAGAAACGAGCCATGACTCATGCGTATTAAAAATAAAAAATTACTGTACTTATTTATTCACAATTACAAAAAACTGTGAACAATTTATACAAACCAATTTATCGTCCTATTCATGCCAGACAACCTTATAATATATAACAGAATTTTATTCGATATTACGAAATTCATAAACCTTGAGAAAATTTCACAAAACAATCAATGATCTACTCATTTGGTAAATTTATTCTAAACATTAAATCCTAATGTTTAGAATAAATTTATTAAGATTCTTTAAATAGACAGTAACGCCCACCATAACTAATTTAATAATTGGTACCATACGTTTTTAATCTCATTCAACTTTTTATTATGATGATATTAAAATATAGAACTCAATTAATACATAAACACCGATTATTAACTTAAGTATAAATAAAACACTTACTTAATGTGGTTGCGGGGGTCGGATTTGAACCAACGACCTTCGGGTTATGAGCCCGACGAGCTACCATACTGCTCCACCCCGCGCCTATATTAAAATAATAAGTGTACACCATGTGACTCTAAAAAAGCAAATTATTTATATCATGAACAATTACCGAGGACGGGATTTGAACCCGTAATCTCAAATAAGAGAACTACCACCTCAAAGTAGCGTGTCTACCTGTTCCACCACCTCGGTTATTGATGTGTATAGTCAGTCACACTATGATTATTTTATGATTGATCACTAGTTACATATACCGTTTTATCATATACAAACGAAGTACATAATTAGTCAATATATTGTTAAACAACACTATCTGAAAAATTTTCATATAATTTTCTTTATTTTTTTTGGAACTGACTATTTTGCATCTTGCTTCCAATATACTTTTGATTTTGTTTGCTATTCATATTGCCCAGCAATAAACTAAACAAGAAAAATAATATAGCTAAAATTACTATCAGGCACGTTACACCATCATTAATACCTCCTGAACCTAGCATATCTCCTAAAGAACGACTACTAAACATTCCTCCTGAATCATTACCTTTATTTTGCTGTAACATAATCAACGTGATTAAAGCTACTGCTATAATCAAAAATGTAACTAAAAAAAATTGATACATAAAATTATATCATCCTTATATAAGTACATATTATTTCTAATTATATAGTATCTACATCTATTAATATTAAGCTAAAATTTTATGTATGAAATTAATTACATAACTTACCAATATTACAATTGCATGATATACATATGTAATATGTAAACTTAATTATTGTTGTATTGATTTTATTTCTGATCTTATTATAGAAGCAATCCTATTAGCTAAATATAATATTTTATCATAGCATTTTCCTTCTACCATAATGCGGATATACGGTTCAGTACCAGACTGACGTAATAATACACGCCCTTGTTCAGATAACTCTTGTTCCACCGCTTTAGTTTCTTTTTGAACCAAATCAGATTCTAAAGGGTTCTTAATACCAGAATAATATACATTAACTAAAATTTGAGGTAATAGATACATATCATTACATAATTCATACAAACTTACGCAATTATTTACCATTGCGGATAATATTTGAAGAGCAACAATAATACCATCTCCTGTAGTAGTTTTATCTAACAATACAATATGACCAGAATTCTCGCCCCCAATATACCAACCCCTTTTTTTTAACATTGCAAGAACACAACGATCACCAACATTAGAACGTACGAAAGGAATGTTTAACTGCTTTAATGCCGATACAAGCCCCATATTGCTCATGTGAGTTCCTACTATACCTCCTTTTAATTGCCTACGATACAATTTTTCTCTGGCAATAATATACAGCATTTGATCGCCATCTACTTTATTTCCAAAATGATCCACCATAATTACCCTATCGCCATCCCCGTCATAAGCAATGCCTAAATCTGCTTTTTTTTCTAAAACATGAGTACGCAATTGCCGAATATCTGTAGTACCACATTCTTGATTAATGTTTACTCCATTTGGGCGGCACGCAATTGTAACCACATTAGCTCCCAACTCACGAAATACACTCGGAGCAATATGGTAAGTGGCACCATTAGCACAATCTACAATTATTTTCAATTTTTTTAAACTAAGATGAGCAGGAAAAGTTCCTTTACAAAATTCTATATAACGACCAGCTGCATCAACTATACGGCTAGCCTTCCCTAAGTCTTTCGGTTCAACGCATGTTAAACATTTATCTAATTCTATTTCTATAGAACGCTCTACTGCATAATCTAATTTTGCGCCCTTAATAGAAAAAAACTTAATACCATTATCATAAAAAGGATTATGCGAAGCAGAAATTACAATGCCAGCTTCAGCTCTGAAAGCACGAGTTAAATATGCGATCGCTGGAGTAGGCATGGGACCGGTTAATGCTGCAGATAGACCTGCAGCAGCCAATCCCGACTCCAATGCTGATTCTAACATATATCCAGAAATACGAGTATCCTTTCCGATAAGGATGTGGTTAGACTTGCCGCCGCTAATACGACTTAACACTTTTCCTGCAGCCCAACCAAGCCTCAGAATAAAATCTGGAGTAATTGGCTCACTTCCCACTCTGCCTCTAATACCATCAGTACCGAAGTATTTGCGGTGCTTCAGGTGCTTCATATCAGTTTTATTCCTTGATTTGTTGTTGTTGCAACATAATTCGCACTACTTTTAATGCTTCTGCTGTTTCCTTAACATCATGTACACGAATAATTTGCATACCTTGCATGGCTGCAATCACTGCACAAGCAACACTACCTATTAACCTCTGTTTAGGACCACATTGATTACAACTAATACTAAGCATAGATTTACGCGATATACCTACTAATAAAGGTAACCCAAAATGATGAAAATATTTCAAATTAGCTAATAATTGATAATTATGTGCTAAATTCTTTCCAAAACCAAAACCAGGATCAAGTAATAACCTATTTCTGTTAATACCCTCCGATTCCAAACGAGCAATTTGTTTAATAAAATACTCATTTACTTCAGTTACAACATTAAAATAATTAGGACAATTTTGCATTGTCTTAGGCTCTCCTTGCATGTGCATCAAACATACCGGTAGTTTACAATACAACGCAGCTTGAATCGCTCCTGCAGTAGTAAGAGAGCGTACATCATTAATCATATGCGCTCCAATGGCTGCACTCTCACGTATTATTAATGCTGATGATGTATTTATTGAAATAAAAGTATCAAAACGCTGTGCTATAGCGCGCACTACAGGTATAACACGATCCGCTTCTTCTTCATCACTGATGATATCGGCTCCAGGTCGTGTTGATTCTCCACCGACATCAATTAAAGTAGCGCCATAAGTAATCATATTAAACACATGATCAATTGCTTTAGAAAGAATACAATAGTTTCCTCCATCAAAAAAAGAATCAGGAGTAACGTTCAAAATTCCCATAATTTGAACATCAGAAAAATCTAAAACACGGTTACTTGCAACTAACGTCATAAATTTAAAAACATCTCCAAGAATTATTTAAAATTAATCTATATTCAACATATTCGTGTAATCAATACAACACTATGTTATCTTGATAAGTAACATTAATCTTTTATTTTTTGTATGAAATTATTACATATTATTGTGACGCAGCATCAGGATTATCATTGTAAGACTCTCTATCTACTGATTTCGGTTTTTTTTCAGAAGAAACACAAACATCTTCTTTACTGTCATTAATATCAGATACGCTATTTTCCCATCCAGATGGAGGCTTAACTGATTTTCTATCCATCAAATCATTTATTTGAGACGCGTTAATAGTTTCATATTTTATTAGCGCGTCTTTCATAGAATGAAGAATATCTACATTTTCCGTCAAAAGCTTATGGGCGCGTACATAATTTCTTTCAATCAAAAATTTAATTTCCTGATCAATAATACGAGCGGTCTCATCAGACATATGTTTTGCTTTAGCTACCGAACGCCCAAGAAATATCTCTCCTTCTTCCTCTGCATACAATAACGGCCCAAGCTTTTCAGAAAATCCCCATTGAGTTACCATATTTCGTGCGATAGAAGTAGCCACTTTAATATCATTAGAGGCACCAGTAGAAACTTTGCTAGGACCATAAATTATTTCTTCAGCAAGTCTACCTCCGTATAATGTAGAAATTTGACTTTCTAATTTTTGTCGACTAGTGCTAATTGCGTCACCTTCTGGTAAGAAAAATGTTACTCCTAAAGCGCGTCCTCTAGGAATAATAGTGACTTTATGCACTGGGTCATGCTCCGGGACTAATCTACCAATAATAGCATGACCGGCTTCATGATAAGCTGTAGATTCTTTTTGAGACTCTGTCATCACCATAGAACGACGTTCAGCACCCATTACGATCTTATCTTTAGCTTTTTCGAACTCTACCATCGATACCATATTTTTACTATCACGAGCAGCAAATAATGCCGCTTCATTTACAAGATTAGCTAAATCTGCCCCTGAAAATCCCGGTGTGCCTCGAGCAATTACTAATATATCTACATCTGATGACAGCGGTACATGACTAATGTGTACTTTTAATATCTGTTCTCGCCCCCGAATATCCGGTAATCCTACAACTACTTGACGGTCAAATCGACCTGGTCGCAACAAAGCTGGATCTAGTACATCTGGACGATTAGTAGCAGCTATAACAATAATACCTTCATTTCCTTCAAACCCATCCATCTCTACTAACATCTGATTTAAAGTTTGTTCACGTTCATCATGTCCTCCCCCTAAACCTGCGCCTCTTTGACGACCAACTGCATCAATTTCGTCGATAAAAATAATACATGGTGCCGCTTTCTTGGCTTGTTCAAACATATCTCGCACACGAGACGCTCCAACTCCGACAAACATTTCTACAAAATCAGAACCCGAAATGGTAAAAAATGGAACCTTTGCTTCTCCAGCAATTGCTTTCGCTAAAAGTGTTTTTCCTGTTCCAGGAGGCCCTACCATTAATACTCCTTTTGGAATTTTTCCTCCTAATTTTTGAAATCTACCAGGTTCACGCAAATAATCTACCAATTCTTTTACCTCTTCTTTTGCTTCATCACATCCTGCTACATCCGCAAAAGTAGTTTTGATTTGATCTTCAGTTAACATACGCGCTTTACTTTTACCAAAAGACATAGCTCCTTTGCCACCTCCCTGCATTTGACGCATAAAAAAAATCCAAACTCCAATCAATAATAACATCGGAAACCAAGAAATAAAAATAGATGTAATTAAACTAGGTTCTTCTGGAGGCTCTCCAACAACTTTAACTTTTTTAGTTAAAAGAATATCAAGTAATTTCGGGTCATTTACTGGAATATACGTAGTATAGCGATTACTGTCCTTTTTTACAACTACGATTTCACGCCCGTTGATACGCGCTTCTTTCACTTGATCTTGGTTCAAATCATACATAAAAGTAGAATAATCTAATTTGCGACTACCTGAGTCGCTAGGCCCAAAACTCTGGAATAAAGACATCAAAACTACCGCAATAACTAACCAGAGACCGAGATTTTTCGCCATATCACTCAAAAGACTAACCTCGCACAGTACAACAAAATTTAAATAATTTTAACATGCTACATTTCAATATACTTACTTACGTTCTTTCGCTACAATATAAACCTCACGAGAATGAGACCTAGAGGCATTTGGCTTACGAATTTTTACTATGTTAAATAAGGAACGCACATCACACAAGTATTTATCTAAACCCCTGCCTTGAAAAACTTTCACTAAAAAAGTGCCTCTACCCATTAAAACACTACGGCATATATCTAATGCCAAATTTCCAAGATATATAGATTGACTTACATCAATTATTGATATACCAGTTACATTAGGAGACATATCAGATAAAACAACATGAACCTTTTTCTGTCCTATCCATGAACACAATATTTTTAAAATATTAGGATCCGAGCAATCTCCTTTCAAAAAATTCACTCCAGGAATTCTATTCATAGACAATATATCGCACGCTATGATATGTCCTGTATTTCCTATTTTGTTTTTTGCATAAAGCGCCCAACCACCAGGTGCTGATCCTAAATCTACCACCGTCATACCAGTGGAAAACAACGCATCCGTGCGGTTTATTGAATCAAGTTTAAACCAAGACCGTGATCGCAGTTTCCGTCTTCGCGCTTCTCTCACATACTGGTCTTTGAGATATTTTCGTAGCCACCCTGACGAACGTATAGAACTCTTTCTATTTTCCATACCAGGTTACTTCTCAAATATTTATACATAAAAATAATAAACAACACTATGAAACAGCTATTGATTTTTATATTTCTTTCAATTTTACCTAAATAAAAATTTTTTGCATAAAACAGGTTAAATTTACGTATATATCTAATTAATATATTTCTCCAAACATTGTTAAATAACACGTATAAACGAATATATCTAATTCGAGCAGTTACATCAAAAAAACACACTAAAATTAAAATATAAACCTGCACCGGTTACAATATTGATCGCACCATACACTTATGCTAAAACGTTAAGTAATATAAGTTTGCGTTGTAAATAGAATTTAAATGTTTAATTTCATAATTACTATTCTATAAAAATTTTTTGAAAAAAATAAAATTTAAAAACATATTATATTAATCATATTCAATCTGGATTATTTTATATTTTATCTCGCCTTTTGGAGTATCAACTGTAATAACATCTCCTTTTTTATGACCGATTAACCCTCTAGCGATAGGGGAATTTACAGAAATCATGTGTTCTTTGAGGTTTGCCTCGTCATCCCCTACAATGCTATATGTTTTTCTATGTGTTGTATCTAAATTTTCAACACTAACTGTAGCACCAAAAACTACCTTATCACCCGTAGTTAATTTGGTAATATCTATGATATATGCGTTAGAAAGTTTAAACTCTATTTCCTGAATACGACCCTCACAAAATCCTTGTTGTTCACGAGCAGCATGATATTCAGCGTTTTCTTTTAAGTCTCCATGTTCACGTGCTTCAGAAATATTTTTTATAATTTCCGGGCGACGAATATTTTTTAAATAATCCAGCTCTTCTCTTAACTTTTCAGATCCACGTAAAGTCATTGGTATGCGATTCATATTTTACCTTCATCATATTGCGTATTCTTTAAACA
Source organism: Blochmannia endosymbiont of Camponotus quercicola (assembly GCF_059935335.1). Taxonomy (NCBI): domain Bacteria; kingdom Pseudomonadati; phylum Pseudomonadota; class Gammaproteobacteria; order Enterobacterales; family Enterobacteriaceae; genus Candidatus Blochmanniella; species Blochmannia endosymbiont of Camponotus quercicola. The sequence continues at coordinate 115,522 of NZ_CP011794.1, read as the reverse complement.
CAATAAAAACTCATCTATATACAATAAATGTGCTATAACCAAATATTACATATCTTTATCTTTTTAAATAATAAAAAATCATTATATCTAACTTTTAAAAGTTTGATCTACATATCTTCCTTATACATCCACACCATCTTATAAAGAACATTTGCTCTGTAAAAACATTACGAATTAGGAATGCCGCTTTATTAATATTTAAAGCTTAATAATATATTATGTGTATTATGCTAAAATATAAACAAAATCAGTTAATATTACTATCCTATTTTCTCATCTTACGTATATGTAATAGTTATCGTTCTTTGTTTTGAGTGTAACGAAGAATAAATTGCATAATGCTATCACACAGCGATAATACATTTGTATTACGTGTAGACGATATGGAATAATAGCGTCCTTTCCATTTTAAGGAACTAATAATATATGCAATCTTTTTTTCCGCCACATATTTATCCAACAAATCTATTTTATTAAATATTAACCAACAAGGTTTACAAATTAAATTTTTATTATAGTTATTCAATTCATGTTGAATAGTAATAATATTTTCTAATGGATCAGAGTTGTCCAAAGGCGCAATATCAATAAAATGTAATAATATTTGACAATGCTCTACATGTTTTAAAAACCGCATTCCTAATCCTAAACCATTAGAAGCACCTTTAATAATACCAGGAATATCTGCAATAACAAACCTATCATAATTATTAATCTGTACCACACCTAAACATGGCACCAATGTAGTGAATGGATAAGCTGCTACTTTTGGTTTAGCCGATGATATTACTCGAATAAAACTAGATTTCCCAGAATTAGGTAATCCAAATATTCCAACATTTGCTATTAGAAGTAATTCCAAGGATAAACGTTGCAATTCTCCCGCTGACCCATGCGTGTTATAAAGTTCCTTACGCCGCAAAAAAAATTTAAAATGACCATTTCCTAAACCATGACTCCCTCCTTTAGCTACCATTAACCGTTTTTGGTGATTACCCATGTCACCCAACAACTTATTTGTTTTTTGATAACTCACTCTAGTTCCCCACGGAACTCTCAAGATAAGATCTTGGCCTCTTTTACCGGTACAACCACGGCTGCGACCACATTGTCCGTGACCAGCTTTAAAAATACGATTAGAATGAAAATAACTTAAAGTATTGATGTTAGGATCTGCCAATAACCAAACATCTCCGCCATTGCCCCCATTACTACCGTTAGGTTTTTTCATAAAAGGAGCTCTCCTTCCTGTTTTTTTAAAACTTATACACCCATGCCCACCATTACCAGCAATAACTGTGATGTTAGTCATGTCGACAAACTTCATAATATACCTCTAACATATCGTCTATATTTTATGGTATATACAACTTATCATTTAATAATCTAGTGTAATGTTTTTAACAATCAATTCTTATTCCATACACTCTAAATCAGCATGTATCATGTATTTTACTTACTATGTCCATTATTTCCATATCTAATAATAATAATACAATAATCACTGTATCTTGATTAAGCTACATGAATATTTAATTTTATTTTTTAATATTTCTTGGATCCATAGAATATATTACACAGTTAAAACCTCAATACAATCATTTGTCGTAATCGTAAATATAATTGCAAATAACTTTGCATAGTAATTTCTTACTTTTATGAAATAAACAACTAACTATTCGGTAAGATTAACACATTACATTCTCATACATTAGCAACTATGCTAATGAACGTACGACGGAATGCCCCCCTTTTTTCAAACAAAACCTTTCCAGATTTTAAAGCAAAAAGAGTATAATCTCTCCCGCAACCTACATGCTTTCCTGGATGAAATGTATTGCCACGTTGACGCACGATAATAGTACCTGAAGATACAAATGTGCCTCCAAAACATTTAATTCCTAAACGCTTACTATGTGAGTCTCGACCATTACGAGTAGACCCCCCAGCTTTTTTATGTGCCATTTTATTCCCTATTGCTAATTATGTGGATCGTACTTACTTATACTTATGATTTTTATTGTTGTAAAACGCTGACGATGTCCTTGAAATTTACGAAAATGTTTACGACGACGAAATTTAATAATTTCTATCTTGCGATCAAGACTTTGAGCTACAATTTCTGCTATAATCTGCCCATCTTGTATAAAAGGACTCCCTATTTGAATATACTCATCGTGTTTAATCAGTAATACTTGATTAAAAACAACTTTATTACCAACATCAATATCCAGTCGTTCTACATGAATCAGTTGGCCTTCAATAACACGATACTGTTTGCTACCAGTTTGAAAAACTGCATACATAAATAATAATCCATCTTTTGTTTGTAATCTGATATTATTTCCATACATATTCTTATACATCAAAAAAAAATGTTTCTCAACACAATAATAAATTTTAAACGCATTCTCATACCTGTGACTTAACTTAACACAAATCATTGAACGTGCATAAAATAATATACAAATTATATCTGACATTTAATAGTTGTAATAATATCAATGGACATCGATCAAATCTCCAAATTAACTGCACAAGATATAGCGGATGTAAATGCAGAAATTCGCACACGATTATCATCTGATATTGCTTTAATCGATAAACTTGTTCAATATATTATTAATAGCGGTGGAAAACGAATTAGACCCATGATAGCGTTGCTAACCGCAAGAACGTTATGCTATAATAAGACACAACATGTTACTATTGCTACTCTAATAGAGTTTATTCATACTGCTACTTTATTACATGATGATGTAGTAGACAAATCACACATGAGACGCGGTAGAGTAACTACTAATGTAATTTTTGGTAATGCTGCTAGTGTATTAGTGGGAGATTTTATATATACACGAGCTTTTCAAATGATGACCGAATTAGAATCCTTACGAATATTATCTTTGATGGCAGATGCTGTTAATATAATTGCAGAAGGGGAAATACTACAATTAACAAATTGCAATGACCCAACCATTACTATTGATAGTTATATGAAGATTATTTATAATAAAACCGCTCGTTTATTTGAAGTAGCTTCTCAATCATCTGCCATTTTAGGTGGTGCTGATGCTTATCAAGAAGAAGCATTACGTAATTATGGACGATATGTGGGAATTGCATTCCAATTAGTTGATGATTTATTAGACTATAATGCTTCAAAAACAACATTTGGGAAAAATATTGGAAATGATTTGTATGAAGGAAAACCGACTCTTCCTTTGCTACACGCTATGCATCATGGCACCCCAAAACAAGCATCATTGATACGTCAAGCTATTAAACAAGGCAACAATCATCATTTGTTAGATATAATTTTAGGCACAATGCGTCAACATGGGTCATTAGAATACACTCGACAATGCGCTGAAACAGAAATTAACAAAGCTATTTCTTGTCTGAATATTTTACCTCCTTCTCCGTACCGGCAAGCATTAGCAGGTTTAGCAGCTTATATAATTCAAAGAATCTATTAGTTTTCACCTTTAAAATCACAAATATATTTAACGCCAAAAATTATATATACAATCATAGAAAATATGATTACGATATTTACTAAAAGTAATCCACTGTATCTTCATAGAATACGCAAATACCTTATTATTACGATTATAATATAAATAAAATAACATCCGTATTAATAAATGCATTGATAATAAAATATAGATAACATATAATCCATCTTTAAAACCTATTATTTATACATACATGGCGATATAAATGTATTTAAACCAAGTGCCAGCTGGCGAAAATATTCCAGAAGATATATATGTTATTATTGAAATTTCAGCTAATTCTGATCCAATTAAATATGAAATTGATAAAAAAACAGGAGTGATATTTGTTGATCGTTTCGTATCAACACCTATGTTTTACCCTTGTAATTACGGCTATATTAATGATACTTTATCACTAGATGGAGACCCAGTAGATGTGTTAGTACCGACTCCATATCCTTTAAACTCAGGTTGTGTAATACGTTGCCGTCCTATAGGTATACTTAATATGAATGATGAATCTGGAGAAGACTCTAAAATAATCGCAGTACCTCATAATAAAATATCAACACAATACTCACTAATACAAGATATAAATGACTTTCCAAACTTATTACGTAACCAAATCAATCATTTTTTTGAAAATTACAAAGATTTAGACCCTGAAAAATGGGCAAAAATAAAAAGTTGGGGCAATGTTGATACTGCTAAACTAGAAATTTCAAATGCTTTTGAACGTTTTAAAAAAAATATATAACATATAAATTATACTTTATGCTGAATTTATACACTGCGAAGAAACTTAACTTGTATATCAATATAAACAAGTTAAAAATTAAATTTATGTAATACATCAACCGCTTGATTTCTTCCAGATGTAACCTCTAGGTAAAATTGTGACCACAAACAATAACGCATGGTTATTGTTGTCAATAAATCAAAAATACTAACTCCATATTTAATTTGTAAACCAGGAGCAATGTATCCGCTTAGCGCAACCAACGGCTCGGTACCAATATCTTGAGTGTTTAATGTCAAGTCTTGAACACCAAATACCTTGCCTATTTTATTAATAAATTTTTCACTGTTTCTAACACTTGCTCCAATTAACAAAGATGTTACTATGTTCGTATCTGTATTAAAAAATGTTACATTTCTACTGCCACCCAATACATAAGATATCACTTTTTTTGAAGAGAGAGATGACAAATTAGAGAAAGTTTCTATTTTTGACTGACCAAAAATACCAGTAATCCGTACACCAACTATACTTCCATCTTTAATACTAGAAGGATCACAAATTGCTTCAATATCAATATATGGTTGATTTATCGCTCCAGAAAATAGTAATTGTCCCTTTTTTATTATTAAATCTTGCCCATATACTTGAAAACGACCAGAGGGTATACCGATATACCCTGTCAATACTAAGTAATTTTTGTTGTATCCAATTTCTAAATTACCTCTTAATTTCATGCATAAACCCAATCCGTTAAAACTTACATCATCACCAAGATATACATTAACATTAGAAGATACAGAAACAGACAAATTTTTAGAACTATCTAAAATCGGTTTAAAATTGTCATCTAGCAAAATTTCTTCTGAAGAAATCCTTACTATGTCTTTTGAATATTGCTTAACTTCAATATGAGCCCAAGGGATTTCTATATTACCTTGTATATGAATATTTTCTGAAGTAATCTTACAAGTAATATCAGGAGATATTTTCATTTTTATTTCTGGAGACACACAACAATTAACTTGGTTTCCTCGTATTTTTAACAATGCATATATATTATTAGTAGAATCAAAATTAATAATATCACCATTTAAATACAACCTGCATCCGTCATCTGTATCTATTGTTCCATTTAACACCGCATGGTCTCCACAGAATCTTACAAATAATTGGCCATTTTTTACAAAAAATGGTGTGTCAGGTTTATTAACATTAAAACCTTTTAGTTGAGCTACGCCATACATTTTAAAGTGATGTTGATGTTTACAAAAATGAATGTTTAAATCTAATAATCCATTTACCGGTTCTTTTAATGAAATCAATGAATTATAAAAAGGGGCTAACGAAATATTTTTAATCTGTACACATCCTATTATTTTAGATATATTGTGTAACACAGTTATTTTAAATGATCCATGGTTTTGATCATCATTACCAATATTCATAAACCACTGTAAATATGAAGTATTTTTCGTTAATACAATTTTTGTAGTTATGTTTTTTATCTCAATAGGAGCGACTCCTACCTCCTCAATAGAAGACATTGCTTTAAGTTGTTTTCCTATAAAAGAAATTCTACCTCTAGGTAATAACCGTCCTAATGTCCAATGACAATTCATACAATATACATAAGCAGTATGTATTTCTATTAATTTTGGCAATAAAATTTTTAAAGAAACCACGTTACAATTTTTAAATAAATCATTCATTTTGTTCAATATGCTTGTCTTTAAAATTTTAGAAACAGGAATTACACAATCAATAATTTTCCAATAATGTGAATCTACGATAATTTTTCGTGTTAAATATTGATAAGTAAGGACAATATCTTGCATCAATTTCCATGTTCCTATTGCAGTGGTAATACTTGTTTTATCAATTCTACTATGCCAAATTTTATGAAAAAGATCTAAATTACCACAAAGTTTTACTGTCCCAGACAACATGTCGCCGTAAGCCATAAAATTTAAATAATGTTGTGTAATATTACCTTGACCTTGTATAATTAACCGACGTAACTCTAAAACCCCATACTTTATCTTATCTACTTGAAAAAAAAATTTACTTTGTGTAACAGCATCATAACAAATATCACCATTTACTATTATCTTATCGATATCAAAGTTCTTATCGCGCCAATACAAGGAATGTGCATCAATACTCAACAACAATCTAGGATATCTAATAGGCCCATACAATTTAAATTTCCCGTATACTCTGCCATTTAATCCAGGTATGATTGCATTGCAATCTGGCGCTGAAAGCCTAATATTAAAAATAGAATCTTTTTTTAAGTTTAAGTCTTCTTGTATCTCTAATACGTTAGATCCCCATTTAATTAATAATGTAGGTATTTTTAATTTACCAATAGAATCTCTATATAATGCACCTGTACACGAGATACTATTATTTTCTATGCACCCATTAAGATTTAAGTCAGATACTGTTATATCCCAAGCATTAGGACATACATGCCCTTGAGTGGTGATACTACCTGACAATGTTATAGGACGTTTTAACCATTTTTGAAAAAAATTAATCTTATTTAATACAAATACACTATGCCAACTAATCACGCTATCCCAGTTAACAACTCCTTGCATATCAAGAGATTCTTCTAACGCAATTATGCTTAATTTAGAAATAGAACAACTATTAACATCTCCTTGAGCGTTCATAACTATGTATATTGGTGGAAATTTAACGCTACTTAATTGCGATGTTACTTGAAGATAATAATTTTTTATTCTACCATTTAAACACAAATTAATCTTTTCTACTGAATAATCATCCTGTCCTAATAAATAAAGTGGTATTTTCCTTCCAACCACAGATATATTTACGAACGTACCAAATTGCATGATCTTAGTTTTTAATAATACATGTATTGTCGATATAACACCTAAAAAATCAAAACAAAGACATATCTCGTTATATAATTCTCCTGAAACAACTAATTGTATCTTACTGGCATCATTCTGTTCTATATTGACAGAACTGTTACTAACATCAGTAGCATACACAGTACAATTGGCTGTTATATTTATTGGATAATACTCTTTAAGTATTACGTTACCTATTGCATCAAGATATCCACATGGTAATTTAACGTGCAATTTTATATTTGCAGCTTGGTTATATAAATATGTCTGTAAACAAAAATGATTAATAACATAATAATTATTGTTATTATCAAAAATATAAAAATTATCTCCTTTTATATCTTTTAAATCTAAATTTATAGGAATATTGAAAACAGGTAATGTTATTAATAATTTCTTAGATAATGATTTTAAAAAATACTTTATGTTCCATTTATTACTATACCGACACATATCTGTTACATTGGTTTTTATATTCGATACATTTACATCAAAAATCTTTAAAACTGCGCCCTTAATATTTATAGGTGAAACTGTCAAAAAATTATCTTGAAATATTAATTCAGTATCTAATTTCATTAATTTAAATAATGCATTATTTAAATTAATATGAATATTATGCAATACTGCATTTTTCAATATTATGGGAAACGGAATAGAAAACACATTATCTGTTTTTACTCTTTTATATTTTTTATGTTCTTGTTTTATCACATCGTTTTTTTTTGTTTTTATATAAACATTTTCCAAAAAAAGATTATTAATATATATTTTTTTATTCCATATATGTTTTAAGTTTAAAAAAATATTACATTTACCAATATCAATTATACCTATCGACGTTTCATATACTACATGAGTTATATTGAAATTACCCCAACTCCCAGAAACAGAATCAAATGCTAATCCAGGAATACAATATGTGATGCCTGTAAGAGTTATATATGTTCCTGCGTTAGTACCTAATAAAAACATAAAAATTCCACATATTATTGATATCCATGACAATAAAATAACACAGATTTTATTTATAAAAATCATAAATCTGGTCCTAAATTAACGTATAAATATACAGATCGATGATTTATATTACTTCTATGCACCAATGGCGTTGCCACATCGAATTTAATAGAACCTATTGGTAATTGCCAGCGTACTCCAATACCTATACCAGATTTAAAATGCTTCCATTTGACATCATTAGTGATCTCTCCTGCATCTATAAAAATAACTCCCCACCATTTACTCATCATATTATATTGATATTCGAACGCAGCAGTGATCAGTTTAGTAGCGACTTCCATAAAATGTTCAGGATTATTATCACAAGGATATGAAGATGTATATTTACATCCACGAATACCGTTATCTACGCTGGAAAAGAATCGCAACATTAAACCAACAAATGGAAAATTATTAGTCTCTATCCAACTTAAATTTCCACGAACTAAAAAACGATGCTTTTTCAATAATGTTCGAATCCAAATATTTTGTGCTTGCACGGTAATAAAATTAACATCTGATTTCCAACAATCGTTAGATATATTTATTGAGTAACGTTGACTATCTCCCCAATATGGCGTTACATCACCACGTTTTCGAACACGATATATGCTTACCCCTGGATAAATTAACATTATATTTTTAGTTATATAATTATTAGAATAATAATGATTAAAATACCAGTGCACATTAATTGAACGTTGCCACTTATGGGAACAATTCCAGTAACGAGCCATATTTATAGTCACAATACTAGACTGAATATTATATGTATCCCCATGTATTAACCCTCCTTGCAACAAATAATATTGTTCTAATGGATTAATAAAAAGTGGAATTCTATAACTTAAATCTATAACTTGCTCTGACATAGATAAACTTAAATTACTTTCTAAACTATGTCCATGCGCATTAATCCATGGTTTTTTCCAAATTATCTTAGTTCTTGGACCTGTATCTATAGTATAACCAGATCCAGTCTCAAAATTATTTTTTGGACAAGGATAAAACAAAATATCTAATATTATTTTTTTTTGTTGACGACGTATGTAATCTGAAGATATAGATACTGATTCAAACCAATTAGTAGAAGAAAGACGGCGATTTAATTCCATAATAGATGTAACACTGTAATATTCTCCCGAGTGTATATTAGATATATTTTTTAAATAACTTTCCTTAATTTGGCTGCCATGAAATTTAATTTCTTCAAAAACATAACGATGGCCGCTATAAAAATTTATATTCCAAATACTTTGACAACGAGAAGGTATAACAATAAGTTGACTATTTTGGAATTTAGCATCAAAATATCCTTTGAATAAAGCTAAATTGTACAGTTTATTTTTACACTGTTCATAATCGTCATGATTTAATCTTTTTCCGATAAAAGATTTGCTGTATTTTATTATTTGTTGATAATCGACATCTTCGCTGCCATCTCCTTGTATGAACACATTTACTTCAGTAACTATTATTGGGACCCCAGGTTCAACTTTAACAACTAGTAGATCAGAATCTCTATTTAAAGACTTAACAGAGGGATAAAAAATCAACGTGGGCGCATAATAACCTAATGGACGCAATCCAGCTCTAATGGCATTATCTATTTTTTTTTAAATCTGCATCCATATTCTTTATATTGACATTGTTGATATGTACATCAGATAATTTTTTACGTACATTATAATCTAATTCACTATTTAGTCCTTCTACTCTTAAAATAACACCGCTATTACATATTAGAGGTATAACAAAACAAATTATCAAGCCTAATAACCTAGGCATTGTATATTTTCTAAAATCCCTGAACATATATCAAATCCTGACTATATTAAAAATTTTTTAAATGAAAGCATATAATACATCATTCATTTATTACAAAACGTGTACATAAATACATCTGTACGAACATCTGTATTTATTACCATCTATTACATGTAATAGATGCAGTCACTAACTTTTTACAACACACAACTATCTCAGATTATAACATTAACAACTAAAAAAAATATAGTCACATTCGTAACATAATAATAACCATGAATGGTTATTATTATGTTACGAATGAATATACAAAACCCAACATACTATATCTCTCATGTAAATCATTAATTTATTAATAGAAACTCTGTCAAATAATACTAGAAATTTAAAAATTTAAATGCTGACAACAATTATTTATATCAACACATAAATAATTAAAATATAAATATATAATTAAATCAACATGATGAAACTTGAAAACCTGGATTTAAAAAAGACCGATTAATATTTTTATAGTGCAAAGGATTCCCATTCCAATCATTAACCGCAGCGCCAGCTGTTATAGCTATCACATGGCCAGCAGCTGTATCCCAGATTTTAGTACAAGAAAATCTCGGATAAAATTGAGCACTGCCTTCTGCTATTAAACAAAATTTAAATGATGATCCAATATTGATAATTTTATAGTTTTTCAATCTTTTTAAATAACTATGCAAGTAATATCTATTAAAACAAATGTTACTACGACTCATTACTATAATTGGATAACGAGACATATTTACTGCAATATTTATACGCTCCCCTCTAGCATTAATCTTCCACACTTGCCCATTGTCTGCTGCATATAATAAATTATATGCAGGAACATATACCACTCCCATAATAGGTTGACCATATTCAATAAAGGCAATATTAACAGTGAACTCACCATTGTGTAACAAAAACTCCTTAGTTCCGTCTAAAGGATCTATCAGCCAAAAGCAAATTCTATCTCTACATTCCTGCCATTTAGTAATATCTTCTTCAGATAAAATTGGAATTTTAGGTGTCAAAGTCTGCAACGAATGCATGATAACCCGATGAGAACATAAATCAGCATTAGTTACAGGGGATGCATCTAACTTTTGGTATGCATTTAACTTCAATCCCCCATTATAAATCTTCATAATTTCTGATCCAGCTTCACGAGCTATACAACTTACTTTTTCAATCATTTCACAATGAAATATCATAATATACATCCTGCTAATTTTCATGCGCTCGTAGTATAAACTTAAAAAACATAACATGTTTATAACGAACGCATTCATAGAATGCTATACTTAGTTGGAACAGTTATATATACTATAATGATTAATTGTATAAAAACGTACGCAAATTTTTGATTTATATATCTTATAACAAATATATATGCTTTATATTTTTTATATTATTATAATTAGTAGTACATAAAAGTATTTTTATTTTAATAATAGTAATATAAAAATCACTATATCACTCATAATTATTTATTATTAGACGTTTTACTAAGAACAATAACGTTTATTTTAGCAAAAATCTCATTATAAATATGAATACTTATGCTATATATGCCGGTACTTCTCAATACATCATGATTAGGCAATCTAATTTGAGATTTAGAAATTTTAACACCAGAAACTGTTGTAACTGCAGTAGCTATGTCACGAGAACCGATAGAACCAAACAATTTCCCTTCAATACCCGATTTAGCTCTAATAGTAACACTACCGAGTTTATTAATCTTATCCGCACAAAATTCAGCCTGAGTTTGAGCCTCTATAACTTTAGTTTGTAACTCAAGTTGTTGTTTTTTAAATACTTCAATATTTTTTTTTGTAGCCGACATTGCTTTAGATTTTGGTATTAAAAAATTACGAGCGTAACCCGAACGTACAGAAACTTCTGATCCCATATTTCCAAGTTTGTTAATATTACTTAGCAAAATAATCTTCATTTTGTATTTCCGTTATAATACACAAAACTATATTAATCATAAAAAACTACAAATTACTGATGATGATCAGTATACGGTAACAAAGATAAATAACGTGCTCTCTTAATAGCACGAGCTAACTGTCTTTGGTACCGTGCTCGTGTCCCAGTAATTCTACTTGGAATTATTTTTCCACTTTCTATAATAGAATGCTGTATTGTAAGAAGATCTTTATAATCAATATTAACACATTTCTCTGCTGTAAACCTACAAAATTTACGATGACGAACAAAACGCCCCATAATTAACTCCATACTTTATTATACATATTTACATAAATTTAACTAACTTATCATAATTGTTATATTACACTTCTCCATCAGATACAAAGCAACACGTTCCTATATTGACAATTACGATTTATTGTTAAAAATCCACAAAAATTTAATGCAACAAACATAACAACTTGAATATATCTACACTATATTTCCAGTTTACTTCGTGCTTACACACATACATACATGTAGCTTTTCTTTTATATGCACTAATCAGTCACATAATACCTCTTGGTTCTCTTCTTTCTTTTTCATCATAGGAGATGGATCAATTACAGCATGTTTAGTTCGTATGATCATACTACGTATAATAGTATCATTAAAACGAAAAGCATTACTCAACTCTTTAATGGTGTCTTGAGATACCTCTATATTCAATAATACATAATACGCCTTATGTAACTTCTTAATCGGATATGCTAATTGACGACGTCCCCAATTTTCTATGCGATGAACTTTTCCTTGGGCATTAATCACGATTTCTGTGTAGTGATTAATTACACTAGATATTTGTTCACTACAATCAGGATGTACCATAAAGATTATTTCGTAATAACGCATACTGTATTCCTTTCATACTAAAATCTTTCGCTTTATTAAAACTAATAACATTTTAAAAAATTATAAGATATTTACATTATTTACACGTTCTACCTCTATACAAACTTCATGCACATAAATTTAAAAATGCCAACTTTTCACAATTAACACCATACCATATAATATTAATCTGCACTATTTATATTTCTCACGTTGTCTTAATGCTTCAAACAAACATATTCCTGTAGCTACTGAGACATTAAGCGATGTAACAGCTCCTAACATAGGGATAGTAACTAGTTCATCACAATTTTTCTTGGTCAAACAACGAATACCATTTCCTTCGGAACCCATTACAAAAGCTAATGGTTTATTTAATTCACTATCAAAAATAAAACGTTTAGATTGAATTACAGTTCCAATAATCCAAATATTATGTTTTTGAAGTAATCGTAATGTCCTAGTTAAATTAGTTACTTGCATAAAAGGTATATTATCTACAGCTCCACTAGCTACTTTTCTAACTGTGCCATTTAACCGCGCTGAACGATCACATGGAACAATAACCATATGCACCCCAGCTGCATCTGAGGATCGTAAACATGCCCCCAAATTATGTGGGTCAGTCACACCGTCCAATATCACTAATAATGGTGTAGTTTTACATTCCATTAAAAAGTTTGGCAAATCATTTTCTTTCGTATAATAATATTTTGGAGCTATTTTAACAACAATACCTTGGTGCAACGCGCCTTGTGTTCGAATATCTAACTGTCGATTACTACATGTTTGAATGCTGATATTACATTGTTTTATCTGATCAACTAACGATTTTAAACGTAAATCTTTAGATTTATGCGTAATATACACAGATAAAATTCGCTGTGAGTGATTATCTAAAACAGATTTTACAGCATGTATACCGTATACTAATTCACTCATTTTATTTGCTAAAATAATTTATTTTATTACACAGTGTTAACTAACTTTAAAAATACTTTATAACAAGATCATTATAAAAGTTATTAATTTTTTTAAATATGTTTAATCTATCACCAGACAAGTAGTCTTTTTCTATTTACAGCCAGTATTAATTGCCTTATTGGATTAAAAATTAAATGGATTACTTAATACTATTATTGCAGAACGTTCTGACCCAGTAGAAATAATACTTATAGGCACTTCAATTATTTCTTCTATACGCTTAATATAATACTGTGATTCCTTAGGAAGTTGCTGGAACACCGTGATGCCTACAGTGCTTCTCATCCATCCAGGTAATGTTTCATACACAGGCTCTAAATTTTCTAATTCTTCTAAAGAAGATGGAAAATTATGGATTACTTGTCCATTCTTACTGCAATATGCAATACAAATTTTAATCTCTTTCAAACCATCTAAAACATCAAGCTTTGTTAAACAACACGAAAAAAAAGAATTAATTTTTACAGAATACCGTACTGCTACTGCATCAAACCAACCAGTACGACGACGACGTCCTGTAGTAGAACCAAATTCATTTCCATTGATGCATAACCAATTACCTATATCATTTGACAGTTCTGTGGGAAAAGGACCCAATCCAACACGAGTGGAATACGCTTTTACAATCCCTAAAACATAATCAATACAGCTAAATCCAATTCCCACACCAACACTGACGCTTCCAGAAACAGTGTGGGTAGATGTAACATAAGGATATGTTCCATGATCAATATCCAACAAACTACCCTGAGCGCCTTCGAATATAACTGAATCACCTTGTTTTAAAGCATCATGTAATAACTCAGGAACATCAACAACCATATCTGTCAATATATCAGAAACTGACATAATCTCATCTAAAACCATCTGATAACTAATGGGATGCACCTTATAATAATGAACTAATTGACAGTTATAATAATCCACTACATCTTGTAATTTATTCTTAAATTTTTTTGGATCATATAAATCACCCACTCTTAACGCACGCCGTGCGACTTTATCCTCATAAGCTGGACCAATACCACACCCCGTAGTACCAATGGCTTTAGAAATCTGATGATTTTCTCTCGCTAAATCCATTGCTACATGATAAGATAATACCAAAGGGCAAGACGCAGAAATAAATATACGTTTATATATTGATACACCTAATTTTCGCAACATTTCCATTTCTTTAACAAAAGAAACTGGCGATAACACAACGCCATGAGCAATAACAGCGGTGACATGATGATGCAAAATTCCAGAAGGAATCAAATGTAAAATAATTTTTTTTTGCCCTACCATAATAGTATGGCCAGCATTATGTCCTCCTTGATAACGTACTACATATCGAGCTTGTGAAGTTAACCAATCAACTATTTTTCCTTTACCTTCATCACCCCATTGAGCTCCTAACACAATAACACTTCTAGCCATTTCTCAAGTTATCCATTCATTAATTCGTATAACTACTTCTATCAATTAAATATATATAATCTATTTCATATACCATAAAACTCATTATTTTATTATATCAAACATAATAACGATGACTACTCATAATATATAAATAACCCCTTAATTCATACATATCAATTGTTGATATCGGTGGTACTTTTTGGTGATTTCATAAAACGTAAAAAATCAGTTTCTGCGCCTAACACCATAAGATCATTATTATTTTTCTTAAAACTATTTTCATATGCACGTAAAGTACGTACTAACGCATAAAACGACGGATCTGCATTAAAAGTAATAGCATATAGTTTAGCAGTTTCTGCATCAGCTTCACCGCGAATAATTAAGGATTGACGCTTGGCTTCAGCTAAAGTACGTGTTACCTCATAATCTGCTGTGGCACGTAATTTTTCTGCCTCTTCTCGTCCCTGAGATCTATGACGTCTAGCAACTGCATCACGCTCTGCACGCATACGCTGATAAATAGCATCGGATACTTCCGCCGGTAAATTAATTTGCTTGATCCGAACATCCACTATCTCAATACCCAAAGCGGCCATGCTATTTGGATTAACTACATCAGAAACACGGTATTGTTTTGGTGTTAACGTATCATCATTTTTTAAATAAAAATTAAATTTTTTGATGTTATTGGAATGAAATTCTGATGCTTCCTCCCCTGCAGTACCATTGTTTAACGATTCGCGTACATCAGTCATTAATTTATTTCGAGAATCTGTCACAATGCCTTGAACATTTAATCTACCCAACTCCGAACGCAAACGATCAGAAAATTTTCGTTTTATTAATACTTCTGCTTGAGCAATGTCACCCCCTCCTGTTGCTAAATAATATCGACTAAAATCACTAATGCGCCATTTAATGTAAGAATCAATAATCAAATCCTTTTTTTCCATAGTAACAAAACGATCTGCCTGATTATCCATAGTTTGAATACGTGAATCTAAAATTTTAATTGTCTCAATAAATGGAATTTTTATATGCAATCCCGGACTATAAATCAATGGATCATTATCTGTGTCACGTAACACTTTGCCAAAACGCAATATAATACCTTTATGCCCCTCTTCTATTGTAAACAAAGAAAAAAATAACACTACTACTATACATGTAATAAACAAAAAAACGTTTCGCATCATCTACGACTCTCTCCCTTTGCGCACAATATCAACACGTTGTATATTATCCTGTCTTTGGTCTAATACTTTTTCTTCTGGTATAGTATTTATATGACGAGACAATTGACTACTTTTTGATATTAACTGTGAATTATGAATGTTAGCATCACTAGTGGCACATATTCGATTTAAATTAAAAGTATCATCAGTATTATCAATACTATCAGAATATTCAACCGTACTATCATTGTCTTTGATTTGTTTTACTTGGCCTGAGGGTAACAATAGTATGTTCTGTGTATTTTTTGAATTTACGAATATTTTTCTGGTATTACTTAATACACGCTCCATCGAATTTATATATAGTCGCTCACGAGTAATTTCAGGAGCTGCTTTATATTCTGGCAAAATCTTAGAAAATCTTTGTACCTCTCCTTGTGCTTCTAAAATAGTACGTGCTTTGTATGCTCGTCCTTCTTCTAAAATACGTTGAGCGTGTCCATTAGCGCGTGGTTGTACTTCATTGGCATAGGCTTCGGCTTCACGAATATATTGTTGTTCGTTTTCCCGCGCAGCAATAGCATCATCAAACGCTGCTTTTACTTCTTCCGGAGGACGAGCTGTTTGAAAGTTTACATCTAATAAAGTAATACCCATATCATAGGGATATATTGTTTGCTCTAACACTCTTCGAGTATCACTGCGTACCACCGTACGTCCTTCTGTTAAAATACGATCCATATTATACTTTCCAATAACCCCACGCAAAGCACTATCAGTAGCTTGACGCAGGCTATCATCAGCATCAATAACATTAAACAAATAGTTTTTTGGTTCAGTTACACGATACTGTACATTCATCTCTACTCGGACTACATTTTCATCTGAGGTTAACATCATCCCAGAGGCTGCTAGTTCACGTACTGACTCTACATTCACCGGAATTACAACATCAAAAAAAGTAGGCTTCCAATTTAAACCTGGTTGTACTAAATGATGATATTTGCCGAATCTTAAAACTACTCCACGCTCTGCTTCTTTGATAGTGTATAAACCACTAATAATCCACATAAAAACAACAATAATCAACGCTAGGATTATATAAAGATTTTTATTTTTAGGAAATTTATCTAAATCTTTGTTTTTATTACTAAATACATTTAACTTATCAGTTATTTTGTCTAAAAATCTGTCTGAATCTAATATATTAAATTCAGATTGATTTTTATCTTTAGAAGAAGAACGATCTATATCATTCTTATCATGATGCCCCCATGGATCATGAATACACTTATTATGATTATTGAAATAATTAAAAACCATATTTTCCCTCACACATTACATGAGCGATTCAGACACTATCCTTTTTATTTTAAAAACATTAAACAATATAATCCACCAATAATTTATTATTTTTTAGTAAACGAGACCAATCTGCAGAAGATAAATGTATTTTCAATCTAATATAATTATGATCTTCGACCCAATATTGTTTGACAACTTGTAGCTTATATAATTTTTGGCATAAATCGTGATTCATAGGCATTCGTAATTCATAAGAAATCATATCAGCTGATAGTAATTCATTAATAGCTTGCATTAATAAAGAAACACCCAATTTATTTTTAGCTGATATCCACACTCGTATTGGGCAACCATTATTATCTCGATCAATATGTGGTGTTAATTTTTTTAATTGATCTATCTTGTTCATCACCAAAAGCATTGGAATATTATTAACATTCATACCGCTCAAAATATAATGTACCGTATCAATATTTTGTTCAACTTTTTCATTAGCAACATCCACGACATGTAACAATAGCGTTGCTTGTATTGTTTCTTGTAAAGTTGTCTTAAAAGCAGATATTAAACCTCGCGGTAAACTTTGAATAAAACCCACCGTATCTGCTAATATAATATTATGCGCTCCTTTATATACAATACGTCTACATGTGGGATCTAGAGTGGAAAACAGTTGTTCTGCTGTACGAACATGTGACTCAGTCATTACATTAAACAAAGTAGATTTTCCAGCATTAGTATATCCTACCAAGGAAACAGTAGGCACTCCAATTCTAAAACGATGTCGTCTGCTCTGTTCTCGTTGATTTTCTATTTTTTTTAAACGCAATAGGATTTGGGTAGTCTCTTTGCGCAATGCACGACGATCACTTTCTAATTGCATCTCCCCCGATCCTCCTCGTAAACCAATCCCTCCCTTTTGACGCTCAAGATGACTCCATTCATGTGCTAAACGAGAATTTAAATGCTTCAGTTGAGCTAACTTCACTTGTAATTTACCTTCATATGTGTGTGCACGTCGTGCAAAAATATTGAGAATCAGCTGGTTTCTGTCAATTATCCTGCATTGTAACGCACACATAAGATTTCGCTCTTGATGTGGAGATAAAATACAATTGAACAATATAATAGATACGGAATAATGTTTAATCATTTGTGTAAGTTCCAATACTTTTCCAATTCCAATAAAATATTTAGCATTGCAAGTCTTACAATTGCTAGTAAGCACATCCAATATTTTCATTCTTGCCGTAGATGCCAAAGACAAAAATTCCTGTAAATTAAAATTTTTATCTTCTTTTTTAGAAAAAAAAGTATTAACTACAATAGATTGCTCATGAGAATCATCTGAAGCACACAATAAAAACTACCCCGTAAATAAATTATACATATACAACCACATATAATAAAATTATCAAGTATATCAAAGTATACTATACTTAATAATATTTGATAAGACTAAATTTAATATATAATCACACATAAAGAAGATATACAAATCTCTAAAATACATGAACAGAACTTATTTTATTGTAAGCGCGACTAACATAATATGAAATGACACGAGAAGGAACATTATAGATATGCATATTTATACATCATTTGATTAACTGTATTTTTAATCAATATTATAAATCTATCAAAAGACTCAATTTTTTTCTTACAGTTTAATACGTTTGTCAAATTAATAAAAAAACAGGATGCGTTATCAATATGGTACGTGCAAACATAAATTTTGTAATGATTGAACTTTGTTCATTTTTCAATTTCTTTAAGAATTAATTTTATATCCTTTCAACAGCCACAAATTAGATAACCGCAAATTTAAATTTTTTAAATTTCATAATATATCAGATTATTGTTTATCTAATATCTTTGATATGCTATCAATTCCTGCAGATAAACTATCACTATCTAACCAACGTAAATTAGGCCATTTACGTAACCAGGTTAATTGACGCTTAGCAAGTTGTCGAGTAGCACAAATTCCTTTAAATATCATCTGATTATAATTAATATCCCCAGATAAATATTCCCACATCTGACGATATCCGACGCAAGAAATAGATGGTTTTAATTCTTTTGTACGCAAATCAACTCGATTAAATAATTTAATAACTTCATTTTCAAATCCAATCTCTAACATTCTATGAAAACGTTGCTCAATTCGCTTATTTAATATGTCACGACTTGACGGAACAATAGCGAATTGGTACAATTTATATTTGAATTTTTTATTAGTAATTAATTTTAATTCTGTCCATGTTTTTCCAGAAATAAAAAAAATTTCTAACGCTCGTACTATTCTTTTGTGATCGTTTAAATGGATTTTGTTAGCTGAAACAGGATCAATACGTTTTAATAGACCGTGCATATTTGTCCATCCCGTTTTTTGTGCTTCATATTTTAGATCATCGCGAATTCCTTGATTAGTTGCTGGTAAAAAAAATAGCCCTTCTAATAAAGTTTTAAAATACAACATTGTGCCTCCTACCAACAAAGGTATATGCCCGGATTTTATGATTTTTTCCATTTCATTATATGCATCGCAACAAAAATCCGCTGCTGAATAACATTCAGCTGGATCACGAATATCTATTAATCTGTGCGGAGCTAATTTTAATTCTTCAGTAACAGGCTTAGCTGTCCCGATATCCATATCACGATATACTAAAGCTGAATCAACACTGATAATATCTATTTTTAATTTTCTTTTTTTTAAAGCTATAGCTAAACTTGTTTTTCCAGAAGCCGTAGGACCCATTAAGAATATAGCTGATGTCTGATATTTAATACTATTCTTCCTTACTTTTTTAATAATTAAAATATTATTCTTCTAAATTATTTTATAGTTTATCAAGATCCTTAATTATTTTAAAAATATTATATTAATGCTTACATATGCATATGTAAGCATTAATTTTTAAAAAATAACTGCTTAAAAAGCCAAGTCATGTGATAATTTAATTTAAAATAATACTATTATTTATTAATTTACAGTAATACCTATTTTCAAATTTATGAATGATCTAATGGTTTGTTTTGTGATCTTATGAAATAAGAACGTAAACCTTTGTATAAAGCATTAGCAATTTTTTCTTGGTATCCATTATTAGCAAGCAGAAACTCTTCTTTTACGTTACTAATAAAACCAGTTTCTACTAAAATAGATGGAATATCAGGAGATCGCAATACACCAAAACTAGAATACTCAGGTATATCCTTATGCAAAGGAGTAATATTTTTCAATTGATGCAACACATGTGCCGCAATATCATACCCCACCCGTTGAGCATAACCAAATTGCAAGTCTAAAACCAAACGATTAAAATACGGATCGTTGCGATAACTAGTTAATATATCTCCTAGCCCTCCCAATAACTCTGAATGTTTTTCGGTGCGTTGCAACCAATGTATCATTTCAATTTTAGCTCGACGATTAGACAGCACCCAAACTGAAGCCCCTCTAACATTGGTATTTAAAGCAGAATCTGCATGAATAGAAATTAATACATTTGCTCCTCTTTTTCGAGCCAAATTAGAACGCTCCGTCACCGATAAAAAATAATCTCCATCTCGTACCATAACAGCTCTAAAACTCGGATCTAAATCCAACAATATTTTTAGTTTCTTAGCTATATTAATTGTAATATTTTTCTCATATATTCCATGACGCCCTGTAGCTCCTGGATCTTGCCCTCCATGTCCAGCATCGATAGCTACAATAATAGGAGATAGTGTCTTCCTGTAATGCTGGTTTGTTCTAAATTGTGCATCTATTATTCTCTTTTGATTATTTATAGCTTGGCTTGAATTAATATAAATTTTATGATGCGCAATGGATGATATCTTACGAGTATTTACATCAGCTACAGCAAATACCTTTTTTTTTAAAATTGTTAATATAATACGGTAATTTTCTTTTACTTTCTTTTGTGTTACTGTTCCTATATTTGCAGGACAGGTTAGATCTAATACTATACGTATATTTTGATGCTTAATAGATGTATTTACTCGGATGCATTTTACTAAATTGGTACCATTGAAATATATTGGAAAAACGTGCTTTTGGACTTTAGATGTTTTTAAAAGATCTATTACAATCCTTTCCGGATTGTGCAAAGAAAATACCACATACGCAGGAACAGCAGCGCTGTCCAACATTACTGTGGCTTGATTTGCATTATTTGTAACTTTTACTGCATTAAGAGTTGATGCTATAACTGATTCAACACATAAATATTTCAAGAATATGATCATTACGAAAATTATTTCGTATCTCAACCTCAACTTCATGTATCTAATTTCCAATATGCTAATAAGGCATCTAACATTCTGTGACCTAATTTACTAAAAGATTCTATAATTACTTGCCTAGATTCTTTACGTTTATAATAATTTATAGTCACCGAAATATCTTCTTTCGGTAAAATGCCCATTCCTTGTTTTGGCCACTCTATTAAACATATAGCACGCCCATCAAAATAATCTCTTATTCCCATGTACTCAAGTTCTTCTGAAGAATTTAACCGATAAAAATCAAAATGGTACACATGCCATCGCGCCAAAATATAAGATTCAATCAAAGTGTACGTAGGACTGTTTATGTGTCCAACATATCCTAATGCGTGCAAAAATCCTTTACAAAAAACAGATTTTCCTGACCCTACATAGCCATTCAAATAAATTACACAACCTTGAGCGCAAACAGAAGCTAATGTAGCACTTAATAATAGGGTTTTTGACTCATCAGATAATACTAATACACATTTCTTCATCATGAATACAATTCAGAATCTTATACGCTCAAAATATCTTATAAATAAAATAAAATAAAATAGAAAATTTTGCGTAATCGTTTATTGCTCAAGCATTTGTATGAATAGATAGCAATACACATAAAAACTTTATACTCTGTATAAATTCAGACAATATACTAATATATCTAAAATAAACTAGATCAAATTAATATTAAATTAAAAATAACAATATACACATGTTAAAAAATTAATTCACACTGTTGTCAAGTACATCGACAAGGTATTGATTTTTTTTAGATTAAATATATGTATAAATATAAAACAATAAGTATCCAATCAAATATATAAAAAATAAAGCCATAGTACCAATATTTTCATAAAAGCTAACGTACGCAAACTTATCATATTCACATACATCAATTACAAAACTCATTTCCGCATTAACGAATATGTATTATAATAAATTTTAAACGATCATAACAATTTATGACATAATACATAATGAGCTATAATATAACATTATTGACATTACGTTCCCGTGAGCTATTTTGAAATAAATACATAATACAGTCAACAATACAAAACTTAAACGCCACAATAAACAATAAAGCGGGAAACGAGATTCGAACTCGCGACCCCAACCTTGGCAAGGTTGTGCTCTACCAACTGAGCTATTCCCGCTTATTTAAAATAATAACACAATATAATTACTTATTCAGTTATCTACGTATTACTGACAATAGCAAAATTTATACTTAATTAACTACTATTCGTAATAATATCTCTATATTTTAAAAAATATCTAAATTAATACCTTATTACGTATCTTATAACTGTATAAAATGCCTACGATAGTACATCAATTCTGAAATAGATTCACGAATATCCTCCAATGCACAATGGGTTCTATGCAGATGTAATCCAGATATCAAATCCGGTCTCCAACGAATCATTAATTCTTTAATCGTGCTAACATCTAAATAATGATGATTAAAATATGATTCTAATTCTGACATATATCGGAATAAAAATCGACGATCCTGAGCTATACTACTTCCACATATCGGTGATTTTTTAAAATCAACCCAATTTCTTAAAAATTTTATTGTCAAATTAGATGCACTAATCTCATCTAATTTACTAGATCTTACTTTTTCCAATAATCCGGTGGCACTATGAACACGTGTATTCCAATCGTCCATTAATGATAACTGGGATTCAGATTGATGTATTGCTATAACAGGCCCCTCCGATAAAATATTTAATTTACTATCAGTAACTAAAGTAGCTATTTCCAAAATACGATCCCGCTCTGGATTTAATCCAGTCATCTCTAAATCAATCCATATCAAATTATTATCACGCATATAACCCCTACTTACCTTACCTATGTACTGAATTTTCCCCTTAACACACAATATTAATATTGCTATATTGGAATATATTCTTATCTACGTTATTTTTATTCTATGTCAAATCTCAGTAAAATTATAAAAATATTCAAGATAAATCACTACATTATTTCAACAAAATTTACAAGATTTATTACTTACAAATTTCATTTTAGAATTTTACAGAATAATAAAAATTAATCACTAGTAAATTATAGAAAACTTTTCAACTATGGTTTTATTATACTGCCACCGTTAATAATTACTTCTTTATCTCGAATTTAAGATAAACTCATAATTTATAAAAAGTCCACTTACTACACAATCACAGTTATGAAAGAAAATAAGACTTCACATGTCCGTAAGATTAAAAAATATAAGCTTAACTGTATTTTTAGGTGGAACTAAAACAACTTTTATACAATTAAAAACATATAATATGTTATATTGATGTTTGAAAGAAATATAAATTTCCAACATAAACTAACAACACAATATATATAATCTAAATCGCTAATCATTGACTAGGAAATTAATAATCTAAATTAGGTACGAATTATGTTAGAAAAAATACAAATTTTATTACAATACTTACTACCAAAATACTGGATTACTTATTTAATAGGACTAGGAGCTTCATGGAAAGGTGGATGGATAACACGTTATGCTATTCTGCTATTCATTCGTATCTATGAAATAGATACGAATGAATCCGATAACTCTAATTTAGCTGATTATGCAACATTTAATGCATTTTTTGCTCGAAAATTAAATAAAAATGCTCGACCTATCGATACCAATCCATCTACGTTAATTATTCCAGCTGATGGAATCATTACCCAAATAGGGAAAATAAATCAAACAAATATCTTTCAAGTAAAAAACGTCCCTTATCATTTAGATGGTTTATTAGCAGGTCATGATAACATCATTGACTATTTTAGTAACGGAAGTTTCGTTATTATTTACATACCTCCACAAAACTGTCATCGCATTTACATGCCTTGCACAGGAACACTCCGTGAAGTCTTATATATACCTGGAGATTTATTTTCAGTACACCCAAAAATTACTAAAAATATACCTAATATATTTTCTCGTAATGAAAGAGTAATCTGTTTGTTTGAAACAGATTTTGGTTATATGGCTCAAATTTTAGTTGGAGCTATAATAGTAGGGAGTATTGAAACCGCATGGTTAGGTACAATCACCCCGCCACGAGAAGGTGTTGTTAAACATTGGCGTTACCCCGAAAATGCTACAAATACCGATAATTCTATAGTATTACAAAAAGGGCAGGAAATGGGGTTATTTAAACTAGGGTCCACTGTTATTAATTTGTTCAGTGACAAAAAAGTTATTTTAAATAATCTGCTAAAACCACGTGACATCACTCGTATTGGAATGCCCCTAGCGTCAGGATATAGTCAAAAACAATAATTACAGCGCATTATATATTTTACAAACTTTGTAATGATATTTGCACACATATATGGGCACTATTCAAAAGAAAACTATATTTTTAAAATATTTTTTTTTATTGACATATATAGTAAAATTGCTATTTTCATCAATAGCATTTTCTTATAATTTTTCAAATAATCAAGAAATAAAAAAATATTTACAATATACACAACATAAAAAACATATTACCGATCATCAAAAAACCATTATATGTAATTTACAACCTACGTTGCATTTTATTTCAGAAACAAAACATTCTACCATTAACATTGAAGAATATCAAAAAATTATGGACGATTTTTTATATATAACTTTCCAATTACGTAAAGAGCATGACAATATATCTCATCAAAGTATCAATATTAATAAAGACCTTTCAGGTTATACACTAAAACGAAAATTATTCCAAATTAATCATCAATTCACAGATCTATCAGAACAATCAAAACAAACAATTAAACAATTAAAAATGATCGAACCTAAGTTTCATCAATTCAAGACCAACAATAGCAACGAATTATCTCGATTTAGTGTATCATTACTTCCACAAAAATACAATCACATAGACAATAAACTACAAATACTAAAAAACCAATTAAACCATTTATGTAAAACTGAAACTAATCAACCCATTCAATATACAAAAAAAACATCAATAAACCAAGATAATACACTACCAAAATCTATCAAAAAACAATTAAAAATCAATCATGACCTTTCGTTTCTGCTTAATAAACAAACACACTACATGAACGACATCACTTCAAAGAAACAAGAAGTTGCATCATGTATATTGCGAGTACGTCAAACTTTCGACAACTTACTCGAACAAGCGCAATGGCTAGATAAATCCCCAGCTCTTGGAGAAACCCTGCGCTCTCAAGTTTCTAAGTTACCAGAAATACCTAAATTTCAACAACTAGATCATAATATGGCGCAATTAAGAGCTGAACGTCTACAATATGAAAATCAATTAAATACACTAACGCCTTCACTGTTGTCACACATCAAACAAGACGACGGTAGTCCACTAACATTGTTCCAAAAACATATTCTTGAAAAACAGATCACTACACAACGTAACCTCATTACTTCATTATTAAATAGTTTTGACGCACAAATCCTTGAATTAACAAAATTAAAGGTTGCATATGAAGAACTTAAGGAAGCATTACAAAATGTACAGAAAGCTACACGTCGACATTTATTTTGGGTTGCTGATGTTCATCCAATTACCGTATCCTATCTGCTAGACATTTATCAAGATTTACACAGATTATTAATCGCGCATAAATTTAATTCCCAAATAATATCTTCATTAAAGATAATTTTTACTAATCGCAAAACACTAACACTAATAATATTATGTATCATCACATCAATTGGATTTCATTTTGGTACACGTCATCATTATCAAAAATTTTTGGAACAATCTAGTAAAAAAATAGGCAAAGTCAATCAAGATAATTTTTTACTCACTTTTCATAATATATGGTACTCAATGTTGATAGCTTTACCAGTTCCAATGTTATGGGCGATCATAGGATATAGTTTAAGTTATGCTGCTTGGGTATATCCTATTTCTATTGCAATTAGCGACGGAATTAATGCCACAACTTTTATATTATGGACGTTTATAGTAAGCGCTTATTTTGCGTCTTCAAAAGGATTGTTTATTACCCATTTTGGTTGGCAAAAAAAAAGAGTTCAACAAGTTTTTTCGCGTCATTACGCCTGGGCTGTTGGTACAATTGTTTTTTTAATAATGATGCTAACTATATTTAATAATTACAACGATAGAGAATTTTCTAACACTTTAGGGCGTTTATGTTTCATTCTATTATGTATTTATTTAACTTTCATTACTAATAACCTCAAACATTCTGGATTACCTTTATATTTAAATAAATATGATTCCTCTAAGAATGTTATAAATCATTCTTTATGGAATATAATGATATGCGCACCAATAATAGCAGCAATTTCCTGTATTTTAGGCTACTTGTTTGCTGCTCAAGAATTATTAACACGACTAGAAACATCATTATTCATTTGGATTGTATCATTAATTATATACTATGTTATTCGTAGATGGACATCTATTCAACGACGACGTATTGCTTTTGAACATGCCAAACAAAAACGAGGCGCACTTTTAACTCTAAGAACACGTAATAAATTAAATTCTTCTCAATTGCAGACTAACAAATTAACACCGCATGCCCATGACGAAAATAATAAAAAGATTTTAGATTTAGATACCATTAGCACACAATCATTACAATTAATACGATCTATCATTACTATTGTTGCTATATTATTAATCACTTTATTATGGTCTGAATTGTATTCTGCATTTTCTTTTTTGGAAAACATTACACTATGGGATGTTACATCTACTATAAAAGGAGTTGAAAATATTCAACCTATAACATTAAATTCATTTCTTATTGCTGTTTTAGTGATCATCATTACTACAAAAATAGTAAAAAACTTACCAGCATTTTTAGAACTTACTTTTTTACAGTATCTAGACCTTACACCAGGAACAGGATATGCTGTTACCACCTTAACTAAATATATATTGATGTTCTTCGGAGGAATAATAGGATGCTCTTTAATAGGTATAGAATGGACTAAAATACAATGGTTGATAGCAGCGTTAGGTGTTGGATTAGGTTTCGGATTACAAGAAATCTTTGCTAATCTCATCTCTGGATTAATGATACTTTTTGAAAAACCAATTCGTATTGGTGACACTGTCACCATCAATAAATTTACTGGAAACATTACCCGAATCAATACTCGTGCAACTATTATTACTGATTGGAATCATAAAGAAATTATCATTCCAAATAAAGAATTTATTACAAAAAAATTCATCAATTGGTCTTTGTCAGATACATTAACACGCGTAGTATTACGCGTTCCTGCCCCGTTGAAAACAGATATGAAAAAAATAGTCAAAGCTTTATTACAAATAGTAAAAAATTCCTCTTTTTCCTTAAGCACTCCATCTCCAGAGGTATATTTAGTGGACTTACAACAAGGATTACCTATATTTGAAATACGAATACATATATCAGATATAAAGTTTCGTATGCCTTTATGTCATCAAATACATATGTTGATTATAGAATATTACCAAAATAATGGATTAGAGTTACCATATACACCTATATATCTTTATAATAACCAATCATCCATTAATAATTTTGATTCTAACTATCCTAATGAAAATTATTACACAACAAAGTAAATATTATTATGACTTATTTCGTTCGAGAGATATATGTGCCCAAACGAGTATTAATTTTGATTAAATCTCCTAATTGAATAAAAAATGGTACTTTAACTAAAGCGCCAGTACTTACAGTAGCTAATTTAATTCCAGACGATCTAGTACTATTCTTTTTGACTGGAGTAATCTTGACAATTTTTAATTCTATACACTCAGGAGGAGTTACAAGAATTGGTATTTCATTCCATAAAGTTACCACATAGTGTAGTTGAGGTATAATCCACTTAATGTTCATTCCTATTGTTTTTTCAGAAATAGGGATCTCTTCAAAATTTTTTTCATCCATGAAATACCAAAATTCACTATCATGATAGACATAAACCAAGCTGATATCTATGATATCAGCTGATTCTAAAAAATCTCCAGACTTAAAAGTCTTTTCTAAAATTTTTCCAGAAACTATTTGTCTCAACTTCACGCGAGTAAAAACCTGCCCTTTACCAGGTTTTACAGATTCATTACCCACAATAATACACGGTTCCCCGTTTTGAATAATCTTAAGTCCAGCTCTAAATTCATTAATGTTGTATAATACCATAACAAATTAATTTTCAATAAAATTAGAAACATCCAATTAATTAACTACTTTTAGAATACAGCACCGAAATAAACAACCCTAGTCTTGTAAATTAGACTAGGGTTGTTTATTTCGGTCACAATTATTTATTGTGATGACAAACTACATCATACCACCCATGCTACCACCCGCTCCTGAGTTTCCTAAATCTGGTTTATCTTCTTTAGGTAATTCAGTCACCATACATTCAGTAGTAATCATTAAACCTGCAATAGACGCTGCATATTGCAAAGCAGAACGAGTTACTTTAGTAGGATCTAGAATTCCCAACTCGATCATATTACCATATTTTTCAGTAGCAGCATTATAACCGGTATTGCCTTCTCCTGATCTAACATTGTTAGCAATTACTGATGGTTCTTCTCCAGCATTTGCCATAATTTGACGCAACGGAGCTTCCATTGCACGACGAGCTACCTTAATACCAACATTTTGATCCTCATTATCGCCACATAGATTTCTAATAGCATTCGCTACGCGAATTAAGGCTACACCACCCCCTGCAACTACACCTTCTTCTACAGCAGCACGAGTTGCATGCAATGCATCTTCTACACGCGCCTTCTTTTCCTTCATTTCTACTTCAGTAGCTGCTCCAACTTTAATTACTGCAACTCCACCAGCTAATTTAGCAACACGTTCTTGCAACTTCTCACGATCATAATCAGAAGTAGCTTCATCACGTTGTTGATTAATTTGTGCTACACGGCTATTTATAGCAGACTTATTTCCTACTCCATCAATAATAGTAGTAGCATCTTTAGTGATCACTATACGTTTAGCCTGACCCATATCTTCTAACGTTGCTTTTTCCAATTCCAATCCAATTTCTTCAGAAATCACAGTTCCTGCGGTCAGTATAGCTATATCTTGTAACATAGCTTTACGCCGATCACCAAACCCTGGTGCCTTTACAGCGGTTACTTTTACTATACCACGCATATTATTTACCACCAAAGTAGCTAAAGCTTCACCTTCAACATCTTCAGCAATAATAAGTAACGGTTTTCCTGCTTTAGCAACAGACTCTAATATAGGTAACATTTCCCTAATGTTAGAAATTTTTTTATCTGCTAACAAAATAAAAGGATGTTCTAACTCTACTGTACCACTTTCAGGTTTATTAACAAAATAAGGAGACAGATAACCGCGGTCGAATTGCATGCCTTCAACTACATCTAATTCATCCTGCAAACCAGACCCCTCTTCTACAGTAATAACTCCCTCTTTTCCCACCTTATCCATTGCCTGTGCAATAAGTTTACCAACAGTTTCATCAGAATTTGCGGAAATAGTACCCACTTGAGCAATAGCCTTAGGGTCTGAACAAGGCACAGACAACTTTTTCAGTTCTTCTACTGCTGCAACTACTGCCTTATCAATCCCACGTTTCAAATCCATGGGGTTCATGCCAGCGGCTACGGCCTTTAGTCCTTCATTAACTATAGATTGCGCTAACACAGTGGCAGTAGTAGTTCCGTCACCCGCAGAATCATTTGCTTTAGAAGCAACCTCCTTCACCATTTGAGCACCCATATTTTCAAATTTGTCTTCCAATTCAATCTCTCGTGCCACAGACACTCCATCTTTAGTTATAACTGGAGCCCCAAAAGATTTATCTAACACCACATTTCTACCTTTAGGCCCAAGAGTAACTTTCACCGCGTCGGCTAACACATTCACACCGCGCAGCATCTTGACACGAGCATCATTTCCAAACTTCACATCTTTAGCTGCCATTTCATTTTCCTTAAAAATTTAGTTCAATTAATAAGTTAGTCGCGAATTATTTCTCAACGATAGCAAGGATATCGCTTTCTGACATAATTAATACTTCTTCATTATCAATTTTCTCCACTTTTACACCATACCCGTCATTAAAAATAACGGTATCACCAACACGCACATCTAGAGCTTTTACTCCTCCGTTTTCCAAAACGCGGCCATGACCAACAGCCAATACTTCTCCACGTGTAGATTTTCCTGCTGCAGATCCAGTCAACACGATACCTCCCGCAGATTTTGATTCAACCTCTTTACGTTTAACAATTACACGATCATGCAATGGACGAATTTTCATTTAATGCTCCCTAATTATATTATCTACTAACTATTTGCATTCTACATTAATAATTTCTTACATTGGACATTAGATGCAAATTTTATTAATATTCACCACTTCAGGACAACATTTAAATGGGGGCATTCAAGATTGCTTCAAGGGGGGGCAAAAAATTTTTTACATATATGCATACATCTGAGTCTTTATGAATACACCTTCTGATTATTAATAAAAGTTGATATTTATTTACTTATAACTATACACATAATCATCGTTTAGTATAATGAAGAAAAATAATACGCATTAATATCATCACAAATCAATATACATCATGAAATGATTGACAAAATATTTCAAAAACAAAGCATAAACATTTTTCTGTAGAAATAGAACTGATAGATGTTTAGCTGAATTATTTAAAGAGAAAAAATGATAATAATTTTATGTACTACACCTAATGACATGTCTGTTGTTTTAAATATAACAAAAACCTTATTACGCCATAAACTAGCAGCGTGCATCACTTTATTACACGAAGTACGCTCGTTTTATTATTGGGAAAACACCCTAAAGGACCATTATGAATTACAATTACTAATCAAAACACATAATTTTTTAAAAGAGCCAGTATGGAACACAATAAAAAAACTACATCCTTATAAAGTTCCAGAATTATTAGTGCTCCCCATCACAGACGGGGAACCAAATTATTTATCGTGGATGCAATCTGTATTAAAACAACATTAATATTTCGAAGATACAGTAAAATACATATCGCATGATCCTTGATAATGTGTAATACTCGTAATACCATGATGTTCACTCATACTTTATAAGCTAAACTTTATGAAAAACTTCATTGCAATAATTATGTGAAAAATTAACAAGAAAACACAAACAGAATTCTTATGTTAATCTTAAAATCTCCTTAAAAT
Source organism: Blochmannia endosymbiont of Camponotus quercicola (assembly GCF_059935335.1). NCBI lineage: Bacteria > Pseudomonadati > Pseudomonadota > Gammaproteobacteria > Enterobacterales > Enterobacteriaceae > Candidatus Blochmanniella > Blochmannia endosymbiont of Camponotus quercicola. The sequence continues at coordinate 83,442 of NZ_CP011794.1, read as the reverse complement.
TCGGTATGAATAAAAAACAATATAGAAACCTATTAACCAACAAAATATATTGACGAAATCAAAATAATAAAGATAATACGATTAAATTTTATTCGTGCAGATGAGATGATATACATAACAAACTAACAAGCCCGGATAGCTCAGTTGGTAGAGCAGAGGACTGAAGATCCTCGTGTCCTTGGTTCAATTCCAAGTCCGGGCACATATATCCAAGATTAAAATTAATCGATTTTTTTTAAGTTTAGACTACAAAACAATATTTTTTAAATATTGTATGAATTTTCAACGAAATTTACATAAAATTCCACATATTATATTGCACATACTTCTGTAAAAAAATAAGTAAAACTGAATGGCCATAAATTATTCATAAAACACAACTTGTTTAAATGAACGAAATGAAACAAATAAAACACCGTCACAATTCAAATAAAACCATTGATTTACGATAAAAGACAACATAGACGACACATTTATAATAAAGTATTTATGTGTGTAAAATAAAAATAATTATAAATTATTTTTATTTTACACACATAAGACGATATCTGAATAACACAAACTACATTTTTCAATCCAGTTATTGGAAGTTTTAAAGAATTAATAAATCAACAATATTCAATAGATAATCTTATCTTAACTAAAAACGATCAAAAATTATACCCACTTATAATATACCATAAAATCAATAACTAACGTTTAATCCAGAAATAACATATTAAAAATTAAATTTAGAACTATATTAAACAACAGGTAAGCCCCAAAATTCAAGTTGATGGCTAACTATACCAAATACAACTGAACTGACATTATCCAAATATTTAATAATTACTACGGTTATTTTTAAAATATTATTCTATACACATAGAATTTACTGTCGTAAGATTTATGGAATCAATTTTATTTTGTCGATACAACCAATCATCCTCTATTACCACAAATAACAATTATATCAACCCTAATCATTAAGGGCGCAAATAATTGCCATTAAACAACATTTACTCGCTCATTTTTATTAAATTCTGTATATCATATAAACAATATAATAATTCGATTTAATATATACGCTTATAAACTTATGACAACTATTTTTTTTTCAAAAACTAGTGTAACAATGACATTGCGTCATAGCATATACTATAAAACTAATAAATAAAGTTTATGTAATACTATCTGCATAAATTTAGACACATGCATATATATATATTCTAATCGCTTTATCATCAGCGATGATAGCTTAAATAGTTTAATTAAAAGTATATTTTATTGTAAATAAAAATTGATTATACTGTATTATATCCTATCCTATGTAATTGTTTTAAATCCATTTGATCTTATATAATAAGATAAATTAACATTATATATCAAATAAAATAACTAGACATCGTTACTGACTTTTATTAAAATCAGAAAAATTAGAATTATTGTTGTATTAAAATTTTAATTGAAGAACATGCATATAAATATATGCAAATAAAATATTCTACTACATAGTAGAAAGCTGATTTGTAGTTTTTGTGATTAATCGTTCAATACAGTAAATCATGATAAAAATTGAAACTAAGCTAGTTAACTCTGGAAGAGATGAAAAATATACATATGGTGCAATTAATCCTATTATTCAACGAGCATCCTCAGTAGTATTCAATTCCATTGAACAAAAAAAACAAGCTATTAAAAATCATAATACAACCGATAAGTTATTCTATGGTAGATATGGAACCATCACCCATTTTTCTCTACGCCAATCAATGGCTGAGTTAGAAAATGGCGTTGGTTGCATGCTATATCCATGTGGTACAGCAGCAATTACTCATACAATCCTATCTTTTGTACGTCCAGGTGATCATATATTAATGACAGGATCCGCATACGAACCAACTCAAAAATTCTGTCGAAATATGTTAAAAGACATGAATATAGACACTACTTGGTTCGATCCATTAATCGGAAATGATCTTTCTCTATTAATTCAACATAACACTCGTTTGGTGATATTAGAATCGCCGGGATCAATCACCATGGAGGTACAAAATATTCCTGACATCGTAAAAACAGTACGCGAAAAAAAATCAGACATTATCATATTATTAGATAATACTTGGTCGGCGGGAGTTTTTTTAAAAGCACTAGACATAGGAGTAGACATTTCTTTGCAATCAGGCACTAAATATATCATAGGCCATTCTGATGGTATGATAGGAACCGCAGTTTCCAATGCACGTTGTTGGGATCAACTGCAAGAACAATCTTATTTAATGGGTCAAATAGTTGACGCTGATACCGCTTACATGGCATCTCGTGGATTACGTACGTTACATGTTAGATTAAAACAACATGAAGAAAATGGGTTACATGTCGCTCATTGGTTAGCCCAGCACCCAGCAATAGAACGAGTAAATCATCCGGCCTTAACTACATGTAAAGGACATAAATACTTTATAAGAGATTTTAGTGGATCTAGTGGATTATTTTCGTTTATTTTGAAGAAACGTTTAAATGACATACAAATGTCTAATTTTATTAATAATTTTGAACACTTTAAAATTGCATACTCCTGGGGTGGATTCGAATCTTTAATTTTAGTTAATCAAGTAGAAGAACTACGTCCTATACGTCCCGTCGGTACATTAGATTTTACGGGAACATTAGTCAGAGTCCACGTAGGATTAGAGCATCCTAGTGATTTAATTAATGATTTATCGAATGGCCTTAACCGCATATAAATTTATATAGTCATACAAATACATATCCTCATTAATTTCAAGATACTTTAAGTTTCTAGTTCTCATAACAAAAACTCTAATAACTATATAAAGTTTATTCTAACCATCTAATCGCAACAACATCGTTGTTGTAACATTTTATACATTATATCTGTAATCCCTACATATCCCAAGTAACAAATGACAAACACTGTATATTTTAATATATTTAAAAATTATTTTATACAATGCGTTTTTAATGATCTAGCTATCTGTGTTTCATATTCAATTACTTCTTGATTTAATGAATCAATTTTCATCTTCATAACCTCATAACAATACTTAGTCATATCACGCACCTTATTGGGTTCATATTGTTGAGTTTCTATAGGGGGCATAATTTCAATAATCACTAAACCGTTAGACCAACGGTTTAATTTTATTTTATGATTAGAAATATTAGATACACAAACAGGTACAACTGGTACTTTAGCAGAAATTGCAGCATGAAAAGCACCAATTTTAAAAGGTAATAATCCCCTACCAGCGCTACGTGTACCTTCTGGAAATACCCAAATAGAAATATCATGTACTCTAATAGCTTTAACTACTTTTATTAAAGTATTATGAGATCTAATCTGTTGACTACGATTGATCAATATATTTCCACACAACCAATACAGTTGCCCAAATAATGGAATCCATAATAAGCTTCTTTTACCTACCATTATTGTACGTGGCTTTACAACACAAGCCACTGTAATCATATCGTAATTATTTTGATGATTAGCAATATATATACAATGCCTCGGCAATTGATTACCTGGCAAATTTCGTATTTTAACCTGAATACCAAAAATAGGAGCCATGCTCCCAAACAAACGACTAAAAAGAGCAGTATGATATGATTGACGAAATCTTAATAAACAATAAATAATACCAAATATACAAATACTCATTGACAGTATCAAGACTAAAATAACACGTATAATGGCAAGCATACTTTCTCCTTGAGCGTATCACTGCGAACTTCTTATTAAAAAAGTTTGTAATTATTTGTATTTGTGTATTTGATTGTAATTACATTATTTTTCGCATAATTATCATTACCTAAAACAGTTATTAACTGTAATAAGTTACAACCAAAAAATACTATCTTTATCCATAAAAATAGATTTCATTTACATAAAAATATTATCGTATAAATAATGCTATTTTATATATAAAGAAAATTTCTAACATTAAACATATTAATACTTTATTTATATTCAATATATATAATTTGTTGTAAAATATATTATTCAAAATACTATTTAATTTTGGTATTTAATTAATACCCATAATTTATTATTAAGTTGTATGAATACGATAAGTTAGTAAATCTGAAATAGTTAAAACTGACATTCTATGTTTATGCGCAAATGCGATGATTTCTAATATACGCGCCATGCTTCCATCATCATTAATTACCTCACACAACACCCCACATGGTTTTAGTCCGGCTAATGACGTTAAATCAACTGCTGCTTCTGTATGACCAAAACGAGCTAGTACTCCCCCATTTTGGGCGCGTAAAGGAAAAACATGCCCCGGACGATTCAAATCAGAAGGCTTTGCGTTATCTTCTATAGAAGCTCTAATGGTAGTTATTCTATCTGCGGCTGAAACCCCAGTAGTTACACCTTTTGCTGCTTCTATCGTAATAGTAAAAGCAGTCCTATAACGATTGGTATTATTCTCCACCATCATTGTTAAATTTAATTGCTTACATCGATCCTCTGTCAAACATAAACAAACTATTCCGCTGCCATAGCGAATAGCGAATGCCATTTGTGCAATTGTCATATTTTCTGCAGCAAATATCATATCACCTTCATTCTCACGATGTTCATCATCCATTACTAAAATACCACGACCATTACGTAACATTTTTAACGCATTTTGGACACGCTCTATGGGTGTACCAAATTCAGATAAAAAATTCCGCCAACGCACGATTAATTTCATCCTCATCAAATGTTATAATTTAGCGAAATAAAAGTAAAAATTAACTATAAATAAAAACATAATTTAGAAAAACAAATACGTATCAGTATCAACTATAATCTGTACTTTATCCTTCCTTATGAAAGCTATCGTCAGTAATATCTAAATCCTTATTAAATCTGCCATGCACAAACAAGCCATCCTCAATCTAAGTAAAACTTACCTTTGATTTGAAGATACACGTTTAAACATTATCGTTATCACAATACCAACAACACATGCAACATATGCCACGTCATGACATATACATACCAAAAATTTATACTAAAAATCATCCGTTATACGCAACAACCATAACAATTAAAAAATAATTAATAAAATTTATTATATTAAATTTAGAAATTAAAAAAATTATTCATTATTTATATAAATTCATTCTCAAAAATCATTTAAAATTTTTAAATATAATTGGAACAGAAACATTTAAAAATCATTGCAAACTTAGATAGATAATCGCAAATTATAGGTAGTCAATAGGTGATATACCGCTATTCCCTATTTAAAATATAATAAAAATATTATAATTATGAATATCTAAAGATGCGAAAAACAATATAAGCCAAACTTAACAACAAATAAAACTAATTATCCTAATGACGAATAAAGTTAGAAACAAACCTGTTGTAACTACTTCCCCCCCCCCGCAAACAAAACAACTATATTACGACCACCTCGACAAATACATTGTATTTTATTTATATTTAAGGATCACAATTATTGTAACATACAATATCTCGTATCTTAAACGCTTATTTCCATATTCTTAACATCATTTATTAAAATGCATATTTAATAATGATAATCACATTATTTTCAATTTTTACGTTTAATGACATTAATAATATTACTGCTAGAGCAACCAGCTTGAAAATTTAATACATGCACTTTCCCTCCCCTATTAAATACTTCTTGACTTCCTTCAATATCACAAATACGATAGTCTCCTCCTTTTACTAAAAAATCTGGAGACAAATCTGCAATTAATCTTGCGGGGGTATCTTCATAAAAAGGCACCACCCAATCTACTACCGTTAACGCAGCTAATATAAACATACGCTTTTCTAAAGTATTTATAGGTCTTGTCTTGCCTTTTAAACGTTTTGTTGAAGCATCACTGTTTACAGCTACAACCAACCTATCTCCAAGTTTTTTAGCATTAGTTAAATAGCTTACATGACCAGAATGCAATATATCAAACACACCATTAGTCATGACTATCTTTTCGCCTCTATTGCGAACTAAAGGTATTATCTGCTTTAATGTTTTTTCATCTAATATACCGAAAGGCATATTAGTATATATGTGGCTATTCATAATATTTTTTATTTCAGTTACATTAGTAGTAGAAGTTCCTAATTTTCTTATTACCGCACTAGCGGCTAAATTAGCTAAAAAACATGCCTGCGATAAACTATTGCCAGAAGACAATGCTGCTGACAGTACGCCAACTACTGTATCTCCAGCACCTGTTACATCGTATACTTCTTTTGTCTGAGCTGGGAAATGTAATGGAGCGGCGTCTCGTGTACATAAAGTCATACCCTTATCAGAACGCGTAATCAATAAAGCTGATAAATCGTAATCAAATATAACTTCTTGAGCGCGATTTATTAAAATTTTTTCATTACGACAAAACCCCACTATCGATTCAAATTCTGATATATTAGGAGTTAATAAAGTAGCTCCTTTATAACGAGAAAATTGTACACCTTTGGGATCTATTATAATTGGTATATTAGCACAACGCGCTAATTTAATAATTTCTTCTATACAATTTAAAGAACCCTTAGCATAATCAGATAGTACTAGTACCTTATATTTAGGTAAATGCAATTCAACTTGTTTAAGCAAGTTCGTAGTATCAACATTATTGAAATATTCTTCAAAATCTAATCTAATGAGCTGTTGATTACGTGACATGACTCGTAATTTAATTATAGTAGGACATGTACTAATTGGGATAAAATTCCATTTTATATTTGATTCGTCGAGTTGTTTTTTTAAAATTTTAGCTGCCTCATCAACTCCAGTTAATCCTAATAATTTTGATTGAGCACCTAAAGCAGCAATATTCATTGCAACATTGGCTGCTCCACCTGGTCGATCTATAATTTTATTAATCTTAACAATGGGAACAGGTGCTTCTGGAGAAATTTTATCAGTAGACCCATACCAATATCGATCCAACATGACATCTCCTACAATTAATACACTAGATTTTGAAAAATTTGGAAAAATAACAGTCATAATTTACCTGGTAAACATCCTAAACTAATAAAAACATCGTTTGTTCTATATTGAGATCAATAATAAAATTATAATACATTAAATTATTCAATAAATAATTAAAATCTACAATAAAAATAACTCTTAGTATGTTGATACTACTATGATGCTGCAAATACAGTTAAATTATACATTTACTTAAAAGTTAAGAAATAATATTTTTATATTGGACTACAAGACTGGCATTAAGTTCTTACGTATGAAATTATTTGTACTATATATAATCTTATGTATCCTGATTGATTGATTTTTCATTACGTCGAAACAATTATTAAGCATTTTTATTAATGCAATTAATAAAAATGAAAAAATCACTATATTGCTTTTAAACAATTATGTTTCATATGAAATAGTTTTATTTTTTGATTAATCAACATTATTTTTAATAGTAAAATCATTCATTTGAGAATTGCATAATGGAAAAATATTTAGTGGGCGGTGCTGTACGAGACACATTATTAAAACTACCAATTCAAGAAAAAGACTGGGTAGTAGTAGGCTCTAGTCCCCAAGAAATGTTAGATATAGGTTACGAACAAGTCGGAAAAGATTTTCCAGTATTCTTACATCCAGAAAGTCACGAAGAATATGCATTGGCACGTACTGAACGAAAATCTGGTCAAGGATATACTGGGTTTACGTGTCATACAGCTCCTTCAATTACCATTGAAGAAGATCTGAGTCGCAGAGATTTAACTATTAATGCTATGGCTTATGATTCATATGGTAATCTCATAGATCCATATCACGGCCAACGTGATATGCGATTGCGACTGTTGCGGCACGTTTCTCATACATTTAATGAAGATCCCTTACGAGTATTAAGAGTCGCCCGATTTGCTGCTCGATTCGCGCACATGAATTTTACTATAGCTCCAGAAACATTGATATTAATGAAACAAATGATTCATGAATTACTATCATTATCTCCAGAACGTATATGGACAGAAACAAAAAAAGCTTTAATCACAGATAACCCGCAAGTATATTTTACAGTCTTGCGTCATTGTGGAGCCCTGAAAATTTTATTCCCCGAATTAGATGCATTATTTGACGTACCTGCTCCAATACAGTGTTGTTCAGAAATTAATACTGGGTATCATACTATGACAACACTTGCTAAATCTGCCAGATTAACAGATGACCTTAATGTACGTTTTTCTGTTTTATGTCGTGATTTAGGCAAAGGCATCGCGCTTAATAATACAAATAGGCACTCCAAATATCGCTGCTACAGAAAATCAGGAATCGCTTTAATAAACGATTTATGTAATAGATTTAAAATACCGCATGACATTCGCAATTTTGCAAAAATTATTTCGGAATATCATGAGTATTTATATAATACTAAAACATTAGCACCTGAAATGTTAATGACCTTATTCCATGTTTTTGATTGTTGGCGCCGCCCAAAAAGAATAGAGCAAATTTCTTTAGTTAGTCAATCCGATACATTAAGATGTGTAAATTGTAAAGGTTATTCACCTAATCAATATAATTTTCTGCGTACAGCCTTTATTATTACCAAAAAAATTTCCATCACAGATATTATTTCAGACGGATTCACTGGAATAAATATCAGCAAAGAATTATATACTAGACGTTTATATGCTTTAAATTCATGGAAAAATAAATCAACATGTAAAGTTACTGATATATAGAACTTTTAAACACTATAAACAATTAAATAATTTAAAGCAAATAAATTCGACTAAAAATTAAGTATAAAGTACACATAATATAACTGTTTAATAATACTAACTTATCTGAAAAACAACATTTTTTTGAATACATCACACTTATGTTTGTCTTATACATAATAATAATCCTATTATTTAATACGCAACACAAACATATCAACTATTGTATAATATACATGTGTATAAATTAAACTTTAATAAAAAACATTAACTTTCATCATACCATTAATCCCCAATAAATACCTCCGGCTAACAAAAATCGATATATAGCAAACGGAATTAAAGAAATATTTTGAACCATTTTCAAGAAATATCTTACGGTAAATAACGCTATAATAAATGCTACAACACTACCCCCAATAAATAACAAAGCATCTGTCACGCTAATAAAAGATCCATAATGATACAAAGTTAATACTGAAGAACCAAATATAATAGGCACCGCTAAAAAAAATGAAAATTCTGACGAAATACGTCGATTTAACCCAACTAATAAACCACCGCCAATAGTAGCGCCTGCACGAGAAAATCCCGGCCAAAAAGCTAAACACTGGAAACATCCAATTAAAAAAGCTTGTAAATAAGTTATATTATTAATATTTGATACACGTGATTCTTGATGTAAACATAATTCTCCAAGCAATAAAAATAACCCTCCAATTATTAACCCATACATGATGTATGTTAATTCAAAAATTAATCTAATTTTTTCATAAAAAACTATACCTAACACTATCCCAGGAAATGTTCCTAACAATATATGTCGAACACATAAATGACTGTCATCATAATGTTGTTTAAGAAATATTTTTCTTACACAAATTACACTCATACTATATAATCGATCCCCAAAAATTTTTGTTATAGATAAAATAGCACCCAATTGAATAACCACAGTAAAAGCTTGAACTGAATCGTCCATACAACTTAAGAGACTTTCTACCAATATCATATGCCCTGTTGAAGAAATAGGAAGGAATTCTGTTAAACCTTCTACTGCCCCTAAAATCAATGAAATAACTAATCTACGTACATCTACATAATAATCCAATATAAACAACATTATTATAATATTTCCCTAACATCAATTATTTGTATCTCAAGCCCTATATCATTCATAAAATACAAAGAACAATGATGCTTATTTAAATGCTTTGATTATATACAAATGCATCACATATCGCTCAATAAACTAACTCTCTTTTAGAGATCTAAAAAGTATTTCATTTTTTCGTTCAATACATATACCAACATTAGAAGCATCACGCATGGCCCCAGGTTTACTCACTTTCACTCGAATCCAATAAATACAAAACTTTCTGATTAACGTGTTTGCTGTTAAATTAGCGACGTCTTCTATTAAGTAAAAATGTTGTTTGCTTATTAAATTAAGTATAGTGTGCCTTACGTGAGTATAATCAATATAAGACATCATACTTTTATTATATGAAACAAATTCGGCATTATATGACAATTGCAAATCAAAAATTAATTTTTGCAAACATTTTTTTTCCCAATCATGTATACCTATATACGCCATTACTATCAATCGCTCGATAAATAAGATATCCATTGTACATTACATTCGATTGCATAAATAATTTATTTATTTAAATAATATTAACTGTTAAATATACACACTATATATAAAATATGTACAATAATTGTTATTTAATATCAACAAAAAAACAAATTTATGATTTTTTTTTCTATTTTAATAACTATATTTGCTTATTTTTTAGGATCAATATCTAGCGCGATCTTGATGTGCAGAATATTACATTTTCCAGATCCAAGAAATTTTGGTTCCAAAAATCCCGGTGCTACTAATATTTTTCGCATCGCAGGGCATAAAATTGCAATCAGTGTAATATTATTTGATATTTTAAAGGGCGCAATTCCAGTATGGTTAGGATATTATTTAAAAATTTCACCCATTTTTTTAGGAACCACAGCTATTTTTGCCTGTTTAGGTCATATGTATCCTATATTTTTTAAATTTCACGGAGGAAAAGGTGTAGCTACCGCATTTGGAGCGTTTGTGGCTATAGATTTTTATCTATCCATTGTTATGATAAGTATTTGGGCATTAACCGTGCTATCTTTTAGATACTCCTCACTAGGATCCATCATTGCCGCACTAATTACCCCTTGTTATGCCTGGTATTTTCAATATCAATATTTACTTCCAATGATCATAATATCTTTTTTGGTTATAATAAAGCATACAGCTAATATTAAACGACTATGGTATCATCAAGAGAAACGTATTTGGCGCAATTAATATAAAAGTATACTAACACATAATTATAATGACTGTTTTATTCTTGGCAGAGCTTCTAAAGACCAACGTGGTCTTACTAAAATTGGCAAATCACTAAACAATCCAGCTTGTAGTCTAATTAATCCAGTGTAAGCCACCATTGCGCCGTTATCTGTACAAAACTCTGGTCCAGGATAAAACAAGCTTCCTTTTAAGATATACATCATCTTTAAAAGATACGATCTTAACGCTTGGTTGGCACTAACACCTCCAGATATCACTAAACATTTTAATCCAGTTTGATCTAATGCACGGCGACACTTGATCGCTAATGTTTCAACAATTGCATCTTCAAACGCACGTGCGATATCAGCATGAGTTTGAGCGTCATGAGAACTGGCCATAATAGTATTTACCACAAAAGTTTTTAATCCAGAAAAACTAAGATTTAAACCAGGTCGATCAATCATAGGACGGGGAAATGTATAACGATTCGGAATACCCTCTCGAGCCATTTGTGATAACAAAGCACCCCCAGGATATTTTAATCCCAACAATATAGCAATCTTATCAAATACTTCTCCAACAGCATCATCAATGGATTCTCCTAATATTTTATATTCCCCTATGTTGCTCGCAGACACAAGTTGAGTATGCCCACCGGATACTAATAATGCTACAAATGGAAAAGTAGGAACCTTTTTTTCTAACATTGGAGCTAATAAATGCGCCTCCATATGATGGATAGCAACAGCAGGTATTTTCCGAGCATAAGCCAATGTCCTAGCAACAGTTGCTCCTATTAACAAAGCGCTTACCAAACCAGGTCCAGCAGTATATGCTATTCCATCGATGTCCTCAAATACCAAATGAGCTTGATCTAATGTAGATAAAATTAAAGGAATTATTTTCCGTACATGATCACGAGCTGCCAACTCGGGCACAACCCCCCCATAATCAGCATGCAATGCATTTTGACTATATACTTTGTTAACTAATAATCCTTTATATTGATCATAAATTGCCACGCCGGTTTCATCACATGAGGTTTCAATACCTAAAACACGCATATAATACTCCATGTTTGATGAATAATTGTAAAATACTTCACACTAGTTTTATATTTCATGTCATAATATTCAGTATTATATTACAAAATAGTAAAAATTATAGTTATATTTATTATATTATATTAAGATAATAATCTTCTCGTCGAAGATTAAATAATAGAGACAAGTATATGCCAATAATCAAAGTACGTGAAAACGAATCATTCGACGTGGCGCTACGTCGATTTAAAAGATCTTGTGAAAAATCGGGAATTTTATCTGAAGTGCGTCGTAGAGAATTTTATGAAAAACCAACTACAGAACGTAAACGAGCCAAAGCATCAGCAATTAAACGTCATACAAAAAAATTAGCCCGAGAAAATTTAAGACGTATTCGCTTATATTAAATGATCCTTACATACTTTTTGGTACAGAAAATAAATGATAAAAACTTATATTTCCGATTATGAAAACTAAATCAAATACATATTATATATATACAATATTAAACTCATAAATGATAATAATAGTTTTAGTGTTATCTATACTCAATAACATAAACTAAGGAGATATAATTACTCGAATCCCAAATACAGTAATTCGTGAATTGATAGCACGTACTAATATTGTCGATTTAATTAGTACACGCATCTCCTTAAAACGACAAGGGAAAAATTTTTTGGCCTGTTGTCCATTTCATACCGAAAAACACCCATCATTTACTGTTAATATCGAAAAACAGTTCTATTATTGTTTTAGTTGTGGATCACATGGAAATGCAATAGATTTTTTGATGAATTATGATCGACTTACATTCATTGAGTCTGTTAAAGAACTATCAATCATACACGGCATATCAATAGAAAACGATCTAAACATTTATAAAAACAATAATAATCAAAAACATAACTTATATCAGTTAATGAATCAATTATGTGCATACTATCAGGATATTTTAACCCAAAAAAAATACTTGTACGCTTATAAATATTTGCAAAATCGTGGACTCAATCCAAAAACTATTACTGATTTTAATATTGGATTTGCTCCGCCCGGATGGAATAACATAATACAAAAATTTACTCCTACATTATGCGATCAAACACTACTTGACCAATCAGGCATGTTGATTACTAGTAACACAAAATATAAATATGATCGATTTCGTAATCGACTCATGTTCCCTATACGAGATACAGCAGGGAGAATTGTAGCATTTGGAGGCCGCGTAATTACACAAAAAAAAATACCTAAATATCTAAATTCTCCAGACACTGAAATTTTTAAAAAAAGTCAGCATTTATATGGCTTACACGAAGCACGTATGCAACGCAAAAATCTCTCTTGCATACTTTTAGTAGAAGGTTATATGGATGTTATCACATTAACACAATTTGGAATTAATTATGCAGTAGCTTCTTTGGGCACTGCTACTACTGCTAATCATATTCGATTATTGTATAGTATTACTGATCAAATTGTTTGTTGTTACGATGGAGATTATGCTGGTAAAAAAGCTGCTTGGCGTACATTAAATACCACTTTACCATATCTTACTGATGAACGTCAAATACATTTCGTATTTTTACCTCATGGAGAAGATCCAGACACATTAATACGTAAAATAGGAAAAGACAACTTTTTAAAAAAGTTAACACATACAGAAGACTTATCAAATTTTTTATTTGAAACATTATCACAAAAAATAAATTTACAAACATTAACAGGACGAGTTAAATTAAGCAGCCTAATGTTACCTATGATTAACAAAATTCCAGGACAAACACTAAAATTATGTTTACTACAACAATTAGGCAACAAAATAGGAATCTTAGATGATAACAAGTTAAACCAACTACTTGTAAAAAAAACTTTTATATCTACTAATAAAGTAACAAAATATTACGCCAATAACAACATAGAACACATATTGATAGGATTATTAATACAAAATCCACGACTTGCTGAATTAGTACCAAATGCACAAGGATTGGAACAATGTAAACAAGACAACATCGTAATTTTCATTAATTTAATTAAAACATGTAAAACTTATTCAATATCAACCTCTGCGCAATTATTAGAACATTATCGTGGGAATAAATTTTATTCAAAACTTGAAACACTGGCATATTGGAACCATTTGATTACAAATGATATGATAGAGACTACTTTTATTGATGCACTAACCAAATTATATAATTCGATTCTTGGACAACGTCAAGAAATGCTTATTGCTCGTGATCGCACATCTGGGCTAACACCACAAGAACGTCAAGAATTATGGTTATTAAACAAAACGTTATCAAAACATTAATATAAAAAACATAAACTTTTTTTTTGGATTCAATTCACTAATGAAAACAATTATGAAAATACCTCCTGAATGAATTATTTTTTATAGTTTTATTTACATATCATCAATAGATGGGATACTACACCACTATTAAACTTTTTTAATATAAATATTACTTCGAAACGTGGGAGTCTTTTTATGGAACATAACCCACAATCACAACTTAAGTTACTCGTCACACTTGGTAAAGAACAAGGATACTTAACTTTTTCTGAAGTCAACGATCATTTACCAGAAGATATTGTGGATCCTAGTCAAATCGAAAATATAATCCAAATGATGAATGATATGGGTATTCAAGTCATGGAAGAAGCTCCTAATTCCGACGAGTTTTTATTAGTCGAACACACTCATTCTACTAATGACGAAGAAGATGCAACGGAAGCAGCTGTGCAAGCATTAACTAGCGTCGATTCAGAATTATTAGGCAGAACAACTGATCCAGTACGGATGTATATGCGAGAAATGGGTACTGTAGAATTGTTAACGAGAGAAGGTGAAATAGATATCGCTAAAAGAATTGAAGACGGAATAAATAAAGTGCAATGTTCAGTTGCTGAATATCCAGAAGCAATTACTTATCTTTTAGAGCAATATAAACGTGTAGAAACCGGTGAAACGCGTCTTTCAGATTTAATTACAGGTTTTGTTGATCCTAACGTAGATGAAAATATATCAATACATTCAAATATAACCCACATAACTTCTGAAGTTATTACTAAAACAATATCCGATGACGATGAAGAAGAAAATAATGATGAAAATAACATTGATCCAGAAATAGCTCGTAAAAAATTTACAGCACTACGTAACCAATATGAAATAACACGGAAAACAATCAAATATAATGGACGTAATCATATTCAAGCATCAAAAGAAATTTTAAAGCTATCTGAAATATTTAAACAATTTAGATTAGTTCCAAAACAATTTGATTATTTAGTCAATAATATGCGCTCTATGATGACAAGAGTGCGTATACAAGAACGCTTGATTATGAAGCTATGCGTTGAAATTAGTAAAATGCCAAAAAAAAACTTCATAGAATTATTTTCAAAAAATGCAACTAATAAAGCATGGTTTGATACAGCTTTATCTATGCATACCCCATGGTCAGAAAGTTTACATAAAGTTGATGAAGATGTACAGCATAGTTTGTTAAAACTACATCAAATTGAAAAAGAAACAGGACTAACAATAGAACAAATGAAAG
Source organism: Blochmannia endosymbiont of Camponotus quercicola (assembly GCF_059935335.1). Lineage (NCBI taxonomy): Bacteria > Pseudomonadati > Pseudomonadota > Gammaproteobacteria > Enterobacterales > Enterobacteriaceae > Candidatus Blochmanniella > Blochmannia endosymbiont of Camponotus quercicola. The sequence continues at coordinate 67,824 of NZ_CP011794.1, read as the reverse complement.
ATATTAATCGTCGTATGTCTATTGGAGAAGCTAAAGCTCGAAGAGCTAAAAAAGAAATGGTTGAAGCTAATCTTCGTTTAGTTATATCTATTGCTAAAAAATATACAAATAGAGGATTACAATTTTTAGATTTAATACAAGAAGGTAACATTGGTTTAATGAAAGCTGTAGATAAATTTGAGTATCGTCGTGGTTATAAATTTTCCACTTACGCTACTTGGTGGATTCGTCAAGCAATTACTAGATCAATAGCAGATCAAGCACGAACTATCCGTATTCCAGTTCATATGATAGAAACCATTAATAAACTTAACCGGGTTTCTAGACAAATGTTACAAGAAATAGGACATGAGCCGACACCAGAAGAATTAGCAGAACGTATGCTCATGTCGGAGGATAAAATTAGAAAAGTATTAAAAATTGCTAAAGAACCTATTTCCATGGAAACCCCTATAGGAGATGACGAAGATTCTCATCTTGGAGATTTTATTGAAGATACCAATCTGGACTTACCTTTAGATTCAGCTACCTCAGATAATTTACGTACTGCTACTCATGATGTACTTGCTGGATTAACTCCAAGAGAAGCTAAAGTATTGCGTATGCGATTTGGTATTGATATGAACACTGACCATACTCTAGAAGAAGTAGGTAAACAATTTGATGTTACTCGTGAGCGTATTCGTCAAATCGAAGCAAAAGCTTTAAGAAAACTACGTCATCCTAGTCGATCTGAAATATTACGAAGTTTTTTAGACGATTAAATGAATTTGATTAATTAAAACAACACAATTACCCAATTTATTATATAGCATACAACTATCTATAATTAATTTTATAAAACATTATTTATGTATATAAGATCAAAATGATAATTATTTTTTGTAAATAATATAAAATATGATATATATACTATAGTGGGGGTTACGTGTTAATAACAAAAAATATGTAACATAACGAACAGATAAAACCATTAAAAATTATGTGCATGCCACTAATGTTTTCATTAAATAAAATTCAGATTACTGAATACACAGATAATACAGGTTAAATTGAAATTATCTATAAATTATAATCAGGCCCCTTAGCTCAGATTGGTTAGAGCAGGCGACTCATAATCGCTTGGTCGCTGGTTCAAATCCAGCAGGGGTCATGTTTTTATAATATCGAAAAGTCATCTTATCTTATAATCTGTAAGAAAATAAAAAAAGATCTGAGATTTTTTGTTAAAAAAAAATATACTAAATGATTTATGAACATTTTTTCATCAAAAATAGCAAAAACAATATTTTTCTTCTTCTTATTATTAATGAATTATTAATTCTTGTTACATATTATAATGTATACAAAAATTCCAATCGCTCTAAAAAAAAACCTAATACAATCAGCACAAACACCCACACAAATGAACTGACCCAATTGAATAACTGAAAACGAAAAGAGTTTAATCCAGAGACTCCTGCAATAGTAGGCAGCACTGTTCGCGCAAACGCTATAAATCGACCAATAAAAAGCACGGACAATCCATGTTTATTAATCATATAATTCGCTCTTTGATAAGATTCATTAGGTAATCGAGATAACCAATGTTTTACAATTTTGTTATTTTCTAAAAATTTACCTTGTAAATAACTCATCCAACTACCTAAACCTGCAGCTATTGTTAAAACTCCCAAAGTAATAGTAAAATTCAAAATACCTTTCGCAATCAATACTCCCAATACGACTAATAAACTATCTCCAGGTAAAAAAACAGCCGGAAGGATGGCATTTTCTAAAAACAGAATAAGAAATACTAATGAATAAATAGCTAATACTAATTCTACATCAGGAAATAATGTAAAATTATTTTGCCATATTACATTGAACAACTCTTTGAAAATATTCATCACTTACTTAATTCCATAAAACATAACATATATAATTAATTTACACAAACATAATTTATGTTAATACATTTAACTGCATTAAATCACTTTTTTACTAAAAAATTGAAATATTTGCTGTCACTAAAACTAACTATATAATACTCTAATTACAGTTTAAGCTTAATAATTGCTAATTTAAAAATATAATTTCAATTTTTTAGAAATATTTTTATAAAAATCATTAAAGTTTATAACTAAATATTAATTATTAATATCAATATATTTATACTAATTGTTAACAATATCAAAATTAACTAAAAATATACGCAAACATATCTATTAAAATAAATAACAACTAATGCATATATAAAATCATCATCTATCAAATAACTATAAGCTATCCATGTAGCATGAGTCCATGTTCATTATCAATATGATTACGACAACTAACCTCTGCAATAAATATTATTGCGATATACAAGCCCCACAATGTTTTTATCATGAAAACAACGAATACATGTATAGTACACAATTATATTTAATTTTTTAACAAGAAGTCAGCCGTTAAGCCGGGTTCTGTCGTGGACAATCATTCATCTAAACTAATGTTCACACATTAGTTTCAGCAGCTTACCCAAGTTCAGTACGGACCATACTATAGAACTTCTATTTAGCCTTGCTCCGAGTGGAGTTTACATAGCACGAACTGTTACCAATTCGCATGGTATGCTCTTACCATACCTTTTCACCCTTACCCATACCATTTTACAGTTTATTATGAAAAATAGTATGGGCGGTTTTCTTTCTGTTGCACTTGTCGTAGATTCATATCTCCCAGGCATTACCTGGCACCCTGTCCTATGGAGCCCGGACTTTCCTCCCCTCCATTTGTAATTATATCAATTATATTGTAATCATTATAAATACAAAGAAGCAGCGATTGTCTAGCCAACTCCTTGAAATATTATAATTATTATTTTAACAATATGTCATCAATCAAATAACATTTCATCATTAACATTGTCTGATTTTTCACTCAAATATTTCTTATAAAGTATATTTTTTTTTACACCATATATGTATGCTACCAAAGTCACAGCCCTTTTTGTAGATAACTCAGATGCTAACAATTTCATAACATGAGATATTTTTGGTGATAATTCATTCTTTTTTAGACAATTACCTGCTACAACTAAAACTATCTCCCCTTGGATCCGAGAATTGTCTTTTTGTATCCAAGATAACAATTGACCGATAGGAGCTCCATAAATAGATTCCCATATTTTAGTTAATTCTCGAACTAATACAACATAACGTTCTAGCCCAAAAACACTAGCCATATCTTTCAAAGTATCTATTACACGATGTTTTACATCATAAAAAATTAATGTACGGGGTTCTTCTAATAAAGCTTGTAAACGACTGATGCGTACACTATGTTTATGCGGTAAAAACCCTTCAAAACAAAAACGATTCGTTGGTAAGCCAGATCCACATAATGCGGTAATAGCTGCACATGGGCCAGGCAGTGGAATAATTCTAATTCTTGATTTCTGACAAGATTTTACCAAACAATACCCCGGATCATTAATTAACGGCGTACCCGCGTCGGAAACTAAAGCGATGCTTAATCCTGATTGTAATTTCGAGATTAACATTGGTATTCTTTTGTGTTCATTGTACTGATGTAATACATACAAAGATGTGCGAATAGAAAAAAAATTCAACAATATACGAGTACGCTGTATATTCTCTACAGCAATACAATCTACTTGACGCAACACTGATAATGCTCGACATGTAATATCTTGCAAGTTTCCAATAGGAGTCGGAACTATATACAACGCAGGTACACAATCAAGGTCGGATGATAACATATTACTCATACACCAACAACTATTTTAATAAATATCATTTTTTAAAAAATAATCAAAAAATATTTATACGTTCTTTATTAAAAAGAATCAACACCAATTTATTATATTCGTGTGCATCGAGAACAACAAAATCATCGCATCATCTATAGCAACCAATTAAATTACAAACACATTCTCGATAATGTAAATAAATTAATTATCACATTTTATTGTTTTCAAAAATATAATATATTCCTAATTTACATCTTTTAAAAAGTGTGTTTTTCATTAATATAAAAATACTAAATAACATAAATCTGTTCATATAATGTATCTATGAAACAGCAATTTTTGCTAGTATGGTACACTCTAAAAAACACGTTGTAAACATAATTAAACAGTAAAAATAATTTTACAGATACATTATAATTTTACATACATTTTAATGATTACACTGTATTAGACTACATAAAATTAAATATATTTTAATAATATAATGGTTGTCACTACTTGATAGACAAGCTAATATTAGTCATATATATATATATGAAATTATTGAATACATAAACATATATAAATGAATATTAAGTATCGTATACTTCAGATATTATTAATTTTATTTTCTATGTTAACATTGCAATCTTGCTGTTCAAGTATATTGGCTATAGGAACTGCTGCGGTTATAACTACAGTATGGCATGATCCCCGTACTATAGGTGCTCAGTTAGATGATAATATCTTAGAAGCTCATATTGCTCATGCTCTTAACAAAAACCAATATATTAAAAAATCAGCAAGAATAAAAAATACTGTATACCAAGGTAATGTACTATTAACTGGACAGACTCCTTCCATTGCTTTTGTTGAAGAAGTCATAAAAATAGTAATGAAAATAAATGGAACAAAAAATATTTATAATGCTATTCGTCAAGGAAAACCAATATGCATGCAATCTATTTTGATAGATACTTGGATTAGTAGTCAAATACGTTTAAATTTCTTTATGAAAAGAGATATACATGCCTCTAGCATTAAAATAATTACAGAAAATAAAGAAGTATTTCTTTTAGGACAAGTTACTCATGAAGAAGGTAAATACCTTGAAAAAATTGCGAATTCAATAGACGGGGTAAAAAGTGTTTTCACCGCATTCTCTTACATATAAATATGTAAGAGAATGCGGTGAAAACACTTTCGTTCTGAAATTTCTTCATATATAATATATATATATATTGAAAATATAAATAATACTTGCACGGTTTATATCAAATATTTACTCTTATACATGCTTTTCAGCATATACCGCGCGCAAAAAAAAAGTAATTGATATACTAAATTTATAAACACAAATTCATATTACTTATAAATATCTTAATCTTAAAAAAAATACATCTATCACTAAATTTTAATCTTTTAAATTTTACATCATACTCTCTATGCAAACCATAAACAACACTTGAAGTAGATTTCAAAACTTTAATAAAATATGTAATATGATAGAAAATAATTTCTTATAGATACTGATGTACTTATAGAATTTATAAGAATAACAAAAAATTAAATAATAAAAATTGTTTATATCCTACTCATACACAATTTATGACTTATGAATTACTATCTACATAAGTTAAATTCCATTCACCTAATTGATTAAACAAAATTAATAACACCATGGTTTTTTTGATATACTGCATGAGTAAACTAATTATATTACATTGTTTTATGATGTTAAAACACAATAATTTAAATAATAATATTGTTATTTAAATATAATCAGGTTTACTGCATGTAATATAACAAAAATATTAATAAAAATTCATATTTATAAAAACACGATTTATTACACCAGTTAAAATGCACATCATTAGATAACAATCATTATCCAATAATTATATTTTTAAAAAATCTATTTGCTTGTAAGAAACATGTTCTTATTGCTAATCATATTTAAAGTATGATTAAATGAATAGTTAAAACCTATGGTATTTTTAAATACAATTAATTTTTTATTTATAGTTTAAACTATAAATAAAACAACATTTAAGTTTAAATACTGCGCACTGCTTGCAATTCAGCTTAAAATATTACGATAGACAATAAATAAAAACGCAAAAACATAAATTCTGATGTTTTTAGGAAATATTCATCCGTTCATTATAATCAATACTTTATTCATTTAATACACTAAAACTTACGATAATCAAATGAATATAAAATCATCTTAGTTTAATTCACTAAGCCATACCCACTAAATTAAGCTTAATACTGATTATAATTTTTCGTTATTACATCACAATTACATATTCTATCTTAAATTCTGTCTAATTATACAAAACTCACATCATACTGACGATTCAATTAATACAAAATGCACACATTGAAATTGAAATAAATATCAACGCTTAGAAAACTGAGGACGCCTTCGTGCTTTACGCAAACCTATCTTTTTTCTTTCTACCTCTCTAGAGTCCCTTGTAACTAATCCAACTGCACGCAAAGCACCACGTAATTTCTCATCATACTGCAACAATGCACGTGTTATTCCATGGCATATCGCACCAGCCTGACCAGATATACCACCACCTTTTACAGTAATATATATATCTAATTTGTCTAATAAATTAGCAATTTTCAAAGGTCTTGTAATGATTGACTGCGTATTATTTTTGGGAAAATATTGGTCTAATTTACGTTTATTTACAATCACTCTACCGTTACTAGTATCCGATTTGATAAATACTCGAGCAGAAGCACTTTTTCTTCGTCCAGTACCATAATATTGATTAAAGTTCATACTTTATTTGCCATTTCATTTTTCATTGATAATCTATACATTGAGGTGCTTGTGCAGAATGTACATGTATATTCCCTGAATATACTCTAAGTCTACAATACATCATACGACCTAAAGGGCCTTTAGGTAACATGCCTTTTACTGCAATTTCAATTACCTTCTCAGGATGTCTATTTATCATGCTTTTAAAATTAGATTGTTTAATTCCTCCAATATGTCCAGTGTGATGATAATACATTTTACAATCACGCTTATGGCCACTCACAGATACCTCTTTTGCATTTAAAACGATCACATAATCTCCAATATCAACATGAGGAGTGTATTCCACTTTATGTTTGCCAATTAAATATCTAGAAATCACAGTAGATAAACGGCCGAGTATTTTATTTTTAGCATCAATCATATGCCATGTTCGCTTGATTACATTTGATTTTGCCATAAAAGTTTTCATAAAAATAAAACCTAACTCAATATAAAAATTCAATCGTATTGGCTAAATAACAGTGATTAAATATCAAAAACAATATCACTCATATATAATAACATATTATACTACTATTAACACTAAAATTTCTCTAGTATTTTAACACCTAAACTAAATATAGCTAATACTTAGTTCCCTAGAATATCTTAGGCCATATATTACGAATTGAATGAAATAAATAATTGATTATAATTAAAATATTTTAACATCATTTCAATTTTATAGAATTGCTTCAATATTTATTTAAAATGTCACTATACTAAACCATCTATTTGATTACTCATAGTATTCACATGAATATTTATTGATAAAGAAAATTAAAGAGAATAAAATTCAATTAAACAACATACGCATTTACTAATCAGATAACTATGTTCTAATCATTTACACATATTTATATGATCGTCATATAAATATGTGTAAATGATTACGTATCGATCAGTGAACACATAAAAAGAAATACATCAAATAAAATAAAACAAATTTTAGGAGTATTATCATGGTATGGATGTGTATACTTATAAGCTTAATAGTTGGAATTATTACGGGGGCAACTATAATGTACTACAAAGCACGTTACTTATTACATAATCAAAAAACTTTATATAACGAATTACAAGATAAAAAAATTAAACTAAACGAATACCAAAAAGAATTAAGTAATCACTTTATCTATACCATAGAATTATTAAATAAAATGGCAGATGATTATCGTCACTTATATAATAATGTCAAAAAAAGCGCTAATTTTTTTTTACCAAATATACATATACAAGATGATATAAACACATTTAATATAAAGAAAACTCACATAAAAAACGAAAAATTACCAATAGAAGCGCCGTTAGATTATTCCGAAAATACAGAAAGTACTCTAAAAAATCATGATAATAAATAACATAAGCAAACTTTCACTACTTCATATAAACTACTTGACATATTATGCTATATATAGCATCTGCGTACAGTACCTTATCCACCCAACCTGAGGCAACTAAAAATTAATTTAGATCTAGATATAACAAATGCACACGATTTAGTCGTTAAATTTTTATGACCATTTTAATAAAAATATTATTTTTCTTAAAAAAAATACAACTAATTAAATTAATTATCTATGAAAATAACACACTTACTTAATATATTGGGTATATTATTCACATTGGGGATTTCATATACTGAATCTTCTGTAAATCATACAACATTTTCTACAGAAATATCAGGATTATTACCAAGTTTAGCCCCTATGTTAGATACAGTACTTCCAGCGGTAGTAAGTGTGCACGTAGAAGGTATTCAACCTGCCAGAAGACTAACGCTACCTAAGGAATTCAAATATTTTTTTGGACCAGATATCCCTGGAGGTAACTTTGGATCTAGACCTTTTGAGGGATTAGGGTCAGGAGTAATCATTAATGCTAACAAAGGTTATATTATTACTAACAACCATGTTGTTAACGGTGCGGATAAAATTAAAGTACAACTTAACGATGGTCGAGAATTTAACGCTAAATTGGTAGGACATGATGAACAAACTGATTTAGCATTACTTCAATTATCAAAATTCAAAAATCTTTCTGAAATAAAAATGGCTGATTCAGATTTTTTAAAAGTTGGTGATTTTGCTGTTGCAATCGGTAATCCTTTTGGATTAGGTCAAACCGCAACTTCTGGTATCGTATCAGCATTAGGAAGAAGCGGTCTAAACCTTGAGGGATTAGAAAATTTTATACAAACTGATGCTTCTATAAATAGAGGAAATTCCGGAGGAGCCCTGGTAAACTTACATGGAGAATTAATCGGAATTAATACCGCTATTTTAGCTCCTGGAGGAGGAAATATCGGTATTGGTTTTGCTATTCCTAGCAACATTGTAAAAAATTTAAGTCAGCAACTAATCGAATTTGGAGAAGTAAAACGAGGGCAATTAGGAATAAAAGGAACAGAATTGACTGCTGATATCGCTAAAGCACTGAATATAGACGCGCAACGCGGTGCATTTGTTAGCGAAGTTTTGCCAGGAACTGCGGCTGCTAAAGCAAATATCAAAGCGGGAGACATTATCGTATCTATAGAAGGTAAACCAATAAAAAATTTTGCAGAACTAAGGGTTAAAATTGGTACTACCACTCCAGGTAAAAATATAAAACTAGGGTTATTACGAGATGGAAGAATACAAACAGTATCAGTCTTATTAGATGATAGCACCTCTGTAAGTACCAGTGAGGAAATGTTAACTCCAGCGTTACAAGGAGCTGCTCTAAGTAATGGATATTTAAAAGATGGAACAAAAGGAGTACAAGTTGAAGATGTAGTGAAAGATTCTCCAGCTTATTCCATTGGTCTACAAAAAGGCGACGTAATTGTCGGACTAAATCGTACCAAAATATATAATTTATCTCAATTACGTAAAATTTTGAACGAAAAACCGTCAGTTATAGCACTTAATATTGTTCGTGGCGATACAAATATATTTTTATTACTTCGTTAATTTTGTAATCTGTTTTTACAACACAATGCTTATGATAACAAAAAAAATAATAAATCCATATTATTTTAAATATTCCGATAAAAATTATAGTATGCAGAATTGCAATTCTGCATACTATACATACTAATAATTTTAATTAATACTTTTGAAAAGTATCATGAACTGTATTATATCCCGATAATATTACTATATATGCATATATACATGGTATAGCTAATCAACGCAAAATGTATATTTCAAACATCACTAAAAACTAATATAAAAAAGTTATTTATCAGTGACCCGTTTAATATGAGCCCCCATATTTTCTAATTTTTTTTCTATATGATCATATCCACGATCAATGTGATATATGTTATCAACTATCGTTAGTCCCTCCGCAATACAGCCAGCTAATACTAAACTGGCAGAAGCCCTCAAATCTGTTGCCATGACTCGGGTACCAATTAAGGAATTAACACCATAACAAACTATCATATTAGTTGATATTTTAACACGAGCTCCCATACGAACAAGCTCTGGTACATGCATAAATCTATTTTCAAATATAGTTTCTATAATTTTTCCTGTTCCTTCAGACACTATATTTAATAAAGTAAATTGTGCTTGCATATCAGTAGGAAAACCTGGGTACGGTCTAGTGCATATAACAATAGCTTTAGGTCTTTTTCCATGCATATCCAAACCAATCCAATCTTTGCCAGTATTGATATCAGCCCCAGATTCACGTAATTTTTTTAAAACAAATCGCAAAGTATCTGGGCGTGATCCTAAACAAACTACATTTGCGCGCGAAACCGCGGCAGCAACTAAAAAAGTTCCAGTTTCAATACGATCTGGCATGATGGAATACTTTCCACCACCTAATTTTTGAGTTCCTTCAATAATAATTCTATTACTCCCAGCTCCGTTAATATTAGTTCCTAACATAATGAGAAAATTAGCGGTATCAACAATCTCTGGTTCACGAGCAGCATTATCAATTATAGTAATTCCTTCTGCTAGTGCAGCAGCACTCATGATAGTAACTGTAGCTCCAACACTAATCTTATCCATTACAATATGAGCACCATGTAATCGTCCATTTACAGAAGCTGTAACATATTCTTCCTCTAAGACAATTGTTGCTCCCAACTGTTCTAAACCATTAACATGTAAATCTACCGATCTTTTTCCGATCGAACATCCACCAGGTAACCAAATCTTACCTTGTCCAAACCGTGCTACTAATGGTCCTAAAGCCCAAATAGAAGCACGCATGGATCTCACTAAATCATAAGAAGCGCAATATGTATTAACACTGCTAGCATCCACGAAGACTACATCGCAATGTTCCACTTTTGCTCCAAGTTGCTTTAATAATTTGACAGTAACATCAATATCTTTTAATTTGGGAACATTAAAAATTTCTACTGGCTCTTCAGTCAACAACGTAGCAAACAAAATTGGTAATGCAGAATTTTTAGCACCTGATATACTCACTTCACCACTTAAAGGAGTAGGACCATGAATATAAAATTTATCCATTGTTATAACTAATATCAATCATATTCATATATCAATATCATGATAACTAAAAACTGCTTCACACACTGTAGAATCGACGATTCTTGTTCCATTCTTCAAGATGAAACGCGTGAATAGATATAGAATGAATTTCATTATTTAATATATATTGCATGAGAGGAGCATATATAATTTTATGTCGTTCTAACTCAGTCATACCGTAAAAAACATGACTTATAACAATAATTTGATAATTATTATCATTAGATGAAACATATACTTCATCTAATGATAAATGTTTTAACAAAATACTTTTAACTTCATCTGCGTTCATAATTCTTAAACCATTTTAATGAGTATAACCATACAATGATTATTTGTACTATTATTTTATATCAAAAAAAATTATATAATTTACATTTCATTGTAAAATCAAACAACTAATTATTTACGCTGTTGTAATTAATGTAACGGTTATGACCGTTACATTAATTATATTTTTCTATAAAATGATTGAACATGATACTAAAAATTTTTATAAAACCAATAAACACCAAAAACTGAGTGATTAAAATAAACATTTTATATTGCTATACTACATGTATAAATATAAAACTTTAGATATATCTATAGTACACAACATGCCAACATATCATCCTTTCTTCAATAAATAACATCCCATATTATATAATCATTCTTATTATTATAAAATCCAGCATCAACAATTACTATTTTTATTCAAATACGAAATCAAATAATATCTTAATTTTATTTTTTTTGTTACAACAAACGTTATTAAGTAATTATATTTTTTAATATCTATATATTGTTATTTATTAGTTATTAATTGAGATTAACTACATACCTTAATTAGATACATCCGATTAAATATATCAAAATCAATTATAACCCTTTTATAATGATGACTAATCCGCTTCAATAAATAAAATTGATCATTTGTATCACTTCTAAAATAAATAACTAATGTAAGAATAACAATATTGATCTTTAATGCATAAAATTAATTATCAAGAACATTTTATATAACTAAAAATTTATTTTTTCATTAGTAATACACAATCTATCTCTATTCGCGCTTATACTAAATAAAATTATTAATATGACAATTTATTTATTAATTAGACATACAATCATAATTTCAGATACTGAAACTTTAAAAATAATAAAACCCCTACTACACTATTTATGTATTAAGTAAAAAAAATTAAAAGAAATAACTTCATATTCGCCATATGAAAATTATTACAGCAATATTATTGCTTCCGCACTATACTTTAGTTAGAACATACATAAAATTATTATTTAACTTTCTATGACATAAATTGTCACTAAATTTATAATAATTTGACTATATCTTAATAATTATTAAGGATACGCATTACATCATATTAATAAAATAACTTAAGAAATAAATTCAATGTTTACTTTTAATGAATTTACATAAAAACACATGAATAGCGGTGTACTTATATTACTAAATAAGCTATGGACTATAAGCAATCAAGTATAATTAATGATTTACAAACAAAATTTTCATGCTAATACAATATCTCTAACTACTTTCATAATATTCATATACATATACATTTTTATAACGACATTTTTAATAAAATATTTATAAATTTTTATTTTAATTTCTAAACAAAATCAACAATTAATAATTATTTTTTTCAAATATTATCAAATAATAAATACTTATTGTTTTAAATAAAACAATATTTATACTCCTATTTGTAGTAAACTAGTTACTTTTTTAATTTATTGCCAATAATTAGTATTGTTGTGAAATAATATTTTTTATAAAAAATACAAAAAATCAATAAATCCGCATTCATTCCACATAATACATAATAATAATATACAATCTATTTAAACATTTTTATTTCACACTAACAATGCATCGTGCACTGCCATCAATACCCATCTATCACGTAATAAACAAATAAAAACAATGCTTAATTTGTAATAATTGAAAAACACACAATAAACCAAATCTGATTATATCAAGAAATATACATTTGTGCACTTTAGATATATGCATATACCTTTATTGATCTATTTCTCTTCTTATAAGTATAATCATTTTATTATGAAAACTACTTTCTTGACGTTTTTTATTAAAAAAAATTAATGTTTTAAAATGTAAAACGAATAATTTATACATATGAACATCGTTAAAAATATGCTTTCTAAAATCTTTTTTTTATTACCTATTTTAAATATTAAAATAAAATATGATATGTTTGACACTGAATTAATAAATGTATAAAAAAAATAAAATTCATATATCTTAACAAAATATATAATAACTATAATCCACACAAATCAACATTAATATTTATGATTTAAATTAAGATGTATTAATATACGCATCTATTATTTATTTTTAAAATATAAATACACTTCTAATAGAAGATAAAATTTTTAAATTTATACATATTAAAATAAATACTACATATCATATACACTATTTGAATAATTTCAAAAAACTCTTAATATCCATAATATTTTATGTATTATAAATCAAAAATTGAAAAATACAAAATATTTCAAATATATCCTTAAATAAAACATATAATACTATATATTTTCAATGTTAAATGTGAAAATATTAATAACTGCTTGTAAGTTTATATGTCGAAACGATTGTCTTATGCTCTATCTTATTCTAGATATTTAAATTATATGTATTTATAATATCGTATATTTTACATGTGTTTTATCTTAAAACACTACTGATTAATAGTCATAACAATAGCATTTAATTTTATGTCACCGCCTCCAAGAATGTCTTTTATTGTTTAATATTACAAACAAATATGGAATTATAATTATTAACTATGAGATACAATATAATGTTTTATACATTAAAATTAATAAAAAAAAATAATAAAATACGTAAAAAAAATAAAAAATATACTTTTCCTTCAATTGTATCGATATTAATAATAATATTTTTATCAATTATTGCAAAAAAATCATTAACCAGGTTTAATACATCACTACATTCATCAACTAACAAAGAAATATATACTCATCAAGGTAGTGATGTATTAATTAACATATACGATAACAAAACAGGACAACTTAAATTTAAATTAACCGCACACTGTATTCAACATTTTTCAGATAAAAAAATTACCTGGTTTATATATCCTAAAGTCATTGCTTTTGATGAAAAAAATACTCCAATATGGCAAATTACAGCAAATCAAGCTAAATTAAATTATGAAAAAATACTATATCTATACGGACATGTTTATATTAAAAATTTAATAAAAGACGCATACTTTCAATCCATTGTGGCAAACAAAGCGACAATTAATTTAATAACTCAAGATATTATTTCAAATGAAAAAGTAACTATATATGGTCATTGTTTTTATTCTGTTGGAATGAAAATGCAAGTTAATTTACATACGAAAACAGCAAAATTAATTGACAATACACAAACTCATTATGAAACCCAACATACTTGGTAAACATAAAATAATATTTACTTGTATCAATATATTTTTGATATTTACGCATTCTTATGCCTTAACACACAAAAAATCTCAAATAGTTCAAATTTATTCTGCATGTCAGGCAATTAATATGCTAACTAATACAATAGTATTCACGGGTCAAGTGATGCTTAAATATAAAAATATTGATCTCCATGCAGATAAAATACTAATCTCTCATACAGAAGATACACATCATCTATCTACGATAGAAGCGCATGGAAATCCTGTCACTTTAAATCAGACGCAGTCAATGGGAATTGTAACATTAGCTCGATCATTGACAATACATTACAACACCCACGACAATACTATTACTTTCATTGGTAATGCTTATATAGAACAATCAGGCAACTCTATACAGAGTGATAGGATCATATATTCCATAAAAAATAAACAAATAAAAGCTATTTCAAATCAAGGAAATAAAGTTATAACAACTTTATTAACAAAATTAATCTAAAACATATTTAATACAACACTATCCAATTAGTTATAAATTTAATTTCATGGCAATACTTACTATAAAAAATCTATCTAAAATTTATAAAGGACGATATGTGGTTAAAGATATAAGTTTATATATAACTTCTGGAGAAATTGTTGGATTGTTAGGGCCAAACGGTTCAGGAAAAACTACAACATTTTATATGATATTAGGAATTGTGCGCCATAACTCCGGTAGTATTTCGCTCAGTGACAAGGATATTAGTATGTTACCAATCTATCTTAGAGCTCGATTGGGAATAAGCTATTTACCTCAAGAAAGTTCAATTTTCCGTCGATTGACTGTATTTGATAATTTAATGGCTATATTACAAACCCAGCGCAATCTTGATACAAAAAAACGCAATAAACTCATAATAGAATTAATGAATAACTTTCATATCAGTCATTTAAAAAATAATATTGGACAGACATTATCTGGAGGAGAACGAAAACGTGTAGAAATTGCACGAGCGTTAGCTTCTAATCCTAAATTTATATTACTTGATGAACCTTTTTCTGGAGTAGACCCGATTTCAATCATAGATATACAAAAAATCATTAAACAACTTAAAGATCGTGGGCTTGGAGTATTGATAACTGATCATAATGTAAGAGAAACATTACGTATATGTAAACGAGCATATATAGTTAATCAAGGTAAATTAATTGCTCATGGATCTCCTGATGAAATATTAGATGACCAATATGTGCAACAAATATATTTAGGAGACATGTTTAAACTGTAAACAATAATTCAATGCCATATAATATATTAATCATTAAAATTAAAATAAACTTTTAAAAAAAATTAAAGATTATTTTAATCATTACTAAATATCTTGAAAACTTAAAATTTAATATTTTATATATTATTAATACCACAAAATATAATGCTTTAAATTAAATTCTACATGAGTAGAAAAGATTGATAATCTAAATAAAATAAACATGAAATCATTAATGCGATGAATTATAGGTACACAGATATTGTATTTGATACTTATACAAAATATTTATGGCGTTAACTAAATAATTGCAATAAAAAGTAATTTCAAAATAGGCATTAATATATTAATTATTATAGTAATCCATTCAAAACCCTTATAAATTACAACATTTCATAATATCAAACACATTTCATATTTGTCAAAAATTAACAATATTTTAACTAAAAACAGTACTTTTACTGATAAACATAAATAAAACTAAAACACGTCGGATATTATCAGATATATCTGATACAACAACTTAATTCTTTTCTCAACATAAAAAATAATTAGTTACATAAACAGCACAAAATATTATTTTTTACGATATATAGAAAATAAAATACCTTTGTTTCTTCCGAATAACACCGAAATTAAAAACACTATACTCCCACATAGCACTATAGTAGGGCCCGCTGGCAAAGACATATAAAATGCTCCAAGTAATCCTATCCATGAACATAATAAAGCAATACATACCGATAACAACAGCATATTTATTAAACTCTTAACCCAACACCGAGCTGATAGTCCAGGCAACATCATTAAACCGACAGACATTAAAGTGCCAGTTACTTGAAAACTTGCTACCAAATTCAATGTAACTATTGATAAAAAAATTATTTGAATGTATCTCGATGTCTCAGTATCATTACCTTTTAAAAAACCTGGATCAAACGTTTCAATAATTAAAGCTCTATAAAGTACTGCGATGGTCAATAAAGTTATTGTACTAATCACCCCAATACACTTTAAATTTAACAAATTTACAGATAAAATAGATCCAAATAATAAACCCAACAAATCTACATTAGGACCATGTAGTGACATTAATGTAACTCCTAACGCTAAGGACCCGAGATAAAATCCAGCAAAGCTAGCATCTTGTTGCAACAATGTTTTTTCGCTAATCCAATTAGATAATATCGCGACCACTAAACCAGAAATAAACCCTCCTATGCTCATTATAACAAATGACATACCAGAAAAAAAATATCCTATAGCTACACCTGGTAATACGGCATGAGATAACGCATCTCCCACTAAACTCATACGTCTTAATATTAAAAAAATACCTATTGGTGTTGTACTAATAGATAACACACAACAAGCGACTATTGCTCTGCGCATACACCCGTAATTAATAAATGGATCAAATAAGATATTGGTAATCATTCAAAATTTCAAAATTAAATTTCTCATATTTATATAGATGATTTCCAAACACTACAAGAATGAGTTAATGATAGTATATTAGAAAAATATTCAGTTACTAATTCATTGTTATGTAATACGGCAATCACAGTACATCCGTGTCTACACAGTAGATTTACAGCATGTATCATTATTTTACAAGTATTTATATCAATTCCTTGAAATGGTTCGTCCAGTAAAACTAACGATGCTTGTTGCGCTAATATTCTAGCAAATAACATACGTTGCACTTGTCCACCTGACAAGGTTTCTATATATTGATTCAATACATCTAACAATTTTACCTGTTCTAAAGAACGCCAAATCACCGCTCTTTGATGCTTATTAAGTCTTTTTAATAAATTTATTCTCGGCCAACAACCCATGGATACTACATCGAATACAGTTAACGGAAAATGGTGATCTATATTTTTATCTTGAGGTAAATAACCTATACGCGGTCTACCTTTTTTTCCAAATTCTAATCGACCAGAAATTGGAGGCAACAAACCACCTAATGTTTTCAATAAAGTAGATTTTCCTATTCCGTTAGGACCTATAATTGCAATCATACTACCATACTTAATACGACCGCTTACGGATGGGCTCACATTACGCCCATAGTACCCTGCTACCAAATTATACAATGTCATCATAGTTTTTTATAATATATACATATATATAAATATTGTTACGGCAACAAGGAAGACCAAAGAATAGCAGCCCATAAACACAGCAATATAACCAACGCTATGAGAATCCGAATCCATCCCGAAGCAATAAACAATCTCATACCAATAGATAGGCGTTGTTTAGAATAAAATAACCCCATAAAATTCTCGTAATAACCTAGTTATGTTATAACATCACATCTATTAAAAAAAACACCCTATTATTTTACTTTACCCACATAACTACACACTAAATTTAATCTCAAGTTTTAATATATTCTATAAGCTTTTTAATATTCACTTGAATACTTTTGTTATGGCTAACAACATCGCCGATTATATTTAATATATAAACTCATTTTCCATAAAAATAATTTCATTTATCATTAAAAAATTAATATTTATTTGTTTTAAAATGAGATTAAAACATATATTCAGAGTTAAAATTTAAAATATCTATTCATTTAAACTTTTTTTTATTATTACTATTACTATATATAAAACTGCCGAAGGCCGGACTCGAACCGGCATGCCATGAAGGTGATTGATTTTGAGTCAATTGCGTCTACCTATTTCGCCACTTCGGCACAATACCCATATGTATAATCTCTTTTCTACAGCACTACATAATTATCAAATTTTATAAAATTTTAAAAAATATTATTCAACACACAGAATCAATTTATTTGAAAATCATTAAATTTAATATTAAACTTTGTAACACATAATACCATTGTCTATAAACTACAATTAAAGTACTAAAATAATTCACAGATAATCTGTAAATGTTACTCATTGGTGAAGATTTAATTGTTAAATACATTATTTTAATATTACTCATAATAATAATAACAAAATATATCAAAAATTTTTATTCATATCAACTATATCATCACTTATGCGTCTTAAGTCACACAAATATGCAATATCGTGTTCATACTCGATATATCTGTTATTGATACAAATATTATGGTTGATTACATTAATATATTTTACTCTTCTATATTTATACATTATAATACCTGGTAAAATAAATATTACATGAAAATTTTATTATATGAATAATTTTGATTTCAACTTACTGGTAGTGCTCAATGCGCTACTGGAAGATAATAGTGTCAACCTAGCAGCGAAAAAATTAAACGTCACTGCTCCAGCTATTAGCAAATCTTTAAATAAAATACGCATCCTATTTAACGACCAAATTTTAGTTCGTAGTGGTACCAAATTAATCCCAACACCTAAAGCAGTCTCTCTAAAAGAAAATATTAAAGAATTAGTGAATCGTATTGAATCAGTATTTAATAGCAACGTAATATTTGAACCCAAAATCACTACTACATCATTTACTATTGCATCAAATAACGCCATTTTTTTTATACTTAACACTATCTTGTTTCAAGAAATTCAAGACACAGCGCCTAACGTATTTATTAATTTAGTAAATGATTCAGACTATGATGACAATTTTTTACGTAACCATACCATAGATTTATATATAGGCGAGATACGTGCACTTAACCCTGAAATAACTATTCGAACTATCTACGTATCCAAGTGTTGTTTTATATGTCGGAATCATCATCCTATTTTATCTAAAAATAGAAATATGGATAATTTGTTAAAATATCAATTCATTAAAACCAAACATGAATATTTAAGTAATTCCGATGAAAGTAATAAATATTTTTGGTCAGAACGCAATATAATTGGTATTACTCCAGAATATATTACCACTGTAAATACTGTCATGCATTCCGATGCATTAGCAATAATTCCGGAATTTGTATTAACAATCGCACAAAGATTAAATATACCAGTAACACATTTTAATACTGATTTTAACTTAGGGAAAAGAAATGTCATTCAAGCATGGCACTCTAAACACAACCATTCTCCTTCTCATAAATGGCTACGAGAATTCACTAAAAACATTTTTTTAACTAAAATAATGTAAGAATTTGTTAAAAAATTTTTAAATTTAATAAAATTATGAATATATCCACATAATAATTACACTAATTACTAAAAATATTATGCTAGGCGATATTGATCCAACTATTGGAGAAATACCGTGTGTAGCACTTAATATTCCAAATATTTGATTTAAAATGTAAAATAAAAATCCCACCGTACTTCCTACAAATAACCTAATGCTTGTCTTTTTTTTATGTAATGGCCCAAAAACACATGCTAACGCCGTTATGGTCATAGCCGACCCAGAAATAGGAGATAATATTTTGTTCCAAAACATCATCTGATAATACTTAGCATTTTGACCAATTTTTTTAAAATATTTAGCACAATGATATAATTTAGAAATAGATAAAACATTGGGATGAGTAATCATCATGGACAGTCTATCTGGAGTTAATAGAGAATTCCATTCAAAATATGGTGCTTTTTTATTAGTAATGCGCATTTCCGAAGAAACATCTAATTCATTTACATCAATCAAATGCCAGACTTTATTGATAAATACTGCTCGTTCGATATAAAATATCTTTTTTAATTTTTTTTCTTCATCAAAATGATATAATTTCACTCCGAATAATTCATTACAAGCTATTACACGCTCAACACAAACAAAATCATTGTTATCTATAAACCATAGATTTTTAATTTTTATAGGAAACACAGAAGTATCATGTTGTGATTGATTGCGATGCATGCACATGATTTTTTCGCTATTAGGTACTACCCATTCGTTAAAAATTATACTGAATAATAGTACAGGAACAGAAGCTTTTATAACTGATAAAGCAATTTGTAATTTGCTAAATCCAGAAACCTGCATTGCTATCAATTCATTATGTACTTCAAGCATACTTAAACCTAAAAGACCGCCTAACAAAGTAGCTGTAGGGAAAAATAATTCAAAATCTTTTGGTAAACTTAAAATAATGTAAACAACAATTTCAAAGATAGAACAATTTCCCTCTCCTATTTTACGTAATTCATCAACCAATCTAATTACGCTAGATAAAGATAACAATACTAAAAATACCACTGTTGTATTCGATATGATCACTTTACTAATATAATAATTTAAAATACCGTACATATACACTATATTTTTATGTAATTACGACGACATATCTTCAAAACTAATTTTTTAATACAAGAAGTATCCCATAAATTTAGTAACAAGGGTATTAATAAATAAACACCATTAATAATCCATATCCATACTATAGGATTGATTTTCTCTGAGAGAGCATAGGAACGCAGTAAAATATGTAAAATAAAAAAAATTGTATACAAAAAAACTATTAATAAAAAATTCATTAAATGATTATACGAAACAGTAGTAATTAATACTGTCGTAATCATTGACATAATAAAAATAGATACCAACAAAGTTAAACGCCAATGCAACTCCACATGCATCTCTGGTTGAATAGAACACCATAATTGATATATAGACATACGATCAATAGACTCTTTTGCTTGAAACAATGCCTTAAAAGTGCTATTGATCATCAGTTTATACTGAGAAAAATTAGTAATAAATACATCTTTATACAACTCACATTTATCATAAATTTCATAATATGTGCCTTTTTCTAGAATAATGAATCGGGAACCATCAAAATTTTGATGAACACTACCTTGATCCGCAGTGATAATTATAAACATATTATCTTCTTTGTCTCGGTTTGTTTGTGCTAAAAAAACATGTTTTAATTTATTTCCCTCAATGCTATCCGTAAAAAAAGTCAAATATTTAGTAGCCAATGATTGAAATTTCTTTTCTGAAAAAACAACTAAATTAATGTTTTCCTTTATTTCATACAATAATTTACTTTGATAATTAGAGCAATAAGGAGATAGCCATGCTACATTAATTGTAGCAAATATCATGATAATCCCGCTAAAAAAAAACATACTTTTTATAAAAACATATTTATCTACAGCACAAGAGTACATAGCTATAATTTCATTGTAAACATGTAATCGATAAAAAGTTACTAACACACTCAAAAATATACTAAAAGGGAGAAGCAATTTTCCCGCCTCTGGCATACTTAATACAAGACACAAAAAAATAAAGTATATTGAAACGTTGCTATCTGTCACCAAACCCAACATCTTGATCAATTTTTGACAAAAACAAACTAAAAACAATAACGTTAAAATGATTAACTGATTTCTACATGTTTCTTTTAATATGTATTTAGTTAATATCATTATTTTGCTTAAAAAAACTTGTGTTTATATGAAAAAATAAGTATCGTGATAATAATAGATTATAATATTGAAAGATAATACATATGCAGTTATTTATAATAATGATAATAAAATTTTCTCATTAAGTTATAAAACAAATTTATATAGTGTAATAGTATACTTAACTGCTTTATACAAAGTTAAAAATTGTAAACATTGTGACTGATTTATTTTTTTAATAAATATGTCGTTTGGCATACTTATTTATATACAGGCAAGATTATGATAAAATTTAGCGTTACCAACAATCACCTAGAATCATATACTGATAGTTGTATGATTACTGGCATATTCGAAGAATCACACTTATTTCCCTCAACAAAAAAAATTGATAACATAAGCAAAGGATATATCGGTTCATTATTGCATCGTGGAGCATTATATGGAAAATTAGCACAGACACTCTTGTTATATGATGTACCTCATTTTCCTAATAGACAAATTTTATTAATTGGTTGTGGAAAAAAATCCGATTTTAATGAAAATTGTTATAGGAAATTAATTCGCAAAGTAATAATTTTATGTAAAGAGATGTCTATAGTTAGGATATTATTTCTTGTAAGTGAATTAAATATAGAAGGATATGATAATTATTGGAAAATAAGACAAACAATAGAAATCGTTAACGAAGAATTATATGTCTTTAATAAATTTAAAAATAAAAAAACTGAGTTAAATCAATCATTGAATGAAATAATATTACGTATACCCAATGAAAACGAATTAAAATGTTGCAAACAATCTATTAGAGATGGATTATCTATCGTTCACGGGATAAAAATAGCTAAAGATCTAGGAAATATGCCTCCTAATTTTTGTACTCCTGATTACCTTGTCAACCAAGTTAATGAATTGTCTAATTATGACAATGTCACAACAAACATAATTGATGCCGTAGAAATGAAAAAATTAGGTATGAATGCTTATTTAGCTGTAGGAAAAGGTTCTAACTACGCCCCAACAATGCCTATAATTAAATATGAAGGACATCCTAACGGATCTAAAGTGTCTCCTATTGTATTTATAGGAAAAGGGTTAACCTTTGATTCTGGTGGGATTTCCATTAAAGAATCGAACAAAATGGATGAAATGAAATATGATATGTGCGGAGCTGCTACAGTATATGCGGTGATGTGTGTAGCTATAGAACTTAACTTACCATTAAATATTATTGGAATACTTGCTATTTGTGAGAATATGATAAGTCACACTTCATTTCGTCCAGGTGATATTCTGACTACTTTATCGGGACAAACAGTGGAGGTATTAAACACTGATGCTGAAGGCCGTTTGGTATTATGCGATGCATTGACATACGCAGAACGTTATCAACCTGATGTTGTAATAGACATAGCTACATTAACTGGAGCTTGTGTCGTTGCTTTAGGACATCACTTTAGTGGTTTAATGTCCAACAATGAAAATTTATCCAACGCACTAATTACAGCTGCGGAACAAACTAAAGATTATGTTTGGAAATTACCATTAGACGATGTATTCCAAACACAATTAAAATCCACGTGTGCAGATATGACCAATGTTGGAGGAAAACCTGGAGGTGCTATTACAGCTGGATGTTTTTTACAAAAGTTTGCTTATAAATATCATTGGGCACATTTAGATATTGCTGGAACAGCATGGGTATCTAATTATTGTGATAAAAGCGCTACGGGACGTCCCGTAGCGCTTTTATCACAATATCTAATCAACAGATCATCCCGTAAAGTTTAAATTATTTTTAAAATCAAATTAACTTAATGATAGTATACACAAAGTACTTTGTTGGCTCAAACAAATAAATATGATTAATTAATACCATAAAAACTAATAAAAATTTTAATAACATATGAAACATGGAACTTTCTATTTACTATCTCAAGAATTTAAACAAAACAATAGACTTAACTGCATAGAACAGCTTGTTTGTAAGTTAACAAGCACACAATGGAGATCTGGTAAAAGCATTTTAATAACCTGTGAAAATAAATATCAAGCTGTAAAAATAGACGAAATATTGTGGATATTTGATCAAAATGCATTTTTACCACATAATCTGTTTGGAAAAAACGTCCAACACGCTCCAATAATTATATATTGGGATCAATGTTGTTATGATAATAAACCAAGAGATCTACTGATAAATCTTATGCAAAACAATATGAGCTTTTTTTTTAATTTTAACGAAATAATAGATTTTGTGCCCATACCTGACATTTTAAAAAAATGGGCACGACATAGATACCTATCCTATAAAAGAAACGGATTCCAAATGAATGTTGTTAATGTATCAATTTCATGAGTAAACATATCGTGGAAAACACATATAATCCTAAAAATATAGAAGAACCAATTTATAAATTTTGGGAACAAGGAGGCTACTTTAATCCTCATGGAAATACAGCTCAAGAAAGTTATTGTATTATGATGCCTCCGCCTAATATTACAGGTCAATTACATCTAGGTCACGCATTTCAACAAACTATTATGGATGTCTTAATTCGTTATCAGAGAATGCACGGTAAAAACACTTTATGGCAAACTGGCACAGACCATGCTGGTATTGCCGCACAAATACTAGTAGAACAGAAAATTTATAACGATACAGGTAAAACTAGGGACGATTATACACGCAATGAATTAATAAAAATGATTTGGGCATGGAAGAATCAATCTGAAAAATTTATTACTTACCAAATGAAACGATTAGGAAATTCAGTAGATTGGAAACGAAAACGTTTCACTATGGATGCAGATATGTCTTACGCGGTAAAAGAAGCTTTTATTCGTCTATATCAAAATAATTTAATTTATAGAGGAAAAAAACTAGTAAATTGGGATTATAAGTTACAAACCGCAATTTCTGACTTAGAAGTTATAAACAAACCAATAAAAGGTTTCATGTGGTATTTACACTATAAATTAGACAGTTCTGCTATCACTGCAAGTTCAAATTATTTAATTATCGCAACAACACGCCCAGAAACTATATTAGGAGATACTGGCGTTGCAGTACACCCAGAAGACTCTCGATATCAACATCTGATTGGAAAATATGTTATTGCACCAATCACTAATAGACGTATTCCTGTTATTTCTGATAAACATGTGGATATGTTTAAAGGGACCGGTTGTGTTAAAATAACTCCTGCCCATGATTTTAATGACTATATTATAGGAAAAAAACATGGATTGCCTATGATAAATATTTTTTCACATGATGGAAAAATTCTGAAAACACCAGAGGTATTCAACAGTTACGGACAACCTAATGATCAATTGCACTATGACATTCCTCAAATGTTTCATAATCTTAACAGTTATGACGCACGAAAAAAAATAATTTCTGAATGCAACACCCTTAGATTATTACATAATATAGAACCTCATAATTTAATAATCCCATATAGTGATCGCACTGGAACTATAATTGAACCGATGTTAACTACTCAATGGTATGTACGCGCTAAAAATTTGGCGCAACAAGCAATAAACGCGGTAGAACTAGGTATAATTAATTTTGTTCCAAAACAATATAAAAATATGTATTTTAGTTGGATGAATAATTTGCAAGATTGGTGTATTTCTCGTCAAATCTGGTGGGGACATAGAATTCCTGCTTGGTATGACAATAATAAAAAAATATATGTAGGACATTGCGAACAAGACATCAGAACACAAAACAAATTAAATAATGACATAATATTACATAGAGATCAAGATGTACTAGATACATGGTTTTCTTCCGCTCTTTGGACATTTGCTGCTTTGGGTTGGCCTAAGCGTACTGATTTATTAAACATTTTTCATCCTACCAATATTATAATTAGTGGATTTGATATCATATTTTTTTGGATCGCACGCATGATTATGTTAACTATGTATTTCGTTAAAAATAATAACGGATCAGCTCAAATTCCTTTTAAAACTGCATATATTACCGGTCTTATGCGTGACGAATCAGGTCAAAAAATGTCTAAAACTAAAGGTAACATCATTGACCCAATGGATATGATAGATGGAATTTCAATAGAAAATTTATTAAAAAAACGTACAAAAGATATATTACACCCACAATTAACTAAACAAATTATAAAACATACTAAAAAACAATTTCCTAATGGCATTAAACCTCATGGAACTGATGCTTTAAGATTTAATTTAGTAGCATTAGCATCATCTGGACGTGATATACACTGGGATATGAAACGACTAACAGGTTATCGTAATTTTTGCAATAAATTATGGCATGCAAGTCGATTTGTCTTAATGAATACTAAAAATCAAGATTGTGGTATATCCGCCAAGGAAAAATCATTTTCCTTGGCGGATCGTTGGATCGTTACAAAATTTCAACAAACAGTACAAATTTTTCATAAAAAAATAGAAATTTATCGCTTTGACAAAATAGCAAATGTTTTACATGAATTTATTTGGCATCAATTCTGTGATTGGTACTTAGAGTTAACTAAACCAACACTTTATCATGGAAATGTGTTAGAATTACGCGGTACACGTTATACATTAATTACGCTACTAGAATCACTGCTAAGATTAGCGCATCCGATTATTCCTTTTATTACAGAAAAAATTTGGCAAGAAGTTAAAATGATTACTGGAAATAAAGGGGAAACTATCATGTTACAACCATTTCCAAAATATGATGCATCCATAATTGATACAAAATCTATAATAGATCTGGAATGGATCCAACATACTATAATGGCAATACGTACCATTCGTATAAATATGAACATACCATATAATACACCCTTAGAAATAATATTTAGAACTACTTCATCAGAAGTTAAGAGACGTATTACAGAAAATTCTAATATTTTATACGATATTGCTCAATTAAAAAGTATCAACTTCATTTCTTCAACAAATAAAATCTACCCAAAATCAATAACAATACCTTTAGATGCAGCAGAATTATTAATCTGTATACCAGAAACGTTTAACAAAGAAATTGATACGAATAGATTAAAAAAAGAATTAGAATTAACAAACCATAAAATTGAAGCAATACAAACATTGCTAGATAATAATAATTTTACGAATCGCGCGCCAAAATCTGTCATAAAAAGTAAGCAAGAACTATTACATTATTATGAACAAATTCGAAATAAATTGATTGATCAATATAGTACAATGATAGAGTTGTGATTATTACAATCACAATATCTAGAAAAATAAACTTTAGTAATACAATTTTATATCCATATGTTGAAAAATATACCAGCAAAAATAAACAACAAATTTATTTCATTATTTTTAAACATTACGAATAATTGTTCATACTATGGTTACATCAAAATTAATTTATATACATTTAAATCATTTTTATATTACAATAAAACTTGTTTTTTTAAATTAATTCTTTTCATTTATATACAAAAAACGTCGTGATTATCTTTATATCAAATATTTTAGGCAAATAACACATGAATCAATTATATAAACGATCTTTCTTACGCTTAATAGATTTCACCATGGATGAAATTAAATATCTATTAAAATTATCAAATCATTTAAAACATCAAAAAAATACACAAACTGAAATCCAAAAATTAAACGGGAAAAATATTGTACTTATTTTTGAAAACAATTCAACTAGAACAAGATGTGCTTTTGAAGTAGCAGCATTTGATCAAGGTGCATGTGTAACCTGCTTAACTCCAAATATTAGTCAAATTGGACATAAAGAATCTGTTAAAGATACCGCTAAGATATTGGGGCGTATGTACCATGGAATCCAATATCGTGGGTATAATCAAGATGTAGTTACTACATTTTCGCAATACTCTGAAGTCCCAGTATGGAATGGACTTACCGCAAAATTTCATCCAACACAATTACTTGCTGATCTTATGACCATGCAGGAACAACTACCACATAAAACGTTTAATCAAATGAAATTGGCTTACATAGGAGATGCAAAAAATAATATCAGCAATTCTTTATTAGAAGCTGCAGCAATAATGGGATTTAATTTAAGATTAGTATCACCTAAAACATTTTGGCCAACACAAGAACTATTCAAATACTGTCAAAATACTGCGCAACGTAATAATGGAAACATTATTACACTTACTGAAAATATTTCCAATGGAATAAAAGATGCAGATTTTTTATATACCGATGTATGGGTATCTATGGGAGAAAATGAAAAAGTGTGGGAACAACGCATTTCTTTATTATCACCATATCAAGTAAACCGGCGTATGATTCATAACACTGACAACCCGAATGTAAAATTTTTACATTGTTTACCAGCATTGCACGATAACGAAACTACTATTGGTAAGAAAATAGCAAGAAAATATAATTTACATAATGGTCTAGAAGTAACAAACGACATATTTGAATCTCCGTATAGTATAGTGTTTGATCAAGCTGAAAATCGCGTGCATACCATAAAAGCTTTGATGCTGGCAACGCTACTCCCTGATCCTGATCTCAACAATTTTTGATAACGATAGAAATAGATTTCATTTTATATAAATACTAAATTTAATGTCTTATTTTTTGATATAAAGATAATAACTAATTATACTTATTAAGAGGATCGGCCATATGGATCGCGTCGTTATCAATACAAAAAAAGCCCCTATTCCATTTGGGCCATATGTACAAGCAATAGATGCAAGAGGCATAATATTTGTATCCGGGCAAATAGGAATTTGCCCGGATACAAATATTATGCCTGATAGCATCTATGATCAAACATATCAATCATTAAAAAATATTAAAAATATCATAGAAACTGCTGGCCTACAAATTAACAACATTATTAAAACTACATTATTCATGATTAATGTTAATGATTTATCAATAATAAATATTAGCTATAAAAAATTTTTTGATGTATCTTCTCCTTGCCAAGATAAAATTTTACCAACACGTTCCTGCATAGAAGTTTCTAAATTACCAAAAGGCGCTAAAATAGAAATTGAAGCCATCGCAATACGTTTTTTATAAAACAGACCACATCTTCGTAAAAAAAATAAGCAAACATAACAAATAATAATTGAATGATTATTTCATACAATCCTTATCATGAATAAACTCGTTTCTATAATTTTATACTGTCAATAAAAAAAATATAAATATATGTATACTTGATCAACACAAACTCAATCATCTCTCTATCTATTTGAGAGAATAAAATAATACAATAAACAATCTTTTATCATTAATACCGCATGTGATTTTTTAAAAATAAATACCCGATAATGCGCATTTATGTGATCTTATACTTGCAGTAATTACATAACAAACATATTTATTTATTATTTATTTGATAAAATTTCTGATTCATACATAAAAGCCTGTTCTGCATCATATTGATTCTCCCATTTTGCAATTACTAACACTGCTAAAGCGTTACCTATGACATTTAATGCGGTACGACCCATATCTAATATTCTGTCCACTCCTGCTATAAATGCTAATCCCTCTAATGGAATACCTACACTACCTAATGTAGCTAGTAACACCACAAAAGAAACTCCAGGAACACCAGCGATACCTTTAGAGGTTATCATTAGAGTTAATACTAAAATAATTTCCTGACTTAAAGACAATTCAATACCATATAATTGGGCAATAAAAATAGCAGCAATACTTTGATATAAAGTTGATCCATCTAAATTAAAGGAATATCCAGTAGGCACCACAAATCCAGTAATAGTTGATGGAGCTCCATAAGCTTCCATTTTTTCTATAATACGTGGTAATACAGTTTCTGAGCTAGCAGTAGAAAAAGATAAAATGAGCTCTTCTTTTAAAATACAAATTAGTTTCCAAATTCTAAGATTACATATACGCGCCACTATACCTAACACCACTAACGCAAAAAAAACAATAGCACCGTAAACTAACAATACAAGTTTAGTAAGAGGTAATAAAGAACTAAATCCAAAAGTCGCAACTGTAACTGAAATTAAAGCAAATACTCCAATAGGAGCATAACGCATAACTATATGTGTTACTTCAAACATAGTATCCGCTATAGCATTAAATATATCTAATAATGGAGTCTTAGTTTTGTCTGGTAATGTAGCTAATCCAAGCCCAAAAATTACTGAGAAAAAAATCACTGGTAACATATCTCCTCTAGCCATAGAATCAATAATATTCGAAGGAATCAACGATAACATAGTATTTACTAAATTTGACTGTATTTCAGATGTAGTCTGCTCATACATAGAAATATCCGTTTTAGAAAGCACAGACATATCAATTCCATAACCAGGATGAAGTAAATTGGCAAAAGTTACACCAAGTACTATAGCAAGCGTTGTAATAATCTCAAAATAAATAATGGTCTTTAAACCAATACTCCCAAGCTTTCTAGCATCTCCGATTCCAGCAATTCCGACTACTAATGTAGCCATTACAATGGGAACTACGATCATTTTTATCATACGAATAAAAATTTCTCCAGCCGGAGAAAGAAATGTGGCAATCACCCAATCTTTTGATTCTGTCTGATTATGCAATACAATTCCTAAAACAATACCCAAGTTTAAAGCAAAAAAAATTTTCCAAGCAAGGGTAATTTTAAACTTTTTAACCATCACATTTACCCCTTAATTACAATGAATTATTTTGTTATTATTTATCATAAATTCGGAAATAGTGCGTTTCAACCAACTTAAACAAATTTTTCTCTAAAAAATCTTTATTAAAAATTCCAATGCACACCAAAACACTACTAACTAAAAATATGAATTAATTCATATAAAAATCACTTAATTTTTGCAATCAAAAAAAAATTCATGCCATAAATTATTTGTTAAAACATATTACTATGAAAAAACAAAACTCAACACAACATCTATTCATGTGCATTGAGTAATATATAAAAACCTAAGACCTAAAACTACATATTAATTATTCATTAATACATCACCGTATGTATTTTAATGAATAACATCAACATTAATATTTTATAAAGTTATAAAATAAAAATACATCTAATCGTTTTAAACGCCCATATTAAAGAATAATGTTATCTATTGTTTAAGTCAACCATTAACAATTAAATATCAATTTAGGTTAACTTTATTTTGTTAACAGTTGACGTTCAACGTCAACTGTTAACAAAATAAAGTATCGTACTTACTACAACAATACCATAATAATGTTACAACTATCATAATGATCCTTATAGATTTTATAAAACTCCTTGGTATCAATTATACATCATTTCCATACAAAAACCATAAATTAAACTTTTATAAGAAAATACTAACATTTAAAATCTTCACAACAAAACCATAAATACACTAATATTATTCATGTTCTGCCAACAAAGCTTCTAAAAAATCTAAGTCGCGTAGCAATTTCGTTAATGTTTCGTTACTAATTTTTTGTTGTGCGCGCAAATGATAATATTCTCCTCGTTCAGCACGTAATGCATTTAATCTCATACGTCTCTCTAACTCTTCGATCAACATAGAATGCGCATCATCATTACCGTCTACACGACGGCGTAAGTTACCTATAACACGCGCACTTACTTCATTAATAATTTGGCTATCAATATTTTCTTCCTGACTATACATTAACCGCTCTTCCAGTTTATATAAACTTTCAATAGCTACTTCTGCCGCTATAGCCCGTGCCATACGCTCTTCTTTTTGTTGTAGTAACTTATCAGATACTATAATGCCCTGTAACAACCATGGTAGAACAATTACACCACATAATAAAGAGAACAAAATGACGCCGGTAGCAATAAAAACTAATTGGTAACGAAAAGGAAAAACCGACCCATCTCTTAAAAAAAGTGGTATTGAAAGTACTCCTGCTAATGTAATAGCACCACGCACTCCTGCAAAAGAAGCAATTAAAATTTCTCGTATACTATATTCACCAAATACCATTGGCCGTTTAGTCATACAATGCAAACTTATATTCTTCATTAACCATAACCAACCAAATCTAAGTATCATTAATGCGGCATAAATAAGAATTACATATACGAATAACATCCATGTTTTAATAGTTGGATCCATTTCTGCCTGTGAAATAGAGGTTGATAAAATATCTGGCAATTGCAATCCAAGCATAATGAATACCATACCATTAAATACAAATTCTAGCATTGTCCAAACGCTATTTCCTCGTAAACGCATAGCTAACGGTGCGTTTCTAATTATTCCAGATTGACCAATAGTCATACCCGAAGCAACTGATGATAATATTCCAGATACCCCAATATGCTCAGCAACTAAATATGCCGCAAAAGGTAACAATAAAAGAAGTATTGTTTGAGTAGCAGGATCACCGCCACTCCAATGAGTAATAAATCTTAATGATTTACTATATCCCCAGGTAATAATCACACCCGCCAATAAACCACCCATAGATACCTTGATAAATTCTATAGAAGCTCCGCTTACACTAAAGACCATAGTGCCCATAGCCACTGAAATAGCAAATTTAAGAGATACCAAGCCTGATGCGTCGTTCATCAAAGCTTCTCCCTGAAGAATATCCATAAGTTTTTTGGGGATACGTCCTTCTCCTACAATACCTGAGAGCGCTACTGCATCAGTTGGAGATAAAACCGCTGCCAATGCCAATGCTGCTACTAACGGCATTTCTGGTATTATCCAATGAACTAAATATCCAATACCAATCACAGTAATGATAACCAATACCAATGCTAATATCACAATTTCTCCTCCATGACGTAAAAACTCCCTCATTGGAGTTTTCCACCCGTCAGAAAATAATAATGGAGGAATAAAAAGTAATAAAAACAATTCAGGATTAAAATCTACATGTAATCCAAATCTAGGCCAAGCCAACAAAGCTCCTAATACAATTTGCATTAAGGGTAATGGAATTTGAAATGGCAAAATTCGTGTTATCACTCCTGAAATGGAGACAGCTAAAGTAAGAATAAGAATCGTAAAAAAAATCTCCATGCTTTAAATCTCACTGTATCCCAAAATAAATATTATACCTATAAATGTAGTATTAACGTTTATATTTATTCATATTCTACATAAGTATGGTATGCTTATAATGTGTTTATACATATAATAGATTGATATATATATTTACAAAATAGACATATTTTTTATACGTTCTTAACAATATAAATTTTTATATGTTATATATACGTTCTTGCGATAAATTTTTTGAATATTGTCAAATATTCAATATGACTAAATTAATTAAATAGCGACATAAAAATACAGATACATATCTTATGAATTTTTGTAATTAAAATAACATGACAATGAAATTTTTTAGGTTGATGCGCTAAAACAGGTATATAAGCATGCACAATAAAAAGGTTAAATGATACATATTATATATTCCCAAACTTTCTAGAAAGGAATATCTTCTTCATCAAAATTAACATTGGATGTATTATCACCCGACATTGTTTTTTCACCGCTGTTTATTACATTCTGATTATCTAATGATATACGTTCTTCCATATGACGGCTGCCCAACATTTGCATTGCGCCTCCAATATTAACAATAATTTCAGTAACATACCGATCCTGTCCATTTTGATTTTGCCATTTTCTGGTTTTTAACGATCCTTCAATGTATACCTGAGAACCTTTATGAAGATATTCTGACGCAATTTCTGCTAATTTTCCGAATAACACCACGCGATGCCACTCAGTTTTTTCTTTAAATTCATTGGTTTTCTTGTCTTTCCAAGATTCAGTGGTAGCTACTGAAATATTAGTCACCATATTACCACTAGACATATAACGAGCTTCTGGTTCCTGTCCAAGATATCCAATCAAAATAACTTTATTAACCCCCCTATTAGCCACAGTTCCTCCGTTGATTACCAAATTGATTGTATAGTCATATACAGATAATTTTAAAAAATTTTAATATTTTATTAAACGCAATTATTTGATATATGATTTAATTAATTAGCACAATTGATATACATACAAAATGTAGACCAATATTATTATCAATATTTTTTATCTAAACTCTTATACAATATAAATAAATATATTATATAAAATTAATTTTATTTGTGTCACACAATACAATAATCTCACATTATTTTATGGATATCATGCAAATTAGTTCATTCCCATCCTATTAAATGTTGTTCTAAAATAAAGGCATCATTATAAATAATATGCATAACTTATATATTATCTTTTATAGGATGAAAAATAATATATTATCATACGTATAATAGAGCCGCATCACTAATTTCGATTAATATTGACTAGATTCAACATAGTTATCAAATCGAGACCATTGTCCGTTAAATATCAATCGTATGGTTCCAACAGGACCATTTCTTTGTTTTCCCAGAATAATCTCAGCAATACCTTTCATTTCGCTATTTTCATGATATACTTCATCACGATAAATAAACAAAATTAAGTCAGCATCCTGTTCTATTGCTCCAGATTCACGCAAATCTGAATTAATAGGATGTTTATCAGTACGTTGTTCTAAACCTCTATTTAATTGAGAAATTGCTATAACCGGTATTTTTAATTCTTTAGCTAAAGCTTTTAATGATCGAGAAATTTCTGAAATTTCTAACGTGCGATTATTAGATAAGGATGGAACTCTCATTAATTGTAAATAATCAATCATAATTAAACTTAAACCATCATGTTCACGGCACAACCTACGAGCACGTCCGCGCACCTCAGCAGGTGTCAAACATGAGGAATCATCAATATATATATTACGTTTTTCTAAAAGAAGTGACATTGCGCTAGAAATTCTTTCTCGGTCTTCATCATTCAATCGTCCCGTACGAATACGTACCTGATCAACACGAGACAACGAGGCCAACATACGCATCATAATTTGATCACCAGGCATTTCTAAACTAAATATTAATACTGGCTTTTTTTCAGTCATTGCAACATGTTCACATAAATTCATAGCAAAAGCAGTTTTTCCCATAGAAGGGCGTGCGGCTATAATAATAAGATCAGATTTTTGAAAACCATCAGTTTTTTTGTCAAGATCTTTATATCCACTAGATAAACCCGTAACACCGCCGTATTTTGGTCTATTACATGCCCGCTCAATGTGAGCAACTGTGTTTTCCAAAATAAAATCTATTCCTTTTGGATTAAGATGATGATTGCTTTTACTATGCGAAATTTGAAAAACGAGAGATTCAGCTAAATCTAATAACTCATCACTGCTTCGACCTTTAGGATTATATCCAGCATCAGCGATTTTATTTGCTACAGCAATCATTGTACGTATTACCGAACGTTCACGTATTATATCAGCATATGCAGCTACATTAGAAGCACTAGGAACATTCTTTGACATTTCTGCTAAATACGCAAATCCTCCTACTAATTCTAATTTTCCTTGAATTTCTAAGGATTCCGATAATGTTATTAGATCAATAGGCTTATTTATTTCTAATAAATGTTTCATTTCATTAAAAATAATTCTATGAGCGTAATTAAAAAAATCATCAGAATTTATTTGTATTGATATATACTCCCACTGAGCATTATCCAACATTAAACCACCCAACACTGATTGTTCAGCTTCTAACGAATACGGTGGTATTTTTATATTATTTACCTGTTGATCATGAGAAACATGCTTCATTTTAATATTTTTTCAACATAAATTGCCATTTTTTAACAAGAAATATTCTAATGTTTAAATGTTAAAAAATCATATTTCGCGCCGTAATAATACCATGCAAAATACCTAAAGCAGTTAAATCGATTAAAATCATCATCAAATCATATCTTAAGATATCACAGAACACATATACTTTGGTTTCCTAAAATATCGTAAATGAACTTATGAAGATATACTGAAATATTAAATTGTTGTAGCATTTTCATTAACTAATTATCAAATACTTACAATTTATTATTAGTTATAAACTTAAAACGTACAACACTCCATTGTTATCAACAAATAACATACTTATGTATAATTATCTTGTATATTTCTTAACATTCATTCATTGTGTATTATATACTTATAATTGTAAAATGTAATTAATTATATAAATACCTGATATTTATTTATATGCTATATAATTATTTTTAGCAGTATCTTCTCATCAAAAATATATCTAACATGTATTTGATTTATATCGTTTATGCTGATAAAAATGACTATAATCATTAATAACTAAGAAACAATATGAATATGAATACTAGTATTCAAAAAATCTTAATTCAAATTAAAAAATTATGTGAACAACGATGTGTGCGTTTAACACCACAACGTTTAGCAGTATTACGATTAATATCTCAGCACAACGGAGCTATAAGTGCCTATAATTTACTACATTTACTTCGACAATCTTCACTACCTCATGCAAAACCTTCTACCATTTATCGTGCTTTAAATTTTTTGTTAGAACAAGGATTTATTCATCGTATTGAATCTACCAATAGTTTCATGTTATGCCATTATTTTTTTGAGTTATCACATAACTTTGCTTTTTTTATTTGTAACGGTTGTAAACAAGTTACCGAACAAACAACAAAAGGTATCGAAGAAATTTTGCAAAATATGGCTAAAATTTCAGGATTTACTATGTTTAATAACGTTATCGAAGCACACGGACTATGTCCAAAATGTATTCATATAAGATTAGATTCACATGTTAGGTACTAAAACTATTCATATCCGTGATACACAACAAAGTAAATTTTTTTTAAATATATGTTATATACAGCAATACAATAAAACACTAGTTTAACTTACAATTCATACTATAAATTTATAATTAGCAATTTTATCTCGACAACTAATATCGCTGTGATTACGCATAAATAATAAATACATTCACTCCCTTATATACTTTTGTTATCTGGAGCAAAATTTACTATATTTAAACTAATAGAAACTTGAAGCAATACCTATAAAAACCAACATACCTATATAATTATTGCTCAAAAAAGCCTGAAAATATCTTGTTTGTTTTCTTTGATGAATTAATATTTGTTGCCATACAAATATTATGATGACCCCAAATAACGAAAAAAAATAAAATACTACAGTGAATTGCTCCATCCATCCAATAATTCCTAATATAAATAGGATAAGTAGCTGAAATATCCCTATTAAAAATTTATCCATGCCTCCAAATAATACAGCAGATGACTTTATACCTATATATATATCATCTTCTCGATCTACCATAGCATATTGTGTATCATACACTATTACCCATGCAGTATTCATCCCAAACAATAACCAAGCAGTCCTACTTATAGGACAGTTAATTGCAGTAAACGTCATTAAAATAGGCCAACTAAACAATATTCCTAACATAACTTGGGGAAAATAGGTATATCTTTTAAGATAAGGATATATTCCTGATAATATAAGAGCTATGACAGACAAAAAAATAGTAATGAAATTAAAATTTGAAACTAATACTAAAGCAAAAACAAGAAGCATTGCTAAAGCCACTAATGCTTCCTTTTTAGTAATTGCTCCAGATGGTAAAGGACGTGCTTTAGTGCGTTGAACATGACTATCAATATCATGGTCAACATAATCATTTATTATACAACCCGCGGAACGCATACACAATACACCAATAACAAACACTATTAAAACAGTATTACCTGGTCTACCTCTATGTGATAACCACAACCCCCATAAAGTAGGCCATAATAATAGAAAAAATCCAATAGGTTGATTAATGCGCATTAACTGTGCTAAATTATAGCACTTTTTAATAAAAAAAAACCCGTTTAACATAAAATTAGTAAATAATATAATCGTTGGAACGTTACCAAAAACACTATCAATAATTAATTTCTTTATCGTAGTATATGCAATGACATTAAACATTCATTTCACTGATATTTAATGAAATAGTTACGTATTACTGTATCGTATCTATTGCAATAGATACACTAATAAATATTGTGTTGCATACAATAGGAAACAAATATGAAATATTTGCATAAAAAAAATGATCATACGACAACGAAATATATCATATACATATATGATCATCATAAAAAAATATAATTTTTCTTTTTCTCTACATAGATTCTCTTAGATAATACGAATTTATCATTTTAATAATGGCGTATTTTCTTATGTCACACTTTGTCTTTAATCTAGAAATACATGTCAGTATTATGTTGATTCTTGCATTAATTCTTGTATTTGTTTATGAAGCTATCAATGGTTTTCATGATACCGCTAATTCTGTAGTCACCGTAATTTATACCTGTGCGTTGCGTTCTCATAGCGCAGTATTAATGTCGGGAACATTTAATTTCTTAGGAGTAATATTAAGTGGGTTAAGTGTTGCATATACAATTATTCATTTACTTCCCACATATTTTTTTATGAATACCAACGCTAATCATATTCTAGCTATGATTTTTTCCATGTTATTTGCAGCAATACTATGGAATCTTGGAACATGGTATTTCAGATTACCTACATCCAGTTCTCATACTCTTATCGGAACATTAATTGGAATCGGATTAGTTCACGCAATGATTACACATTGCCCAATGATGCAGGGATTAAATATTCCAAAATTAATTAGTATTTTTTTATCATTGATAATATCACCAATAATAGGTTTAACATTAGCTAGAATCATGATGTTAATATTATGTCGGTACTGGAATAATAAAAAAATACATAAAGATATTCATATAACTCCAACTCAACAAACACAAAAATATGGAAAACCTCAACCATCGTTATGGACTCGTGTTATATTAATTTTATCTGCAGCTGGAGTCAGCTTTTCTCACGGAGCAAATGACGGACAAAAAGGAATTGGGCTTATTATGTTGCTTCTAATAGGAGTAGCTCCGGCAAGCTTTATGCTTAATATGCATGCTACTAGTCACGATATATCCCGTACGCGAAATGCTGTTAACAATTTTTATGAATATTACACTCAACACTACAACAATTACAAAAATATCATACCGTCAGAAATAACATCTATGCCTATATCAATAGCATTAAATCAATTGAAAGCTATTGTTCCTTCCGTCAAAGACCCTACACAAATCCTTATAAATAAGAATAATATAACATGTTTTAATAAATATAAATCTTCTCCAGAGACAGAAGTACAAGTAAAAAAAATGCTCTATGATTTATCATTAACTCTTACTATTATTAATAACGCCTCATTATTACTTTCAAATTTAGATAATTATGCTCAATTAAATATAGATCAACGTTCCCAAATGAGACAATTACTCATCTATATAGTAGATGTTCTCGATCAAATCATAGCGCTTCCAGAAACTTCATATAAAAATAAAAATTTTCTCAAACATTTAAAAGAACATTTACTAAATACAATTGAATACGCACCGACTTGGATTATTATAGCTGTTGCATTATCATTATCCTTAGGCACGATAATTGGGTGGAAACGAGTTGCTACTACTATTGGAGAAAAAATAGGAAAAAAGGAAATGACTTATGCTCAAGGCTTATCGGCGCAACTAACTACGGCTATATCTATAGGCACAGCAAGTTATGCTGGAATGCCTGTTTCTACTACTCATGTATTATCATCATCTATTACAGGAAGCATGCTAATTCGCGGCTGGGGAGTACAAGGGAAAACAATAAAAAACATATTAATAACCTGGTCATTGACTTTGCCTGTTTCTATCATATTAAGCGGAAGTTTTTATTGGATAACATTAAAATTATTACACAAATACATTCAAATATAAAACAAATAAGTTTAAATTAAAATTTAAAAATACTTTTTTCATATTGCTTTATTTTTTGATAAAAATAAAATTTTCACCTCAAACAACATGATACAATTAAACAATTTTGTGAATAACTAGAAACAAAGAATACATTATCTGAATTTAACTAATAAGTTTATTAATGCACAAAACTATCTATCCAACTGTCTACAATCACTATGGAAATACTTTTCACAAAAAAATAGAAAACACAAATTTTGAAAATCAATTTATTGATAACTTCTTTGCAAACATTCACACAAACGCACTCATTATCCTAAAAACGATGATAAACCCACATTTACATATATGATTGATATAAATAAATAAAAACTAGTTTAGTATGCTTAATTTTAAAAGTTATTTGTGTATTAAAATCTATATTTTTATAATATATGTATATTATGCTAACCAGAATTATTAATAGACACAGGAATACCATAGTACCGTAACATAGGTTCTAGTGTCATATTTTGTTTACAAAATTTTATAATGCATTTTTCTAAATCAATAGTGCCTCCCAATGTAAGTATATTGTTAAGAAATAATTTCCCTATTTTTGAATCAAGCACATCTGATTCTTTAAAACGACACCAAATATTAGACGCCAACATATCTGCCCATAAATAACTATAATATCCCGCAGCATAATCATCAGAAAAAATATGCAAAAAAGAGTTAGGAAAACGATTCCAATCTGTTAAGAAATGATGTCTTGATATTTGCTCCATTACTTCATTAAATATTTTTAATACACTCCCTTGTTCCCCCGGGATATATTCATGATGTACGCGTAAATCAAATAATCCATATATCACTTGACGTAAAAGATAAGATGACGATTGATATGTTTTTATTTTTAATAAATTACTTATTATTTGATCAGATAACGGTTCTTCTGTTTGATAATGCATAGAAATTAATCGTAATACATCGGGTTCCCAACAAAATTTTTCCATAAGTTGACTCGGCAATTCTATCGCGTCCCAAGGTACTCCATTAACTCCAGATATCTCTGGAATATCAATGCGCGTCATAATATGATGTAGTACATGTCCAAATTCATGAAATAAAGTCATCACATCATAATGAGTTAGTAGGCATGATGATTCTTGATTGTTTGAGCGATTAAAATTACAAGTTAAGTATGCAATAGGTTTTTGACTAATAGCATTATTTCGATGCATCATGCCTACTAACTCATCCATCCAAGCACCCTCACGCTTATCATCTCTAAGATAAATGTCTAAATAAAATCCTCCTATCCATTCATTTTCCTCATTAAAAATATCAAAAAATCGTACATCGGTATGCCATGTGTCTACGTTATAACGTTCTTTAATAGTGATACCATAAATATGCTTTGCTACTAAAAACATTCCAAGAAGCACTGTTTTTTCAGGAAAATAATAGCGTAACTCTTCATTCGTAATAGAAAAAAGATATTGTTTCTGTTTCTCTCTATAATATGCAATATCCCACGGATTTAAAAACGTACAAGAATATTTTTTTTTAGCAAAATTTTGTATTTCTATAAATTCCTTATATTCATAATAACGTATCTGGTCAGATAGATTCATAAGAAAATTAAATACTTGCCTTGGACTATGTATCATTCTTTTTGCTAAAGATTTTTCAAGATAAGTATTAAATCCTAATATTTGCGCTAACTCATAACGTAATGAAAGAATTTCATCCATTATTAAAGTATTATCCCATTTTCCGTTATTAGGCCCCTGATCAGAAGCACGAGTATTAAAAGCCCAATACAACTCCTCTCTAACTTCCTGAACATCACAATATACAAGAACTGAAGAATAACTAGGATATTGCAGTGTAAATAACCATCCTTTTTTTTCACAAGCCTGTGCTTCTAAGCGAGCAAGCTCCAACTGATGATCTGGGATGCCAGATAGCAAATGCTTTTTAGTTATTAATTTATTCCAACCTAATGTTGCATCAAATACGTTATTAGCATAATTCGAGCTTAACCGTGATAATCTAGAAGTTATACGCGTATATATTTTTCTTTGTTGCTTAGATAAATAAATTCCAGATAATTTAAAATTATCTAAAACATTATTTAATACTTTTTTCTGTACTATACTCAATTGTTGGTAAGAATCTCCATTCTGCAATGCCTGATAAGATTGATACAGTCCATCATGCTGATTAATCCAATTTCTATATTCAGTAACAGATAATAAGCTTTCTTCATAAACTTTACGTAATTCTATATTATATCTTACTGAATTTAAATGCGTTATCGGAGACCAAGTACGTTGCAATTCATTTTCTGCAATCATCAACGGATAATACAACGTATCCCAAGTTATACGTTTTTCAGATATTATCTGATCTACCGTATTGTAGCAATTGGTTAAAACCTTTTGAACAGCTTCTTTTACATGCTTGGGATCAATAGAAGAAAATAAAGGAAATATAGAAGAAGTTAATAACGGATTATTATCCATGCAGTAAATCCTAAAATTTATAGCTATTCAGTCAATTTTTATAAACCTTTTTATTATATCATATGCATAAATTGGAATACACGCCTAACCATGCAGTCTCGAGAAAATATTGTTCACGGTCATTTATCATGTTTCATACAAATATTAAATACAAATACATTATTATGTACCATATCGGTGAGGAAGGATTCGAACCTCCGACCTATACGTCCCGAACGTATTGCGCTGCCAAACTACGCTACTCACCGTACTTATAACTATATCAAATCATAAAACTTTTGATAACATATAAATATTCTCTTTGTTATGCATTGCGTTAATAACATATAAAACTATCAACATTTCTGCTTTAATATTATAAAGAATAACAGTATTCAATAAACATTGAAATCATATTACCCACACATTATGATACCATATTTTAACCCAGAAATCAGAAAAACACAAAAACATTACTTCATGATATAATTATTTTAATATCTTATTTTATATTTTATATGTAGAATAGAATTCTAGTACATTTTTATTACTAAATCAATAGGAGAGGAATCATACAAATCATATCTGCTAATAAACAAGCTAGTGCAATAAACTATTGTTATAAATGTACGATCTTAAATTATTTTTAAATTATTACCTTATGTTCATATAACTATGGAGAAATTTTCTTATGAGTTTTATATTACCTTCTTTAACTTATCCATATGATGCTTTAGAACCATTTTTTGATGAACAAACCATGAAGATTCATCATACAAAACATCATAAAGCGTATATTGATAACGCTAATGCAGCATTAATTGATTTACCTGAATTTTCCCATCTACCTGTTATAGAATTAATAGCAAAATTAAATCATTTGCCTGATCACAAAAAAACTGTATTACGTAACAATGCCGGGGGGCATATTAATCATAGCTTTTTTTGGAAATGTCTTAAAAAAAACACTATACTGCAAGGATCATTAAAAGATGCAATAGAATACAACTTTTCTAGCATCTCTTCTTTTAAAGACCGTTTTGAAAAAACTGCTATCAGTCATTTTGGGTCTGGTTGGATATGGCTAATAAAACAAAATAATATTTTATCTATAGTATCTACCTCCAATCAAGATAATCCATTGATGGGAACAGATATTTCTGGAACAGATGGATACCCAATTCTTGGATTAGATATATGGGAACATGCTTACTATTTAAAATATCAAAATCGTCGCTTGGATTAT
The DNA here is from genome assembly GCF_059935335.1 of Blochmannia endosymbiont of Camponotus quercicola. Taxonomy (NCBI): domain Bacteria; kingdom Pseudomonadati; phylum Pseudomonadota; class Gammaproteobacteria; order Enterobacterales; family Enterobacteriaceae; genus Candidatus Blochmanniella; species Blochmannia endosymbiont of Camponotus quercicola. Next base: position 24,306 of record NZ_CP011794.1, on the reverse strand, counting down.
ATTAAATCTTTTTGGCATGTAATCAATTGGAACGAAGTGCATGCACAATTTAATCGAGTATAAAGCGATTTGTTAACCGTAAGTCAACCATATTATCAATTTCGTGTTATATCAAACTACTCTAAATATAGAGTATAGGTTAATTTACGAATTTGTAAGTTCAAATGTTTAAATATGAAAGTTCAGTAGCCCGTAGGAACTTGAACTCAAGTTCCTACGGGCTACTGAAAATAATGAACACTCATGTGCGCATGATATATGATTAAACATGTAATAAAGAAACATCAGCAACTTTTAAAAATAGGCTTTTAACTTTTTTTAATAGAGTTAACCTATTGATTTTTATATTTTCATTGTTATCCATAATCATAACATTATCAAAAAATGCATTAACCGCACTGAATATTGTTATAGCAACAGTTAGCGCATCATAGTAACGATGCTGGGCGCATAATAGCTGTAATTTCTTTTCTATTAAAATTACCTCTCTGGCTAAATGCATTTCTTCCGGGGTTTTTAACAAAAAATACTGAACATCATCATTGTAAGATATTTGTTTTTTTAATAAAATGTTTGATATGCGTTTATAAATTAAATTTAATTTAACATTTTCTTTTTTTTGAGATCTGCAAAAAACAGATATCCCCTCTATTCGGTCATTGATATCTACTACACTAGTGGTTTCAACATTTAAAACTGCTCTAATAATGTTAGCTTTATAACCTCTTGAACAATACCACGCAAATAAACGATTATACATAAAATTATGAATATCATTAATAACTGTGGCATTAGTTAATTGTGGATCATATAATTTAACCGACTCTTGTATTAAATCGAATAAATTTATTGGTAATTTTTTATATATAAGAATACGTAAAATTCCAATTGCAGATCTTTTTAAAGCAAATGGATCTCTGTTGCCTTTTGGAAATTCTTTAATACCCAATATACCTGATATAGTATCTATTTTATCTGCAATAGACACAGCACAAGAAATATGAGTAGTAGGTAATTTATCTTCAGAAAAACGTGGTTGATAATGTTCTTTTTGTGCTAATGCTATTTCTTTTGATTCGCCATCACGAAGAGCATAATACATGCCAATAGTGCCTTGAGTTGAAGGGAACTCAAACACCATATTGCTCATAAGATCACACTTACATAAATATCCAGCACGTTTTGTTTTTTGTATATCTATACCTATCTGATTAGCTAACCATCCAGATAATTTTTCTATACGCCAACTTTTAGCGCGCAAGGTACCAAGTCTTCTATGAAATAAAACAGAATTTAATTGAGGCATATAATCTTCTAAACGACATGTATTATCTTTTATCAAAAAAAACTCTGCATCCATTAAACGCGGAGTTATTACATTCTCATGTCCAACAATAATTTGTTTATAGTTATTTGAAATTGTATTGGTTACAAAAATAAAATACGGTAATAACATTCCATCGACAGAATTATATACTGGAAAATATTTTTGATCGTATCTCATAATATGAAGTATCACCTCACGTGGCAATACTAAAAACTTCTTATTAAATTGACCAGAAAGAACTACAGGCCATTCTACTAAAGAAGTGATCTCTTCTAATAAACTATTATAATCCTGAATATCTACAATGCCTCCAAGTCTTTTAGCTTCTTTTTCTACTTCTGTGCATATGATATTTTTACGTGTAGCATAATCTGCTATTACCCAACCTTTTTTAATCAAAATATCTGGGTAATGATCTGCATGTTCAAGAATAATTTTGTCATCTTCCATACATCTATTCCCATATAATAGTCGACCTGTATTTATGCCAAAAAAACAACCCGAAATAAGATATGTATCTAACAATACAGTCATAGTACGAACAGGTCGAATAAACGGAATATCTATGTCGCCCCAACGCATCATTTCATAATTATTTAATTTTTTTAAAGCAGAATTAATTATTCCACACAATAAATATTTTAAATTTTTATGTATTTCTACATTATCATCACGCTCTAATGTTCCTTGAAAATTATTAGCACATGTGGTGCTTGTAACATGCATCTTATTAACTATAAGATTGCGTGTACTTTTAGTGCCATATTGATCATACGTATCGCGGTCGTTTAATTGATTGAGACATGTAACATTATCATAAAAATTTCCTTTTATTGTTATATTAGCCTTGACTGCTAAACGACACGAAGATGCAAACCAGTTAACTTTGTCGTAAACAAAACCATTATTTTTTAAACCATTAACAATCTGATAAAAAAAATCTTTTCCTAACCTTTTTAAAATTTTAGATGGTAATGATTCAGTACCAATCTCTACTAAAAAAGTGCACACTTTCATTATACAATTATCCTTGCATTATATTATAATTTCCTCATACACATAGGAAACCCTAATGTTTCACGAAATACATAATAAGCTTCCGCGGTCATTTTGGCTAATTTACGAATACGTAGGATATAATTTTTTCTTTCTGTAATAGAAATTACTTTTCTAGCATCTAATAAATTAAAAATATGTATTGCTTTTAAAATCCCTTCATATGCTGGAATGAGCAACGGCTGTGTCATAGTGATTAAATATTTTATTTCTTTTTCATGTTGACTAAAAATTTTAAACAAAAAATTTATATTTGTATATTCACAATTATATATTGATTGTTCCAATTCATTTTGGCGAAACAAATCTCCATACGTAACAGACCCTAAAGCTCCATGACTCCAAACTAAATCATAAACATGATTGACTCCTTGTAAGAACAAAGCTAAGCGCTCCAAACCATAGGTTATCTCCCCAGTAACAGGTCTACATTCTAATCCACCTACTTGCTGAAAATAAGTAAGTTGTGTTATTTCCATACCATTTAACCAAATTTCCCAACCTAATCCCCATGCTCCAAGCGTAGGATTTTCCCAATTATCTTCGATAAAACAAATATCATTTTTTACATGATTCAATCCAAGCATTTTTAAAGAATTTAAATATAATTGCACCATATTTTTTGGAGAAGGCTTCATGATTACTTGAAACTGATAATATTTCTGCAATCTATTTGGATTTTGACCATATCGGCTATCCATCGGACGACGTGACACCTGAACATAAGAAACAGCAGCAGGCTCTGGGCCAATAGCGTTAAAAAAAGTCATGGGATGAGAAGTAGCTGCTCCAACTTCTATGTCTAACGGCTGAGCTATCATACAACCACACCGTTCCCAATAATCTTCCAATGCTCGTATTAATCCTTGAAAAGTTTTCGAATTATTGTTACCGTACATTTTATATTATCTATTTAAAATTGCTGTATTATTAGATTTATTACAATAATCACAATTATTCATAATATTATTCATGACACTGTAGTATATATAAATACAGATTTATATTTACAAAAAGTAATTGCTATAATGTAATTAAAATATTTTAAATTTAGAAATAATATGCATTAATACATAGAATATCGCAATGTATTAATACTGATATGTTTTGTGCCGTTAGCGTACATACAGATACAATTATGAAATCCGCGGAAATCAACTATTTAAAATACGTTAACTCTATATTGGCATTGTAAGTATAATATATAATAAAATGAAAAATTCATACGTAAAATTACGAAAACATTGATTTGTTCTTAATGTTGATCATGGATTGTATATTGACGACATCAATATGGATTAAGGCATAAAGAATGATTTCTCAAAAAACACCAATCATAATAATTTCTTATCTCATAATGTTTATTTCTATAATGATTGTGATACCATTAGGTTTGTTTCCTTGTTTTTTTTCTGGATTTTTAACTTATGAGATTATAGTGTCTTTTGCATCTTACTTTGAACGTTTTATCGGGATCAGTCGTGCTCGTTGGGCTGCAGTAATATTCATTATTATAAGTATAACTATTGTTATAGCTACAGGTATTGTTAATTGTGCCAATTTTTTAACAGAAGATATTAATACAGTTAGTATCTCCATTGAGATTAACAGAATTTTTTCTGATTTTAAAAAAAAACTTCCTGATTTCTTACCTTCTTTTTTACCAAATACTACCGAAGAGTTGAAAGATCAAGTATTTACTTGGATTGAATCAAACTTAATTCTTATTCGAAATATGGGACATACTTTTTTGCACGGATTTATCACTTTGTTAGTGGGACTAGTAGTAGGTATCTTGATATCTTGCACTAAATCTACAAAAAAACACACCAATAATACATTTTTTGTTACCCAATTATCAGAACGTATATGCAATCTTTCTCAGGCATTTCGTAATATTGTTTTTGCTCAAATTAAAATTTCTTCAATAAATACATTATTAACATCTATTATAATTTTTGTTTTATTACCATTAATTGGACAAACTTTACCATTAGGAAAAACTTTAACTATCGTTACTTTCATTTTAGGTATGTTACCAATTATAGGAAATCTTATTTCCAATCTTATGATTACTATTGCTGCTTTATCTATCTCATTAAGCATCGGAGTAATGATGCTTATTTATTTAGTATTAATTCATAAATTAGAGTATTTTCTTAATGCCGAAATCATCGGAAATAGAATTAATGCTAATCCTTGGGAATTGATACTTTCAATGCTTGTACTAGAAGCAATATTTGGTATAGAAGGTTTAATAGCAGCTCCAATTTTTTATGCGTATCTAAAAACCGAACTGCGTTTAAAGAAATTAATTTAATATTTTAAACTTAAAGTACAATGTAAGAAAATGAATGACTGATTAAAAAATCTAAAATCATACCGGGCCTTATCGATTTATATCACAACAAGATAAGGCCCGGTATGATTTTTCACGCATCGCATCATTAGCAATAAACGGGTAAAACTATTTAATTTCTATTTCTATACGTCTTGGTTTTAATGTATCTGGTAATATTCTTTCTAAATGTATATAAAGTATTCCATGTTCCAAATGTGCCCCTGTTATTTGAATGTGTTCAGATAATTGAAATTTTCTTTCAAAATTATGCTCAGTAATACCCTGATACAGATAATTTTTAGAATTTTGATGAGAATCAATATGTATTCCTTTCGCTACTAACATATTATCGTGCATTGTAATATCCAACTCATTATGTGTAAAACCAGCTACTACAATAGAAATACAATATTTGTGTTCACTAACTAATTCAACATTATAAGGCGGATAATTGCCATTACTTTGCCCTATCTCCAAAAAATTAACTAATCTATCAAATCCAATAACAGACCCGTACAACGGTGAAAAATCGAAATTGCGCATATATAATACTCCTCAAAAAAAATGATTATTAATGTTTAGAAAATCAAAAATAAAATATAATTACTATTATGTCTTTTGCACTGATATCATCACCTATACTATAGTACTATAACTATAGGTACTTTTAATATCAACCACATAATTACAAACAAACAATCTATTGACTTATAAAACTATTTTAATACATATAAATTTATATATAAAAATTATACTTATAGTTTAATAATCTACATTAGTGACTTTTAACGCATTTTCTTCAATAAATGTCCGCCTCGGTTCAACTAAATCACCCATAAGCGTGGTGAACAAATGATCAGCTTCCATCGCATCTTTTATTGTTACTCGAAACATACATCTGTTTTTTGGGTTCATAGTTGTTTCCCATAATTGACCGGGATTCATTTCACCGAGTCCTTTATAACGTTGTATAATTAATCCTTTTCGAGACTCTTGCATGAGCCATTCCATGGCTTGATCAAAAGAGTACACCTGTTTGCGATATATCCCATATTCTATATATGCACCTGAAAGAATTAATTCGTTCATTTTCATTCCAAAAGATACTAGTTTTTTATATTCGTGACTCTTAATAAAAGTCATACTTAATATATAATCTGTATTCATACCGTATGTTCGTATACGTAATATTGGTTCAAAATACTTATGATCATGATTTTTTAAAATAATAAAATCATAACTACTACCATATTCTTCGAAAGAACTCAATGAACCAACCAAAGATTTCATCCATATTTCAACGCTTTCATAATGATACCATTGTTCTTCAGATAATACAGAATGATAAATTAACCTATTAAGTAATACCTTTGGGAATTGACGTTCCATGCAAACAACAATTTTTTGTATTAAATAATATTCAAAAATCAATTGTTCCAATATTTTTCCCGTCAAAGGGGGCGTATCAGGATTAACGTGAAAACGAGCATTTCCTACCGCTATTGATATTTGATATCTATTCATTGCTTCCTCATCTTTAAGGTATCGTTCTTGATGTCCTTTCTGCACTTTATATAAAGGAGGTTGTGCAATAAATATATGCCCTCTTTTAATAATTTCTGGCATTTGGCGATAAAAGAAAGTTAATAATAAAGTACGAATATGCGCACCATCGACATCTGCGTCCGTCATAACTATAATATTATGATATCTCAATTTATCTGGATTGTATTCGTTTGGACCAATACCACATCCAAGAGCAGTAATTAATGTCATTACTTCTTGAGAAGCTAACATTTTATCAAAACGTGCTTTTTCCACATTTAAAATTTTACCTTTAAGCGGTAAAATTGCTTGATTTTTCCGATTCCTGCCTTGTTTTGCAGAACCACCAGCAGAATCTCCTTCTACTAAATATAATTCAGAATAAACTGGGTTTTTTTCCTGACAATCAGCTAACTTTCCTGGAAGTATTGAAAAATCTGATAGTCCTTTACGACGTGTTAAATCCCGAATTTTTCTTGCTGCTTCTCGCGCACGGGCTGCTCCTATAACTTTATTTATTACATTTTTAGAATCTGACGGATTTTCTAAAAAAAATTCTGTTAATTTTTCACAAACTAATGACTCAACAGCAGTTTTCACCTCTGATGAAACTAATTTGTCTTTAGTTTGAGAAGAAAATTTTGGATCCGGTATCTTAATGGATAATACAGCAACTAGTCCTTCCCTAGCATCATCTCCTATAGTAACTATTTTAAGTTTTCTATTATGCCCTTCTTTATCCATATAAAAATGCATTGTTCTTGTGATAGCAGCTCTTAACCCTGCTAAATGAGTCCCTCCATCTCTTTGAGGGATATTATTAGTAAAAGAGTATATCTTTTCCTGAAAATTATCATTCCATTGTAATGCAACTTCTATATTAATCCCTCCTTTATTCCCTAAGCAATAAAATATATTAGGATGAATTGGCGTTTTATTAATACTCAAATACTTTACAAAAGCTTTCAATCCTCCTGAACAACGAAAGTTATCTTCTTTATTGTTACGACGATCAAATAAAGTAATTACAATTCCAGAATTCAAAAATGATAACTCTCGAAAACGTCTAGCTAAAATGTCATATTGAAACTCAGTCTTATTTGTAAATGTTTTAAGACTTGGCCAAAAGCGTACTGTGGTGCCACTCTGTTCGCTATCGCCTATGACTTCTAAAGGTGATTGTGGTATTCCGTTACAATACACTTGTTTATAGATTTTAAAATCTCTTTTTATTATTAATTCTAATCGCTCCGACAATGCGTTTACTACTGATACTCCAACACCATGCAATCCACCTGATATTTTATAATTACTATTGTCAAATTTTCCTCCGGCATGTAATATAGTCATTATAACTTCAGCTGCAGATACTCCTTCTTCTTCGTGTATACCCGTAGGAATACCGCGACCATCATCTTGAACTGACACTGAATGATCCTGATGAATTGTTACTACTATTTGCTGACAATATCCCGAAATGGCTTCATCAATAGCATTATCTACTACCTCAAATACCATATGATGCAATCCTGTTCCATCGTCAGTATCTCCGATGTACATCCCAGGACGTTTTCGTACCGCATCTAATCCTTTTAAGATCTTAATGCTTGAAGAATCATAAATGCTCAACATGAACTTATTCCTGTAATAATGCACATACAACTTAAATTAGTTTTTTCAAACATATACATTCCAAATCACCTTAATCGAACTATTAAATTTACTAAATTATGCACACATGTGTGCATAATTTAGTAAATGCCTTCGAATATTTATTCACATGCAGTGAATAAATATAAATATATTTTTTATTTTTTAAATGTACAATCACGTTATATAAATTATCTATTTTAATTTTACTATTAATTTCGCACCACAAAAATCTAATACACATTTTTAACATTAAAATACATATTCTATGACAACCTGTAAATCATTATTATATACGAATTGGCATAACTATATATGTTGCTCCATGACATTTCTCTACGCCTTCAATATGAACACTAGATATTTCATTTGTCAAAAAAAACCGTAAAATCTGAGAATCCATTACATTCAGTACATCAAGTAAATAATCTACATTGAAAGATATTTTTGTGTCTTGACCTGAATATAATACATCTAACATTTCTTCCGATGCTTCATGTTCGAAATTACGCGCGGTTATTTTTAATTGATTAGTAATTAATGTAAATTGCACGATACGAAGCTTTTCATTAGCAAGAATAGCTGCACGTTTTAAAGCACACTTCAGAGTATCAGATGCTACTTCTAGAATATTTTTTGAACGATTTAAAAGAATATCATGACAATCCGGAAACACACCATCAATCAATTTAGAGGTGAAAGTATAATTATCTGTCTTCATGCGAAGACTATTATTATTTGTTTGAATATGAACTAATTCTTCCTTAATATTTAATAAACGTAATATTTCAATAATTCCTTTACGAGGTATGATAACCGACTGATGGGGCAATAATGACTCTATAATTGTTTCACAACTTGCTAAACGATGTCCATCTGTCGCTACAATACGTAAAATATGTTCTTTAGTCTCAAAAAATATACCGTTGAGATAATATCGTACATCTTGATGACCCATAGAAAATTGAGTAAGTTCAATCATTTTTTTAAAAGTAGTTTGGGGTATAAATAATTTTAGTTTATCATCCCATTCCTCTAATTTAGGAAAATCTGAGGAAGAAAACGTAGATAAATAAAATTTACTGTATCCAGAACAAATAATCAGTTTTTTATCTTTTGATGTTATAGAAATCTCTGATGATTCAGATAAACTACGACAAATTTCAAAAAACTTACGCCCTGGTACCGTAATAGATCCAATAGGATATTTATCCTTTAACATCACTCGAGCTGTTATCTCTATTTCTAAATCTGTAGCAGTAATACACAAACAGTTGTTATTGATTTCTAATAACACATGAGTTAGGATAGGCATCCTAGGACGCCCACTAATAATACTCACAACTTTTTGCAAAGGCTGATACAATGACTTCCTATCTATTAAAAAATTCATAGCTAAACTAAACTTATTTAAGAATTATATTTTCGACAGTTGCATGACGATAATGTAAACTTTAAATTTTAAATACATACACGACAGTATAAAATATAAACCATAAAACACAAACGCATTAATATATTGAAATTTATATAACACATCCACGCAAATACTTCTCTCTATTAACACTATTCTTACCAAATTAATTCTTATTAAGAAAGGATAAAACAAACTTTTTAAATATTTTGACTTTATGTATACTATCCTGTATATATGTAATTTATGTGCAAATAAATAAAGCAATTAAAAATAATTCTTATTATTAAGTAAATATATAAAAATTTAAATATGAAACGCACCTTTCAGCCTTCCATATTAAAACGCAATAAAACACACGGATTTAGAGTAAGAATGTCAAGTAGACAAGGTCGTCGGGTATTATCACGACGTAGATCTAAAGGACGTATTCGATTGGTTGTATCTGCTTAAATATTCAATAGAAGAAACTATCAGTGCAAACCAGATGAATAAAAAATTTTTGCCTAAACGAGCGCGGTTGTTAACTTTAAACGAGTTCGTTTTTGTATTTCAAAAACCAGAACGTGTGAAAACAACCACAATCGTTTTATTCAGCCGATCCAATCACTTAGGATATCCTAGGGTTGGACTAGCTATCTCAAAAAAATATATTAAGTACGCTCACGAACGTAATAGAATAAAAAGACATATGCGTGAGACCTTTCGCACAAAACAACATAACTTGTCATCTAAAGACTTCGTGCTAACTATTCGATCAAAAGAAATTATTCATTTAAATAACAAATCATTGATAAAAGAACTTGAAAAATTATGGTATCACCATTCGTGTTAATAGAAAAAAGCATAATATGGTTAATACGCAGATACCAAATCAGTGTTAGTCCTATATTAGGTCATCATTGTCGTTTTCAAATAACATGTTCTCAATATGGGATCAAATCAATACGTAAATTCGGAGTGTTACGAGGTAGTTGGATTACATTAGTGCGTATATTACAATGCCATCCCTTAACTTTAAATAAAAATGAAGATTTTAAATATTATTCACATTCACATATTCAGGACATAATCAACATGGATTCGCAACGTAATTTCTTCGTGATAGTTTTTCTAATTATGTCGTTTATACTATGGCAAATATGGCAAACGGAATATCATCAAAAAACTAATATTCCAAAAACAGATATACATGAAAATACGTGTCCACTGATTCGTTCTAAAAATAATGATGAAATGAAACATATTCACGGTAGAAGTCACATAATTACAGTCAAAACAGATGTACTTTTACTAAAGATAAATACCTATGGAGGAGATATTGAAGAAGCATATTTGACAAATTATTTAGATAATTTACATTCTAAAAAACCTTTTCATTTATTAAGTACTTCACAAGAATTTATATATCAAACGACCAGTGGATTGATAACCGAAAACACACCAAATAAATCGTTTAATAACAAAAAACTATTATACACTACAGAAACTGATCAAAATACATACATCTTACCAAAAAATAAAAACAAATTGCAGTTAACTCTGATACATCGCGATTCCAATGGCATTACATATGCTAAGAATTACATTTTCAATAGAAATGACTATTCCATATACGTATATTATACCATCAACAATATGAGTACTAATCCATTAAAAATTAAATTATTTGGTACTCTAATACAATCTGACCATTATCCTAAATCATATAATAACAGCAATAACGAGGACAATTTTCCTTTATACTCTTATCGAGGATCAGCATATTCTACTGACAAAAAAAAATATGAAAAATATAGCTTTAAAGACATAAAAAATAAGAATTTAAACATTAGCACCTCTCAGGGTTGGATAGCAATGTCACAAAAATATTTTTCGACAGCTTGGATCCCTCTTACTCAAGGAAATAATACATTTTATACAACCTGTTATGATGATAATAATGTTGCTATAGGTTTTCAGTCTGATTTTATATATATACCAACAGGAGAACAAGGTCAATTAAAGTCTATACTATGGATAGGACCAAAAATTCAGGAAAAAATGAAATCCACAGCCCCAAATTTAGATCTAATAATTGACTATGGATGGTTGTGGTTTATTTCGCAGCCATTGTTTAAATTATTGAGTTTTATTTATAGCTACATAGGAAATTGGGGTATATCTATTATTGTTATAACATTAATTATACGTTTAACCATGTATCCTTTAACTAAAGCGCAATACACTTCTATGGCGAAAATACGTATGTTACAACCTAAATTATCTACAATACAAGAAGAATATAAACATGATAAATACCAATATCATCAAAAAACTATAGAATTATATAAGGAAGAAAAAGTAAATCCATTAGGAGGATGCTTACCTTTATTAATCCAAATGCCCATATTCTTAGCTTTGTACTATATGTTATCAGGTTCTGTAGAATTGAGGCACGCTAAATTTGCTTTTTGGATTCATGACTTATCCGCTCAAGATCCTTATTATATATTGCCGGTATTAATGGGAATTACTATGTTTTTTATACAAAAAATGTCACCCACTACAATTACTGATGCGATACAGAAAAAAATGATGACTATTATGTTAATAATTTTTACTATATTTTTTTTATGGTTCCCGTCCGGTCTGGTGTTATATTATATAGCAAGCAATGTAATTACTATCATTCAACAACATGTGATTTACCAAGGACTAGCAAAGAAGGGGTTATATAACAAAAAATAATAATAAATATTAACATGATTTTTGGCAACAGTATATTTTGTAGAATACCAATATGTTTTAAGGCAATTAAAAAGTTATGAACTATATAGCAGAAGATACAGTGGTTGCTATTTCTACACCTCCAGGACGTGGAGGTATTGGAGTGATACGAGTATCTGGTAAATCAGTTCCTGCAATTGCACCTAAATTATTAGGAAAAATACCTGAACCTAGAAAAGCAGAATATTTGCCATTTTTAGACACAGATGGGTCTGTATTAGAAAAAGTAATAGCCTTATTTTTTCCTGAACCCAATTCTTTTACAGGAGAAAATGTACTAGAAATCCATGGACATGGCGGTCAAATGATGTTAGATATGTTATTAGAACGCATTTTAAAAACGTCTCCTGATATACGAATAGCACATCCAGGAGAATTTACCAAACGAGCATTCCTAAATAATAAGATAGATCTCGTTCAAGCAGAAGCAATAGCTGATATAATTGATGCTACTTCACATCAAGCTGCAAAATCAGCATCGAATTCTTTACAAGGAACTTTTTCTCGTAGAATACATGCAATATCAGAACAACTTATCAGCTTGCGTATGCACGTAGAATCATCTATTGATTTTTCAGAAGAAGAAATTAGCTTCATATCATATGAAGCTATTAAAAAACAATTAAAAAATATTATACATAATGTAAAACAAATATGCGAATCAGCTCGCCACGGTGTTCTGCTGCGTGAAGGAATCAAAATAGTAATTGCTGGAAAACCAAATGCAGGCAAATCTAGTTTATTTAATGCATTAATTGGCAATGATAGAGCAATTGTAAGTACGATTTCTGGAACCACACGAGATACATTACATGAATGTATCCAATTAGATGGAATAGCGTTTCATATTACCGATACTGCTGGATTGCAAAACAACAGTGACAATGAAATAGAACAAATTGGAATGAAACGTACGTGGGACGAATTAAGTAATGCAGATCACATATTATGGGTCATTGACTCTCATGATGACACAAATGGAGAATATAGCACAATACAACACGTAGAAAAAACGTTATTTAGTAGAAATAAAAAAAATAAAAAATCCCTAATTACGATTATACATAATAAATCTGATTTAACTAAAAATCAAATAGGGATAAACATAATCAATAATTATACAACTATTACGCTATCAGCTTTGTTTGACGATGGAACAAACCTGTTGAAAGAACATTTAAGTAATAACGCAAAATATGAAATACAAAAAAATTACTCTTATAATTTCGCTGAAAACCAAGGAAATTTTATTGCACGCAGACGCCATTTATATGCACTTGAAAAATCCTATCAACACCTTTTATCTGCTCAAAAACAACTGTTATCCATTATGGTAGTCAATGAACTGTTTGCTGAAGATCTTGGATTAGCACATAACGAATTAAGTAAAATTTTCGGAAAATTTACTCCTGAAGATTTATTAAAAAAAATATTCTCTACATTTTGTATTGGGAAATAATTATTTATATTTATAACTATACAAAAGTATTCGCATGATACGTATAATTAATTTCCATTATACAACTATAGCAACTCATTAGATATAGATAAATCATTGTTGTATAAAAAATAAAAGACAGGATCATTTTTTATTTTTTCGCTTCCAATTTAAAATGGAAAATTGTCGTATTCTACTAATAATAGTATCACCAGTTGGTACATCTCGAGTTACTGTAGTTCCAGCTCCAATAGTCACATTTTTACCAACAGTTATTGGAGCTACCAGCTGACTATCGGCTCCAATAAAAACATCATCGCCAATAGTAGTATGATTTTTGTTAACACCATCATAATTACAAATGATAGTTCCGGCCCCAATATTCACTTGAGCACCAATTGTTGCATCACCTAAATAACTGAGATGCTTAACCTTTGATCGCGCGCCCAATCGAGTATTTTTTATTTCAACAAAATTTCCTACATGACTGCTTTCCTTTAATTCAGTTCCCGGCCTTAATCTCACAAATGGTCCAACTTTGCTTTGAAAGTTTATTTTTGTATTTTCAATTATTGAAAATGGATATATCACAACATCATCTTCAACCACTGTATCTTTTAATATACAACTTGCTCCTATTTTAACTCTATTTCCCAAATGAACATTCCCCTCGATAATTACATTTACATCGATACACACATCTTTCCCGTGTACTAATGTTCCTCTTAAATCAAACCTATTGGGATCAGTTATCATGACTCCTGATGATAACAAATGTTGTATTTGTCTTTGTTGATATTGTCTATCTAAATAAACTAAATCGGATTTACTATTTACCCCCATAATTTCAAATATATCAGCAGGACACATAGTATGAATAATGCAACCTGCTTGATGAGCTATATGAATTATATCTGTTAAATAGAATTCTTTTTTTGACTTATGAGGTGTTAATCTGCTTACCCAGCTTTTTAAATGTCCAGCAATAGCAATAAAAATGCCAGTGTTAACTTCCTTAATTTTTCTTTGATCGTCATTAATAATATCATCGTGTTCTATTATGTCTACAACATTGCCTTCCTGGTTCCGCACAACTCGGCCATATCCGTTTGGATTAGGCAGTATTGCCGTTAGCAGACTTATATCACACTGAGATTTAATAGCATATAATTGTTGTAATGTTCGATGCGAAACAAAAGGAACATCGCCACACAGAACAAGAACTTCTTCATTATCACTGATAACAGGTAGCACTCTTTTAACAGCATTTCCAGTTCCAACAAGTTCATGTTGCAATATCCAATGTACAGGAGTGGTGTATTGGTCTGTATTAATTTTTTTTATTACCATTTCTCCTTTGTAACCATACACTACATATATAGACTTAACACCTATCTGCATTACAGAATCAATTAGATGTTGTAACATAAACTTACCACCAATTTGGTATAGCACCTTCGGTGTATCAGACAACATTCTATTACCTCTACCGGCAGCGAGAATAATTGCGCTGAAATTAATATGCGACATAATCTATTACATCTCTGTTCTTTATTTTTAATTATAACTTATTTTATTACTATCCTATAACATAGAGCGACATTAATTACATATGCTTATTCTTTTTTGTTAATTCAATTAATCTCAGTTTCGCAATAGCTTTAGATATATCCGAAGCTATTTTAATATAATCTATATCGTCACTATGGCGTGAGTTTTTAATATGTTCTTCAGCTTCATGTTTGGCTTCCTTAGCCTTCTTTTCATCTAATTCTTCTGCACGAATAGCCGTATCTGCCAATATAGTTACTACATTGCTTTGAATCTCAAGTATACCTCCAGATATATACACATATTCTTCATCATCACATGATTTTACTATACGCAAGACCCCCGGCTTAATCGACGTAAGTAATGGAGCATGACCTGGAAAAATACCCATTTCACCTTCAATACCTGCTACTTGAATTTTCTGAACTACACCAGAAAATATCTGTCTTTCAAGAGAAACAACAATTAAAGAATAACTACGTAGAGACATTTATACACCATGATTTATATTAATCACACAAAAAAATTTAAAGCATTTTGTTTTTTTCTATAACTTCTTCGATGGAGCCTACCATATAAAATGCTTGTTCTGGAATATGATCATATTTTCCATCTATGATTTCTTTAAATCCTCGAACAGTATCTTCTAAAGAAACATATGCACCAGAAAATCCAGTAAATACTTCAGCAACAAAAAAAGGTTGCGATAAAAACCGCTGAACTTTTCTCGAACGTAACACTATTAATTTATCTTCTTCCGATAATTCGTCCATCCCTAAAATCGCAATAATGTCCTTAAGTTCTTGATAACGTTGCAAGATAGATTTAACATCACGAGCCACATCATAATGTTCTTGTCCAACAATAAGTGGATTTAGTTGTTGACTGTTAGAATCTAATGGATCTACTGCAGGATAAATACCAAGAGCAGCAATTTGACGGCTTAAGACTATAGATGCATCTAAATGAGAAAAAGTAGTAGCAGGAGATGGATCTGTAAGATCGTCAGCAGGAACATATACTGCTTGCACAGAAGTAATCGAACCTAACTTTGTAGAGGTAATACGTTCCTGCAATATACCCATTTCTTCTGACAATGTTGATTGGTATCCTACCGCCGATGGAATACGACCTAGTAAAGCGGAAACTTCGGTCCCAGCAAGAGTATAACGATATATATTATCTATGAACAATAATACGTCATATCCTTCGTCTCTAAACTTTTCAGCCATAGTAAGACCAGTTAAAGCAACACGTAATCTATTTCCAGGTGGCTCATTCATTTGACCGTATACTAAAGCAACTTTGCTTATAACATCAGAGTTTATCATTTCGTGATAAAAATCATTACCTTCGCGAGTGCGTTCCCCAACACCAACAAATACTGAATAACCAGAATGTTCTACCGCAATATTACGAATAAGTTCCATCATATTTACTGTCTTTCCAACTCCTGCTCCTCCAAAAAGACCAATTTTTCCTCCTTTAGCAAATGGACACATTAAATCAATTACTTTAATACCAGTAACTAAAAGATCTTGGCTAGTAGACAATTCAGAATAACATGGAGCAGATCTATGAATAGACCATTTTTCTTTTTCTTTAATAGGCCCTTTCATATCAATTGGCTCACCTAATACATTCATTACACGACCTAAAGTTTCTTTTCCTACCGGGACTTCAATAGAATGTTTTAAGTCAATCACTACCAATCCACGACGTAATCCATCTGTATTTCCCATGGCAATACAGCGTACTACACCTCCGCCCAATTGCTGTGCTACTTCTAATATCAACTTTTTATTAAAATTATCAACATGCACCTCAAGAGCATGATATACAGTCGGTACTACATCTTGATGGAACGCAACATCAACCACTGCTCCAATAACCTGGATTATTTTTCCAGAACTCATATTATTATTGCACCTCTAGCTGTCTTTGTGTTTTATATTATAGAAGCTCCTGAAACAATTTCTGTAAGTTCTTCCGTAATTTTAGTTTGTCTGACTTTATTATAAAATAACTTCAAATCATTAATGATAACCTCTCCATTATCTGAAGCTGTCTTCATCGCCATCATTCGCGCGGATTGCTCACTTGCTAAATTTTCTACTACTCCTTGGTAAACTTGAGATTCAATGTATCGCTGTAATATGCTGTTTAATAATATTTTAGAATCTGGTTCATACAAATAATCCCAATGTTTAGTTTTCGACGTAGTTTTATCTACAGAAATAATCGGTAAAATCTGTAAAATCTGAGGAATTTGAGATAAAGTATTAATAAATTTATTATATGCCAAATATAATTTATCTATTTCACTATTGTTATATAGTTGCAACATTACCCTTACTGAACCGATAAGCGTTGACATTTTAGGAGCATCTCCAACGCCATAAACACAGCTGATTATTTTTGTTTGCTTTATACAATGTAAAAAAGAAGCAGCCTTTGACCCAATAACGGCTAATTTAATCATTATTCCTGCATTACTCCATTTGCTAAAATCACACAACAACATTCTAAATAAATTAATGTTTAATCCCCCTGTTAACCCTCTATCTGTTGAAATCACCCAATAACCAACAGACTTAATTTTTCGTTCCAAAAAATAAGGGTGTTTATATTCTAATGTGCCTGAAGAAATATGATTAATTACTTTACGAATAGTTTCTGCATACGGCTGACTTATTAACATACGTCTTTGTGTTTTGTGAATTTTAGAAGCAGAAATCATTTCCATAGCCTTAGCAATTTTTTGTATATTGCGGATACTATCTATTTTTCCTCGTATTTCTTTTACACTAGACATATTTTAATTCCATAATGATAATGTGTTTAACGAGCTTACCAAGCTTGGCTTAATTTAAAGGTATTCAGAATACTTTTAAATTTATTTTCAATATTAATATCGTATATACCATCACGATCAATTATTTTAACCAATTCATTTTCTGTATAAGTCATATATAATATTAGTGCAGACTCAAAATCACTTATTTTTGAGACTTCAACATCTTCTAAATAACCATGCACTGCTGCAAACAAAATAATGGATTGACATGAAATAGACATGGGCGCATATTGCTTCTGTTTTAATAATTCGGTTACCTTTTGACCATGCTTCAGTTGTTTTTGTGTAACTTCATCTAATTCTGAAGCAAATTGAGAAAAAGCAGCTAATTCACGATATTGAGCTAAAGCGGTACGAATTCCTCCAGATAACACCTTCATAATATTAGTTTGAGCAGCTCCTCCAACTCGAGATACTGAAATTCCTGGATTTACTGCAGGACGAATTCCTGAATTAAACAAATGAGATTCTAAAAAAATCTGACCATCAGTAATAGAAATAACATTAGTTGGAATAAACGAAGAAACATCCCCAGCTTGAGTTTCAATAATAGGTATAGCAGTTAATGAACCAGTTCTCCCTGTTACCTTTCCATGAGTGCGCTGTTCTACATAATCAGAACTGACCCTAGAAGCTCGTTCTAATAAACGAGAATGTAAATAAAATATATCTCCTGGATACGCTTCTCGTCCAGGAGGACGGCGTAGTAACAAAGAAATTTGACGATAAGCTACCGCTTGTTTAGAAAGATCATCGTACACAATTAGCGCATCTTCCCCAAGATCTCTAAAATATTCTCCCATAGCACACCCAGCATAAGGAGCTAAATATTGCAATACAGCAGACTCAGAGGCAGATGCAAGGACCACAATAGTGTTGGTGAGAGCATGATGCTCCTCTAATTTTTTTACAACGTTAGCTACAGTTGTTGCCTTTTGACCAATGGCCACGTAAATACATTTCACCCCGCTGTAACGTTGATTAATAATAGTATCAATTGCTAATGCAGACTTTCCAGTCTGCCGATCTCCTATAATTAATTCACGTTGACCGCGTCCAATAGGGATCATAGAATCAACAGATTTGTATCCAGTTTGAATTGGTTCATCTATCGACTTTCGATCAATTACACTAGGTGCAACAGCTTCCACCGGGAGATAACAAGAACATTGTATTGCTCCCTTATTATCTACAGGAATTCCTAAGGTATTCACTACTCTTCCCAATAGTTCTGTTCCAACAGGAACTTGTAGTATATTTCCTGTGCATTTTGCCACCATTCCTTCAGATAAATTCAAATATGAACCCATAACCACAGCACCGACAGAATCACGTTCTAAATTTAATGCTACAGCAAATTGATCTGATGGCAAAGCAATCATTTCACCTTGCATTACATTCGTTAAACCGTATATATGGATTACTCCATCACCAACAGCGGTAATAGTACCTTCATTACGAGTTTCACACGTTATATCAAATTGAGCAATACGTCTCTTAATTAATTTGCTAATTTCATTCGAATTTAATTGCATAATCTTATTTGCACCTAAATTAAGTTAAGAGCTAAGAGGCATCTAATACTGAAATGTTAAGACTTATTATAAATATTGCAGTACATGATTTAAACGCAAAATACGTCCACGTATGCTTCCATCAATCACAGTATCTCCAATACGAATAATTATCCCTGCCAACACATCTTTATTTATTTTATGCACTAATTTCACTTTTTTAGATAAACGTTTAGCCATCATATCAGTAATTTTTTTTGATTGTCTATAATCTATAGGCCAAGCAGAGATAACTTCCACTTCTACAACACGCAAATACATAGCGTGCAGATCAGTGAATTCCTTAAAAACAATTGGTAGTAACAACAAACGATTGTTTTCTGCCATGATACAAATTATATTTTTACTATAAATATCAACTTGTTTGTTTTGGCAATCTTCACAAATAGAAATAAATACTTCTGCTAATCTTTTTGGTGCTAGGCATCTAAAAAATAAAGATTGTATCGAGTTGTTTTTACTTATCTTAGAAAATAAATCAAGAACTGATTCCCATTTATCTATATTTTTCTGTTCTACAGCTATATCAAATATAGCTTGAGCATATACATGAGCCACTACAAACATACTAGACATCTAATCCTCATATGACAACTTATTGATGATACTATTTACAATATCTACATCAATCATCTCGTTTATAGAACATTCTATAATTTTCTCTGCGCTTTCAATCACAAGTTTGCTAATTTGCCTTCTTAACTCATCAGTAACGCATTTTCTTTCATAAACAATTTGTTCTCGCGCTTGAGATAAAATTCTGTTTTGCTCCTTTTCTGCTTCATATTTAGCTTCATTAATTATTTGGATTTTACATGTATTTGCTTGATTTACAATTTCTTGAGCTTTAATCCGCGCGTTTTTCAAGCAAAGTAAAGCTTCATCATGAGCACGTTCAGATTCTACTTTAGCATAAGCAGTAGAATTTAAATTATCAGAAATTTCTTTTTGACGTTTCTCAATAATTGACATAAATGGACGCCATATATATTTCATACAAAACCAAACAAATAAAATAAATGAAATAGTTTGCCCTAATATTGTTGCATTAAGATTCACAGTACCAATCCTGACGTCTAGTAATCAATAATAAATGTATGTTCAATTCTAGTTCTCAAACTGCAGAAAACATCACATATAGACCAAGGCCTACAGTAATCATAGGTATCGCATCAACCAATCCCATAATAATAAAAAACTGAGTACGAAGAATAGGAATAAGGTCTGGTTGACGCGCGGCGCCTTCTAAAAATTTACTACCTAAAATCCCAATACCAATAGCTGCACCAATTGCTGCTAATCCCATCATTATTGCCGCGGCTATATACAACATGTCAAAATTTAAATGTTCCATAATAAACCCTTTTTTATAATCTTCTGTGCTATATTATATTTATACTATTTATTTTAATATGGATCGTGAGCTGTAGACAAATAAATCACTGTCAACACCATAAAAATAAAGGCTTGTAATATAACAATTAAAATATGAAAAATTGCCCATGGCAAATTTAAAGTCCATTGCGCCCACCATGGCAATAAACCAGATATTAAGATAAAAATCAACTCACCAGAATACATATTACCAAATAATCTAAGACTGAGTGATATTGGTTTAGATAGTAAACCAATAACCTCAAGAATAAAATTAATAGGAATACACATTGGATGATTAAATGGATGATGCAGTAATCCTTTAATGCAACTATATACACCATTAATGTAAATATTGTAGTACACAATAAGCACAAACACATTTAAAGCTATTGAAGAAGTAACGTTTATATCAGCAGATGGAACAACACGTACAACGGATGATCCTAACACGTATTTAGCTAACAAAGGAAATAAATCTATAGGGAACAAATCCATGGTATTCATTAAAAAAATCCAAACAAAAACTGTCATAGATAATGGCGCAACTAATTTGCTGTTACCATGAAACATATCTTTTACATTACTATCAACAAACAATATCACTAACTCAATAAAAGCTTGTAGTTTCGTAGGAACACCACATGTTGCTGCTTTAGCCACGCTACCAAATATCAGTAAAAATAAGATAGCTAATAATGTCGAAAAAAATATGGAATCTACATTTAATATCCAAAAAGAAGAGATATTTTCCAGATCTACCCATGAAAAAGTACTCAAATCAAACTGTAGATGAGATAAATGATGTCTAATGTACTCCTGAGAGGCACCTGTGATTCCTGACATAAACTACCCTTCAACAATATTATTTGCAACACATTATTTATACATTTATTATAACATGATAAATACAACGATGATTTTATTTGAGCGCTATTGAGACATCTCAATAGCGCTCAAATAAAAGACTACATATTAATAAGATTAAATAACAAGAACACTCATTCTTTTCATACGATTCATATACCCTGAAACAAAATAAGTTGTTGCAAATACACTATAAATTTAATAATCCCACATACTACGTGCACACTATAAATTTGTTATAAATTGAACATGCATGTTCAATTTATAACAAATAATGAAATCCTTCAATTAACAACCTCAACACAACGTATACTGATCTAAACTACACAATAATAACCTACATACAAAATTTAAATAAAAAATTTAGTATAATTCCAATTTTCTATTTTCATGCTAACACAACTAAATAAATATATAACATGCTATTTAAATTGAAAAAAACCGATATATGTACATAGCCAATTAATATGAAAAATAAAATAGATCTACATATCATCTCTATGGAATGATTTTATCAGTAAAATGTATGCATATCATCATCCCATGTATCTAAAAGTTCCCATATTACAAAAATACTCAATACTTATTGATAAAACAAGTAGGACTATTTGTCTATATCAACATAAGTTCAATATTTAACCCAACTAACATGCACTAGAACCCAACAAACCCTGTTTTTTTAACCAAACTAATAGATTAGAAATAGCTGCAGGGGTTATACCAGAAATTCTAGACGCTTGCCCGAGTGAATAAGGTTTATAATTATTAAGTTTATCAATCACTTCTTTAGATAATCCAAAAACAATATTGAAATCTATATTTGTCGGTAACA
The DNA here is from genome assembly GCF_059935335.1 of Blochmannia endosymbiont of Camponotus quercicola. Taxonomy (NCBI): domain Bacteria; kingdom Pseudomonadati; phylum Pseudomonadota; class Gammaproteobacteria; order Enterobacterales; family Enterobacteriaceae; genus Candidatus Blochmanniella; species Blochmannia endosymbiont of Camponotus quercicola. Next base: position 1,711 of record NZ_CP011794.1, on the reverse strand, counting down.
ATGTGTTTTCATTACAGATATATCTCTCTATTTCTTCCTGTTGATGGCGAATATAACCTTCATATTTTATTTGAATCTCAATTTGCTCAAATACCTGACGATCTAATATAACCGGGCCAAAAGTGCTTAATTGAGATAACTTTGTGTAATTAATCTCTGGCCTCCTTAATAATTCTTCACCATTTACCTCATGTAGTAAAGGCGTCTTTAGAAAATTATTTAATTGAGCAATATCTGAGCTATACGGAAAAATATAAGTATTACGCAATCTCTGACGTTCTTTTTCAATATTTTCCCTTTTTAAGCAAAAAATTTTCCATCGTGCTTCGTCTATTAAACCCAATTGTCGAGCAATTTCAGTCAACCTTAAATCAGCATTGTCCTCGCGTAAAGATAGACGATATTCAGCACGCGAAGTAAACATACGATAAGGTTCTTCAGTGCCATGTGTACATAAATCATCTACAAGTACTCCTAAATACGCCTGATCTCTTCTAGGATACCATCCTTCTTTATTTTGAGAAAATCTGGCTGCATTAACTCCAGCTAACAGTCCTTGGGCAGCTGCCTCTTCATAACCAGTAGTACCATTAATTTGGCCAGAAAAAAACAATCCAGAAACAAATTTACTCTCTAATGTCAACTTTAAATCTCGAGGATCAAAAAAATCATATTCAATGGCATAACCTGGCCTGATTATATGAGTATTCTCCAATCCCCGAATCGATTTAATCATTTGTACCTGTACATAAAATGGTAGGCTAGTAGAAATACCGTTAAGATATATTTCAGGTGTCGTTAAACCTTCAGGTTCTAAAAAAATTTGATGAGCGTTACGATCAGAAAAACGTATTATTTTATCTTCTATAGACGGACAATAACGAGGTGATATGCCTTTTATTAAACCTACATGCATAGGACTCTGATGTAAATTTAATCTAACTATCGCATGCGTGTTGTCATTAGTATATGTAACGTAACAAGGTATCTGTTTAGGATGTTGCTCCATAGATCCTATGAATGAAAATACAGGAACAGGATTATCACTGTGTTGTGGACTTAAGGCATCAAAATTTATCCCTTTAGCATGCACACGAGGAGAAGTACCTGTTTTTAAACGACTAACTCGTAAAGATAATTCTTTCAATCGTTCCGTTAATAACGACGACGACTCTATATCTCCAGCACGACCTCCACTAAAATTACTCATGCCAATATGCATCCTACCATTAAGAAATGTTCCTGTCGTTAATACAACAGACGTAGAAGTAAATTTCATTCCTATTTTTGGAACAATAACCCCAACAATTTTGTTTCTATCAATTATTAAATCTTCAACCGAAGCCTGAATAATCAGTAAAAATTTTTGATATTCAAGAATATTACGTATCACTTGACGATACAATATTTTATCTGCCTGAGCACGAGTTGCCCTAACAGCAGCCCCTTTGCTACGATTAAGTATTCTAAATTGAATTCCTGCTTTGTCTATAGCATGGGCCATAACTCCACCCATCGCATCAATTTCTTTTACTAAATGTCCTTTTCCAATACCACCAACAGCTGGGTTACAGGACATCTGTCCAAGAGTATCAATATTATGAGTAATTAATAACGTACTGCATTTCAATCTAGCAGAAGCCATAGCCGCTTCTGTTCCGGCATGACCTCCTCCGACGACAATAACATCAAAATGAGTAGGATAAAACAT